>NZ_JBRUIM010000012.1:0-1983 GCF_053207365.1 Streptococcus cameli | reverse complement strand
CTGATACGGACTCAGAGATGGATTCTGATACCGATTCAGAGATTGACTCACTTACTGATTCGGATACTGACTCAGAAATTGATTCTGATACTGACTCAGAGATGGACTCACTTACTGATTCGGATACGGACTCAGAAACGGATTCGGATACCGATTCAGAGATGGACTCAGAAACGGATTCAGATACTGACTCAGAGATGGACTCACTTACTGATTCGGATACTGACTCAGAGATTGACTCGCTTACTGACTCAGAGATTGACTCGCTTACTGATTCGGATACGGATTCAGAGATTGATTCAGAAACGGATTCTGACACTGACTCAGAAACTGATTCTGAGATTGACTCAGATACTGATTCGGATACCGATTCAGATACTGATTCAGAAACTGATTCAGAAACTGACTCAGATACGGACTCTGATACTGACTCGGATACTGACTCAGAAATGGATTCTGACACTGACTCAGATACTGATTCAGAAATGGACTCAGAAACGGATTCTGATACTGACTCAGAAATGGACTCAGAAACTGATTCTGAGATTGACTCAGAAACTGATTCTGAGATTGACTCAGATACTGATTCGGATACCGATTCAGAAACTGACTCTGATACGGACTCTGATACTGATTCGGAGATTGACTCACTTACTGACTCAGAAATGGATTCTGATACTGACTCAGAAATGGACTCAGAAATGGACTCAGAAACGGATTCAGATACGGATTCTGATACTGACTCAGAAATGGATTCTGACACTGACTCAGAAATGGATTCACTTACTGACTCAGATACTGATTCAGAAATGGACTCAGATACGGATTCGGATACTGACTCAGAGATTGACTCGGATACCGATTCAGAGATGGACTCAGAAACGGATTCTGAGATGGATTCAGATACTGATTCGGATACGGATTCAGAAACGGATTCGGATACGGACTCTGATACTGATTCGGAGATTGACTCACTTACTGACTCAGAAATGGATTCTGATACTGACTCAGAAATGGACTCAGAAATGGACTCAGAAACGGATTCAGATACGGATTCTGATACTGACTCAGAAATGGATTCTGACACTGACTCAGAAATGGATTCACTTACTGACTCAGATACTGATTCAGAAATGGACTCAGATACGGATTCTGATACTGACTCAGAAACGGATTCAGATACTGACTCAGAGATGGACTCACTTACTGATTCGGATACTGACTCAGAAACGGATTCTGAGATGGATTCAGATACTGATTCGGATACTGATTCAGAAACGGATTCGGATACGGACTCTGATACGGACTCTGATACTGATTCGGAGATTGACTCACTTACTGACTCAGAAATGGACTCAGAAACTGATTCAGATACGGATTCTGATACTGACTCAGAGATGGACTCACTTACTGATTCGGATACTGACTCAGAAACGGATTCTGAGATGGATTCAGATACTGATTCGGATACTGATTCGGATACTGATTCAGAAACGGATTCGGATACCGATTCAGAAATGGATTCTGATACTGACTCAGAGATTGATTCGGATACCGATTCAGAGATGGACTCACTTACTGACTCAGAAACGGATTCTGAGATTGACTCAGAAACGGATTCGGAGATTGACTCACTTACTGATTCTGACACTGACTCAGAAACTGATTCAGAAATGGATTCTGATACTGACTCAGAGATTGATTCACTTACTGACTCTGATACTGACTCAGAGATGGATTCTGATACTGACTCAGAAATGGATTCTGATACCGATTCAGAGATGGACTCACTTACTGACTCAGAAATGGATTCTGATACTGACTCAGAGATTGACTCGCTTACTGATTCGGATACTGACTCTGATACTGATTCGGAGATTGACTCACTTACTGACTCAGAAATGGATTCTGATACTGACTCAGAAATGGACTCAGAAATGGACTCAGAAACGGATTCAGATACGGATTCTGATACTGACTCAG
>NZ_JBRUIM010000011.1:0-2259 GCF_053207365.1 Streptococcus cameli | reverse complement strand
CAGAAACGGATTCTGAGATGGATTCAGATACTGATTCGGATACTGATTCGGATACTGATTCAGAAACGGATTCGGATACCGATTCAGAAATGGATTCTGATACTGATTCAGAGACTGACTCAGAGATTGACTCGGATACCGATTCAGAGATGGATTCTGAAACTGATTCTGATACTGACTCAGAGATTGATTCGGATACCGATTCAGAGATGGATTCTGAAATTGATTCTGATACTGACTCAGAGATTGACTCGCTTACTGATTCGGATACTGACTCAGAGATGGATTCTGAAACTGATTCTGATACTGACTCAGAGATTGACTCGGATACCGATTCGGAGATGGACTCAGAAACAGATTCGGATACCGATTCAGACACTGACTCAGAAATTGATTCAGAAACTGACTCAGAGATGGACTCAGATACTGATTCAGAAACGGATTCAGAGATGGACTCAGATACTGATTCAGATACTGATTCAGATACTGATTCAGATACGGATTCTGATACGGATTCGGATACCGATTCAGAAATGGATTCTGATACTGACTCAGAAACGGATTCTGAAACTGACTCAGAAATTGATTCTGAAACTGACTCTGAGATTGACTCAGATACTGATTCAGATACGGATTCGGATACTGACTCAGAAATGGACTCAGAGATGGACTCACTTACTGACTCAGAAACTGATTCAGATACGGATTCGGATACGGATTCAGATATTGACTCAGATACTGATTCAGATACGGATTCAGAAACTGACTCAGAAACGGATTCTGATACTGACTCAGAGATTGACTCTGATACTGATTCAGAAATGGATTCTGATACTGACTCAGAGATGGATTCGGATACGGATTCTGAGATTGATTCAGAAACTGACTCAGAGATTGACTCTGATACTGATTCAGAGATTGACTCAGATACGGATTCAGAAACGGATTCCGAGATGGATTCTGATACCGATTCAGAGATTGATTCAGAAACTGACTCAGAGATGGATTCAGAAACTGACTCAGAGATGGATTCAGAAATGGATTCAGAAACTGACTCAGAGATGGATTCAGAAACGGATTCAGATACTGACTCAGAGATGGATTCTGATACCGATTCAGAGATAGATTCTGATACTGACTCAGAGATGGACTCACTTACTGATTCTGATACTGATTCAGAAATTGATTCGGATACTGATTCGGATACTGACTCAGAGATGGACTCACTTACTGACTCAGAAATTGATTCGGATACTGACTCTGATACTGATTCGGAGATTGACTCGCTTACTGATTCGGATACGGATTCAGAAATGGATTCTGATACTGATTCTGATACTGACTCAGAGATTGACTCTGATACTGATTCAGAAACGGATTCTGATACTGATTCTGATACTGATTCGGATACCGATTCAGAAATGGATTCTGATACTGACTCAGAGATTGACTCAGATACTGATTCAGAAATGGACTCAGAAACTGATTCTGAGATTGACTCAGATACTGATTCGGATACCGATTCAGAAACTGACTCAGATACGGACTCTGATACTGATTCGGAGATTGACTCACTTACTGACTCAGAAACTGATTCTGAGATTGACTCAGATACTGATTCTGAGATTGACTCAGATACTGATTCGGATACCGATTCAGAAACTGACTCAGATACGGACTCTGATACTGATTCGGAGATTGACTCACTTACTGACTCAGAAATGGATTCTGATACTGACTCAGAAATGGACTCAGAAACTGATTCAGAAACGGATTCTGATACTGACTCAGAAATTGATTCAGAAACTGACTCAGAAATGGATTCTGACACTGACTCAGAGATTGACTCTGATACTGATTCAGAAATTGATTCGGATACTGACTCAGAGATTGACTCACTTACTGACTCAGAAATGGATTCGGATACTGACTCAGAAACGGATTCTGAGATTGACTCGCTTACTGACTCAGAAATGGATTCTGATACCGATTCAGAGATTGATTCACTTACTGACTCTGATACTGATTCAGAAATGGACTCAGAAACTGATTCGGATACTGACTCAGAAATTGATTCAGAAACTGATTCAGAAATTGATTCAGAAACTGACTCAGAAATTGATTCAGAAACTGACTCAGAGATTGACTCACTTACTGATTCAGAAATTGATTCAGAAACTGACTCAGAGATGGACTCGGATACTGATTCAGAAATGGACTCAGAAACGGATTCGGATACTGACTCGGATACTGACTCAG
>NZ_JBRUIM010000010.1:0-3310 GCF_053207365.1 Streptococcus cameli | reverse complement strand
TTCTCGAGACCATGATATTGCTAAAATATTTATATCTAACAGTTCTTTATTCGAGAGTCGGCTTAAGAAATTCGAGGAATTGTTAGAGGCTGGTTTGCCAGTGAATATGCTTATTTCTTCGTTTGAGCGGAACGCCTCAGCTAAGCGCTATGAGGTGGAACTCTTCGATTCGCTGAAGACACGGGGCGAGGCTCATTCTGATGTGTTTTCTTATGATAGGAGGGTTGGAAAGATACCAGCTGGAGGATATGAACTTCAGATAGGTCGCTATCATGTCGACATGAGGAAGACCCCACACATGCTGATAGGAGGCGCTTCGGGTTCAGGGAAGACGAATCTGCTTAATCAGCTGATACTTCAGGCATTGTGGGGAGGGGCTGACCTTCATATCGTGGATGTCAAGCTGGAGCTTAGCTCACTGGCTGAATCTATCCCATTCTACTCCAGCTATGACGAGGTCATGGAGTTACTGGATAGGCTGACTGAGACCATCGAGACGCGTGTCAGTTATATGGCTAACAACCGTATAGATGACTGTTCAGCTCTCTATAGTGCGGTCTATCTCTTCTTCGATGAGCTGGCTTCCTTCTCACTTTCTTGCAAAAGCCCTAAAGAGCTAAAGGAATTCCAGAACAAAATCGCTAAAATTATCCTACTTGGCCGTAAGGCTGGGGTCTTCGTAGTCATTAGTGGGCAGTATCATACATCGGAGACTTCTCTATCCGTGGCCTCCCGTGAGTCGCTCGCAATTAAGGTTGCCCTGGGACGAGCTAATAGAACCGCCCTCGAGGGTCTTGGCTTCAATGTGTCTGATTTTGATTTGAGGAATCGTGCATTTGCCAAGGGGGAGGGCTACATCTACGGCATGGAGAATCAGAGCCGACCCGCCCTGCTACAATTGGATTATTTGGCTTTCGATATGCCTGAGGCCGTAAAAATTTCAAAAAAAATATAAAAAAAATGAGAAAATCCCTTGATTCTCTCCTGAATTCTATTATACTAAAAGTAGAAACAAAAAAAAGAAACGATTGCAGTCGCTTCTTTCGGGGTTTCGACTATGCCAATTGCAGTGGCACAATCTATATTCTTAATTATATTACAATTCTATCATAGAGTTCTATTAAATTCAACAAAAAGAAAATAAAGATTGAAACCACTGCAAATGGCGCCCCTACTGGGGTACTATCGGCAGTGGTTTTTGATTTCCCTAATCTGCAGAAATTGAAAATCCTATGAAGTTACGCAGATACGAGGTATATTCTATGAAATTAGATTCTATGATTTCTGATTTTAAATCGGAAAAGACAACCTACGATTTCAAAGCCATTGTCCATTATGCTGGCGCTGAGGTGCGAGAGACCAAGGACGAGCGAGTGGCGACACAGTTCAATGTGTTAGTCTCTGACCGAGACCGTAAAGGTGCGGTACTGGTTCTTAAGACAGATGAAAAACTTGAACTGCGCAAGAACACCATCTACATGGTGCACGCAGAGACCAAGACCCGATTCCCTGAGAATCATTTCGGGGTGACTATCTACTGGGCAGATGCCCTGAAGAGCATTGAGCCAGTGGCCTATTACAGAGAGGAGGAATTGTCCTCAAAAGAATGAGGAAGTATATGCTACTCGGGAGGGGTTGAATAGCGTAGTCTTTCAACCCTGAGGGAGTGGCCCCGTCCCTGAATAGGGACGCAAAAAATGAACACTACAGGTACTAAATAGGTAGTGTTCAACGGTCAAAAATAGGGGCTAAGCCCTTGATACTACTGGTTTTCAGAGGTTTACTATGTTGCAAGCATACAAGATAGACTGGTTAGCATTTACGCTACCAGCTACGGAGGAGAACTATTTCGGAGATATCTTCGAAATTTTGAAGACATGGGGCTATGGTTCGATAGAGTTCGAGACTGTAGAGGGGCGCAATTTCTACAACTCTGGATTGACCCTGTCGGGGTATCTGACGATTTATTTTAACTCGCCCAAGAGAGATAGACTCAATGGCTCATCTGATACTGTGAACGTGATATTTACGGGGCAAGGATGTACTGACCTCTATCATCACGTGGCTGGTGACTGGGTTGGTGTCTTCCGAACTCTCCGAGAACATGAGGCACGCATGACACGGGTGGACATCGCCATGGACGACTATGAGGGATTGCTGAACTTGAAGACGATTGCTTACAAGCTCGACCGAGGTCACTATTGCTCTCGGAAGAAGGCCTACAATGTGATTCAGTCGCTTGGGAAGAACGAATCTGCAAGAGGTCAGACGGTATATATCGGGAATCCGCGGGCTAAGTCTACTCGAGATGGTAATGTGGTGTATCGCTTATATGATAAGCGCATGCAATATCTCGAGGAGCGCCAGCTCCTCCCTGAAGAGGCTAAGGACTGCTGGCTCAGATATGAGCTCATGCTGACAAGAAATAAGGCAGAGACCGCCGTGGATAAGCTCTTAGCTGGTCGAACGGTGGATCAGGTCTACAAGGGCATTGTGCGAAATATGATAACGTTCGTAAACCCCACAAGGAATCGCTCAGGCGAGCTATATAGCGACCTTAGGAACTGGACCATTTCCAGCTGGTGGGATGACTTCGTACAGGAGAACGACCTTATTAGGTTTAATAACGCAGAACGAGATGCTGACCTATACACGCTTCTCATGTGGCTTCGCAAGTCGGTTGTGCCAACGCTGAAGAACTTGGAGCGCATCTTCGAGTATCATGGCATAGACTTCTATGACGTGCTGGCTCGTGAGATTGAGGTCACCGATTTTCCTAAGAAAGCGGAAAGGCTGTACAATAACCTGACCAATCCTGATATGACTGAATTTGTAGAAAATGAAAAAGAAAGGTTCATAAATGATGATTACGAAATACTAAAATAGCGAGGTTCTAAAAATGAACAAATTGAAAAATACGATGGCGGTAGTCGCCTGCATACTGGGGCTGAACATAGTCCTGTTACTAACGGAGTGGACCAGAGGAGCGGGGGCACTCATGCTCCCGCTCTCTCTACTCCTAACCCTTATCTCCTATCAAGCTATCAAGAGACTAATCTACGAGACTCCGCCACGTGCTATGACATGGGCTGACTTCCTCTCTGATGTTCGTCTGTATTTCAAGATTTTGAAATCACTTGAGGAAGCTGTCATGACTGGTGAAGATATTCCGAGTTTTAAAATTTCTCGAGACCATGATATTGCTAAAATATTTATATCTAACAGTTCTTTATTCGAGAGTCGGCTTAAGAAATTCGAGGAATTGTTAGAGGCTGGTTTGCCAGTGAATATGCTTATTTCTTCGTTTGAG
>NZ_JBRUIM010000009.1:0-5262 GCF_053207365.1 Streptococcus cameli | reverse complement strand
AAGAGGCATGAAAGACCTTTGAAAATTAAAGAAGACGAACCAAACGTGCAGGGTGGACTTGTTTAACAAGTCCGTCAATGACAAAAAAACAATAAACGGATAAGCCAGAGTGCTTAGCCGGACAAACTATTTTAATGAGAGTTTGATCCTGGCTCAGGACGAACGCTGGCGGCGTGCCTAATACATGCAAGTGGAACGCAATTGAATCACCGGAGCTTGCTCCACCGATTTGATTGAGTCGCGAACGGGTGAGTAACGCGTAGGTAACCTGCCTGGTAGCGGGGGATAACTATTGGAAACGATAGCTAATACCGCATAACAGTTAGTAACACATGTTATTAATTTGAAAGGAGCAATTGCTTCACTACCAGATGGACCTGCGTTGTATTAGCTAGTTGGTAGGGTAACGGCCTACCAAGGCATCGATACATAGCCGACCTGAGAGGGTGATCGGCCACACTGGGACTGAGACACGGCCCAGACTCCTACGGGAGGCAGCAGTAGGGAATCTTCGGCAATGGGGGGAACCCTGACCGAGCAACGCCGCGTGAGTGAAGAAGGTTTTCGGATCGTAAAGCTCTGTTGTAAGAGAAGAACGGGTGTGAGAGTGGAAAGTTCACACTATGACGGTATCTTACCAGAAAGGGACGGCTAACTACGTGCCAGCAGCCGCGGTAATACGTAGGTCCCAAGCGTTGTCCGGATTTATTGGGCGTAAAGCGAGCGCAGGCGGTTGTATAAGTCTGAAGTAAAAGGCAGTGGCTCAACCATTGTGTGCTTTGGAAACTGTACAACTTGAGTGCAGAAGGGGAGAGTGGAATTCCATGTGTAGCGGTGAAATGCGTAGATATATGGAGGAACACCGGTGGCGAAAGCGGCTCTCTGGTCTGTAACTGACGCTGAGGCTCGAAAGCGTGGGGAGCAAACAGGATTAGATACCCTGGTAGTCCACGCCGTAAACGATGAGTGCTAGGTGTTGGGTCCTTTCCGGGACTCAGTGCCGCAGCTAACGCATTAAGCACTCCGCCTGGGGAGTACGACCGCAAGGTTGAAACTCAAAGGAATTGACGGGGGCCCGCACAAGCGGTGGAGCATGTGGTTTAATTCGAAGCAACGCGAAGAACCTTACCAGGTCTTGACATCCCTCTGACCGGTCTAGAGATAGACTTTCCCTTCGGGGCAGAGGTGACAGGTGGTGCATGGTTGTCGTCAGCTCGTGTCGTGAGATGTTGGGTTAAGTCCCGCAACGAGCGCAACCCCTATTGTTAGTTGCCATCATTTAGTTGGGCACTCTAGCGAGACTGCCGGTAATAAACCGGAGGAAGGTGGGGATGACGTCAAATCATCATGCCCCTTATGACCTGGGCTACACACGTGCTACAATGGTTGGTACAACGAGTCGCAAGCCGGTGACGGCAAGCTAATCTCTTAAAGCCAATCTCAGTTCGGATTGTAGGCTGCAACTCGCCTACATGAAGTCGGAATCGCTAGTAATCGCGGATCAGCACGCCGCGGTGAATACGTTCCCGGGCCTTGTACACACCGCCCGTCACACCACGAGAGTTTGTAACACCCGAAGTCGGTGAGGTAACCATTTGGAGCCAGCCGCCTAAGGTGGGATAGATGATTGGGGTGAAGTCGTAACAAGGTAGCCGTATCGGAAGGTGCGGCTGGATCACCTCCTTTCTAAGGATAAGGAACCTGTACGTTAGTCTTCTTTAATTTTGAGGGGTCTTTATTACAACCCATATGTGGGGCCTTAGCTCAGCTGGGAGAGCGCCTGCTTTGCACGCAGGAGGTCAGCGGTTCGATCCCGCTAGGCTCCATAGTCTAGAGAAATCTAGACAATAATTTAAGATGAAGTTCAAGGAATTGAACACGACCTCATTTTTTAGGAAAAAAGAAAAACTTCCTAGTGTCTAAGGACACAACGTCAGTTTCCTATTTTTCTACAAAAATGCCCGACAAGTCGGGACGGTCTTAGTATCTTATAGTTTGTCCATTGAAAATTGAATATCTATCAAATTCCATTTAATTAGTAATAGTTAAATGAATAGTAACAAGAAAATAAACCGAAAACGCTGTAAATATTTAATGAGTTTTCTAATTTGAAAGAATTAGGTTAAAAAATAAGGTTAAGTTAATAAGGGCGCACGGTGGATGCCTTGGCACTAGGAGCCGATGAAGGACGTGACTAACAACGAAATGCTTTGGGGAGTTGTACGTAAGCGAAGATCCAGAGATGTCCGAATGGGGGAACCCGGCAGGTTGATGCCTGTCACTCATTACTGTTAAGGTAATGTAGAGGAAGACGCAGTGAACTGAAACATCTAAGTAGCTGCAGGAAGAGAAAGCAAAAGCGATTGCCTTAGTAGCGGCGAGCGAAACGGCAGGAGGGCAAACCGAGGAGTTTACTCCTCGGGGTTGTAGGACTGCGCTGTGGGAAGAAAAGATTATAGAAGAATGACATGGGAAGGTCAGCCAAAGAGAGTGAGAGCCTCGTATTTGAAATAGTTTTGAACCCTAGCAGTATCCTGAGTACGGCGAGACACGCGAAATCTCGTCGGAATCTGGGAGGACCATCTCCCAACCCTAAATACTCCCTAGTGACCGATAGTGAACCAGTACCGTGAGGGAAAGGTGAAAAGCACCCCGGAAGGGGAGTGAAATAGAACCTGAAACCGTGTGCCTACAACAAGTTCGAGCCCGTTAATGGGTGAGAGCGTGCCTTTTGTAGAATGAACCGGCGAGTTACGTTATGATGCGAGGTTAAGTTGAAGAGACGGAGCCGTAGGGAAACCGAGTCTGAACAGGGCGAATTAGTATCATGATGTAGACCCGAAACCATGTGACCTACCCATGAGCAGGTTGAAGGTGCGGTAAGACGCACTGGAGGACCGAACCAGGGCACGTTGAAAAGTGCTTGGATGACTTGTGGGTAGCGGAGAAATTCCAAACGAACTTGGAGATAGCTGGTTCTCTCCGAAATAGCTTTAGGGCTAGCGTCGATATTTAAATCTCTTGGAGGTAGAGCACTGTTTGGATGAGGGGGCCATCTCGGTTTACTGATTTCAGATAAACTCCGAATGCCAATGAGATATGATCGGCAGTCAGACTGCGAGTGCTAAGATCCGTAGTCGAAAGGGAAACAGCCCAGACCACCAGCTAAGGTCCCAAAATAATTGTTAAGTGGAAAAGGATGTGGGGTTGCACAGACAACTAGGATGTTAGCTTAGAAGCAGCTATTCATTCAAAGAGTGCGTAATAGCTCACTAGTCGAGTGACCCTGCGCCGAAAATGTACCGGGGCTAAAACAATTTACCGAAGCTGTGGATAACACTTAGGTGTTATGGTAGGAGAGCGTTCTATGTGTGGCGAAGGCATACCGTGAGGAGTGCTGGAACGCATAGAAGTGAGAATGCCGGTATGAGTAGCGAAAGATGGGTGAGAATCCCATCCACCGTAAGACTAAGGTTTCCAGGGGAAGGCTCGTCCGCCCTGGGTTAGTCGGGACCTAAGGAGAGACCGAAAGGTGTATCCGATGGCCAACAGGTTGATATTCCTGTACTAGAGTATATAGTGATGGAGGGACGCAGTAGGCTAACTAAAGCAGGCGATTGGAAGAGCCTGTCTAAGCAGTGAGGTGTGAGATGAGTCAAATGCTTATCTCTATAACATTGAGCTGTGATGGGGAGCGAAGTTTAGTAGCGAAGTTAGTGACGTCACACTGCCAAGAAAAGCTTCTAGCGTTAATTATACTCTACCCGTACCGCAAACCGACACAGGTAGTCGAGGCGAGTAGCCTCAGGTGATCGAGAGAACTCTCGTTAAGGAACTCGGCAAAATGACCCCGTAACTTCGGGAGAAGGGGTGCTGGCTTTAAGTCAGCCGCAGTGAATAGGCCCAAGCAACTGTTTATCAAAAACACAGCTCTCTGCTAAATCGTAAGATGATGTATAGGGGGTGACGCCTGCCCGGTGCTGGAAGGTTAAGAGGAGCGCTTAGCGTAAGCGAAGGTGTGAATTGAAGCCCCAGTAAACGGCGGCCGTAACTATAACGGTCCTAAGGTAGCGAAATTCCTTGTCGGGTAAGTTCCGACCCGCACGAAAGGCGTAATGATTTGGGCACTGTCTCAACGAGAGACTCGGTGAAATTTTAGTACCTGTGAAGATGCAGGTTACCCGCGACAGGACGGAAAGACCCCATGGAGCTTTACTGCAGTTTGATATTGAGTATCTGTACCACATGTACAGGATAGGTAGGAGCCATTGAAGTCGGGACGCCAGTTTCGACAGAGGCGCTGTTGGGATACTACCCTTGTGTTATGGCTACTCTAACCCGGATAGGTTATCCCTATCGGAGACAGTGTCTGACGGGCAGTTTGACTGGGGCGGTCGCCTCCTAAAAGGTAACGGAGGCGCCCAAAGGTTCCCTCAGATTGGTTGGAAATCAATCGCAGAGTGTAAAGGTATAAGGGAGCTTGACTGCGAGAGCTACAACTCGAGCAGGGACGAAAGTCGGGCTTAGTGATCCGGTGGTTCCGTATGGAAGGGCCATCGCTCAACGGATAAAAGCTACCCTGGGGATAACAGGCTTATCTCCCCCAAGAGTTCACATCGACGGGGAGGTTTGGCACCTCGATGTCGGCTCGTCGCATCCTGGGGCTGTAGTCGGTCCCAAGGGTTGGGCTGTTCGCCCATTAAAGCGGCACGCGAGCTGGGTTCAGAACGTCGTGAGACAGTTCGGTCCCTATCCGTCGCGGGCGTAGGAAATTTGAGAGGAACTGCTCCTAGTACGAGAGGACCAGAGTGGACTTACCGCTGGTGTACCAGTTGTCTCGCCAGAGGCATCGCTGGGTAGCTATGTAGGGAAGGGATAAACGCTGAAAGCATCTAAGTGTGAAACCCACCTCAAGATGAGATTTCCCATGATTTTATATCAGTAAGAGCCCTTAGAGAAGATGAGGTAGATAGGTTGGAAGTGGAAGTATGGCGACATATGAAGCGGACCAATACTAATCGCTCGAGGACTTATCCTAAATAAAGTAATGAATGAGATTACAATTTCAAGTCAGTCAATATTGACAGCAGAGCGGTTTCTTGTTAGAATATAGATATTCAATTTTGAATGGATAACGCATTCATAGTTAAGCGACGATAGCCTAGGAGATACACCTGTACCCATGCCGAACACAGCAGTTAAGCCCTAGTACGCCTGAAGTAGTTGGGGGTTGCCCCCTGTGAGATAAGGGAGTTGCTTAGC
>NZ_JBRUIM010000008.1:0-44937 GCF_053207365.1 Streptococcus cameli | reverse complement strand
TCGACGTGTCTTGTGAACAATGCCAACTACCTTACCATAAACATCTAAAAATTCCATCCCTATACTCCTTTCTTGAATAAATAAAGTATAGTACCTTTAAAAAATTTCTTACAGGACATTTTTGACAGGAAAGAGGAAAGTCGAGTAATTAAAAACGCCTGCTTATGAAGTAATCTCACTAAATGTGAGGTCGCTTCATAAACAAGCGTTGCGTTTTTCAATATGATGAGTGTTACCGCCGAAAATGAATCGGCGGTAGACCAGAGCTAGACTAAGTTGCATTTTTTGCAACCATCATCGTAACACTCAACAAAATTGATGATCTTATACAAGTTCAATGATTGCCATTGGGGCAGCATCACCACGACGTGGTTCTGTTTTCAAGATACGAGTGTATCCACCGTTGCGCTCAGCATAACGAGGTGCAATTTCAGCGAATAATTTTTGAAGAGCAGTAGTTGATGTATATTTATCAGTTGCTTCATCATAGTTTTCTGATGCAATTTCGTTACGAACGTAGGCAGCTGCTTGACGACGAGCATGTAAGTCACCACGTTTACCAAGAGTAATCATTTTTTCAACTGTTTTGCGGATTTCTTTAGCACGAGCTTCAGTTGTTACGATTGATTCGTTGATCAAAAGGTCAGTAGTCAAATCACGTAACATTGCTTTACGTTGTGAGCTAGTGCGTCCTAGTTTACGGTAAGCCATTAGTTCCTCCTCTATTATTTATCTTTTTTTAATCCTAATCCAAGATCAGCCAATTTAACTTTGACTTCTTCCAAACTCTTACGACCAAGATTTCGTACTTTCATCATTTCTGGTTCAGTTTTTTCCGTCAAATCAAAGACTGTATTAATTCCTGCACGTTTCAAGCAGTTGTATGAACGAACAGATAAATCTAACTCTTCAATTGTACGATCTAGCATGCGGTCATCCGATGCTGTTTCAGCCTCTTTCATGACTTCTGCTGTTTTAGCAACATCCGTTAAGTCTGTAAACAAACCAAGGTGTTCCATTAAAATACGTGCAGACAATCCAAGAGCATCTTCTGGAATGATTGTACCATTTGTTTTGATTTCAAGTGTTAATTTGTCAAAACCATCATTGCTACCAACGCGAGCTGGTTCAACTTGATAATTGACTTTTGTAACTGGTGTGTAGATTGAATCTACTGCCAGAGTTCCCACCGGAGCCTCATCTTTTTTATTTCCTTCAGCCGGGACATATCCACGACCAGTATGAACGGTCATTGTCGCCTTAAGGCTTGCACCTTCGCTTATCGTAAAAAGATAGTGGTCAGGGTTTACGATTTCAATGTCACTATCTGTTAGAATGTCACCAGCAGTAATTTCTGCAGGTCCTGTAACATCAAGTTCAATTGTCTTTTCGTCTTCGACATAAGATTTTACAGCAATGCCTTTGATGTTCAAAATAATTTGCATCACATCTTCACGAACACCTGGAACTGTGTCGAATTCGTGGAGTACACCATCAATTTTAATTGATGTTACTGCAGCACCTGGAAGTGACGCAAGAAGTACACGACGAAGTGAGTTACCAAGAGTTGTACCGTATCCACGCTCTAGTGGTTCGATTACAAATCTGCCGTAATCTTTATTTTCATCAATTTTTGTTATAGTTGGTTTTTCAAACTCAATCATTTCTTACTCCCTCTTAAACGAAAAGCTGTGTATCGTTTGTATGATTATACACGGCGACGTTTTGGAGGACGAGCACCATTGTGTGGTACAGGAGTCACATCACGAATTGCAGTAACTTCAAGACCAGCGGCAGCAAGAGCACGAATAGCTGACTCACGACCTGAACCTGGGCCTTTTACTGTAACTTCAACTGTTTTAAGACCGTGTTCTTGTGCAGATTTAGCAGCAGCTTCTGAAGCCATTTGAGCAGCGAATGGTGTAGATTTACGAGAACCTTTAAAACCAAGAGCACCAGCAGATGACCAAGCAAGAGCGTTACCATGCACATCAGTAATCATAACAATAGTGTTATTAAATGTAGCGTGAATATGTGCAATACCAGATTCGATATTCTTTTTCACACGACGTTTACGTGTTGGTTTAGCCAATTTTTCTACCTCCTATTTTATTTTTTCTTACCAGCAATCGCAACAGCTTTACCTTTACGAGTGCGAGCGTTGTTTTTAGTATTTTGTCCACGGACAGGAAGTCCACGACGGTGACGAATTCCACGGTATGAACCGATTTCCATCAAGCGTTTAATATTCAAGTTTACTTCACGACGAAGGTCACCTTCAACTTTAATCGCATCAACTTCACGACGGATTGCATCTTCTTGATCAGATGTCAAATCTTTTACGCGAACATCTTCTGAAACACCTGCAGCTGCAAGAATTTTCTTAGAAGTCGCAAGACCGATACCGTATACGTAAGTCAATGAAATTACCACGCGCTTGTCATTTGGAATATCAACTCCAGCAATACGAGCCATTTTTTCTCCTTTCTATCTTTTAGCCTTGACGTTGTTTGTGTTTCGGATTTGTTGGACAAATCACCATAACACGACCGTTACGGCGAATAACTTTGCAGTATTCGCAAATAGGTTTGACCGATGGTCTTACTTTCATGTTTAATCCCTCCAAGTATTTCGACTATTTAAAGCGGTATGTGATACGCCCACGCGTCAAATCGTATGGACTAAGTTCAACCGTTACTCGGTCTCCGACAAGAATACGGATGTAGTTCTTACGGATTTTACCTGAAACAGTTGCCAAGACTTGGTGTCCATTTTCCAATTCAACTGTAAACATAGCATTTGGCATCGTATCAACTACTTTGCCTTCAATTTCAATCACATCTTCCTTTGCCATGCAAAAGTTTCTCCCTCTAAATTTCGATTTAATGCCCTCTGAAGACAGAGGTAACAATTATAAGTCAGACTAAGCTATTTTACCATTTTCACTTTAAAAAAGCAAGCCTAATCCCTTGTTTTATAAGATATTTGACAAAACTTGGTCAATATCTGAAAAAACAATTTCAATTTCTTGGTCGCCTTCAATATCATGGACCAATCCTTTTGCACGGTAGTGAGCAATAATTGGATCTCCTTGAGCAATGTTTACCTCTAAACGACGTTTAACCGATTCAGGCTTATCATCTTCACGTTGATAAAAATCATTTTCATTGTAACCTGCCGCGGGAGGATTAAAGACTTTATGGAAGGTTTCGCCTGTTTCTTTGTGGATGATACGACCACTTAAACGCTCTAACAGTTTTGATGGATCGATTTGAATATTAATGACACCTTCTAGTTGAATGCCTAAATCTTCTAAAGTTTCATCTAAAGCTGCCGCTTGTTCAATGGTACGTGGATAGCCATCTAATAAGAAACCTTTTTCTTTGATGTCCTCTTGCGCCAAGCGTTCTTTTACAATACCGTTTGTCACTTCATCAGGAACCAAATCACCTTTATCGATATAAGATTTAGCTAAAACTCCCATTTCTGTTTTATTGGCCATTGCCGCCCGAAACATATCTCCTGTCGAAATATGTGCGATACCATATTTTTCTACAATTTTTGCAGCTTGCGTTCCTTTACCAGCACCTGGTAGTCCCATTATCAACAGATTCATATTTTCTCCTTTACAGATGTTGACATTATAAAATATATAAAACTTCTTTTGCTTTTGTATAAATTTTCTGTTTTAACCAACTTATTAAAAACAAAATAGAAGGTTGACATAGTCAACCTGTATTCTATTCTGTTACTTCCATAAAACCAATATATTTACGTTTTAAAAGATATCCTTCTAATTGTTTGATTCCTTCAATGCTTGTCATAATCACAATAATGAGACTTGTCCCAAGAAATCCAATATTAGAAGATAAGCCAAGTGTGTTTTGCGCTACGATTGGTAGCAAAGCTACAAATCCAAGGAAAAGTGCACCAACAGTCGCCAATCGCATCAATAGTTTAGAGAAAAATTTCTCAGTACCATTTCCTGGGCGCACGCCGTGAATATAGGCACCACTCTTTTGAAGATTTTCAGCTGTTTTCTCAGGATTTACTTGAACAAAAGTGTAAAAGAATGTAAATACAACAATTAGCAAAGCATACACAACCATACCTTTTATCGTTGTGTAGTCAAAATATTCCTGCAAGGTGCTTAACCAAGTGTAGCTCTGATTTTGACTAGCTAAAAATTGAACAATAGATGTTGGTATTGCAGCGATAGAGCCTGCAAAAATAACTGGAATAACTCCTGCTGGATTCAATTTCAGTGGCAAATAAGAACTAGATGGTGCTCCCTGGGCACGTTTTGTATATTGGATAGGGATTTTGTATTCTGCTTGTTGAACATAAGTTGTAAAAAATACAATCGCCAAAACAGCTACTATCAAAGCAGAAACAAAGAAAATAGACTCTGTTAATCGACTTGCATCAATGTTTACAAAACGATCTTCATAAATTTCTGAAATAGTCGTTGGTAAGGAAGAAATGATTCCTGCAAAGATAATCATCGATGTTCCATTTCCATATCCCTTATCTGTGATTTGCTCACCGAGCCAGTTGACAATCATCGAACCAGTCGTTAAAATACCACCGATAATCAAATAAGTTTTCCAATTTAATTCCATCGTCGTCAATTGAGCACCCGACAGCGCATTTAAACTTGCGGTAATACCAATTGATTGAACAAATGCAAGTACCAAGGAGATATAGCGAGTCGCCTGATTTAATTTTCGACGACCAACTTCACCTTGTTTACCCCATTCTACAAAGGTAGATAAAATATCCATTTGCAATAATTGCACAATGATGGAAGCTGTAATATAAGGACTTACCCCCAATGCAAAGATCGAGAAGTTTCTAAGCGCATTTCCCGAAACCAAACTCATCATATTCAAAAAAGGAAGGTTTGAAATCGAATCTAAACTCTTAGCATTAATCCCTGGGACTGTAATATGTGTGCCAATTCGAAATACAAGAAGAATAAAAATTGTAAATAGAATTTTCTTACGAACATTCTTTACTCTTAGCGCATCTCTTAGTAATCTAAAAAACATAGGCAGTCACCTCTTAGATGACTTCTACTGAACCACCTTTTGAAGTGATTGCTTCTTCAGCTGATTTAGAGAATTTTGCTGCTTTCACAGTCAATTTCTTAGTCAATTCGCCATTACCAAGGATTTTAACACCTGATTTTTCAGCTTTGACAATACCAGCTTCGATCAATACAACTGGTGTTACTTCTGCACCATCTTCAAAGACGTTCAATTGATCAAGGTTCACAATTGCATATTCTTTCGCGTTGATGTTGGTAAATCCACGTTTTGGAAGACGACGGAACAATGGAGTTTGTCCACCTTCAAAACCAAGACGAACACCGCCGCCACTACGAGCTTTTTGTCCTTTTTGACCACGACCAGAAGTCTTACCGTTACCTGATGATGTACCACGACCTACACGGTTGCGTACTTTACGTGAACCTGTAGCAGGTTGTAATTCATGAAGTTTCATTATTTCTTTTCTCCTTAATGTAAATGCTAGCGCTTCTTAAAAAGTAAGGACTTATTCAAGAAACTCGCTTAAATGATTGACTTTAAGTCGCATGGTTTTCCACGCGACTCAAGTCTTTTTATTCATAAGTAAGATCGATTTTAATCAATCTCATTTATTCATCAACTTATTCAAAAATGTTTTTAGTTGATTTCTTCCACAGTTACCAAGTGCGATACAGCATTGACCATACCACGGATAGCTGCGTTATCTTCTTTAACGACTGAACTGTTCAATTTGCCAAGACCAAGCGCCACAACAGTTTTGCGTTGTGATGGAATACGGCCGATTGGAGACTTCGTCAAAGTAATTTTAATTTGAGCCATGAGTTCCCCTTTCTTATGCCAAATCTGAAACTGAGATGCCACGGAGTGCAGCAACTTCTTCAGCACGTTTTAACTGTTTCAAACCTTCAACAGTCGCACGAACGATGTTGATTGGAGTGTTTGATCCAAGTGATTTTGAAGTCACGTCAGCGATACCTGCCAATTCAATAACGGCACGAGTAGCACCACCGGCAGCAACCCCAGAACCTTCTGCAGCTGGTTTCAACAATACACGTGCTCCACCAAATTCAGAACGAACTTCGTGAGGAATTGTTGTACCAACCATAGGTACTTCGATCAAGTTTTTCTTAGCAGCATCCACTGCTTTACGGATTGCTTCTGGTACTTCTTGAGCTTTACCAGTACCGAAACCAACACGTCCGTTACGGTCACCAACAACCACAAGAGCTGCAAAACGAAGACGACGTCCACCTTTAACAACTTTTGTAACACGGTTGATGGCTACTACGCGTTCTTCAAATTCAACTGCGTTATCTTTAAATGCCATTTTTAAGTGTCCCCCTATTAGAATTTCAATCCGTTTTCACGAGCTGCGTCAGCCAAAGCTTTCACACGTCCGTGATAGAGATATCCACCGCGGTCAAAGACAACTTCAGTAATACCTTTAGCAACTGCACGTTCTGCAACGAGTTTACCAACAACAACGGCTTGTTCTGTTTTAGTTCCTTTTGAAACTTCTTTATCAAGAGTAGAAGCGCTTGCGAGCGTTACACCCGCTACGTCATCAATCACTTGAGCGTAGATGCCTGTATTAGAACGGAAAATGTTCAAACGTGGGCGAGCAGCA
The DNA here is from genome assembly GCF_053207365.1 of Streptococcus cameli. NCBI lineage: Bacteria > Bacillati > Bacillota > Bacilli > Lactobacillales > Streptococcaceae > Streptococcus > Streptococcus cameli. The sequence goes on along the minus strand of NZ_JBRUIM010000008.1, from coordinate 38,259 downwards.
GTTCCAGAGATTTTACCGCGAACACGACGGTGGCGTTTTTGGCGGATTTTATTTTTATCTGGTTTTGAAATCACAATTTTCACCTCTTTTTTATTGATTCTGCCTATAAGAGACAGACTTTTGGGAAATAAGATTGAATGTGGAAAAAAACCACACCAACAATCGATTATTTACCAGTTTTACCTTCTTTAAGACGAACGTATTCACCAACATAGCGAATACCTTTGCCTTTGTATGGCTCTGGAGAGCGAAGGCTACGGATGTAAGCAGCTGTTTGACCAACAACTTCTTTATTGATACCAGACACATGAATAAGTGTTGGCGATGGAACTTCAAATGTAATTCCTTCTGGTGCAACCACTTCATCTGGATGTGATTTACCAACAGCAAGTGTCAATTTGTTTCCTGCTAATTGAGCACGGTAACCGACACCTTTCATTTCAAGTTCTTTTTTGAAGCCTTCAGAAACACCAACAACCATGTTGTTGAGGTTAGCACGGCTTGTACCGTGGATAGTCTTCATTTCTTTTGAGTCATTTGGACGATGAAGTGTAACTTCTGTTCCTTCAACACGAATTTCAATGTTAGTGTTGAATTCACGAGTCAATTCACCTTTAGGTCCTTTTACAGTAACAACACCATTGTTTTGAGAAATCTCAACACCTGCTGGCAAGTTGATTACTTTGTTACCAATACGTGACATATTATTTTTCTCCTGTTAAATTGTCAGGCCGTTAATCGACCAGTTTTCACGGGGCGATACTATTCAAATCAGCTAATTTGAACACGAGCTACGGCCTATGTGAAAAAGATAATTCTACTTAGAATGCAAGGATTCTTCGTTAGAATTTCTATTTTCACTTTGTCCGTTACTCCCTTTGTATCATGGTTTTACCAAACGTATGCTAACACCTCACCACCAACGTTCTTTTGACGAGCTTCTTTATCTGTCACAAGACCTTCTGATGTAGAGATGATGGCAATTCCAAGTCCATTAAGAACTTTAGGAATATCGTCGCGTTTTGAGTAAACACGAAGACCTGGTTTTGAGATACGTTTCAAGTTTGTGATAACGCGTTCTCCGTTTTGTCCATATTTCAAGAACACACGAATAACACCTTGTTTGTCATCTTCGATAAACTCAACGTTTTTTACAAAACCTTCGTTTTTAAGAATTGTAGCAATTCCTTTTTTGATGTTTGATGCAGGAACTTCAAGCACTTCGTGTTTTGCTTGGTTAGCATTACGAATGCGGGTTAAAAAGTCTGCAATTGGGTCAGTCATAACCATTTTGTTTTTCTCCTCTTACTGGCAGTATGCTGTGCACTTACCAGTTAATGAGCTCTTTCGAGCTGTTTCGATACAGATGTATCATGTTGTTTGAGCACGGACTAAAATCCTTGTGAAAATGATAGACTTTCTTGAAGTTTTCAAACTTCTACGTCAGTCCCCTATTTTATCACGGTTTTTCAACGTCCTTTGCATCATTATTTTACCAAGAAGCTTTTGTAACACCTGGGATTTGACCTTTGTGCGCCAACTCACGGAACGTGATACGGCTCAAGCCAAATTTGCCCATATATGCGTGTGGACGACCTGTCACACGGCAACGATTGTGAAGGCGAGTTGGAGATGCATTACGAGGTAATTTAGCTAAACCTTCATAATCACCAGCAGCTTTCAACGCAGCGCGTTTTTCAGCATAGCGATCAACAATCTTTTGACGTTTTGCTTCACGAGCAACCATAGATTTCTTTGCCATTATTTTTACCTCCTATTATTTTGCAAAAGGCATTCCAAGCCCAGCCAACAACGCACGTGATTCTTCATCAGTGTTTGCTGTTGTTACGATAACAATGTCAAGACCGCGAGTCTTATCAACATCATCAAAGTTAATTTCAGGGAAAATCAATTGCTCTTTCACACCAAGTGTGTAGTTACCACGTCCATCAAATGATTTTGTTGGAACACCGTGGAAGTCACGTACACGTGGAAGTGATACAGAAACCAATTTATCCAAGAATTCATACATACGTTCGCCACGCAAGGTTACTTTTGCACCGATAGCAACCCCTTCACGAAGACGGAAGCCGGCGATTGATTTCTTAGCTTTAGTGATAAGTGGTTTTTGTCCTGAGATCAGAGCCAATTCTTCGGCAGCTTTCTCAAGGTTTTTAGCGTTAGAAACAGCGTCACCAACACCCATGTTCAAAACGATCTTATCAACTTTTGGCACAGCCATAACTGATGAATAATTAAATTGCTCAGTCAAAGCAGGAACTACTTCATTAAGATATTTTTCTTTTAAACGATTTGCCATTATACTTCTCCTTTCCTTCGTGATTAATCAAGCACTTCGCCTGATTTTTTGTTGTAACGAACTTTTTTGCCGTCTACAAATTTGTAACCAACACGTCCTGCAACACCATTTTTGTCCAATACTTGTACGTTAGACACATGGATTGGTGCTTCTTTTTCAACGATCGCACCTTGAGGGTTTTCGTTATTTGGTTTTTGGTGTTTTTTCATCATGTTAACACCTTCAACAACAACTTTGTTGATTTTTGGAAGTGCTGTAAGAACAACAGCTTCAACGCCTTTGTTTTTACCAGCGATTACGCGAACTTTGTCGCCTTTTTTTACAAACATGGTTTTCTCCTATATATTTCTTACGCCCTGAGGGCACCCTAGGTTAGACCTAGGGGACTTAGTTTGTGATAATTAAAGTACTTCTGGTGCCAATGAAACGATTTTCATGAAACCGCCATCACGCAATTCACGTGCCACTGGGCCAAAGATACGAGTTCCGCGAGGGTTTTTGTCTTCACGGATGATAACTGCTGCATTTTCGTCAAACTTGATGTATGAACCATCTGCACGACGAGCACCTGTCTTAGTACGAACGATAACAGCTTTTACAACGTCACCTTTTTTAACCGCACCACCAGGAGTAGCTTGTTTTACTGATGCAACGATAACGTCACCAATGTTTGCAAATTTGCGTCCTGAACCACCCAAAACTTTGATGGTCAAGATTTCACGTGCGCCACTGTTGTCAGCAACTTTCAAACGAGTTTCTGTTTGAATCATATGAGTTTTCTCCTTTCAGTTTGATTAAATGATAACTGCTTCTTCCACAACTTCTACAAGACGGAAACGTTTTGTAGCTGAAAGTGGGCGAGTTTCCATGATACGAACGATATCGCCTTCTTTGGCTGTATTGTTTTCATCATGTGCTTTGTATTTTTTAGAGTAGTTAATACGTTTACCATAGACTGGGTGGTTACGTTTAGTTTCAACTACAACAGTGATGGTTTTGTCCATTTTGTCAGATACGACGCGTCCAACAAGAACTTTACGATTATTGCGTTCCATTGAAATTCTCCTTCCCTAGTCTATTATTTAACTTCTGATTGCACAGTTTTGATACGTGCAATTTGCTTTTTAACTTCGTTCAAACGAGCAGTTTGCTCAAGCTGACCTGCAGCTGCTTGGAAACGGAGATCGAAGAGTTCTTTCTTCAATTCGTTTTCGCGCTTTGCAAGTTCTTCTTGAGAAAGGCCACGAAGTTCTTTAACAAATTCTTTTACTTCATTAAGTTTCATGTCTTCTCCTTATTCTGCTTCACGTTTTACGAATTTAACTTTAACTGGTAATTTGTGGCCAGCAAGACGGAATGCTTCGCGAGCGATTTCTTCAGAAACACCTGCTACTTCAAACATCACTTTGCCACGTTTAACTGGAGCAACCCAACCTTCAGGTGCACCTTTACCAGAACCCATACGTACCCCGATAGCTTTTGCAGTATATGATTTGTGTGGGAAGATTTTGATCCAAACTTTACCACCACGTTTCATATAACGCGTCATCGCAATACGAGCAGCCTCGATTTGACGGTTTGTAATCCATGAGCTTGTTGTAGCTTGAAGGCCGTATTCACCAAATGCTACTTCTTTACCACCTTTTGCTTCACCGCGCATTTTTCCACGGAATTCACGACGGTGTTTAACACGTTTAGGTACTAACATTGGTTATTTACCTCCCTTTGTGTTTTTACGAGCTGGGAGAACTTCACCACGGTAGATCCAAACTTTAACGCCTAGTTTACCGTAAGTTGTAAGAGCTTCTTCCCAAGCATAGTCGATATCAGCACGAAGTGTGTGGAGTGGCACTGTTCCTTCAGAGTAACCTTCGCTACGGGCGATATCCGCACCGTTCAAACGACCAGAAACTTGTGTTTTGATACCTTTTGCACCAGCGCGCATAGCACGTTGGATAGCTTGTTTTTGTGCACGACGGAAAGCAACACGTTGCTCCAATTGACGAGCAATGCTTTCACCAACAAGATGCGCATCCAAGTCTGGAGACTTGATTTCGATGATGTTGATGTGAACTTGTTTGCCTGTCAATTTGTTTAATTGTGCACGAAGTGCGTCAACGTTGCTACCAGACTTACCAATAACCATACCTGGTTTTGCAGTGTGGATAGAAACGATAACTTTATTTACTGCACGTTCAATTTCAATCGTTGAAACTGACGCATCAGCCAACTCTTTGTTGATAAAGTTGCGGATTGAAAGATCTTCATGAAGGTAATCCGCGTATTCTTTTTCAGCATACCATTTAGCATCCCAGTCACGGATGATGCCGACACGCATACCAATTGGATGTACTTTTTGTCCCACGTTTTTACCTCCTATTTTTCTTCCACAACTACTGTGATGTGAGCTGTGCGTTTGTTGATTGGTGAAGCTGAACCTTTCGCACGTGGACGGAAACGTTTAAGAGTTGGTCCTTCGTTTGCGAAACATTCACTAACCACCAAGTTAGCTTTTTCTAAACCAAAGTTGTTTTCAGCATTTGCTACCGCTGAGTTCAATACGCCCTCAATGATACCTGCTGCTTTGTTTGGTGTGAATTTTAAAATTGCAATTGCGTCTGCTACGCTTTTACCACGGATGTTGTCCAAGATAAGACGTGATTTACGAGGTGAAACACGTACTGTGCGAGCAGTTGCTTTAGCTGAAGTAATTTCTGCCATTGTGTTCTCCTCCTATTATTTTCTACGAGTTTTCTTGTCGTCCGCAGCATGACCTTTGTAAGTACGAGTTGGTGCAAATTCACCAAGTTTGTGACCCACCATGTCTTCTTGGATGTAAACAGGTACATGTTTACGTCCGTCATATACTGCAATTGTATAACCGATGAAACTTGGGAAAATCGTTGAACGACGTGACCAAGTTTTAATTACTTTTTTCTTTTCGTCATTTGCTTGAGCTTCAACTTTTTTCATCAAATGCTCATCGACGAAAGGTCCTTTTTTAAGACTACGTCCCATTTTGTAGTTTTCTCCTTTAAATGTTGTACCACAACGGCTTGTCGGCTAAAAGCCGACTACCGAGCTGGCGGAAGTGTTTGGTGAGATTTACTCTCCCAATATTAGCTAGTAACTAAAAATTATTTTTGGTTACGACGACGAACGATTAGTTTGTCAGATTTCGCTTTTTTGTTACGAGTTTTAAGGCCAAGCGCAGGTTTACCCCATGGAGTAGATGGCGCTTTACGTCCAACTGGTGCTTTACCTTCACCACCACCGTGTGGGTGATCGTTAGGGTTCATTACAGAACCACGAACTGTTGGGCGGATACCTTTCCAACGGTTACGTCCTGCTTTACCAATGTTAACAAGTGATTGTTGCTCGTTACCAACGCTACCAACAGTAGCACGGCAAGTACCAAGAATCATACGAACTTCGCCAGATTGAAGACGAACAAGTACGTATTTACCTTCTTGACCCAATACTTGAGCAGAAGCACCTGCAGCGCGAACCAACTCACCACCGCGACCTGGTTTCAACTCGATATTGTGAATCACTGTACCAACTGGGATGTTTGCAAGCGGCAATGCGTTACCAACTTTAATATCCGCATCTGGACCAGAAACGATGCGTTGACCAACCTCAAGACCTTTTGGTGCAAGAATGTAAGCTTTCACACCGTCTGTATAATGTACAAGAGCGATGTTAGCTGTACGGTTTGGATCGTACTCAACTGTTTTAACAACCGCTTCAACACCATCTTTGTTCCGTTTGAAGTCAATCAAACGGTAATGACGTTTGTGTCCACCACCGTGGTGACGAACTGTGATACGACCGTTGTTGTTACGACCAGCAGTTTTCTTCAACGAAACAAGCAATGATTTCTCAGGTGTGCTTGTAGTGATTTCAGCGAAATCCAAAGAAGTCATGTTACGACGGCCATTTGTCGTTGGTTTATAAACTTTAATACCCACGTTATTTCCTCCTTAGATTATTCAGCTTCAGCTGCGAACAACTCGATTGCTTTTGAATCAGCTGTAAGAGTGATGATAGCTTTCTTAACTTTGTTTGTGCGACCTACATAACGACCAACGCGTTTTGTTTTAGGTTTTACATTGATTGTGTTAACATTTGCAACTTTAACACCTTCAAACGCAGCTTCAACAGCTTGTTTGATCAATAATTTGTGTGCACGAGTGTCCACTTCAAATACATATTTACCTGATTCAAGTAGGCCCATTGAGCTTTCTGTGATGACAGGTTTTTTGATAACATCATACAAATTCATTATGCAAGAACCTCCTCGATTTTAGAGATAGCTGCTTGAGTCACAAGAAGTTTGTCACTGTTTGCGATGTCAAGAACACTTGCAGTTGTTGCAGTTGCAACTTTCACGTTTGGAAGGTTGCGAGCTGAAAGAGCTGCGAATTCGTTGCCTTCTTCAAGAATAACAAGGACTTTTGAATCAATGCTCAATGCAGCAAGAACTTTAGCAAATTCAGCTGTTTTTGGAGCTGCAAATTCAAGAGAGTCAACAGCTACAAATTTGTTTTCAGCAACTTTTCCTGAGTAAACAGATTTAAGTGCCAAGCGACGAACTTTTTGTGGAAGTTTGTACGCGTATGAACGTGGAGTTGGTCCGAAGACTACACCACCACCACGCCATTGTGGTGAACGGATAGAACCTTGACGAGCACGTCCAGTTCCTTTTTGGCGCCATGGTTTACGACCACCACCACGAACTGCTGAGCGGTTTTTCACTGCATGAGTTCCTTGACGGAGGCTTGCGCGTTGGCTGATGATAACATCAAATACAACTGCTTCGTTTGGTTCGATACCAAAAACCGCATCGTTCAATGTTACTTCACCAGTTTGTTTACCAGTTTGGTCAAATAATGTTACGTTTGCCATTTCGACTGATTTCCCCTTTCCTTATTATTTACCAGCTTTAACAGCTGACTTGATGGTGATAAGAGATTTCTTAGCACCTGGCACGTTACCTTTAATAAGGATAACGTTCTTTTCTGGAACAACTTGTACAACTTCAAGGTTTTGAATTGTTACACGGTCACCACCCATACGTCCTGCAAGGTTTTTACCTTTAAATACGCGGTTAGGTGCAACAGGTCCCATTGAACCTGGACGACGGTGGTAACGAGAACCGTGAGCCATAGGACCACGAGATTGTCCGTGACGTTTGATAACACCTTGGAAACCTTTACCTTTTGAAGTACCAGTTACATCCACAACATCTCCAGCTGCAAATGTGTCAACAGTAATTTCTGCTCCAACTTCTAAGCCTTCAATGTTTTTAAATTCACGAATGAAGCGCTTAGGAGCAGTGTTAGCTTTCGCTACATGGCCTTTGGCAGGTTTGTTACTCAATACTTCGCGTTTATCATCAAAACCAACTTGAACTGCAGCGTAGCCATCAGTTTCAACGGTTTTCACTTGAAGGACAACGTTTGGAGTTGCTTCAATGACAGTTACAGGGATAAATTCACCAGAATCAGTGAAGATTTGAGTCATTCCCACTTTTTTCCCTAAGATTCCTTTTGTCATGAGAAAATTATTTCCTTTTCTTATTTTTTTAAAAAGTTTTTAACGAGCGTTTTTCATGCTCAGGTAATCAAATTAAAGTTTGATTTCTACGTTTACACCACTTGGGAGATCCAATTTCATCAAAGCGTCAACAGTTTTTTGAGTTGGGTTGATGATATCAATCAAACGTTTGTGTGTACGCATCTCAAATTGTTCGCGAGAGTCTTTGTATTTGTGAGTCGCACGAATAATTGTGTAAAGGTTACGTTCAGTTGGAAGCGGAACTGGTCCAGCAACTTCAGCACCTGTACGAGTCGCAGTTTCTACGATTTTTGCAGCAGCTGTATCAAGTGTACGGTGTTCGTACGCTTTCAAGCGGATGCGGATTTTTTTGTTTGCCATCTTTTTCTCCTTTTCGTCTATTTAAGATAATAGGCTAGCTCTTCAGGAAAACCAACACGTGTTGCGTGGCAATGCAACCGAGCGTGTCGCAACCTCCTGCGTCAAAGCTACAGCCGTAATTTTTACGGCACCAAAACAGTATAACAGATAATCCGCCCCAATGCAAGGAATATTGCTCTTTTTTTATTAAAAAATCTCTGCACTGACTGCAGAGATCTTCTTTGGTTACTTTATTCTTAATTGTGGCCACTTGCTAAACCAATCTTTCTTTGCAAGCCGCTCTTTGTAAACAGCCATTCGTTGGGGATCCTCTCGAAAATGTGGGGTTGGTTCAATCAGAAAGGAAGTTATACTCTCGATGCCATAAGGAAGAAAAAGTTCCATGTCGTTTTCCCCTGTATATCGAATACCAATAGCCGTGCAGGTCTCAGGATATTTGGACATGGCATCCCGGGCACTTTGGTAAGGCAAGGTGTTGGGACTATGAATATGCATATCCACTTGATTTTTTAATTCCCACTTGTACTGCGGATACCTTATTTTTAAGTTTTCTTCTATTTTGCTTGTCTCTTCCCAGCTAATCTTTTTATCATAGAAAATAAGATCAATATCTGTTTCCTTGTCAAAGGCTGGTTTGCCAGACAGGTGGTTCCAAAGAAAATTTCTGACAGTTCCCGCACATAACCAGGCGTCTTGCAACTGTAATTTTGCTAAAATCCTTAAAATACATTGAATGTCTGGATCAGACGCTAATAATTGCTTCATCTTTTCTTTCATAATTACTAGTTTATCACAATCATTAAAAAGCTTGTAAAAACAAGCTTTTCGTTGTATGAAATAGGTATGCTGACTAGGACACTATTTTTGCTCAAACAAAAACGGAATGTCTTGTAGACAGGTAATTTTTTCATTGCCTGCTACTCCATCTATTTTTAAATTAAGACTACGAATGCCCGCTGCCAAGGCCGTTTCAGCATCCAACAAGCGATCACCAATGTAGGTTGTGTTGACAGGATTTAAGTTGTACTTTTCAATCAAATATACCAGGGCTTCAGGATCTGGTTTTCGTTTGAAGCCATCTTCTCCTGTCACTACTTCTTTAAAATAATGGTCAATTTCAAACTGTTGCAACAACAGGTGAGCATTATTGCCCTTGTGGGTATAGATGAAATTTTCTATACCCTTTAATCGCGTCCACTCTAGCACTTCACGTGCTCCTACCATCAACTGGACCTTAGCATTCTTTTCCCGTAAGGAATTGGCACGAAAAGCAGACATTTCAGCCAGCGAAAGACCTTCTTTCTCGGCCACTTCTTTTAACAAGTCATGAACCGATTTGGCCAAAATATAGTCTTCGACTTTTTTGGCATCAAAGGAAAGTCCAAAATGCTGATAGGTTTCTTCAAGTCCTGCTAAAATGGCTGGATAAGAGTCTAATAAGGTGCCATCTAAATCCCAAATAAAGGTGATGTTCTCCATTTGTCTCCTTATTTTTGTGTATAGGGGTAGCCCAAATGCTGATAGGCTTTTTCTGTTGCTACACGACCAGTCCGCGTCCGCATGATAAATCCCTTTTGGATTAAGTAAGGTTCGTACATGTCTTCGACTGTATCCCTTTCTTCTGCAATGTTGACAGATAGGGTTCCCAGTCCAACTGGTCCACCGTTATAGACCTCAATCATAGTTTTTAATATCTTTTGGTCAACATAATCCAGGCCTTCCCGATCAACATCGAGCATACTTAGAGCCTTGTCTGTAATGGCATCATCAATCAATCCATCTCCCACAATCTGAGCAAAATCGCGCACGCGCTTCAACAGGCGATTGGCAATACGCGGCGTTCCACGAGAGCGTCTCGCCAACTCAATAGCTGCTTCATGGGTAATTTCCATTTCAAAAATATCAGCCGTCCGCTCAACAATTTCTGTCAAATCTTCCAGCTCATAGTATTCCATGTGCCCTGTAATCCCAAAACGAGCCCGCAAAGGATTGGACAACATTCCCGCACGCGTCGTGGCTCCAATTAAGGTAAAGGGAGGTAACTCCAAATGAACGGAGCGACTGGCTTCGCCCGCCCCAATCATGATATCAATGTAAAAATCTTCCATAGCAGAGTAGAGGATTTCCTCAACTGCCATCGGCATCCGGTGAATCTCATCGATAAAGAGAACGTCCCCTGGCTCCAAGTCATTTAAAATAGCCACCAAGTCACCAGCTTTCTCAATAACAGGACCGGATGTTTGCTTGATATTAACACCCAATTCATTGGCAATCACAAAAGCCATGGTTGTCTTTCCCAGACCAGGAGGTCCGAACAAGAGAGCGTGGTCTAAGGCCTCGTCCCGCATCTTAGCCGCCTCGATGAAAATTTTCAATTGGTCTTTAACCTTGTCTTGACCAATGTATTCGTTTAATTTCTGAGGACGGAGCGTCCGCTCAACCTGTTCCTCGTCCCCTATGATTTCATTGTCTAAAATTCTGTTCATGGGAATATTATACCAAAAAAGACAGGTGTTTTCCTGTCTTAAGATATCACAACTATGGTCGCCACCAAACAAATGGATGATCGTCATCTGAGCTTCGAAAAAGAATCAGCCCAATAAGTGCTGCTGCTAAGATAATTTGACGGTGTTTGAACAAAAAGAACTTTAATTTATTAAACATAAAGATATACCTCAATTTATTATTTACAATTGTAAGTATACTTTTGTTATTAATTCTTTAACATGCCAAAAATGTCACCTAGTATCTATGGCCCATTCTGCTACTAAGCGTTCTTCCAAATAACTATCTTTAGCAAATTTAGCTCCCATAACAGCAAAATTGTATTTTTCTTCAGCCAGTTCTCTATTTCTATCTAGATATAAATGACATTTCCATTCTAACATACACAAAATTGGCATACGCTGAAAATCTTGTGTCTCTTCCATTATCAGCCGCAAGTATTCATTTCCTCTCTGAACATGAGAAAATTCTTTTTTATAGCAAAAAATACTCGCACAAGCTATCAAACAATTAATCAAAACAAAAGATTCTTTCGGAGATAAATGATTTCTCTGTTGAAATAAATTTTCAAACATATCTAAAACCCACTCTTCATCATAATAGTCTTTGTCAAAATAAGAAACTAAAGAACATGTCGTATATAAATCAATGAAAACATAATCATTTAAACTATATACCTTCTTTTTCTTAACCTGGTCAAAATAATCACTCAGAATACCAGCGCCAAAATCAACATTCAAACTAACACTGACATCAAGTACAGCTTGCATAGAATCTATTAATAGTTGTTCTTCCTCAGGCAAAGAATCATAATAATCTTCAAAAATCTCATCAAAAAATGCTTCTCTTTTGTGAATTCGTTCCTCATCTTTATAAGTCGGTATTCTAAGAATTTTATATTTTAAATCTTTGTATCGATGTGGAAGATTGATATTTTCACCATCTGTTAAATAGCCAACAGAAACATCTAGATAATTAGCTATAAATGTAACTTTCCCAAGTGTAGGAGCGGATTGCCCTGCTTCAATCCGTGCTAATTGTCGAACGGATAGTTCCGTTTCGTCTCCACACATTTCTTCACGAGTAATTTTTTTAGATTCACGTAATGAACGAACCTTAGCACCAAATTCTTTATTGTCCATAAACTATCTCTCCAGATTTTTATCTCTCAAATATTATACCAAAAAAATAGTAGTTTTCATCTCTGTTTGCTTGAATTTTCTGATTTTTTTCATTTGTGTAAAAATCCTGCTACATAAGTAGCAGGATGCGCTTTTTACGATAAACCTAAACGTTCAAACACGTCGTCGACACGGCTAGCGTAGTAGCTTGGGTCAAAGAGTTCATCGATTTCTGCTTGGCTTAACTTGGCAGTGACTTTTTCATCAGCTTCCAAGAGCGGTTTGAAATCCACTTGGTTGTCCCAAGAATGAGCCGTCTTTGGCTGCACCAAGTCATAGGCTTCCTCCCGGGTCATGCCTTTTTCAATCAACTTGAGCATAACGCGTTGGCTGTAAATGAGGCCAAAGGTCGAGTTCATGTTGCGGATCATGTTTTCTGGGAAGACCGTCAAATTCTTGACGATATTGCCAAAGCGGTTGAGCATGTAGTTGATGAGGATGGTTGTATCCGGCGTGATAATGCGCTCAGCCGATGAGTGGGAAATGTCCCGCTCATGCCAGAGAGGCACATTTTCATAGGCGGTCACCATGTGACCACGGATCACGCGGGCCAGTCCCGTCATGTTTTCAGAACCAATCGGGTTACGTTTATGGGGCATGGCAGAGCTGCCTTTTTGGCCCTTGGCAAAGAATTCTTCGACTTCGCGTTGCTCTGATTTTTGAAGCCCACGAATCTCCGTCGCCATGCGCTCGATGGAAGTCGCGATGCTAGCCAGTACCGCAAAGTATTCGGCGTGGAGGTCACGAGGTAACACCTGCGTTGAAATTTCTTGCGGGCGGATGCCTAATTTACCACAGACATACTCCTCGACGAATGGAGGGATATTGGCAAAGTTCCCAACGGCTCCAGAAATTTTTCCAGCTTCAACCCCAGCAGCTGCACGCTCGAAACGCTCTTGATTACGCTTCATCTCGCTGTACCAGGTTGCCAGCTTGAGACCAAAAGTCGTAGGCTCCGCATGCACCCCGTGGGTCCGGCCCATCATGATGGTGTACTTGTGCTCACGCGCCTTGTCGGCCACAATCTGCGTAAAATTAGCCAAATCCTTGCGGATAATGTCGTTGGCCTGCTTGTAGAGGTAGCCATAAGCCGTGTCGACAACGTCGGTCGAGGTCAGGCCATAGTGGACCCACTTGCGCTCTTCACCAAGCGTCTCTGACACCGCGCGGGTAAAGGCCACCACGTCATGGCGGGTCTCCTCTTCAATCTCTAAAATCCGGTCAATGTCAAAGCCAGCCTTCTCACGAATGAGGGCCACATCTTCCTTGGGGATTTCCCCCAACTCAGCCCAGGCCTCGTCAGCGAGAATTTCCACCTCTAGCCAAGCCTTGTACTTATTTTCTTCACTCCAAATGGACGCCATCTCTGGGCGTGAATAACGTGATAGCATTTTATTAATTTATTAAGGGCCACTAGTTTTCATAAATCGCTAGTAAGTTTATTTCCTGAACACTGTATTTCCAATGTTTCAGTCCAACCAAATTAGAAATTCTAAAGCCCATTCCTTTCTAATGTCTATTTCTAAATTTATCTAAAATCAATTTCTGATTTTATTATTTTTAATCCTGGAGATAAATATAATAAATATGGAGCCAGATAGTCCCAATCACCTGTTTTCGGTCCAAATATTATCTCACTATACTTATCTGAAGATAAATTATCCAAATATGTATACAGAAATGGTAACGGACTCTTAGGATTATACATTGGTACTATATCAATACTCTCACCATGCTGACCTAAATCTAAGATTATCCTATATTCATTTTCATATGCATAATCTTTTTTCTTAAAAAGGTAATTAATCCCTTTTAACATTTGAATAATTTCATAATGATAATTTTGTGTTTCCTGGATTTTCTCGCTTAACTTTTCTAATAAATCTTCTATTTTAGATGATTTTGCTAAATCCAAGCCATCAGTTTTTATTTTTTTGCCCTCTAAATATAAGTAACACACTTTGTATATATCCGCTTTGGATTTAGTTATAACTTCATTAATGAAGTCTTTTGTGAAAGTAATAGATATTCCTTCTGAGTGATTCCCATATTGTTCCCACATTGGCAAACTATCTAAATTTGTTGTTGCACAAATCATATATATATCGGATTGTTCATAACAATTAGAATTTTGAGTTAGTTTTAAAAATTTATATAGAGCCCTACCTTCAAGAGGATCGTTTAGCTGATTAGCATTTGTTAATCTCAGATTGGAATTAATCGTTTTTTCCCCTTCTTCCATTTTTCCAGAATCTATCTCTAGTATTTTTTTGTAAATTTCTAAATTTGAAAAATGTCCTAATTTTAAGTGAGTAGTGTCAGCTTCCACTACAAGGAGTTCTTTTTTTATATTTTGAATAATCTGTTCAATTTCACTCAAATCCGTGTCAAGAAGCCGATCTATTTTGGATCTAAGAAAAATATTTTCTTTAAACTTATTCCTTATATGCTTCAAAATACTCTTAACATCATCATCCTTAAAACTTGAATTTTCCTGATAATAATTGATAAAACCTTCAAAAAATATGAAACTTTCTACCCTATGAAGGTACTCTTCTCCTTTATTCATTAAAAACTTACTAAATTCATCGTTTTCAATTTTTGAAACCTCTTCACTAAAATTAGATAGCAACATAACTCTATTAAAAGGTACTAATGTTTTAGATTCCAAATACTCAAACAAAGAATGGATTATCTTAGATTCATCTGAACTAAGAATTACTTCCTCATATTTTTGTACATTAGACAATAAACTTTTTTCACTTGGTTGAGTATTTAAAAAATTTCTCAATTTTTTATGTTGATTATCACTTTCAAAACAATCTTTTATGCGCTTCAGAATATCTCTATATTGTTCTTGGAATATATCATTCAATCTCTTATAATAGCTAAATGTCAGTCCTAATGACTTAAAATCCTGCTTTTTTATCTGCTTATTATTTGGAAAATTAGAAGAAAACTCTCTGTTTTTACTATTACTGAAAAATGATGTATTGAAAACTTTGGCCTTTCCTACAAATTTTACCCCACCTCTGTTATTAAAATAATAGCAATCATAGGTAAAATAATATCCCGAATCTGACCACCGCGTAGGAAAATAAGCTAGAGTGTCTCTTAATTTAATTTGTTTAGACTTCTTTAAAATAATCCCCAACTCTCTATCATAATTTACACCGTACTGATTAAATAATATTTGAACCATATTTTATTCTCCATGTCCCTCTGGCATTTTCAACATTAAAAATAATATTCTCTTTTATTTTTTTATTTATTTAATTCTCAAACCATTATACCTACTACTGTTATTACTCCTCCAACTAAACACAGCACTTGTTCTCTCCACCCCAAATATTCGCTATCCCAGGGCGTGAATAACGTGTTAGCATGAATTCTACTTTAGATTAAATTGATATTATTATGTTTAATTATATCAAGCATAGAATTAATTGATTCTTTTAAATCACTGTCATTGAAAGTATTGTTAACATTTTCAGGATGATGAATAATATTTCTAATAAAAGTCGGAGTGGTAAATTTTTTCGATGTTAAATTACCTGTTACTAAATTTTCTTGCTGATAATATCTATTTTGTGACAAACCTTTTTGTGATAACCAACTATCAAACGCTTGCAAGCCACCTCCAACATTATTCTGTTGAATAGCGTATCTATTTAATTTCCCATACAATTTATTATGTTCGATAATAAAATATTTATCATCAAAGTAATTGATATCTTCCTCAGAAGCCCAGCCAGAATCTACTATATCATAGCAAAACCATTTTAATTCTTTTGATAAATTTTTCGGATTTTCACACAGTAATCTTAAAATAATGCATCTATCAAGTTCACGAAAAAAATCTTCTAGACCATCAAAATAGGATTCCTTATCTTCTAAAGAGGCCACCATCTCTTCCTTTTTTACGGAATACTGAGAATTATGCTCAATTTTTTGAGCAAGCCATAAATTTAAATCAGCATCAGTAACATATCCTTCCGCTTCTTTAAGTAAAAACAAATCATCCACAGCATCTAAATCTATAGAAGCGATAAAATCAACAATCAATTGAGATATGTCTGGAAAATTATGTGTTCGATTCCAAACGTCAATTGCTTGACTAAGTTTACCATTAGTTTCAGAGAGAGAATAACCTAAATTATCTAATCGAAATTTTACATTAGCAATCTTATCGGACATTGCTAAAGAGGCTTCTAAATGATTGTAATTATCGGATTTTAATCCTAGACCATTGTCTCTAAATAACCATGAATAAGTTCGATAATAATCATTTTTTCCCCAATCAATAGTCAAGTTATGTGCACAAAGTTCAATATATGTTCCCAATTCAACCTCCTAATCATATCTTTAAATCAACTTTTTTAATATTGAACTACAGAATATGATAAATTTGGAAGGATATTTTATCCACCACGTGTCGTCAATATACTTATCAACTCTCTCTTCTTCACTAATAATAATCTGCTCAAATCTCTGATTTGCCATTATCTTATCCTCATATTTTTCTCCACCATAAAAAATACAATCTCTTAACTGTCGATAATCTATATCCTCTGATGACTTAATTATTGAGTATATATCTTTTGCTTTTGATTCACCCAATTTAATTTTCAAAGTAATAATTATTGTTCCAAGCGAGTAAGATGTAAGTACTAGAAAACGTATTACAGATAATTCTGAAGTCATGGAATTAAGTTCATAAGAAACCGACACTTCTCTAAATCTATTCATTAAGTCAAGAATAGTGGGATTCTCTCTTACAAAAGATAACATATCAGCAGAAATATTAGCATTCTTAAGTAAATCAATTGTTATTGGCTTAGATATAAAATCGTTTTGGATAGTATCTAACATATAATATTTTAAAACATACTCTAAAAGTAAAGGAACTAGTAAAGTAGTTAGAACACCAAATATACATGTGCTACTGGTTATTTTTCTTAATGAATGTAGTGGTAAAAATATTGTTAAAATGATGTAGGAAATCAAAACTACTAAAACATAAATCGCAAATGCTTTTATAGTAGAATATGAACCCACATAATCTATTGTAAAAAGTAGCACCACCCAAGGTAGAAGATAATAATAAAGTCCAGTTAAATAATTTCGAACAGCAAATAAGATTCCAAACATTGCTATGTAAAGCAAGCCATTTATCACTACCAAAGCAATAGATTGAACATTAAAAATTGAAGTCATTTCTGCTAAAAACAAAACAACTACAAAAAAACAATATTTGTTAAAGCATACACCGCACTGCCTAATTCACGGCGTTTTTTTAAATCATTTTTATATCCTTTTTCAATAACAAAAAAATAGCTTCTGTTTCGAATCTGTCTAAATAATTCATAGTTTGACTTTATCCAAAGAACTAAATTATTCTTCCAAAAGAACAGTAATCCCAAAATCATAACTACAGCTATGAACTTAGACAAAAAATCATTCTGTTTCAATAAGATTATCGTTAAGAAACCTATACCAACGGAGATTAACTGCTTAGTTTCTTTTTTCACATTCAACTGAGAAATACGTTTTGCTTTACTCGTTAACCATTTTACCAATTCAAATATTTTCACTTTTCAAAACTCCTCCACACTTTCCGCATCTTCCCCCAACACCGTCACATGTCCCATCTTGCGGTTGTGCTTTGCTTCTAGTTTACCATAAAGGTGGAGGTGGGCGCTAGGGTTTTTGGTACAAAAAGCTTGCGCTGCTGCCATGTCTTGTCCGAGAACGTTGAGCATGACGGCTGGGCGAAGGAGTTCAATCTCAGGAAGGGGCGCACCGAGCACTCCCAGGACATGGGTGTCAAACTGGGAGAAATTGCAGGCTTCAATGGAATAATGGCCTGAATTGTGAGGGCGAGGGGCGATTTCATTGACCACAATCTTGTCACCGGCCACAAAAAGTTCCACACAGAGTGTCCCAGCTAAGTGCAAGTGTTGGGCGATTTTTTTAGCCATTTCTTGGGCTTTTTGAGCCAAGGCATCTGAAATCCGGGCCGGGACAATGGTTTTCGAGAGAATGTTGTTTCGGTGTTGGTTTTCTTGGACGGGAAAGACAGTGAAATCTTTACCGTTTCCTGAAATCAGTACAGAAATCTCCAAATCAAAGGCAACAAATTCTTCCAGAACACAATTAGTGGTCTCTGCTAAGGCTTTGGCCTCTGGGAGGTCCTCTGCCCCTTTAAGGACAACCTGACCGTGGCCATCGTAACCACCGGTTGCCGTCTTTAGCACGTATTTTTTGCTAAAATCAAGACCGTCTAGGTCCTGAGCAGATGCAATCACCCGATAGGGAGCAACCGTGACTCCTGCTTGATTGGCGAGAAAGTCTTTTTCAAAAATACGGTTTTGCGAGATACGCAGGAGATCGGTCCCTTGCGGGAGCTGACCCTCTGAGACCACCGCGTCCAGACCATCCGCATCCACATTTTCAAATTCATAGGTGAGGACATCGCAGCGTTCCGCTAGCTGGCGAAGGGCAGTCACATCATCATAAGGCGCCACAATCATCTCTGCCACACGGGAAGCTGGGCAGTCTGCAGCTTGGTCTAGGGCAATCACCTTGTGGCCCATGTAGATGGCTGAAATGGCCATCATCTGGCCTAGTTGCCCACCGCCGATGATGCCGATGGTTTTGCTTGGGTTAGTTGAGGTCATCTGTCATAGCCTCCGCAATCTTTCCTTGCTGGACAGCAAAATCTGCCAACTGCTGAGCAATCTGTGCGTCTTCAATCGAGAGAATCCGGAGAGCCGTCAGGGCTGCATTGGTCGCTCCCGCCTCTCCAATCGCCATGGTCGCCACAGGCACACCACCTGGCATCTGGACGATGGAATAGAGTGAATCAAGGCCAGAAAGGGCGCGGGATTTGACAGGAACTCCGATAACCGGAAGGGTCGTCTTAGCGGCTACCATACCTGGCAAGTGGGCCGCTCCACCTGCACCTGCGATGATAACCTTGATGCCACGATCGCGAGCCTCTTCGGCATGCTGAAACATGAGGTCTGGAGTACGGTGGGCAGAGACAACTTTCTTTTCATAAGGGACACCGAAGTCATCGAGGACTTGGGCTGCTTTTTGCATGGTGGCCCAGTCGGAGCTGGAGCCCATGATAATGGAAATGATTGGGTTCATAGAAATTTTCCTTTTCTTTTTTTGCTAGTCCTCTTAAGCAGTGGCGGACACAAGCAACTCCCTTCGGGATTTCATTGCTAGGTTGCGAACCTAAGGTCTCTCAACCTCCGCCCATGCGAGAATACTTCTCGCATGGTTTCACTGCGGCGAGGACTAGCGAACTAACGAGGTTACGCCTCGTTTGCTGTCGCTACTATTACTGAATCGCCTTGCTACCAATATCCTTCCGATAAAAGAGGCCTTGGGTTTCTTGTTTGGCGAGTTCGGTATAGATGTTGTCCTGCGCAGCTGAGACGGTATCGGATGTGGTGACCAGCATATAGACACGTCCACCATTTGACAGTAGAGCTTTGCCATTTTCATCAAACTTAGCCCCTGAATAATAGGTGATGATGTCACCTTCGGTCTTAGCTGGCAGGTGCACACCTTTTTCGTAATCAAGGGGATAGCCATTTGAGGCGACAACCACTCCGAGGGTGACACCATTTTCCTGCCACTGGATGTCTGGGGTCTGTTTGTTTAAAATATCGGTGATGTTTTGGGCAAAATCTGACCTTAGGCGAGGTAGGATAATCTGGGTTTCAGGGTCGCCAAAGCGGGCGTTGAACTCAATAACTTTAGGACCATCAGCCGTCACAATCAAGCCACAGTAGAGAATGCCCAGGTACGGACGTCCTTCTGCGATCATGCCTTTGAGAACAGGCTCAACGATGGTCGCAACAACTGTATCCACAAGGTTTTGTGGCAGATGAGGGACGGGAGCGTAGGCACCCATACCACCTGTATTCGGTCCCTTATCACCGTCGTAGGCACGCTTGTGGTCCTGGGCTGTCGGCATGATGTCGTATTGGTCGCCATTGGCAAAGGCAAAAAGGGAGAACTCTTCACCATCTAGGAACTCTTCGATAACCACACGAGCACCGGCATCTCCAAAGCGGTTGTCGAGAAGCATCTCACGAGCTGCCTCCACGGCTTCTTCGACCGTTTCAGCAACAACCACGCCCTTACCAAGCGCTAGGCCATCGGCCTTGACAACAATGGGAGCCCCTTGTTCTTCGATGTAGGCTTTAGCCTCCTCAAAGTCGGCAAATGTGCCAAAGGCTGCTGTTGGAATGCCGTATTTGACCATGATTTGCTTGGCAAAATCCTTGGACCACTCAAGCTCCGCGGCCAATTTACTTGGCCCAAAAGCCTTGAGACCAGCCTGGTTAAACTCATCAACGATCCCAGCTGCTAGGGCATCATCTGGTCCTACAAAGGTCCATGCAATCTGATGTTCTTTTGCAAAGGTGATCAGAGCAGAATGTTCGGAAATCCCAATATCTACCAGATCCAAGCCATCCAGGGTCATACCATCATTTCCTGGGGCTACAAAGACCTGTTCAACCTCTTTTGATTCTAACAACTTTTTAGCAATCGCATGTTCACGACCACCCGAACCAACAACCAATAATTTCATCAGAAACTCCTCATTGTTTACTAGTGACAAGAACAATTATTGTTCTTTTTACGAATTATATAAAACCATTATATCACAATCGTTCGATTTTACGGGTTGTTTTATGGAAAAGCCAGCAAACGTTCGGAAAAATAAGGGGAATTTCTTGCTTTTATAGAATGTGTTTATCCGTTTTCCCGATTACAAGACAGAAAAATCAAACACGGTAAAAGCCATCCATTCGGATGGCGCTTTTTTTAATGTCTAAAGTGTCTCACACCGGTGAAGACCATGGTAATGCCGTGCTTGTTAGCCGCATCAATCGAGTCTTGGTCACGGACAGAGCCACCAGGCTGGATAATGGCCTTGATTCCTGCTGCTGCGATTTCTTCAATGTTGTCCGCAAATGGGAAGAAGGCATCAGAAGCAAGGACTGCGCCGTCCAGACGGTCTTTGGCTTGCTCGACGGCGATACGGACAGAAGCGACACGGTTGGTCTGACCAGGCCCAACACCAAGGGTTTGGTGGTCGTTGGAAATCAAGATACCATTTGACTTGACGTACTTGATGGCTTTCCAGGCAAACTCAAGAGCAACGCGTTCTTGCTCATCCGGCTGACGCTCTGTTACCACCTGCCAGTCCGCTGGGACTTCTTTGACCACGTCTTGGTTTTGCACCAACATCCCACCGACGACACCTGTATACTCGGCTTCTTTCTCGCTGGCGTCTTGGGCATCAAATGGCAATTCTAAGAGACGCAAGTTTTTCTTTTTATTGGTCAAAATAGCTAGCGCTTCTTCTGAATAAGACGGGGCAATGATGATTTCAAGGAAAATCGGGTGCATCTTTTCAGCCGTCGCAGCATCCACCTCACGGTTTAAGACGACAATCCCACCGAAAATGGAAACCGGATCAGCATCGTAGGCATAGTCCCAAGCTTGCTCAACGGTGTCTGCTTGACCGATTCCGCATGGGTTCATGTGCTTGAGGGCCACCACTGTCGGACGGTCCTTGAAGTCACGGATAATGCGAATCGCCGCATCTGCGTCACGGATATTGTTGAAAGACAACTCCTTTCCGTTTAATTGCTTTGCAGAGGCAATCGAGTAATCCGTCGGAATAGCATTTTGGTAAAAATCCGCATCCTGTTGAGGGTTTTCACCGTAACGCATGGACTGATTCAAGTCGTAGGTCAAGGTCAATTTCTCTGGCTTGGTTTCACCGACCTGCTCTGTAAAGTAGGCAGCAATCAAGGCATCGTAGGCTGCGGTATGGCGGAAGACTTTGGCTGCCAAGCGTTGACGGGTCTCATAGGCCGTCTCGCCAGTTGCTTTTAGCTCATCCAGCACCACCGCATAGTCAGCTGGGTCAACCACTACTGTGACACTGGCGTGGTTTTTAGCCGCAGAGCGAAGCATGGACGGTCCACCGATGTCAATGTTTTCCACTGCCAAATCATAAGTCACATCCGAACGCAAAATGGTTTCCTTAAAAGGATAAAGATTGACCACGACTAGGTCAATCAAGCCAATCTCATGGCCTTTGGCCGCATCCAAATGGCTATCCAAATCTCGACGAGCCAAAAGGCCACCGTGGATTTTAGGATGAAGGGTCTTGACACGACCATCCATCATTTCTGGAAAGCCAGTCACATCATCGATAGCGATTGTCGTAACCCCTGCATTATCAAGGGCTACCTTGGTTCCACCGGTCGAGATAATCTCCCAACCCAGTTGTGTCAATTCTTGGGCAAGTTCTACAATTCCTGCCTTGTCTGATACACTAATCAGTGCGCGTTTTGTCATGATTTCTATTTCCTATCTATATCGTTTCTTATTGCTGTTACAATACCGTTAGCCATGAGTGCTGCAAACACTGCTTGCCAAAAGTTCAGTTTCTTAAAAATGACGAACACAATCCAAAAGACAACTACGAAAACCATGATTGTCAGCAACATATTTATTACTGTTTTTTCATTTTGTTCTCTAAAATAGTTGTTTTCATCCTAAAGTCACTCGCTAAAAACGCTTCACTAATTCCGCAATTACTTCTGGATACAGTTGGTATTCCGCCTGGTGAATTCGCTCTTCAAAGGTTTCAATGGTGTCTTCTAAGAGTCGTGGCACCCTGACCTGGGTAATGATTTGTCCTGTATCCACCCCTGAATCCACCCAATGAACAGTAACTCCAGACTCTTTAACGCCGGCCTTCCAAGCATCTTCAATGCCGTGGGCACCGGGAAACTCTGGAAGATAGGCTGGGTGGATGTTGATGATTTTTCCTTCATAGGCAGCTAACAAGGTCGGACCGATAATCTTCATGTAGCCTGCCAAAATCACCAAATCAATCTGGTGTTGGTCCAGCAGTTGGACCAGGGTTTCTTCATAAGCCTCTTTATTGTCAAACTCCTTGAGCGCAAAGCTATAATGCGTCACACCCAGCTTCTTGGCACGCTCTAGCACATAGGCCTCAGACTTATCCGAAAAGAGAAATTCCACTGGGAATTGTTCAGCGATGACTTGAAAATTCGAGCCAGATCCACTGGCAAAAACAGCAAGCTTGGTCATCGAATCACCACACTAGCCTCTTCTTTGGCAATGATGCGGCCGATTTCATAAACCTCTTCATCCACCAAGTCTTTAACAGCTGCGACCTTATCTGGATGGACCGCCAAGACCAAGCCAATCCCCATGTTGAAGATTTCAAACATTTCTTCGTGCTTGATCTTGCCGTATGTTTCAAGGGCTTTGAAGATTGGTAAAACTGGAATCTGTTTTTCATCGATTTCAGCAGCCAAATTCTCACCAAACATCCGCGGCACATTTTCAATAAAGCCACCACCTGTAATATGGGCAATCCCGTTGACCAGCCCTGCTTTTACGAGCGGAAGGACCTGTTTGACATAAATACGGGTTGGCTCCAAGAGAACGTCTTTAAGGGCTCTGCCTTCTAGCTCTGGTAACAGAGCGTCGCCATCCATGTCCGCAAAGACCTTACGCACCAAGGAATAGCCGTTGGAGTGGATACCGCTGGAAGCTAGACCGAGCAAGACATCGCCTTCTGCGACCTTACTGCCATCGATGAGTTGGGATTTTTCAGCAATACCAACCGCAAAGCCTGCCAAATCGTAATCGTCTTCACCGTACATGCCCGGCATCTCAGCTGTTTCACCGCCGATGAGGCCACAACCGGCTTGCACACAACCTTCTGCCACGCCAGCGACGACTTGCTCGAGCTTGGCCGGTTCATTTTTTCCGGTGGCGATGTAATCGAGGAAGTAAAGGGGCTCAGCACCCGCAGCGATGATGTCGTTGACACACATGGCCACACAATCCTGGCCAATAGTATCGTGCTTGTCATACTGAATCGCCAACATGAGCTTGGTGCCGACACCATCCGTCCCTGAAACCAGGACAGGCTCTTTGACATCCAACTGGGTCAAATCAAACATGCCACCAAAGCCACCGAGTGCCCCCATGACACCCAATCGTTCTGTTCGGGCAACGTGTTTTTTAATCCGTTCAACGACTTCATAACCCGCTTCAACATCCACACCCGATTGGGCATAGGCATTTTTCTTTTCAGACATAAGGTTTCCTTTCTTTGAAACACCACAAGATAGAGATACGATTATTTGACATTTTGAATGTAAAAACTGGTTTTTTCATTTAAACTACGGAGGTATTCTTCTTCGTAATCATAGAGTGGGGTTGGGTAGTTGCCATCAAAATAAGCGACACACAAGCCCCCATTCGGTGCATCTGTTTCTAAGCCGATGGCCTCAATCATCCCATCCAAGGACAGGTAGGTCAGGCTGTCCGCTCCAATAATCTCGCAGACCTCCTCCACGCTATGGTTGGCTGAAATCAACTCGCGACGGGTTTGAATATCAATCCCGTAGAAGCAAGGGTACTTGAGTTCGGGGCTCCCAATCGCCACATGGACCTCAGCCGCACCCGCTTCGCGCAACAACTGAACAATCCGACGTGAGGTTGTCCCACGGACAATCGAGTCATCAATCATGACCACGCGCTTGCCTTTCACGACACCTGATACGGCAGACAGTTTCATACGGACCCCTTGCTCGCGCAATTCTTGGGTTGGTTGAATAAAGGTCCGTTGGGTATACTGGTTTTTAACCAGACCCATTTCATTTGGCAAGCCCGATTCTTCGGCGAAGCCCATGGCTGCGCTAAGAGAGGAATTTGGCACACCGACCACAATATCGGCTTCATGTTGAAATTCCTGCGCCAGCTTTTTCCCCATATTCTTCCGAGCCGTATGGACATTGACCCCAGCAATGGTCGAATCCGGACGAGCAAAATACACATATTCCATGGAACAAATCGCCAACTGGGTATCGGTCGTGTAGGTGTCTTCTTGAATCCCCGCATCATCGATGATCAGGACTTCCCCAGGGCGAATATCTCGTATCCACTCCGCACCAATCACCTCAAAGGCACAGGTTTCAGAAGCCACTACAATGGCACCATTCTTCATCTTCCCGAGCGACAGGGGTCGGAAACCATTGGGGTCAAGAGCCGCAATCAATTTGTCTTCCACCATCAAAAGGTAAGCAAAACCGCCTTTAACCGTTGAGAGGGCTTCCTTGACCTTGCCCATGAAACTCGGATTGTGGCTCCGGCGAATCAAGTGCATCAAAATTTCTGTGTCTGATGAGGCGTTAAAAATGGCACCTTGTTTTTCCAACTCATTACGCAAAGAGATGGCATTAGTCAAATTCCCATTGTGGCAAAGACCAAACTGCCCATCATTAAATTTATAGAGGAAGGGCTGGATATTGCGAATATCCGAAGATCCTGCGGTCGCATAGCGGACATGGCCAATAGCTGCCGAACCCGTCAATTTTTCCAAATCCTTAGGATTTTTAAAGACCTCAGAGAGCAAGCCCATGTCACGGTGTCCCTTGAGGGTTCCTTGGTCGTTAGAGACGATGCCTGCCCCTTCTTGGCCTCGATGTTGCAAACTATGGAGCCCAAAATAAGTCAGTTGAGCAGCCTGGGGATGTCCCCAAACGCCAAAGACGCCACACTCTTCATTTAGCGATTTTACTTCGTACATTGTTATTACCTTTAGTTTTGATAACTTCCTTATCAGATGGGGAAAAGGAGGGTCACCATCTGGCCCACCTTAATCCCTATTTATTTCCCTGTAAAATAACGGACCGCACTGTCAAACAAAGCTTGGTCTTTTAGACCAGGGACATTTTGGAAGAGCCCCTCTTCCCAGCGTTCGCTGTGACCCATTTTCCCGATGATTTGACCGTTTCGGCTAGTAATCCCTTCAATGGCATAGAAAGAACCATTTGGATTGTAACGGCTATCCATACTTGGATTTCCTTCAAAGTCGACATACTGACTCCAAATTTGACCATGGTCACGCAGCTCTGCAAACTCTTCAGCCGTCACGACAAACTTCCCTTCCCCGTGGGAGACTGGAATCGTATGGACATCGCCTAATGTGACACCAGCTAACCAAGGTGAATTGGTATTGGCAATACGGGTCTCAACCATCTTGGCAACGTGCTGGTTGGCATCATTGTAAAAGAGGGTTGGACTGGTTTCAGAAGCTGTCTCAAAGTTCCCATACGGCAAGAGACCAGATTTGACTAGGGCCTGGAAGCCATTACAGATACCAATGATGAGTCCGCCACGCGCGATGAAGGCATCAATGGCTGTACGCACGTGTTCATTCAATAAGATATTGACGATAAATTTGGCAGAACCATCTGGCTCATCTGCCGCAGAGAAGCCACCTGCAAAGAAGAGGATTTGACTCTCACCGATTTTTGCGACCATCTCCTCAATCGACTGTTGAATGGCTTTGGCATCCAAGGTTCGAAACGGTAGCAAGTCTACACGAGCGCCAGCTTGTTCAAAAGCCTTAGCAGAATCATACTCTGAGTTAGTTCCAGGAAAGACCGGAATATAAACGAGCGGTTGATCGACAGTTTCTTTAGCTGTCTTCACCACATCCGTCACCACTTGAGGAACAGCGGCCAAAGTTGTTTCCTGGTCAAAGGTTGTTGGATAAACTGTTTCTAACGTCCCTTCATAGGCAGACAAGAGCTTGTCACCAGCAAGGCTCACACCGTTAACGGATAAAGTAAATTCCGCCACTGTTTGACCGATGCTTTCAAGGCCGTCAATAACATCCGGAGACGTGAATACAAATCCACCCAATTGCCCTGTCAAACTGGACGGCAGGTCAGCAAGCGACACCTCAGCCCCGATGCGGTTTCCAAATGTGGCCAAGGCAAGGCTTTCTAGGACACCACCATATTTCACAGCAGAAGCAGACGTCACTCTATACTTGTCTTGAATGGCCGCAAATTGCTCAAAGTTGGCTTTGATGCCGTCAAAAGCAATATTTTCTGATAAAGCATAGCCTGGGATGTAGTAAATCGTTTCACCAGCAGCTTTAAATTCTGGCGAGAGCACCTTGTCAACAGATGCTGTGGTCACCCCAAAAGCCACAAGTGTTGGTGGAACTGTTAACTCTTCAAAGGTCCCTGACATGGAATCCTTCCCGCCGATAGATGGCAAGCCCAACTGGATTTGGGCTTCAACAGAACCCAACAAGGCCGCCACAGGCTGACCAAAACGCTCTGCCTGCTTGTCCATACGTTGGAAGTATTCTTGGTAAGAAAAACGGGCTTGTTTCCACTGGCTCCCAGCGGCTACCAAGCGGCTCGTTGCTTCAATCACAGCATAGGCTGCACCGTGATATGGAGACCATTCCGCCAAATACGGATGGTAGCCTTGGGCAATGGCTGATGCTGTTTGCGTTGTTCCGTGTTGAACAGGTAATTTTTGAACAGATGCTTCTGTTGGGGTCACCTGGTAACGCCCACCTAATGGGTGATTGACGGTAGAGCGACCGACAGAGGAATCAAAGATCGTCTGCAAGCCTTTTTGACTGGTATGGTTGAGGTCAGAAAGGACAGCGATTGTATCAGCTTCAAGGGTTTCTGCTGTCGTCACGCGTGCCTCAGGAATCTCACCTTCATGGTCCACTACCTTGGCGTCTACGACCACGCGCACGCCATTGTTGTCTAAAAAGGCCCGTTCAATATCAACGATTGTCCGACCTTTCCAGGTCATGACCAAACGAGGGTCCTCCGTAACGGTCGCCACTTCAACCGCTTGGATATTTTCCTTGGTTGCTGCTGCAATAAAGGCTGCCGCATCTTCCGGACGGACCACAACAGCCATCCGTTCCTGGCTTTCTGAAATAGCAATTTCTGTTCCATTTAAGCCTTGGTATTTGAGAGGGACCTTATCTAAGTCAATAGTCAACCCGTTAGCCAACTCACCGATGGCCACACAGACCCCACCTGCACCAAAGTCATTGGATTTCTTGATCAGACGGGTCACTTCACCATCTCTAAAGAGACGCTGAATCTTCCGCTCTTCAATGGCATTCCCTTTTTGGACCTCAGCACCAGCTGTCTCAACCGACTCAGTTGTCTGGACCTTAGACGATCCCGTTGCCCCACCGATACCGTCACGACCGGTTTTCCCACCAAGAAGAATGACCACATCTCCCGCCGCTGGTTGTTCACGAACCACATTTTCTTTTGGAGCAGCACCGACAACCGCTCCTAACTCCATGCGTTTGGCTACAAAGCCAGGGTGGAAGTATTCTTTAACATAGGTCGTCGCAAGACCGATTTGGTTCCCATATGAAGAGTAACCATGAGCGGCTGTCTTGGAAATCACCTGCTGTGGCAATTTACCTGCACGCGTTTCTGAAATCGGCTGGGTAATGTCACCCGCTCCTGAAATCCGCATGGCTTGATAGACATAGGAACGCCCTGATAAAGGATCCCGAATGGCTCCACCGATACAGGTTGCCGCGCCACCAAATGGTTCGATTTCCGTTGGGTGATTGTGGGTCTCGTTCTTAAACATGAGAAGCCATGGTTCTTTGACGCTATCAACATCGACTTCAATTTCCACTGAACAGGCATTGATCTCATCCGACACTTCCATGTCGTCCAAACGACCGTTAGCCTGCTCATAACGCCCAAAAATCGTCGCCATATCCATGAGGGTTTGAGGCTTCTCACTCCGCCCCAATTCCTCCCGCATGGCCAAGTATTTGTCATAAGTTGCCTGCAGTTGGGCCTCAAATTTAGAGGCCGAAAAATCAACCTGACGCAACTCTGTTTCAAAGGTTGTATGACGGCAGTGATCCGACCAGTAAGTATCCAACACCTTTAATTCCGTCTCTGTTGGAAAGCGCCCAATCGATTGGAAATAGTCCTTGATAAAGAGCAAATCGGCAACTTCCATAGCCAAGCCATGCTTGGCCTTGTAGTCAGCAAACTCCGCCTCTCCAAAATGTCCAAAAATGTCCAAAACAGGAATATCTTCAGAAGACTGACTAAACTGTTCTTCCTGTAAACCCTTTTCAATAGCCTTAAAACGTGAGTCAACAGGATTGAGCAAGTACTTTTTAATAGCTTCCAATTCCGACTGGTCAAGGTCTTTATTTAAAAGGTAAAGTTGGGCTGCTCTGACAGTCACATCTTGGTTTGCTCCTAAGAGGAATAAAGCCTCTTGTGCAGATGCTGCCCGCTGGTCAAATTGACCTGGCAAGGCCTCAATCGCAAAATAAGCATGGTCAGCCAAGGCAACTTCCTTTTCAGTCAAGACAGTATCTGTCACTGGCTCTGAAAAGATGTGTTTTTCGGCAGCTACAAACAAAGCCTCTTCCAATCCAAAGACATCATAGACCTGGACCAAGCGTAAACTCTCTAAACTAGTCAACTGCAGGTTTTCACGCAATTCCTTGACCAAGGCCTCTGACTTGACCTGAAACGCTTCTTTTTTCTCAACAAAAATCCGTTTGTTCATGATTTTACTACCCCTTCGGCAAAAATGTGATGGACACCATCAGTCTCCACTCTTTTAGACGAATTTATTCCTTTCCCTCTTTCAATGCATTCAATCGATCCAAAACAACTTGGTAAACAGCAGTCACCGATCCAAGATTACGACGAAAAACATCCTTATCCATATGGTTGCCCTCTGCATCCCAGAGGCGACAAGTATCTGGAGATACTTCGTCTGCCAAAATAATCTGACCAGCTGACGTACGACCAAATTCCAACTTATAATCAATCAGGGTCAAGTCAACTTTCGCAAACAGATCCTTGAGAACCTCGTTTATGCGACGGGCTTCTTCTTTTAGATAAACCAACTCCTCAGCAGTAGCAACCTTTAAGAACAATGCGTGTTCGTCATTGATGAATGGGTCGTCTAAGTCGTCATTTTTATAGTAAAATTCCACAATCGGCTCAGGCAAGAGTTGACCTTCCTCAATCCCAAATCGCTTGGAGAATGAACCTGCTGTGTAATTCCGTAACACCACTTCCAAGGGAATAATGTCCACCTTGAAATTACTTTGTTCGGTTTCTGACAATTCTTCAACAAAATGCGTCTGAATACCAGCTGCCTCTAACTGCCTAAAAATAAGAGACGAAATCTGATTATTGAGCCGCCCCTTCCCTTGAACCTCTTCTTTACGCGCCCCATTTAACATGGTCGCCTGGTCCTTGTATTGGGCAATAATCACATTCTCGTCTGCTGTACTGTATAAATTTTTGGCCTTCCCCGAATAAATTAACTTCTTGGTCATTTTATCGTTCGCCTTTCTTGGTTTTATAATTGGATTATAGCACAAGAATCTAAAAAACAAAACAATAAACAGAAGATAATACAAAATAAACAAAAAACGTCCGCAATTAGCGAACGTTAGTTTTTATATGTTTTATCATGTCCGACAAAGTATGAAAGTCTTCAATAGCCTGATCCGGGATTTCGATACCAAACTCATCTTCTACAGCAATCACAAATTCCATTACTTCAACAGAATCAGCCGCTAAGCCATCTTGAATAGATAATTCGGGTGTAACAACAAAATCAGAACCTTTTTGTTCATGAATAATACTTTGTATTTTTTCAAAAATCATCTCACTTGTCATCTTTTGTCTCCTTTACTGAGAATTGCTGAACAGATTTGCTAACAACATCTGACTCCAACATCGTACGGATTTGACGAATAGTCGCGAAGATGCTCTTAGCATCACTAGAACCATGTGCTTTCACAACAGGTGCTTTCAGTCCAAACAATACGGCACCACCCGCATCGGAATAGTCCAATGTCTTTTTCATCGAGCGAAGACTATCTTTCATGAAAAGATACCCAATCTTCGCTTTCAAACCACCGTTTTCGATAGAGGATTTTAATTGGCCCATAATGGATTTTGCCGTACCCTCAATGGTTTTCAAGACGGCGTTTCCCGTGAAACCATCCGCAACTACTACATCAGCAACCCCATTTAAAAGCTCACGCGCTTCGACATTCCCAATAAAATGAATGGAGGCATCATTAGATAACAATCCGTACACTTCTTTACGAAGTGTATCTCCCTTGGTGTCTTCCGTCCCGTTGTTCAAGAGGCCAACACGAGGATTTGCAATCCCACGCACATGCTCTGCATAGAAAGAGCCTAGAACAGCATACTGGTACAAATGCTGGGCTGTGTTTTCTGCATTGGCACCTAGATCCAGCATATCAAATCCTTGGCCTGTAACCGTCGGCAAGGTAGACAAGAGTCCTGGTCGCTCAATTCCTTTGATACGCCCCACTACAAATAGTCCTGCCGCCAAGAGAGCTCCAGTGTTTCCTGCAGATAAAACGGCATCCGCCTCCCCATCTTTTACAGCTTTTGCTGCCAAGACCATGGAAGCCTTTTTCTTCTGGCGAATAGCCTTTGCTGGCTCATCATCAGAGTTAATCTTTTCATCTGTATGCACAATTCGAACACGTTCCGTAGCCGTTAAATGCTCTTGTATCTTTTTCTCATCTCCGTATAAGACAATCTCAATATCCTTAAAATTCGCAATCGCTTGGTTAACACCCTCAACGATTTCTTTTGGAGCGTAATCTCCACCCATTGCATCAATGGCGATTTTCTTCATTTTTTGACTCCTTCATCACAAATACTGGCCTTATTATAGCATATTTTCAACTCTTTTTCATTTTTTGATAAGGCCCACTTGTGACAACTGACTGTCTTTTGGAGCAAAAAAGACCGCTAATAGCAGTCTTTCTATTTTTTCATGATGTCTCCCCATTTATCCAGATCATCAATAAACTTTTTACTTTTCAAATGAATACCAACATACTCATCATACAATTGATCAATAAAGAGACGGATTTTTTGCTTCATCTCCGACTTAATGGAAATAGTCTCCAAATCCGTAAAGGAAATCGATTGAAACTGGTCCAGCAAGTATAAGACATTTGGATCGACATGACTTCTTCGTTCATCCTCATGCAGATGCTGTGGGCACAAGACACCTGAAAACCGATACGAATAATCAAAGGGCAAGCCTACCCGGTGACAAACTGCACACTCGTGAAAATTCAACGAAACCCCAAAACGTGACAAGAGTTGAATTTCAAAAATATTGGTCAAGACGGCTGCATCCAGACCTGATTCCATCAGTTCCAAGGTTTTTTCCAAAAAGGCAAATAAGGCCGCATCCTGAATGCCGTCATTCATACAAGCATCAGCTAAAGAAACAATGTACGAAGCATAGGCTAGTTGAAAAATATCCTGGTGAATTTGTTGAAAAGTCTTAATTTGGTGCGCATCATCAATATAGCTTAGACCATCCTCATTGATTTTCACAATAAAATCTGCAAAAGAGAGGGGTTGAATTCCCGCAATGAGTTTGGATTTGCTGGCATGTTTCACGAAAAACATTCGCTTCCCTGCTTGTTCCGTAAAAATCTTGACCAGCTTGTCGTCTTCTCGGAAATTGCGGTTGTACAAGACCAAGCCTCTGGTTTCTATCCGTTGCATTCTTCCAAATATTCCTTCAACCGTTCCATCGCTTCCCGAATGGTTTCCATACTGGCCGCATAAGAGAGGCGGACATAACCTTCACCAAATTTTCCAAAGGCAGCTCCTGGAATAAAGGCCACAGCTTTTTTACGGGCAAAATCCTGTAAGAAAGCCATTGAATCTTGGTTGTAACCTGCTGGAATTTTAGCAAAAATATAGAAAGCTCCATCTGGTTTGATGATGTCAAAGCCCAAGTCAGACATTTTTTCAATGATATAATCTCTGCGAACCTTATATTCATCCCGCATTGGAAGAGCATCGTCTTTACCATTTTTCAAGGCCTCAATCGCCCCAAACTGCATTGGAGTGGCAGAAGCTGTTACCAAATACTGGTGGCTCTTGATCACCTGAGCAATAATTTCTGGCGAGGACAAGATAAAACCAATCCGCCAACCCGTCATCGCATGGGATTTAGACAAACCTTGTACCAAAATCGTTTGTTCTGGCAGGTACTCGGCAATCGATACATGGGGTTCACCAGTATAGTTTAACTCTGCATACACTTCATCTGACAAGACAAAGATGGGATATTTCTCAATAACCGCCGCCAAGGCCTTAATTTGCTCTCTAGAATAGGTCACACCCGTTGGATTGGTAGGGTAATTCAAAATCACAGCTTTAAGCTTATCGCCTTGCTCTTGTATAGCCTTTTCCAACATCTCAGGCGTTAGGACAAATTGATTTTCAGTCGTATCAATTTCGACAATATCTGCCCCCATCATGTTCACAATCGGCTCATACCCTGGATAAGCAGGAGCAGGTAGCAGAACCGTATCTCCGGCTTCTAAGATTGCAACTAGAGAAGCAGAGAGAGCCTCAGTTGCCCCAATACTCACCAAAACTTGGTCACTCTTGTAGGAAAGATTGTATTTTTCAGCCATAAACTCAGCAACAGCTTCCCGCAATTCTAAAAGACCGGCCATACCAGTATAATGACTCTCATTGGCATCAATCGCTGCTTTTGCAGCTTCTTTTACATGGTCCGGTGTTGTAAAATCTGGCTCCCCCAAGGTTAATTTTAAAACCCCTGGAATATCTGAAATGGATTGATCAAATTTCCGAATCATCGAAACCTCAATCCGATCCAGTTGTTTATTAAAACGATCTGTTAATATCATACACTATCCTCACAATCACTTTTTACTATTATAATACAATTTGAACAAAAAGAAAATCCATAGGGAAAACCCATGAATTTTCAATTAACTTCTTATTAACGATGGCTTTCAAACAATGGAGATAAAGGACGTTTTTCATGAATACGAATAATCGCCTCTGCCAACAATTCTGCCGTTGAAATCGTCTCAATTTTATCAATCAAGCGATCCTCAGGGATTTGAATCGTATCCAAAACAACCAATTTCTCAATTGCTGATTTTTCAATATTGTCCATAGCTGGACCTGACAAAACAGGGTGCGTACAAGACGCATATACGGCAACAGCACCTGCTTCTGCGAGAGCGTCTGCAGCATGACAAATCGTTCCTGCTGTATCAATCATGTCATCAATCAAGATACAGGTCTTGCCTTCAATATTACCGATAATATTCATCACCTCAGAAGTGTTCATCTTATCAACACTTCGACGTTTATCAATAATCGCAATCGGCGTTTTCAAAAATTGCGCCAGTTTACGGGCACGGGTTACACCACCATGATCTGGAGAAACAACTACATGGCCATCTCCAACCATTCCACGACGCTCAAAATAATCTGCAATCAATGGTGCTCCCATCAAATGATCTACTGGAATGTCAAAGAAACCTTGAATTTGAGATGCATGCAAGTCAATGGTTAACAAACGATCCACACCAGCTGTCTCCAACATATTGGCAACTAGTTTGGAAGTAATCGGTTCACGAGCACGAGCTTTTCGATCTTGTCGTGCATAACCATAATAAGGAATAACTACATTTACTGACCCAGCTGATGCCCTCTTTAAAGCATCCACCATAATCAAAATTTCCATTAAATTATCATTAACCGGTGAACTCGTCGATTGAAGGATATATACGTGACTGCCACGAATAGACTCCTCAATATTGACCTGAATCTCACCATCTGAAAATTGACGAACTGTTGACTTCCCTAATGAAAGCCCAATATGTTTTGCAACTTTTTCAGCCAACTCCTGATTCGACGAAAGTGCAAACAATTTTAAGTCAGAAAACGCCATGCCAACCTCCTATTTCTTCTTCCTTTCTATTTTAACGTTTTTTATTCTATTTTTCAAACAAAATTAAAAGAAATAAAAAGATTGAGAATCTCCCAATCTTTTTGATTTTATTAATTTGGATAGATGTATCCTGAAACTCCATCAGCTGCTGGATTAAACCAACCACGGAAATCTCCTAAATATTGATTACCAGCATAGTTTGACTCAACAACCTTGATTTGAGAACCGTTGACAGCTGTAACAACTGCAACATGACCATAATAACCTGAAGTCCAAACTGCTACTGCACCAACTTGTGGAGTAGAACCTGTACGGTAACCAGCTGCACGAGCTGAATACAACCACTGATTAGCATTACCCCAATAATTATGAACCCAAGGCGCTGCTTCTTTTACTCCCCAAGTACATTGTCCTACTGGATATGTATTGCTTCCACTCGAATATCTTGGAGTAGGAGTTGGAGTATTTGTAGATACTTGAGTTACTGGTGCAGACTGCACTGGTGTAGTTTGAGTAGGAGTGACTGCTGGAGTAGAAGTACTAGTACTAGCACCTGCTGTAGAAGCCTGAACTGGTGTTACAGACTGCTGCTGTTGTTGTCTGAGTGCTGCTTGTTGAGCTTGGTAAGCTGCTTGTTGAGCTGCCGCTGCTTGAGCCGCTGCTTGAGCTGCCGCTTTCTGCTCAAGCAATGCTGCTTTTTGATCTTCAGCAGTTGCTTTTTCAGCCGCCAAATTCAATTGAGCAACTTTAAGTGCTGCTTCTTGTGCTTTTAGTTCCTCAGCATCATCTGCCAATGTTTTCCAGTTAGCTTCAACAATATTAATGGCTTCTTGATTAGCTTTTTGCTTTTCTGCAATCGCTTCTTTATCAGCTTTTTGTTGTTCCAACATGCGATTATTTGCTGAAACAATTTCACGCATCGCACTCACACGAGAAACGGCGTCCACAACTGACTTAGAATCTAAAATTGTGTTGATATAGCTTGATGCAGAAGCATCCGTTTGAGCACTACGAGCTTGTTCTTTTAGTGCTGCATCACGTGAAACAATATCAGCTGATAATTGTTGAATTTCTTCAGCCAATTTTCTTGATTCAGCTTCTAAACGTTCATTTTCTGCATTTAATTTTTCTTGTTCTGCACGAATAGCATCTACTCTGCCTTGAATCGCGTCAACTTCCGCTTGAGCTGCTGCTTGTTGGGCTGAAATACTATTGATTTTATTTTCTTGTGCTGCGATTTGGGCATCAGTATCATCAGCTTGTACCAAAGCAACTGTTCCAAAATTTGTCAAAGTGATTGTGCTTACTAACAATGCTGCTAAAACTTTTTTCTTCATAGATAGGTATAACTCCTCTATTCTTTCTAATCGACTATATCATTTTAACAAAAAAAACGCGATAGTATGTTACGCGTTTGTTACAATTTTATGTCTTATTTGTTATTTTCAACCATCTAAAAAATAAAGGTTGTATCAATAACAAAATAAGTGAATTAAAGACAAGACTAGGCATCAAATCATAGAAAACAAATAAGAACATAGACAGATTTGTTAATTGAAAAAGCCGTGCGAATAAAAAACTTAAAAATTCAAAGAAAAATATAATAATAACCAGTAACATGAAGTTTGTAACTTGTTTAAGTGGTATGTTTTGATAAACATAATGAATAAAATAGATCACTAAAGGAAATAAAGTCACTGCAATTCCAACAATTCCAAAATAATACAAATCATAGAACAAACCTACAAATGTAAAGGCAATCATATTATAAACCCATGGCAATGATTTTGAGCAAAAGAAACCAAAGATAAGGATTAAATAACTCGATATAAACATAGAACGGGGAGATA
This sequence comes from Streptococcus cameli, assembly GCF_053207365.1. Taxonomy (NCBI): domain Bacteria; kingdom Bacillati; phylum Bacillota; class Bacilli; order Lactobacillales; family Streptococcaceae; genus Streptococcus; species Streptococcus cameli. The sequence continues at coordinate 1,750 of NZ_JBRUIM010000008.1, read as the reverse complement.
AATTTGTTAAAACCGTCGTCAATTGACTATCTATAAAAAATAAAGCAAATAATACAATTGGAGTTAAAAAGACTAAATACTTACTTTTCATTATTCTTCACCAACCACTGTTACAGAATAAATATTTGAAAAATCAGCTAGCGGTTCAATAAATAGCTCTCGATTCAAGCTACTACTATTTGTGCGGATAGAAACTACCTTTCCGATAGGAATATTAGAGGGGATATCACCAGCTAAGTCACTAGTCACAATCAATGTTCCATCAGGAATTTTTTTCTCACTATTTAACTGAGTAACAATCAAAGAGTGAGAATCATTGTCATACCCAGATAAAATTCCATAAATCGTCTCATCTTCAATTGATAATTTAACAGCTAGTTTTGTAAAATTATTGGAATTCGTTAATAACTTTACAGTTGTAGTATGAGCAGTCACAGAATCAACTAAACCAATGAGACCACCATTGGAAACAACTAACATATTAGGGACAATTAAATTAGTAGATCCTATATCTAAAATAACTTCTTGGTCCCAAGCATTTGGTGTTCTAGAAAAAACCAAAGCCGGAATAAACTGTTTTTCAGAATATAATTCTTTCAAAGACAAATCATTTCTTAAGCTAGCATTTTCAGATTTTAATGAATCATTCTCAGAAATAACTGATTCAAGTTGGGTAATCGTCTTTTTCAATTGTTTATTTTCATCAAAAGCAACTAATAATTCAGCAATAGAATCCTTTTTACTAGAAAGGAAAGAAACAGGCTTTGCAAACAAGGGATTTAGAAAGGAAGTCGATTCTTTCAACAAACTAGAAACCCCACTAAAATTTACTAAGCTAGAATTAGAAGATAAAAATAACAAAGAGAAAGAAAGAACTAAAAGAACAGCAAAAGAAATAATCAATCTAGAAAATTTATAACGTTTCATACACTACCCTAACCATTTAGATACAATAAAACGAGAATATCTAAAAGATAGTCTCGTTAACAAACGGAGAATAAGGGATTCGAACCCTTGCGCCAGTTACCCGACCTAACGATTTAGCAAACCGTCCTCTTCAGCCTCTTGAGTAATTCTCCAATATTTAATAATGGGCACGAGTGGAATCGAACCACCGACCTCACGCTTATCAGGCGTGCGCTCTAACCATCTGAGCTACGCGCCCAAAAATAATAGTAAAACTATTTCTATGGCGCGAGACGGAATCGAACCGCCGACACATGGAGCTTCAATCCATTGCTCTACCAACTGAGCTACCGAGCCAAAATCTATTGCGGGAGCAGGATTTGAACCTACGACCTTCGGGTTATGAGCCCGACGAGCTACCTAGCTGCTCCATCCCGCGTTAACAATATGAAAGGAGGATGTGGGATTCGAACCCACGCACGCTTTTACACGCCTGACGGTTTTCAAGACCGTTCCCTTCAGCCGGACTTGGGTAATCCTCCGTAAATGGACCTTGTAGGACTTGAACCTACGACCACTCGGTTATGAGCCGAGAGCTCTAACCAGCTGAGCTAAAGGTCCAGCACCTAAAGTACAAAAATAGCGGCGAAGGGGATCGAACCCCCGACCTCCCGGGTATGAACCGGACGCTCTAGCCAGCTGAGCTACACCGCCATTAATCGGGAAGACAGGATTCGAACCTGCGACCCCTTGGTCCCAAACCAAGTGCTCTACCAAGCTGAGCTACTTCCCGTGTATTCATTAAAAATAAATCTCCCCTAATGTCAAACACTAAGCGAGCTAT
>NZ_JBRUIM010000007.1:0-73431 GCF_053207365.1 Streptococcus cameli | reverse complement strand
TGAAGTAGTTGGGGGTTGCCCCCTGTGAGATAAGGGAGTTGCTTAGCGAATTGGGAGTTTAGCTCAGCTGGGAGAGCATCTGCCTTACAAGCAGAGGGTCAGCGGTTCGATCCCGTTAACTCCCATTACATAGGAATATGTAGGTCCCGTAGTGTAGCGGTTATCACGTCGCCCTGTCACGGCGAAGATCGCGGGTTCGATTCCCGTCGGGACCGTTAAAATATTTTTTTATTTTAAGGAAGACTCGTTAGCTCAGTTGGTAGAGCAACTGACTTTTAATCAGTGGGTCGCTGGTTCGAGCCCAGCACGGGTCATTTATGCGGGTTTGGCGGAATTGGCAGACGCACCAGATTTAGGATCTGGCGCTTTCGGGCGTGGGGGTTCAAGTCCCTTAACCCGCATATAAGAAAATAAGCCGGCTTAGCTCAGTTGGTAGAGCATCTGATTTGTAATCAGAGGGTCGCGTGTTCAAGTCATGTAGCCGGCATTGAGAAGAAATTGCGAACGTAGTTCAGTGGTAGAACACCACCTTGCCAAGGTGGGGGTCGCGGGTTCGAATCCCGTCGTTCGCTTTAGAGGCCGGGGTGGCGGAACTGGCAGACGCACAGGACTTAAAATCCTGCGATGGCAACATCGTACCGGTTCGATTCCGGTCCTCGGCATGAATAATATAGAGCACCCTTAGCTCAACTGGATAGAGTACCTGACTACGAATCAGGCGGTTAGAGGTTCGACTCCTCTAGGGTGCATAGCTCGCTTAGTGTTTGACATTAGGGGAGATTTATTTTTAATGAATACACGGGAAGTAGCTCAGCTTGGTAGAGCACTTGGTTTGGGACCAAGGGGTCGCAGGTTCGAATCCTGTCTTCCCGATTTGACAGCTTCTTAGTTGTTTTTTTTTGCACTTTTTTTAATTTCTTTTTGTTATAATACTGGTATGATTAGTTTACAAGATACAATTTCTTCTTTGCCTGGTTTTGGGCCTAAAACGGCTTTGAAATTTCAAAGCTTAGGTCTTTCTTCTGTCCAAGATGTTTTACTTTATTTTCCTTTTCGCTATGATGATTTTTCAAGTAAGTCTATTTTGGAACTATCGGATGGCGAAAAAGTTCTTTTAAGCGGAGAGGTTGTGACTCCTGCTTCCGTTCAATATTATGGTTTCAAAAGAAATCGATTAAGATTTTCTATTCGAACAGATGAAGTTGTTATTTCTGTTTCTTTCTTTAATCAACCATATTTAGCTGATAAAGTTGATGTAGGGCAACAAATTGCGATTTGGGGAAAATGGAATAAGGCGAAGGCGACTTTAACTGGAATGAAGATTTTAAATCAATCCAAAGAAGATTTTCAACCGGTTTATCGTTCTTCTGAGGGGATTAAGCAGTCCTCTATTCTAAAATTGGTTAAAACAGTTTTTGAAATGGGTTATTTAAATCTGATGGCAGAGAATCTACCTAACTCATTACTGGAGAAATATCAGTTAATGAACCGTCAGAGGGCAATTTATTATATGCACTTTCCGTCAGACGATTTAGCTTATCAGCAAGCTATTCGGAGAATAAAGTTTGAAGAGTTGCTTTCTTTTCAGCTGGGCTTGCAGTTATTGCGTTCAAAAAACCGAGAAAAAAATAGCGGCTTATTGATTAATGTTGATCGAGTGGCAATCGAAAAAAAGATTGCTGCTTTGCCATTTTCTTTAACGCACGGCCAGTCCAGAAGTTTATCTGAAATATTAGAGGATATGGCTTCTTCAAGACATATGAATCGACTCTTGCAAGGAGATGTTGGTTCTGGTAAAACGGTGATAGCGGGTTTGGCGATGTATGCTGCAGTGACAGCGGGGTACCAATCTGCTTTGATGGTGCCAACAGAAATTTTAGCTGAACAGCATTATGAAAGTTTGAGTCAGCTCTTTCCTGAATTTTCAATTGCCCTTTTAACAGGAAATATGCGTGTTGCACCAAGGCGATCCCTTCTAGAGGCGATTCAATCTGGTCATGTTGATTTTGTGATTGGGACACATGCTTTGTTTCAAGAGGATGTGGTTTACAATCGTTTGGGATTGGTAATTACGGATGAGCAACATCGTTTTGGTGTGAATCAGCGGCGTTTGTTTAGACAAAAAGGGATCAATCCAGATGTGTTGATGATGACGGCGACACCTATTCCTAGGACATTGACCATTACGGCTTTTGGGGATATGGACGTCTCTATTATTGATCAACTACCTCAAGGCAGAAAACCAATTATTACCCGCTGGGTAAAACATGAGCAGTTTCCAGTAGTGTTAGATTGGTTAGGGAAGGAGATAAGAAAAGGGAACCAAGCCTATATTGTCTCTCCTTTAATTGAAGAATCAGAAGCACTTGATTTGAAAAATGCTGTGGCTCTTGAGGCAGAATTGCAGGCATTTTTCAAGGGTCATGTTCGGATAGGGCTTTTGCATGGCCAAATGAAATCTGATGAAAAAGAATCGATTATGCTATCTTTTAAACAGAAAGCACTAGATTTGTTGGTTTCGACGACTGTTATTGAAGTTGGTGTCAATGTGCCAAATGCAACGATTATGCTGATTATGGATGCAGACCGTTTTGGGCTTAGCCAGTTGCACCAGCTCAGAGGTCGTGTTGGTCGAGGTGATAAGCAGTCCTATGCAATTTTAGTAGCCAATCCTAAGACAGATTCGGGTAAGGAGCGTATGCAGATCATGACAGAAACCAATAATGGCTTTGTATTAGCTGAAAAAGACCTTGAGATGCGAGGGGCTGGAGAAATATTTGGTACTCGCCAGTCTGGTATTCCTGAGTTTAAAGTCGCAAATATTGTAGAAGATTTTGCGATGTTGGAAGAGGCTAGAAAGGTTGCTAGGCAAGTTGTTTCAGACTCTGCTTGGAAGAAAGAACCTGAATGGTCAAACTTGTTGAATGATTTGGACAAGCCAATGATACTAGATTGAGGTGGTAGGGCAAAAATCAGTAGTCAGGTATATCCCTAGTTCTCCTCAACTGCTGTAAAAGCTGATAAAATCAGTAGCTGAGAGTATACACAGTAGTTGTTCATTGGTGTTAAAGCATCAGGGGGCAACACTAAAACTGGTAAATCCAGTAAGTGCCCCAACGATTGCGTCTTGTTTAATTTATGATAAATGATTAGAAGGCTAGGACTTTTGTCCCGGCCTCTTTTTCAGTGTGAGAATAGAATGTTGCTTGATTGCAATAAATTGTTCTTTTTTATGGTATAATTGTTCGTATAATAGGAAGATTAAAGGAAAAATATGGGGATAAAAGCAGTTTTTTTTGATATTGACGGGACCTTATTAACGGATAATCGATCAGTAAGTCAATCGACTGTGGAAGCAATCAATTCTTTAAAAAAACAAGGAATTCTAGTTGGATTGGCTTCCGGTCGAAGTCCGCGTTTTTTAGTGCAGTATATGGCTTCATTGGGCTTGGATATTGCGATAGCCTACAATGGGCAATATATTTTTTCGAGGGATACGATTTTGCATGCACAAGCCCTGTCTACTAATGAATTAGAAGAGATGATTGTCTATGCAGAAGATCACAAAAAAGATTTATCATTTGGCACTGCAACAAATGTAGTCGGTAGTAGCATCATGAGTTTTGGTTCTGGAAACTTAGCCTATCGTATTTCGAGGCTGATTCCTGAGTCTTGGGCAGGAATGGTGAACTTTTTGTTTAATCGTGTCATTCGTTTTTTTAAACCTCAAAAACCAATCAATATGCAATCGATTATTGAACAACCCATTTATCAAATGATGATGTTAATGACGGAGGTAGAGAGCCGTAAAATTCAATTGCGTTATCCAGATGTGACTCTGACAAGGTCAAGTCCGTATGCAGTCGATATTATTAGTAAAGGAATGTCCAAGTTAAAAGGTATTGAGATTGTTGGAGAGCAGATGGGCTTTACAAGGGATGAGGTGATGGCCTTTGGAGACTCTCGAAATGATATGGAAATGCTGTGTGGGGTCAAATATTCTGTTGCCATGGGCAATGCAGCTAAAAAGGTGAAGCGGGTTGCTAGCTATGTGACAGATACCAATAACCGAGATGGTATTTCAAAAGCAGTTCAGCATTTTATGGAAACAGGAGAATGTTCGTGTGTTTCAAAGTGAGGATAAGCAGTTTAACCAAGTAAAAGAATTTCATTTGTTAATGGATGGCAAAACCCAGGAAGCGGTGCAAGCATTTGATGAGAATCAGGCTACATTTCGGTCAGAATTCAAAATTGAAGAGATTGTTGAATTTCTTTCGGCAGCAGTTGATTGCCAAGAAGCATTTGAAGAAAAGATTTTGGAATTACACCAAGCCGTTGATAAAGTAGCTAAGAAAGTTCTAAGAAAAGGGCAGGTCCAACAATCGCTTGTTGGACAGGTAGATGCTTTATTAGATTTGCTTTATTTTACCTATGGCTCATTTGTTTTAATGGGGGTTGACCCAAAGCCGATTTTCGATATCGTTCATCGGGCGAATATGGGTAAGCGATTTCCGGATGGACAAGCTCATTTTGATCCAGTCACTCATAAAATTCTGAAGCCTGAAAATTGGGAACAGGACTTTGCTCCTGAAAAAGCAATTTTAGAGTCCTTACAAAGACAGGGCAAACGCAAATAAGAAAAGCCTGATACCAGGCTTTTCTTATTCAAATACTTTTTCTTGTTCACGGACAATCAATAAGTCAATAGCGGCATGACGGAGGATATACTCTGATGAAGAGCCGATTAGTAGGCGTTCAAAGGCGTTTAAACCTGTTGCTCCTAACATCATCAAATCAGCTCCTGTTTGCTGTGGAATATCCTGTGCGAGCAGGGTTTTTGGATTGCCAAATTCAATGAGAACTTGTACGTCTACCACACCGGCATTTTTAGCTTCTGTCTGGTAGTTGGCTAACAAGTCGGTTGCTTCGCGTTCGAGCGATTCGTAAACAGAAGCATCGAAGGCAGCAACGTTGTGGAGGGCACGAGTATCGATGACATGAGCAATGATCAGCCGAGCTTGATTTCGTTTGGCTACATGAATGGCTTTGTGAAGGGCTAATTCGGCTCCTTTTGAGCCATCAACGGCCACAAGAATTGTTTGGTAAGATTGTGTCATAGATTTTCACTCCTTTCTCTTACTATTATTGTAAGCCTTTTCAGTAAAAAAGTAAACTCTTTCTTGTGATTTTTTCAAAATTAAGCTAAAATATAAACCAGTAGAAAGCAGAGGTCAATTGTGATGAGACAATTCGATAAATCTATAAAATTAGAAGATGTTGCCTATGATATTCGTGGACCTGTCTTGGAAGAGGCTAATCGTATGCGGGCAAATGGAGAAAAAATTCTTCGCTTGAACACAGGAAATCCGGCAGAGTTTGGCTTTACAGCACCGGATGAAGTAATCCGTGATTTGATTTTGAATGCTCGTCAGAGCGAAGGCTATTCCGATTCCAAAGGGATTTTTTCTGCCCGGAAGGCTGTTATGCAATACTGCCAGTTGAAAAATTTTCCAGATGTAGATGTTGAAGATATTTACATGGGAAATGGTGTGTCAGAACTGATTTCAATGTCCATGCAGGCTTTGTTAAATGATGGCGATGAGGTCTTGGTACCGATGCCGGATTACCCGCTTTGGACAGCCTGTATTAGTCTAGGTGGTGGTCGTGCCGTTCACTACCTTTGTGATGAAGAAGCGGACTGGTACCCAGATATTGCAGACATTAAATCAAAAATTACAGAAAACACCAAAGCCATTGTTGTTATCAATCCGAATAATCCGACCGGGGCTCTGTATCCAAAAGCATTATTGGAAGAAATTGTTGAAATTGCGCGCCAGCATGAGTTGATTATTTTTGCAGATGAGATTTATGACCGCTTGGTGATGGATGGTGAGGAGCATATTGCCATTGCGAGTCTGGCTCCAGATGTCTTTTGTGTGTCCATGAATGGTTTATCAAAATCGCACCGAGTAGCTGGATTCCGTGTGGGTTGGATGGTTTTGTCTGGACCTAAGAGAAATGTCAAGGGCTATATTGAAGGGCTCAATATGTTGTCCAATATGCGATTGTGTTCCAACGTTTTAGCCCAGCAAATTGTTCAGACCTCTATGGGGGGCAAGCAGTCGATTGATAAATTGTTGTTGCCAGGAGGTCGAATTTTTGAACAACGGAATTTTATTTACGAGGCTATTAACAATATTCCTGGACTTTCTGCCGTCAGGCCTAAAGCAGGTCTATACCTTTTCCCTAAGATTGACCGCAATATGTATGCGATTGAAGATGACGAGCAGTTTGTGTTGAATTTCTTAAAACAAGAGAAAATTTTGTTGGTACATGGAAGAGGATTTAACTGGAAGGATCCTGATCATTTCCGGATTGTCTATCTACCAACAGTAGAAGATTTAGCGGATGTTCAAGAGAAAATGACCCGCTTCTTGCATCAATATCGAAAATAAAGGTTGAGCATTGCTCAACCTTTTATTTATGAAATTGAGCGAATAATTAAAACAATGCCCAATTTTCTGATAATTGTTGAATTTTCTGAACTATTTTGATACAATGAAGTCAATTATAGTGTAAAGAGGATAATATGACAACATTACTAGAAAAAACGCGGGATATTACATCTATCTTGAAGCGTTCGGAAGAAAAATTGGCAGAAGAATTGCCATATAACGCCATAGCTGAGCATTTGGCTGAAATTATTGATTGCAATGCTTGTATTATCAATAGTGATGGAGAAGTTTTAGGCTATTTCATGAAATACAAGCTTAACAATGACCGAGTGGAAGAGTTCTTCATCAATAAGCAATTCCCTGAGTCATACATTAAATCAGTTGCTCAAGTCTATGATACCCATGCCAACTTACCAGCAAGTAGTGATTTGACAGCCATTCCAGTTGAATCACGGGAAGCTTATCCTGATAGCGTGACAACGGTCGCTCCAATTCATGTGACAGGGATTCGTTTTGGTTCCTTGATTATTTGGCGCAACGATGGTCAATTTACAGACGAAGACTTGATTTTGGTTGAAATTGCATCAACTGTGGTAGGAATTCAATTGCTCAACTTCCAACGAGAAGAAGATGAGAAAAATATTCGTCGTAGAGCAGCTGTGAACATGGCTGTCAATACTCTATCTTATTCAGAGATGAAGGCTGTATCTGCTATTTTGGGGGAGTTAAATGGCTTAGAGGGTCAATTAACAGCTTCTGTTATCGCTGATCGAATTGGCATCACCCGCTCAGTGATTGTCAACGCTCTTCGTAAGCTGGAGAGTGCAGGCATTATTGAAAGCCGTTCCTTGGGAATGAAGGGGACTTATCTCAAAGTCTTGATTCCAGCCATCTTTGATGAAATTAAAAAACGGGATTATTAAGATGGCAGTTAAGGCGCTGATATCGATTGATTATACTTATGATTTTGTATCTGATGATGGGAAATTAACGGCTGGGAAAATAGCTCAAGCTATCTCAGAACGAATGGCTGAGGTGACAGAAGCTGCTTATCGTCAAGGGGATTATATCTTTTTTGCCATCGATTTGCATGAGGAACAAGATTCTTTTCATCCAGAAAGCTGTCTCTTTCCACCCCATAATATCGTAGGGACCCCTGGGCGGACTCTTTTTGGTCCATTGGCTGAGGTTTATGAGTCGATTAAAGACGATGCCCGAGTTGTTTGGTTGGATAAACGTTATTATTCAGCTTTTTCTGGGACGGACTTAGATATTCGACTCAGAGAGCGAGGTGTGAAGACAGTTGTTTTGACAGGTGTCTTATCCGATATCTGCGTCCTCCATACAGCAATTGATGCTTACAATCTAGGGTATGAGATTGAAATCATTGGATCAGCGATTGCGTCCATCACTGAAGAAGCTCACGCTTTTGCGCTCAATCATTTTGAGCATGTGTTAGGGGCGACTATCTTACCATAAAAACTCTATCCAAAGGATAGTACAAAAGTTTGAGACACCCTGTCTCAAACTTTTTTATTGATAATAATCATAGGAGACTCACAAATATATTGTCGATGAACTTTCGTTTTACCATCTTTAGCGGTGACTTGATAGGGGGTTATGCGACGGCATTTTTCCTTGTTTTGGAAAGAGACTGTTCTGTTAAGGCTTGTTGCTTTCTTTGGCTAGTAAAAATCAGTCACAATATGGTAAAATAGACTATAAATTGTTTAAAGGAGCTATCATGAAAATTTCTGAAGAAGAAGTACGCCATGTGGCAAAGCTGTCTAAACTCACCTTTTCAGATGAGGAAACAACAGCCTTTGCGACCAGTTTGACTAAAATTGTCGACATGGTGGAATTACTAAATGAAGTAGATACGACAGGTGTGGCCATTACAACGACAATGGCAGACCGCAAAACGGTTATCCGTGAGGACGTGGCAGAAAAAGGGACCGATCGGGAAGAACTCTTTAAAAATGTTCCGGAAAAAGAGAACCATTACATTAAAGTACCAGCTATTTTGGAAGAAGGAGGAGATGCTTAATGTCATTTAAGGAGAAAACAATTGATGAGTTGCATGCCCTTCTGGTAGCTAAAGACATTTCGGTAACGGAATTAACCGAGGCAACGATTCAGGATATGAAGGACCGGGAAGAAGCGGTTGGCTCTTTTATTACGATTGCTGAAGAAGAAGCCTTGGCTCAAGCAAAAGCCATTGATGAAAAGGGAATTGATGCAGACAATGTCATGGCAGGAATTCCACTTGCTGTTAAAGACAATATTTCAACCAAGGGAATTTTGACCACAGCAGCTTCTAAAATGCTCTACAATTACGAGCCGATTTTTGATGCAACAGCTGTTTCCAATGCCTATGCCAAGGATATGGTGTTGATTGGAAAAACCAACATGGACGAGTTTGCCATGGGTGGCTCAACGGAGACTTCTTACTTCAAGAAAACCAAAAATGCTTGGGACCAAACCAAGGTACCCGGAGGCTCTTCTGGCGGTTCTGCAACAGCGGTTGCCTCTGGACAAGTACGTCTTTCGCTTGGTTCAGATACAGGGGGCTCCATTCGCCAGCCAGCAGCCTTTAACGGGATTGTTGGTTTGAAACCAACCTACGGAACGGTTTCACGCTACGGTTTGATTGCCTTTGGTAGCTCACTGGATCAAATTGGTCCCTTTTCACCAACGGTAAAAGAAAATGCTCAATTACTGAACGTGATTGCAAGCAGTGATGCGAAAGATTCGACGTCAGCGCCTGTTCGTGTAACAGATTATACCGCAAAAATTGGTCAAGATATTGCCGGTATGAAGATTGCTCTTCCCAAAGAATATTTGGGAGAAGGGATTGATCCTGCCATCAAGGAAAATATTTTGGCAGCTGCCAAGCACTTTGAAAAATTGGGGGCGACGGTTGAAGAAGTGAGCTTGCCACATTCTAAATATGGTGTAGCGGTTTATTACATCATTGCTTCTTCTGAAGCATCGTCCAATTTGCAACGCTTCGATGGTATTCGTTATGGTTTCCGTGCAGCCGATGCGGAGAATTTGGAAGACATTTATGTGAAGACGCGGAGCCAAGGTTTTGGAGAAGAGGTCAAGCGTCGCATTATGTTAGGAACCTTTAGCTTGTCTTCTGGTTACTACGATGCTTACTTTAAAAAGGCTGGTCAGGTTCGGACCTTGATTATTCAAGATTTTGAAAAAGTCTTTGCAGATTATGATTTGATTTTAGGTCCAACGGCTCCAACCGTCGCCTTTGGTTTGGATACCATGAGCCATGATCCGGTTGCCATGTATTTGGCGGATCTCTTGACCATTCCAGTCAACTTGGCTGGACTTCCAGGAATCTCGATTCCTTCTGGTTTTGTTGATGGCTTACCAGTCGGCTTGCAATTGATTGGTCCAAAATACTCTGAAGAGACGATCTACCAAGTGGCAAGTGCCTTTGAAGCGACTACCGATTACCACAAACAACAACCCATTATTTTTGGAGGTGCAAACTAATGAACTTTGAAACCATTATTGGGCTAGAAGTCCACGTTGAATTAAATACCAACTCCAAAATTTTCTCTCCGTCTTCTGCTCATTTTGGAGAAGACCCAAATGCCAATACTAACGTGATTGACTGGTCATTCCCTGGTGTTTTGCCAGTGATGAACAAGGGGGTTATTGATGCGGGGATTAAGGCTGCCCTAGCTCTTAACATGGATATTCATCAGCACATGCACTTTGACCGCAAGAACTATTTCTATCCAGATAATCCTAAAGCCTACCAAATCTCCCAATTTGATGAGCCAATTGGTTACAATGGCTGGATTGAAATTGCACTTGAAGATGGTACTACCAAGAAAATCCGTATTGAACGGGCTCACTTGGAAGAAGACGCTGGAAAAAATACCCATGGGACGGATGGTTATTCCTATGTTGACCTCAACCGCCAAGGCGTGCCCTTGATTGAGATTGTATCCGAAGCGGATATGCGCTCTCCAGAAGAAGCCTATGCCTATCTGACAGCGCTCAAGGAAATCATCCAATACACTGGGATTTCAGACGTGAAAATGGAAGAAGGTTCCATGCGGGTTGATGCCAATATTTCCTTGCGTCCTTTTGGTCAAGAGAAGTTTGGAACCAAAACCGAGTTGAAGAACTTGAATTCCTTTAGCAACGTCCGTAAAGGCTTGGAATTTGAAGTGGAACGCCAGGCCAAAGTCTTGCGGAGTGGTGGGGTGATTCGCCAAGAAACCCGTCGCTATGATGAGGCAACAAAAGGCACCATCTTGATGCGGGTCAAAGAAGGTGCTGCTGATTACCGTTATTTCCCAGAGCCAGACCTACCATTGTTTGAGATTGAAGATTCTTGGATTGAGGAAATGCGGGCAGAATTGCCTAAATTCCCTGCAGAACGTCGATTAGACTATATGGAACGTCTCGGTTTATCCGCTTATGATGCTGGTCAATTGACGGCAACTAAGGCCTTGTCAGACTTCTTTGAAAAAGCAGTAGCATTGGGCGGAGATGCTAAGTTGGTGTCCAACTGGTTACAAGGTGAAGTAGCCCAGTACTTGAATGCGGAAGGTTTAACCATTGAAGGGATTGCCTTAACGCCAGAGAATCTAGTTGAGATGATTGCCATTATTCAAGACGGGACCATTTCCTCTAAGATTGCGAAAAAAGTTTTTGTCCACTTGGCAAAAAATGGGGGCTCTGCGCGTGAATTTGTTGAAAGAGCAGGTCTGGTTCAGGTATCAGACCCAGCTGTCTTGATTCCAATTATTCACCAAGTCTTTGCTGACAATGAAGCAGCTGTTGCAGACTTTAAGTCTGGAAAACGCAATGCCGATAAGGCCTTCACTGGTTTCTTGATGAAAGCAACCAAGGGACAGGCTAATCCGCAAGTTGCTCAATCCTTGTTAGCCCAAGAATTGGCTAAGTTATTAGAAGAATAAGGAAAGGGTGAACGAAAGTTCAACCTTTTTTTAGAATTAAAATATAAAACGTTCGGATATTACCTTATTCTTCAAGAAAAACTTTGCTTTTTTGATTCGTTTTTATATAATAAAAGAACAATAAAAAGGAGTTCTACCATGGAAAAAATCTATACTGGCAAAACAAAAGATGTCTATGCAATCGATCATGAAACGGTTCTCTTGAAATTTAAGGATGATGTCACTGGAAAAGACGGTGTCTTTGATCCAGGGGAAAACCAAGTGGGCTTGCAGATTGAGGGAGCAGGTCACGCTGCTCTTACCCTGACCAAATTTTTCTATGAAAAACTCAATGACTTGGGTTTGAGTACCCATTTCGTTTCTGCAGACTTGTCAAAAAATGAAGCAGTGGTCAAAAAAGCAACTGTTTTTGGAAAAGGTGTGGAAGTGATTGTGCGCTACCGTGCAGTTGGTTCTTTTATCCGTCGCTACGGAGCTTATATTGAAAATGGAGCCTCCATTCCGACCTATGTGGAAGTGACCTTAAAAGACGATGAAAAAGGGGACCCATTGGTAACCAAGGATGCTTTGGAAATCTTGGGCATTATGTCATCTGAAACCTATGAAGAGTTGGCAGGGCTGGCCAAAGAGATTGGGGATGTTGTCAAAGAGGAATTGGCCAAGAAAGAATTGGAACTATATGATATCAAATTTGAGTTTGGCTTAATTGATGGGAAAGTTGTCTTGATTGATGAGATTTCAGGTGGCAATATGCGGGCCTATCGTGGAGAAGAATATATTTTACCACTCGATTTGGAACACATTCTTTTGGCGGATGCCTAAAAATACCTATAATTAAAAACTATCAACATGTATATAAAATATATATTTTCCAACTATATCTTTCTTTGGTAAAATGAAACTATCATATCGAAGGAGCATAAATAGATGACAAAGAAAGTTTTTGAACACGTTGGTAGTTTTTTACGGCCAGAAGCATTAAAAGAAGCCCGCGAAGCCTTTGCAGCCGGCAATCTATCGCAAGAGGAATTGACAGCCGTTGAAGACCGCCTGATTACAGAATTGGTCGATAAACAAGTGGCTGCTGGACTAGAGAAAGTCACAGATGGGGAGTTCCGCCGGGCCAACTGGCATGTTGATTACTTCTGGGGTTTTGATGGGATTGAACGCCACCAATTTGGCCAAGGCTTGGCCTTTCACGGTGTGGAAACCAATGACGACTCTGCTCGTGTTACTGGAAAAATCGGTTTTACTAAGGGAAATCACCCCTTTATTGGGCATTACCAGTTTCTCAAAAAATTAGCAGACGAGCGTGGTGTGGAAGCCAAGATGACTATTCCAGCGCCAGCCCAGTGCTTGGTCGAATTGCAACGTGGCTCCAATATCCAAAAGGCCTTGGAAGTCTACCCAAATCAAAAAGAATTGTTGGATGATTTAGCGACTGCTTACCGTGATTCTATCCTCGCCTTTTATGAAGAAGGTGCCCGCACCATCCAGCTGGATGACTGTACTTGGGGAGCGATCATTGATGATGAGTTCTACAAGACGGTCGTCAAAGGTGCTGTGGAAAAGGACTTCCTCCGGGAAAGCTTCCTCTATGTCAACAATAAGGCGGTAGAAAATCTCCCAGAGGACCTGCAAATCAACACCCATATCTGCCGTGGGAACTACCAGTCAACCTATGCGACAACTGGACCTTACACAGCTGTTGCAGAGACCCTTTTTGACTGTGAAAATGCAACTGCCTACTTCTTGGAATACGACAACGAGCGTTCAGGTGGCTTTGAGCCCCTAGCGGAATTCAAAGACCCAAATAAGGTAGCAGTTTTAGGCTTGATCACGACCAAGGATGGTCAGTTGGAAGACAAGGAGACCATCATCAAACGGATCCGTGAAGCAGCTGAAATCCTGCCGCTTGAGCAACTCTGGTTAGCGACCCAGTGCGGCTTTGCTTCGACAGAGGAAGGCAACCTTATCACATATGAGGACCAATGGAAAAAACTGGCCCTTGTCAAGGAAATCATTGATGAGGTATGGGGAGCAGTGGATTAATCAAAACAATCTCTATTTACAGTTTGGTAGATAGAGATTTTTTATGTGACTTTTAGCCAGTCTCACTCAGGAGCTACGAGGCAAATAAACCACTCGTTTGACGGGTGGCTATGATTATGAAGATAAGATTGGGAACTCCAACACTTGTGTTCACATTCATTATGAAACAATAAATGTGATATAATAAAGAAAACGCTTTAAGGAGGCGCAATATGAAAAAATTAAAATGTTTACTGTTTCTACCTCTTTTCTTTATAATGGTAGCCTGTGGTCAAAATCCTAAAGATGAATTTCTTTCTCGATTAGAGAAGCAGCAGACTCAGAAGCAAGTTTCTTATGACTATACCATTAAGTTAGACGATGTGATGACAAGTGATGCAAAAGGAATGGATGCAACCATTTCATCTTTTGTTGGAAAGGCAATTGATGCGACTATTTCACAAGATTTGGATGAAAATCTGATTTATGCTTCAGTTGATTTATCTTCTATTAATCCTATGTTTTCAAGTTTTGAAATGGTGTATGCAGATGATAAAGCCTATATGACTGCCGCTCCAATGCTTGCCATGTCAGGTATAACTTCTTCTAAAATAGACGGAAAATATGTGGATATTGAAGAAATGTCTGGTGAAAAATTACCTGCAATAAGTGATTTTACACCAAATAACAAGGAAAATGCGAAAGTTTTTAAGGAGTTAGATTCCAAAAAATTTACCAAAGATGGGGACAAAGTTAGTGTGACCATGACTGTGGAAGAACTGTTTGATATGGCTCAAAAAGCGATGGAGAACGGAGATAAGCAAAACAAATCAGATACTAAAAATGTTGAAAAGCAATTGTCTGAAGCAAAAGAGACGTTCTCAAAAGATTCGACTTTTGTCATGACTCTTGATAAAAAACAAAATGGTAAAGCTTTATTGACGCTGAAATCAGCTGAGAATAAAAAAGACAATATCAAAATCAGCATCACATTCACTAAAAAAGACTATAAGGCTCCAATTTTACCAGCTAAAGAGGATATCCTAACAAAAGATGAGCTCCTTAGTCTTATGATGGAATCTTATTCTGGAAATTAAACAGAGTGATTTTACTAGAAGATTTGCTCGAACTTTCTTTTTTGTGAAAATAGATGAGTCTATCTGACAAAATACTTCAAATAAAAAAACACCAAAATGGGTCATAAAACCGATTTTGGTGTTTTTTTATTTGCTACTGTTACGCAGGGTTAGTTTTGTTCCTAATTTAATCATACGCGGGTGGAAGTCCTGCTTGGTATGTATCATTTTATCTACTAAATCAATAGCTTGCTCGCCCATTTCTTCAGTGAAAACCTTGATACTGGATAAGGCAGGATAGACCTGTTGTGTCAGTGGGGTGTCGTTGAAGGAGATGAGGCTGACTCTCTCTGGGACAGAAATATGGGCTTCTTGAAGAGCTTTTAAAGCCCCGACAGCCAAAGCGTCGCTAGCAATAAAGAAAGCGTGAGGTAGATCTTCTCCTAATTCTGAGATAGCGTCTTTCATTAATGCGTAACCAGATTGACTAGTAAAGGAACCAATAAATACATTGCGAGGATTGTACAGTTTTAGATCCCCCATGTATTGTTTAAAGGTACGAAAACGTGGATCAATTAAGGGGATTTCTTGATCAGTTGTTTGTTCTTCACCAGTAATGAGCCCAATGTCATTGATGTCTTTTGCTAAAAAGTGATCAATCACTTGGACAACGGATCGGTTGAAATCAGTTGTGACACAGGAAAAGCCCTGGCTGAGGGTATCACTATCGACAAAGACAAGGTTTGTTTGTTTTTCTGATAGACTTGCTAGTTGTTGCGGGCTGAATTTTCCAATGGCGATAATCCCATCGACATCTGTCAAAATGGGGGCTTGAATATCGTTAAAAGTACGTACCAATTGATAGCCTTTTTCCAGTGCTCGTTTTTCAATGCTAATACGGATGGAGTAGTAATACAAATCATCTAGCTCTTTGCTTTCCGTATACCATTGAACAATGGCAATAGTTGGCTGCTGTTCAGCTGTGATTTGTTTTTTGAGGTGTTTGGTATAGCCTAAGTCTTGAGCGACTGAGAAAATAGTTTGGCGGGTTTCTTCTCCTACTGAGAGGGTTTTATCCCCTTTTAATACACGAGAAACAGTAGCCTGGGAAACATTTGCGATGTTTGCAATATCCTTAATTGTTGCCATGATTTCCTCCTATCATTGCTTTTCAATAGAGTACTTTTATTATACCATTAAATTTAGTAAAAGTTTAGTAAAAACATTGACAAAGAATGAAAAAATGATTAAAATAAAATAAAAACGGTTACAAAGGAGAATTCTGATGAAGACGACGGAATTAACACAAGCTTTTGTTGAAGTATTTGGAGTAGAGCCAGATGCGACCTTCTTCTCGCCTGGTCGAATCAATTTGATTGGGGAGCATACAGACTACAATGGAGGGCACGTTTTCCCAGCCGCTATTACGTTAGGAACCTACGGGGCTGCTCGAAAACGGGATGACCAAACCTTGCGGTTTTATTCCAAGAATTTTGCCGATTTAGGGATTATTGAAGTATCGCTGGCCGATTTAGTGTTCAAAAAGGAGGACAACTGGACCAATTATCCAAAAGGTGTCCTCAAGTTCTTGCAAGAAGCGGGTCATACCATTGATTCGGGGATGGATGTCTATGTCTATGGCAATATTCCAAACGGATCAGGCTTGTCTTCTTCTGCCTCCTTGGAATTGCTGACAGGAATCATTGCTGAAGAGCTTTTTGATCTGGATTTGGAGCGTTTAGACTTGGTTAAAATCGGAAAACAAACCGAAAATGAGTTTATCGGGGTCAATTCTGGTATTATGGACCAATTTGCCATCGGTATGGGGGCAGACCAACGGGCCATTTATTTGGACACCAATAGCTTAGAATACGATTTGGTGCCTCTTGATTTGGGAGACCATGTAGTGGTCATTATGAACACTAACAAACGCCGTGAGTTAGCGGATTCCAAATACAATGAACGCCGGGCAGAATGTGAAAAAGCAGTTGAAGAACTCAATACTGTCCTATCGATTGAAACCCTGGGTGAGTTGGATGAGGCAACCTTTGACCAATATGCTTACTTGATAAAAGATAGCAACCGACTCAAACGGGCCCGCCATGCGGTTTCTGAAAACCAGCGGACCTTAAAGGCAAAAGAGGCCTTGGTGGCGGGCGACTTGGACCAATTTGGTCGTCTGGTCAATGCTTCGCATGTGTCTTTGGAACACGATTATGAAGTGACCGGTGTGGAGTTGGATACCTTGGCACATACAGCTTGGGAACAAGAAGGTATATTGGGTGCCCGCATGACAGGTGCTGGATTTGGTGGCTGTGGCATTGCCATTGTCCAAAAAGACAAGGTAGGAGCTTTTACGGAAAACGTTGGCCGCATCTACACAGAGAAAATTGGCTATGCTCCGGATTTCTACATTGCTGAAATTGCAGGTGGTAGCCGCGTCTTGTCACGAAAATAGTAGGAAAAATTATGGTTGAAACACTACTGGGAAAATTTGTTCAACAGGTTATTGAACACAGTGATTACGAAGAGTTGGACCGGATTTATCTATCCAACCGGGTTATGGCCCTGGTGGGGGAAGAAGGTCTTGAAACAGAAACAGGAGCAGAAACCCTGATCGACTTAAAGGATGAGTTGGTGGCTGTGGCTGTTCAAAATGGCTATTGCGGGCCATTATTGGAGGAACAAGATATAGTGGGTGCCCAACTCATGGATTTTGTGACGCCTCCTCCGAGCCAAGTCAACCAGCGCTTTTGGTCGACATATGCAGAAAATCCAGAGAAGGCCATTGCAGATTTTTACCAATTGAGCAAGGCCAATGATTATGTAAAGGTAAAGGCCATTGCCAAAAATATCTATTACCAGGCTTCGACGGAGTATGGGGATTTGGAAATCACCATCAATTTGTCCAAGCCCGAAAAAGATCCAAAGGCCATTGCAGCAGCCAAATTGGCAAAAAAATCTTCCTATCCAAAATGCCAGCTCTGTATGGAAAATGAAGGGTACCAGGGTCGGATCAACCATCCAGCTAGATGCAATCACCGGGTGATTCGTTACCAAATGCAGAATGAAGAATGGGGATTCCAGTATTCTCCGTATGCGTATTTTAATGAGCATTGTATCTACTTCTATGGCCAGCATGAGCCCATGCAGATTGGGGATTCGACCTTTGTTCGCCTCTTGGACATTG
This sequence comes from Streptococcus cameli, assembly GCF_053207365.1. NCBI lineage: Bacteria > Bacillati > Bacillota > Bacilli > Lactobacillales > Streptococcaceae > Streptococcus > Streptococcus cameli. Next base: position 55,724 of record NZ_JBRUIM010000007.1, on the reverse strand, counting down.
TCGATCAGTTTCCGGGGTATTTTGCAGGATCCAATGCAGACTTGCCAATTGTAGGCGGATCGATTTTGACCCATGAACACTACCAAGGTGGTCGGCATACCTTTGCTATGGAAGTGGCCCCTGTTGAAAAAGAATTTGTCGTCACAGGATTTGAGAATGTGTCCGCGGGCATTGTCAAATGGCCGATGTCGGTGATTCGGATTGCTAGCACGGACAAGGTTGCCTTGGTGAAATTGGCCTCTCACATCTTGGCTGTTTGGCGAGGGTATTCGGATGAGGATGCTCAGATCAAAGCCTTTACTGGGGAGACTCCGCACCATACCATTACACCGATTGCCCGTAAAAAAGGGGTGGTCTTTGAGTTGGATTTGGTCTTGCGGGATAACCAAACAACAGCTGAATTTCCAGATGGACTTTACCACCCGCATCCAGATGTCCAACACATCAAAAAGGAAAATATTGGTTTGATTGAGGTCATGGGATTAGCCATCTTGCCACCTCGTCTCAAGGCGGAATTGCAAGATGTCGAGGACTTCCTATTAGGAAAGGCCGTAGAGGTTGCTCCTTATCACCAAGCTTGGGCAGAGACCTTGCGAGACAGCTTTGTGGTAACTGAGGAAAATGTGACAGAAGTTGTCCAAACGGCAGTGGCTAAGGTGTTTAGCCGTGTCCTGGAAGACGCTGGTGTCTACAAACGTACCCCTCAAGGGCAGGCAGCCTTCTGGCGCTTTGTGCAAGAGTTGGGGATTCACTCATCATAGTCTAAAAAAAAGGTTAGGTTATCCTAGCCTTTTGTGTTATACTATTTAGAAATAGATTGATGAAAATGAGATGAATAAAGATGAAAACAAGCACAAAAGGAACCTTGTACACCCTGATTGCGGGGATCGCTTGGGGGATTTCAGGAGTCAGCGGACAGTATTTGATTGAAAACGGCATGCCGGTTGATTTGATTACCATGCTACGGCTCTTGGTATCAGGTGTCGTCCTAACAGCGATAGCGGTAGTTCGCCAACCCCAGCAGCTAAAAGACATGCTTGGTGAGCGTAAGTCGCTTGGTTTATTGGCTGTTTTTGCCTTGACAGGCTTAGCCTTAAATCAATTGGCTTATTTAACGGCTATCCAGCACAGTAATGCTGGGACCGCAACGGTGCTCCAGTATCTCTGTCCCATCATTGTCCTGGCCTATACCTGCCTGCGCCAAGCCCAGTGGCCAACTAGGATTGAGCTTATCTCGATGTTCTTGGCCATCTTTGGAACCTTTTTAATGGCGACGCATGGGCAAATAAGAGAATTGGCCATCACCCCACTTGGTTTGTTCTGGGGGATTTTCTCTGCCGTTACTTATGCTATCTACATCATTTTGCCCTTGCCCTTGATCAAGCGCTTTGGTAGTTTGGTGGTCATGGGTGTGGGTATGTTGATGGGCGGTATCGTATTAAGTCTCTATTATCAGATTTGGACCTACTCGATTGACTGGACAAGTGGCACCATCTTAGGCCTCTTTGGAATCGTGGGGATTGGGACCATCTTTGCCTATACGGTCTTTTTAGAAGGGGTTAGCATGGTCGGTTCTGTCAAGGGGAGCCTTTTGGCCTCCATTGAACCAGTCGCCTCTGTCATCTTTGCGGTATTGTTGATCAATGAAGTCTTTCATGTCATTGATTTGCTTGGGATGGTCTTGATTTTAGGAGCTGTCTTGCTGATTTCTCTTCGTGATTTATTAGCGTTAAACAAACAAAAACAAAACAATAACCCAGTTTAAGGATACTTTAAGTCTATTTCAGTAAACTAAATCTATTCTTTTTCATATTATCTCCTAGAAAACACCTGACTCCCTGAGTTGGGTGTTTTCGTTTGCCTTGGGGATTTACCGAAAATATGGTAGAATAGTTTCAAATACTTGTATGGGAGATAAATGTGGCAATAGAAGATTACATGCCCGATTTTGTGGTAGAAAAAGCGTATGATGTAACGGTAGCGAGCTTGGAGAAAAACAATATCAAGGTCGTATTTGTAGACTTAGACAACACCTTGATTGCTTGGAACAACCCAGATGGGACACCAGAGATGCGGCAGTGGCTCCATGACTTGCGAGATGCTGGAATTCGAGTGGTGGTTGTGTCCAACAACAATTATGAGCGCGTGAAACGGGCTGTTGAAAAATTCAATATTGATTTTGAAGCACGGGCCATGAAGCCTTTTACTTTGGGAATCAATCGGGCCATCAAACGTTTTGGTGTCAAAAAAGAAGAAGCGGTCATGATTGGAGACCAGTTGATGACTGATATTCGGGCTGCCAAGCGGGTTGGAATCAAGTCTATCTTGGTGCGGCCTTTGGTGGAATCTGATGCCATTCAAACCCAATTTAACCGTTGGAGAGAACGCCGCATGTTGAAGAAAATTGCTGCTAAACACGGCGCATTTGATTATAAAAGGGATATTTAAGTGGAAGAATTATTTTGTATCGGCTGTGGAGCAGCCATCCAAACCAGCGACAAAGAACAGGCAGGTTACACCCCCCAATCAGCTCTTGAAAAAGGGCTAGAGACTGGACAGGTCTATTGCCAACGGTGTTTCCGTCTGCGCCATTACAATGAGATTTCAGATGTGAACATCTCTGATGACGAATTTACCAAATTGCTTCATGAGGTAGGCGATAGCGATGCCCTCGTGGTCAATGTGGTGGATATTTTTGACTTCAATGGCTCCATCATTCCAGGCCTGTCCCGCTTTGTGTCGGGCAATGATGTTCTGTTAGTGGGCAACAAGCAGGATATTTTGCCCAAGTCTGTTAAGACAGGTAAGGTCACCCAATGGCTGACGGAGCGGGCTCATGAAATTGGCATGCGGCCGGTCGATGTGGTGTTGACCTCAGCTCAGACCAAACAAGCCATTAAGGATTTGATGGAAAAAATTGAAGAACACCGTAAGGGACGAGATGTGTATGTGGTAGGTGTGACCAATGTGGGTAAATCAACCCTGATCAATGCCATTATCCAAGAAATTACGGGTGACAAGGACGTGATTACGACCTCTCGCTTTCCTGGAACGACTCTGGATAAGATTGAAATTCCCTTGGACGACGGTTCCTATATCTTTGATACACCAGGGATTATCCATCGCCACCAGATGGCCCATTACTTGTCGGCTAAAAACCTCAAATACATCAGTCCTAAAAAGGAAATCAAGCCAAAAACTTACCAGCTTAATCCAGAGCAAACCCTCTTTTTGGCAGGGCTTGGCCGATTTGATTTTATAGCGGGGGAACGCCAAGGCTTTACCGCCTTCTTTGAAAACACGCTCGACTTGCACCGGACCAAATTGGCTGGGGCAGATGCCTTTTATGAAAAACATGCTGGAACTCTCCTGACACCGCCTTCGCAAAAAGAAATGGCAGATTTCCCAGAGTTGGTCCGTCATGAGTTCATGATCAAAGAAAAGACCGATGTGGTCTTCTCAGGTCTGGGCTGGATTCGGGTCAATGATACCGCCAAAATTGCGGCCTGGGCACCAAAGGGTGTCGATGTCGTCTTGCGAAAAGCGATTATTTAACCAGTCTCACAAAAGGAGTCGCTCATGAAAAAAGTCTTAGCCATACTGGCCCTTGTTGGCTTATGTATGTTGGCTTATTGGATTTGGCCTGGAGAAGCACCGAACCTTCCTAAAGCCAGTGATGTAAGAGAAATCCATTTGGTCAAAGATCAAGAAGAAGTCGTCATTGACCAGCCAGAAGCGATTGGCGCCTTTTTGGCAGAACTTGGACATGCCAACAAGACCCGTCAAGATAGTGTGCATGATGCACCCTTGGTATCTCCACATGTGCGGATTGACTTTGTCATGACAGAAGGGGAAGCCGCCGCTTATGTCTATGAAAGAAGACTAGGGACTTATCTGGAGTTTCCCTACACAGGTATCTACAAGCTAAAAGAGCCTCCCCAACTAATCCAAGACATGCTAGCAGATTAGCTCTGCTTTGTTCAAAAAAAGAAAAGAGAAATTATGTCCTTAACATCTAAACAACGTGCCTTTTTAAATAGCCAGGCACACAGCTTGAAACCTATCATTCAGATTGGAAAAAATGGTCTCAATGACCAAATCAAAACCAGTATTCGTCAGGCCCTTGATGCCCGTGAGTTGATCAAGGTGACCCTCTTGCAAAATACGGATGAAAACATCCATGAAGTAGCGGAAATCCTCGAAGAAGAAATCGGTGTGGATACCGTGCAAAAAATCGGCCGCATCCTCATCCTCTTTAAGGTTTCTGCCAAAAAAGAGAACCGCAAATTGTCGGTCAAAGTCAAAGAAATATAAGAGAGATAGCCAGGGAGAAATCCTTGGCTTTTCTTGTGGCTAGCTCGCTCCGCAAAAATGGATTCGGCTTTTTCTTTTTCCTAAATTGTGCTATAATGGACAGTGATATTAACCGAGGAGACTGCCCATGGCAATAGAACTCTTAACCCCTTTTACCAAGGTGGAATTAGAAGAAACAGTAGAAAAAACAGATCGCAAACAAGTTGGCATTTTAGGTGGGAATTTTAACCCAGTCCACAATGCCCACCTGGTGGTGGCTGATCAGGTCCGCCAGCAATTGAACCTCGATGAGGTCTTGCTGATGCCAGAAGCCATCCCGCCTCATGTGGATACCAAGGAAACCATTGATGAATTTCACCGCCTCAATATGCTCAAGATGGGGATTGCAGGCATTGATGGGCTCGGTATCGAGACCATTGAACTGGAACGTGGAGGCATTTCCTATACCTATGACACCATGAAACTTCTAACGGAGAAACATCCAGACACGGATTATTATTTCATCATCGGTGGCGACATGGTCGAATACCTGCCCAAGTGGTACAAGATTGACGAGTTGGTTAAGCTGGTCCAATTTGTCGGAGTGCAACGTCCGCGTTACAAGGCCGGGACTTCCTATCCTATCATCTGGGTCGATGTGCCCCTCATGGACATCTCTTCCAGCATGGTGAGGGACTTTATCCAACAAGGTCGCGTTCCCAACTTTCTCCTGCCCCATGAGGTCTTGGATTATATCGAAGAAAAAGGGCTTTACCAATGAACTACCAAGCATACACCGGATTAAATCGCGAAGAATTGCTAGGAAAAGTCAAGGCTTCCATGTCTGAGAAGCGGTTCCAGCATGTTCTTGGGGTGGAAAAAGCTGCGCTGGATCTGGCAGAGCAATACGGCTGCGATTCCACTAAGGCTAGCCTAGCAGCCCTCCTCCACGATGTGGCCAAAGAAAGAGAGGACCAAGTCTTTCTAGAGACCATTCGTGAGGAAGGATTGGACCCTGATTTGATCCATTGGGGCAACAACATTTGGCATGGTGTAGTTGGAGCCTATCTGATTGCCAAAGAATTTCAGCTGACAGACACTGAGATCCTGACAGCCATTCAACGGCATACGGTTGGCGCCAAGGATATGACCCTTCTGGACAAGGTCCTCTATGTGGCTGACTACATTGAGCCAGGCCGTGATTTTCCGGGAGTTGATAGGGCTCGAGAACTAGCAAAACTGGACTTGGACCAAGCGGTGGCTTTTGAAACAGCCCAGACCGTTGCTCATTTAGCCAAAAAAGCCATCCCGATTTACCCCCAAACCCTAGAAACCTATAATGCCTATATCGGGCATTGGAAACCCTAAAGATAGATAGAAAAACGATTGGGCTTACCCAATCGAAAGAGGAATAGAATGAAAGAACTTGAATTAGTTGAATTGGTGGTCAAGGCCGCTGATGAAAAACGTGCAGAAGACATTGTGGCTATGGAAGTGACAGGCTTGACCAGCCTGACAGACTATTTTGTCATCGCCAGCAGTAGCAACGTCCGTCAATTGGATGCCATCGTGGAAAATATCCGTGAAAAAGCAGCCGAAGCCGGCCAACGCGTAGCCCATGTCGAAGGCGATGCGACTAGTGGTTGGGTGCTATTAGACTTGGGTGATGTCATTGTGCACGCCTTTTCAGAAGATGAGCGCCTGCATTACAACCTCGAAAAACTCTGGCACGAAGCACCAACTGTGGATGTCAGCCCTTATTTGGTGTAAAGAAGATCGATAAGCAGTCCCCGAGGCTGCTTTTTGAAAGGACAAACATGACTACATACGAAACATTTGCGCGTGTCTATGATGCCATCATGGACGACTCGCTCTACGATCTCTGGACCGATTTTTCGCTCCGCCATTTTCCAAAAGGAAAGACCAAGCTCTTGGAGTTGGCTTGTGGGACCGGCATCCAGTCCGTTCGCTTTGCCAAAGCTGGCTTTGAGGTGACGGGCCTGGACTTGAGCAAAGACATGCTTAAACTGGCAGAAAGAAGGGCCCAAACAGCAGGAGAAGAGATTGACTTTGTTGCTGGCAACATGCTGGACTTATCAGGTCTTGGTCAGTTTGACTTGGTGACTTGCTACTCGGACAGCCTTTGTTACTTAGCGGATGAGGTCGAGATGGGAGATACCTTTGCAGAGGTTTACAAGCATCTCAATGACGGAGGGACCTTTATCTTTGACGTCCACTCGACCTACCAGACTGATGAGGTCTTTCCAGGTTATTCCTACCATGAAAATGCGGATGACTTTGCCATGGTCTGGGACACCTATGCTGATGAGGCCCCGCATTCTGTTGTCCATGAGCTGACCTTCTTTCTTGAAGAAGAAGATGGTCGCTTTAGCCGTCATGACGAAATCCATGAAGAGCGCACCTATGAACTCTTGACCTACGATGTTCTCCTGGAACAAGCGGGCTTCAAAGACATCAAAGTTTATGCGGACTTTGAGGATAAGGAGCCAACCGACACCAGTAAGCGCTGGTTCTTTGTAGCGAGCAAGTAGGACGTTTCACTTTTTCTAGAGCAATCGAAAGGAGAAACTGGCATGAAAAAACGGTGGATTGTGACCTTCCTATTGGTGTTTAGCCTGCTCAGCTTTTTGCAAGTAGAGGCCAAAACAAGAGAATCAGGCCTCCTGCCCTTTAAGAAAAAATCCTATCTGAGACTGGGCAAGTTGGACAAGCTCAACCGTCCGACTGGTGCCCGGATTCATTATAAGGCTTGGTCGGACACGCCTATCCGCTACAAGACGGACTCTAAGGCCCTTGACAAGCTGCCGGGCTTTCACCAGGAACGCTATGCCTATGCGGGCTCATCCTTTCCAGAAACCCTTTACTATACAGGTGGCTTGCTGCCGCAACCGTGGTTGGAGCACACCTTGAAGCACCCTCGCCACCAAGGCTTGATTACCCAATTTACCTACGATACCTACGGAGACAAGACGCCAGCATCGATCGCTTTTTATGAAAACGGTCTGACGACCTGGTTGGAAGACGGGAAGGTTAAATGGGTGGACTACCGCATTTCCTTGCTCTACCAAGAAAGTGAACTGGTCCCCCGCCAAATCAAGTTGGAATTCATCGGTTTGACCAAAAAAGGAAAAACCAAACCCATCAAACTAGGTGGAAAGGAAACTTTCTCCAAAGATGGCCTTGCGACGGTCATCCTGGAAAACACCACCCCAAATGCCAAAATAGACTACCAGACAGGAAAGTCCACTGGCCAAGAATGGAAACCAAGTAACTCCAGTGCCACCGATGAAACAATGAACACCGAAGTCTACGTCCGGATCGGTGACGACAGCGGCGCCTACTACTACGATATCCCGGCAGAAAAAGACATCGAAGACTACTACACCCGTATCGAACAAGACGCCATCCAAGACGGTGGCTATCCAGTTTATGAGTAGCCTGAACAACTATGAATGTATACAAGAAAAGCCCTGAAATGAGGGCTTTTTGTTATAATAGACAAATATCGTTTGTTGAGGTTATGTATGACGAATTTATTGATTATTGTTGGGTTGGTTTTTGCTGTGATTGACCCTGTAGGTATGCTATTGCTACTTGGTGGCTTGACTAGTGGCTTCGATAAGAAAAAAGTTTTTATCTACGCACTAGGTGTTTTTCTGGGAACCAGTCTTTTAGGTACACTATTATCTGCTATTTTTGGTAAGGATTTGAGCCGTGTTATAAAGAGTTTATCCTCTAATCTATTTAATATGAAGATATTCTATGGGTGCCTATTTACATATTTATTATTGTTTTTCTAATCGTTTTAGGAGTTAGGAGGATAAGGACTATTAAAAAGCCTGTGAAGGATAAGGTGATAAAGGAAAGTCAAAAAGGTCTTTGGGGCATGATCGGCTTTATGTTAATCACAGCCTTGATTGATCCGACCTTTATCGCAGTTCTAGCCTTGTCGGGACGACAAAATATAGTACTAGCCTTTTTCAGCAATTTCATCTGGGGAATTCTAAGCCAGTTGCCACTTCTTTTATTGGCGCTTGCTATCCTAACCAATAAACATCAAAAATTTACGGAAAAGTTTAATCAGTTTACAGCCAAAAATCGACAACTTACGAGACAAATGATGACGGGTCTATTCTTTCTAGTTAGTCTTATTTTATGTTCAGACTTGGCAACCAACTTGATAACAGGATCCTGGTTGATTGAGTAAGAAAGGGGTAATATATCTAAAGGTCGGAAGGATGAGAAATGGACTATCATTCCGTTAATAGCAAAACATTGTTCCGTTAATCCTTATATCCTTCCGAAGATTGCTTTATAAAACGTGGAAAAACCCTAAAATGAGGCTTTTTCTTCGTTTGGAATTTTTAACAATAATAGAGATCAGTTTACGAATAAACTAGTGAGGGAAAAATTGTTGTACAAGTTCTTGATGTTTTTTTATCTTCTGCTATACTTAAGGAAATGAGGTAAAGTGAGGTATGGTGATGGAAGCAGTAGTGTATTCGACTTTTCGCAATCATCTCAAGGATTACATGAAAAAGGTCAATGATGAGTTTGAACCCTTGGTTGTGGTCAATAAAAATCCCGATGAAGATATTGTGGTGCTTTCAAAAAAAGAGTGGGATAGCCTGCAAGAAACGCTCAGAATCGCACAGAATAAGGAATTGTCTGATAAGGTTTTACGCGGTATGCAAGACGTCAAACAAGGGCTGACGCAAGTACGCACCATTGAGGACTAACCCATGCTACTGACCTTTACAAATGCTGCTTGGCAGGATTACACCTACTGGCAAAGTCAGGATAAAAAGACGTTGAAACGAATCAATAAACTAATCAAGGATATTCAGCGTGCTCCTTTTAAGGGTATTGGGAAACCTGAGCCGTTAAAATATGAGTTTCAAGGCGCTTGGTCTCGGCGTATCGATGCGGAGAATCGTGTCATTTATATGGGTGATGAGGAGAGCATCGCCTTTCTCTCCTTTAAGGATCATTATTAAAGAGAGTAACCTCTCCATGAAGTAACCAGTTATCAGAGCTCAGTACAATCAAACGTGCTGTGTTTTTTGTTAGATCTTCTATTCTTACGTTAATGGCAAAGTATTGTTCCGATAGTTGCTCATAGCTCGTGGAAAAGAGGCTGGGCAAAAACTCAGAATTTACTCTTTTTGGTAAAAATTGAAGAACACAAAATGGCTTAGAATAAACGGTTTTTATGACGTTATTCTAAGCCATTTACTATTTCTGAGACTTTTTTCCCAGCCCCTTTTTGTGGTATAATTAGAAATAATATATCAGGAGAAAAAGATGTTTAAATTGATAATTGCTATTTTAATTATAGTAAGTGTTTTGTATTTTGGTAATCTAATCCATAGAATCAGATTTTTTAAGTGGTATATGAATAATAAAGAATTACATGATTATAATCAGGATAAAATACGTGATATTTTGAATCAATTAGCCAATTCATTTGATTATTCAGGTTCAAAAATACCTTATGGTAGAGCTAAATGGTTTGTGGAGGGAGAGAAAGATTTTATTAAGACTTATGGTGATGATGAACTAGAGTTTTTTGGATATAGTCCTGTGAGAAGTAAAATTGAAGAAGAGTTTTTAGAATATGGTCTACTTTTAACTCAAAATGGAATTTATTATAAAGAGCAAATTGATACCCAGAATAAAGATAAAAACAATAGATATATATCTATTTCCAAATATTTTCCTTTTGATGGTTTATGGCGAATTGATATTAGCCAATCTGAGATTAATTTTTATTATCCACATCGTATAGAAAAGATTCCGTTTCAGTTTAAAAATAGTCAGCAAGTAAATTTAATGGTAAATTTAAATGATTTAATAAATACTGGCTATACAGCGGATTTGTATGGACACTATATTGAAAAAAAGGTTAATCAAACTTTCCATAAACAATTTAAAATTACGCCTTTTGAAGATGGGGTTAATTTCGGTAGTATTGTAGGAATGAACTTGAACTTGGGACAACATTTAAGGGATATTCAATTTAATCCTATTGCAAATGCAAGAATGGCGCATGGATATGCAGCAGAATATAGTAATGATATCAATGATAAGATTAAATATCCTTTTAAGGACGTTCAACAAATTGGTCAAAATAATCAGAAAAATGGTGCTGATAGGATGGTTGGAATTCAAAAAATTCAAACGAAATATCATTCTAAAGCTCGAAGTACAGTTAATTCTGCATTTGAGCCTAAAGAAAAGGGAGGAACATATCGATACCCGAATATGCAATTAGAGGTTCCTAAAGAACAATACAATGAATCCATTCAGATTATGAAGGAAAAAATTAGAGATGGTAAGGTTCCGGGACACCATAATCCAGAAGATGCATATAAAATAATTAGAAAAGGTAATGTTACATACAATGAAGCTAAATTAATTGCAAAGGGCGGTAATGTTACTTCATTAAAATATGATGCGCTTGATGGAGCTATACAATCTCTACCCGCTGCAGGAATTAGTTTTGTAATAGTTTTTGCAGGAGCGAAATGGTCGGGTAGTACAACGAAGGAAGCTGCTACTTTAGCAATCAGGGCAGGTCTGAAGACAATGACAGTTGGCACAATTATTTATGCTACATCACAACAAATAGGAAAAATTGCGACTGTTTATATTGCGAATATTACTGGTAAAAAAGTAGCAGCAAATTTAGTAGCTTAAAGATTTGCTGGAATCATCTCGTTTGGAATTGTAATTGGCCCTGATTTATTTGATGCACTGCGTGGAAGGATTTCAAGTCAACAGTTATTAAAAAACACTTTAATTGCGGGTGGTGGCATAGCAGGTGGGATAGCAGGTGGTGCTATTGTAGGAGCAACACTTGGTCCTGTCGGAACAATAGTTGGTGCAGTTGCTGGCGGAACATTAGCCACCATTGGATCGAAATCAATTTTAGACAACTTTTTTGAGGATGACAGGGTTGAAATGTTCGCTATTTTAAAAGAAGAATTCATAGATGTTGTGATGTCTATGAGTATCACTGATGAAGAATTTGAATTGATTCAAGACAGTATTTTTGATAAAAAACTTAACGAAAAATTAAAAGATATGTTCCAGAAGCATCAATCAAAAAATAATAGAACTTATACAAGAGAAAAAGTAATCGAAAAAGAAATTGAAAGAATTATTGCAGAACGAACTAAAGTGACTGAGTATGATATTCTTGAAGCTGTAGAAATTGCAGAAAAAGAATTTGCTGTTTTATAATGTATAGTCACTTAATTAATCACAGAAAGGAACCACACATGACCATCACGGGTATTATTGCAGAGTTTAATCCCTTTCACCATGGGCACAAGCACTTGCTGGCTCAGGCTGAGGGGCTCAAGGTTGTGGCCATGAGTGGCAACTTTGTCCAGCGGGGTGAGCCTGCCATTATCGACAAGTGGACCCGGGCCCAGATGGCCTTGGCGCATGGGGCTGACCTGGTGGTGGAGCTTCCCTTTCTGGTCTCGGTGCAGGCCGCGGACTATTTCGCGAGCGGTGCGGTGGCCATTTTGGAGAAGCTGGGCATCGACACCCTCAGCTTCGGGACGGAGGAGATGCTGGATTACCAGCAGTTGGCGGACGTTTATGGGGAAAAAGCAGAGCAGATGGGCCAGTTTCTCCTGACGCTTCCAAATTCCTTGTCCTATCCCCAGAAGACCCAGCGTATGTGGGAGGAATTTACAGGGATTGCTTTTTCAGGAGAGACCCCCAACCACATTCTGGGCCTAGCCTACGCCAAGGCTTGCGCAGGAAAAGAGATTCGACTCCAGCCCATCCCGCGCATTGGCGCAGGATTTCACTCTGAGGAGAAGGTGGCCATTGCGTCAGCGACAGCCATTCGCAAGCACGCTGCGGATGAGGCTTTCCTTCAGTCGGCCATGCCTGATGCGGCGCTCTTTTTGTCAGAGAGTCCGGTCAGCTGGGACAACTACTTTGACCTGCTCCGTTACCAGATTCTGACCAGCCCCGACTTGACAATGATCTATCAGGTCAATGAGGAGATGGCTGTTCGGATCCGCTCTGCCATTGCCAAGAGCAAGACTGTGGATGAGCTGGTGGATATGGTGGCGACCAAGCGCTATACCAAGGCCCGTGTGCGGCGGCTCCTGACTTACATCCTGGTCAATGCCAGAGAGACAGGTCTGCCTGAGGAAATCCATGTGCTGGGCTTTACGGAGAGAGGTCAGGCCCACCTAGCCCGCATCAAGGGGCATACCCAGCTCATCACCAAGATTGGCAAGGAACCCTGGGACAGTCTGACTCAGCAGGCCGATCAGGTCTACCAACTGGGGCACCCAGCGATTAAGGAGCAGACCTTTGGGCGCATGCCGGTGAGAAAAACCTAATAAATGAAAACAGTTTTCTGAGTAGCGAAAACTGTTTTATTTTACTAAAAATGATTGCGTTTTCAACAGAAAGACGATAAAATATTGATATATTCTTAACAAGGAGAAAACTAGTATGACAAATGGTAAGATTCTAGGACTTGATATTGGTATTGCATCTGTTGGAGTAGGTGTATTGGAAGCATCTACTGGTAAGATTATTCATGCGAGCTCACGCATTTTTCCAGCTGCTAATGCAGATAATAATGCAGAGCGTAGAGGTTCTCGTAGTAGTCGTCGCTTGGTACGCAGAAAAAAACACCGTGTGACTCGAGTAAAAGATTTATTTGAGAAATATGGAGTTGAAACGAGTTTCCAAAACTTAAATCTAAATCCTTATGCTCTAAGGGTCAAAGGCCTAACAGAAGAATTATCCAATGAAGAATTATTTGCTGCATTGCGTAATATTGTTAAGAGGCGTGGGATTTCTTATCTTGACGATGCCAGTGAGGACGGAGTTGGTTCAGGAACTGAGTATTCTAAATCGATTGAAGCCAATCAAGAATTATTAAAAATAAAGACACCAGGAGAAATTCAACTTGAACGTTTAGAAAACTATGGTCAAGTGCGTGGAGATTTCACGATATATGATGAAAATGGAGAGAAACAACGTGTCATCAATGTTTTTTCAACTTCAGATTACGTTAAGGAAGCCAAGCGTATTTTAGAATGCCAATCCAAGTTTCATACTCAGATTTCAGATGAATTTGTGAATGACTACCTTTCAATTTTAACTGCTAAACGAAAATATTACCATGGACCAGGTAATGAGCAATCTCGTACGGATTATGGACGTTTCAGAACAGATGGAACAACACTCGATAACATCTTTGGTATTTTAATTGGCAAGTGTAGTTTTTATCCAGAAGAGTACCGAGCAGCCAAAGCATCCTATACGGCACAAGAATTTAATTTTTTAAACGACCTGAACAACTTAACAGTACCAACAGAAACTGGTAAATTAAGTACAGAACAGAAGCAAACACTTGTAAGTATTGCACAGAATAGTAGTCGTTTTAGTCCGGATTTATTATTAAAAGAAATTGTCAAATTAGTGGGTGGTACAAAGGAGGACATTCGTGGTTATCGACTAGATGCTAAAGATAAACCAGATATGCACACTTTTGAAAGCTACCGCAAGATGAAGAATGCTCTTTCTGATCAGATTGAATTTGAAAAAATTACAGTTCAGGAGTTAGATACATTAGCTCATATATTGACTTTAAATACGGAGCGAGAAGGGATTGAAGAGGCAATTACCCATAACTTACCAAATCGGTTTTCAGTAGATGACATAAAGGTATTTGTTGAGTTTAGAAAGAAAAATAGCGCGATTTTCTCAAAAGGGTGGCATAGCCTCTCTGTTAAATTGATGTCGGAATTGATACCAGAATTGTATGGTACATCGGAAGAGCAAATGACCATTCTAACAAGAATGGGGAAACAGAAGTATCAAGAAAAGACCTCGAAAAGAACAAAATACATTGATGAGATGTTGGTTACAGATGAAATATATAATCCCGTTGTTGCCAAATCAGTCCGCCAAGCGATTAAGATTATCAATGCCTCTGTAAAAAAATGGGGTGAATTTGACAAGATTGTCATTGAGATGCCTCGTGATAAAAATGAGGAAGATGAACGCAAGAACATTGCGCAGAGACAAAAAAATAATAAAGCGGAAAAAGATGCAGCTGAATTACGTGCGGCAACGCTATACAATGGTAAGAAGGAACTTCCAAATGAAGTATTTCATGGGCACAATCAGTTAGCTACTAAAATTCGTTTGTGGTATCAGCAAGGAGAAAGATGTCTCTATACTGGTCAGCCGATTGATATCCATAACTTGATTCATAATCAGCACATGTTTGAAATTGATCACATTCTCCCACTGTCTCTATCATTTGACGATAGCCTAGCCAATAAAGTATTGGTACTTGCGACAGCCAATCAGGAAAAAGGTCAGCGAACGCCTATTCGTTATTTGGAAACAGCTAAAAGTAGCTGGTCAATTCGAGAATTTAAAGATTATATTTGGAGTTTGAAAGGTTTCAATAAAAAGAAACGTGAATATCTCTTAACAGAGGAAGATATTAACAAGATTGAAGTCAAACAAAAATTCATTGCTCGAAACTTGGTAGATACTAGCTATGCTTCAAGGACCGTCTTGAATGCCTTGCAGGATGCTTTGAAGGTAATGGGAAAAGAAACAAAGGTATCTGTAGTACGAGGACAATTTACTTCACAACTTCGTCGACAATGGAAAATTGATAAGAGCCGTGAGACCTATCATCATCATGCCATTGATGCCTTGGTTATTGCAGCTTCCACTCAGTTGAAATTGTGGAAAAAGCAAGGTGATCCACTTTTTGTTGATTATATTGAGAACCAAAAAGTAGATATTGAAACCGGAGAAATTTTGTCGGATGCTGAATACAAAGAAGCAGTCTTCACGCCTCCCTACCAAGGCTTTGTCAATACCATAGCTAGTAAAGCGTTTGAGGATGAAATTCTCTTCTCCTATCAAGTCGATTCTAAAGTCAATCGTAAAATTTCAGATGCGACGATTTATGGAACCCGTCAAGCACGACTTGAAAAAGATAAGAAAGCTGAGACTTATGTCTTAGGTAAAATCAAAGATATCTATTCACAAGCAGGATATGATGCCTTCATCAAGCTTTACAATAAGGACAAATCCAAGTTTTTACTGTATCAAAAAGATCCTGTAACATGGGAAAAAGTTATTGAAGTTATTTTGTCGGACTATCGAACTTTTGATGACAAAGGAAAAGAAACAGGCAATCCTTTTGCTGCTTATTTTGAAGAGCATGGGTACATCTGTAAGTACAGTCGAAAAAACAAAGGTCCAGCTATCAAGTCCTTGAAATACTATGATGAAATTCTTAAACCAATCTCTGGATTAAATATCACACCAAAATTAAGTAAAAGTAAAGTGATTTTACGATCGTTAAATCCTTGGAGAACAGATGTTTATTTTAATTCAATTTCGAAGAAATATGAATTGATGGGGATAAGATATTCTGATTTAGGATTTGAGATAGGAACAGGAAAGTATCTTCTAAAAAAAGAAAAATATCTAGAGATAAAAGAGAGGGAAGGTGTCTCACAGGATTCAGAATTTAAGTTTACGCTGTATAAAAATGATTTATTACTTATAAATGATACAGCTAGGAAACAGAAACAAATTTTTCGGTTTTTATCAAGAAGTGATTTAAGTAAAAAAAATAAGGTTGAACTAAAACCTTATGATCGAGCGAATTTCACAGGCAAAGAGAATGTTATTGAACTTTTAGGAAAAGCTCCAAAAAGATTTATAAAAACTTTAACATATAGTAATCTTTCTCTCTACAAAATCAAAACAGATGTATTAGGAAATCAGTTCTATATTAAGAAAGAGGGTGACGAGCCTCGCTTAGATTTTGGAAATCATAAAAAAGAAAAATAAAATATAGGAAAGGGATTGCAATGTTTTTGTAAACGCTGTATAATAGTATGTGCAAGGGACGCCTTGCATGGTTACTTAAATCTTGCAGAGCCTACAAAGATAAGGCTTTATGCCGAAATCAGCACCCCATCTTGATGGGGTGCTTTTCGTTGTGTCAAAGGAGGATGTATGACTTGGCGAATTGTTCATATTTGTGATAGTGAAAAAATGAGGTTAAAGCTAGATAATTTGCTGATAAAAAAACAAGGAGAAGAATTTACGATTCCCTTGTCAGATATTTCCATTGTTGTAGCAGAAGGAGGTGATACAGTTGTCACATTGCGGTTGCTGAGTGCTTTTAGTAAATACAATATTGTTCTGATTGTTTGTGATAGTCACCATTTACCGACGGGAATGTATTATGGATTGAATGGACATTTCCATGCCTATCGGAAGTTTCAAGCTCAACTGGCCTGGACACAGGAACAAAAGAAATGGTTATGGAAAGCGATTGTCCAATATAAAATCAATAATCAACAAGATGTTTTGGCAATGTTGGAGAAAGATTTAACAGCGATACAATTATTGGCCAATTACATCGAGCAGATTGAGCCTGGTGATAAAACAAATCGTGAAGGCCATGCGGCTAAAGTGTATTTCAATGAATTGTTTGGAAAATCCTTTGTCCGGATCAGCCAACGAGAAGCTGATGTGATCAATGCAGGTTTAAATTATGGTTATACTATTTTTCGTGCACAAATGGCTCGAATCGTTTCTGGTTATGGATTGAACCCATTGATGGGGATTTTCCATAAAAATGAGTTTAATACCTTTAATTTAGTAGACGATTTAATCGAACCTTTCAGGCAGATTGTGGATGTTTGGGTTTATCTGAATTTAAGGGAAGAAGCTTATTTAACCTTTGAAGCTAGATTGAAAATCACGAACTTACTCAATGCTAAAATTCAGTATGGAAAAGAAAGTTGCACCGTAACTACAGCAATGGATAAATATGTTAAAGGATTCATTAAGTGCATGAACGACGGGGATACCAGCCGTTTCTTTTGTCCAATAGTATCCAGTTTAGAAGTGGAGGAGTAAAATGAGGTATGAAGCGATGAGACTGATGTGTTTTTTTGATTTACCGATGGAAACAACGCAAGAAAAAAGAGTCTACCGTCAATTTCGTAAGGAGTTATTGGCCAATGGCTTTGAAATGTTGCAGTTTTCGGTCTATTATAGGACCTGTCCCAATAGAAGTTTTGCTAAAAAGTTTTACAAACGATTGGCTGAAAGTAGCTTACCCTCAGGAAATGTCCGTTTACTAGCTGTTACTGAAAAACAGTTTTCAGAAATGGTCCTCATTGTTGGTGGAAAGACCAGACAAGAAGAAGTTATCAGTGATAAGAAGTTGGTGGTCATATGAAATGGACGTTTCCTCACCCCTATTTAGAACATTTATCCCTTCAAGTTGGACCGTTTACACAAATCATAGGCCATAATCAAGAATTAAAATATTATTTATGGCAATTGTTGGTTTGGTATTTTGATGGTAAGAAATACAAGGAGGAGGACTTAACTCTCTTCCAACAGGTTGAACCTGTCATTCAGAAAGATTCAACTCCCCTGAAACGAAATCATTATCGTTTTATTACCATTTCGGATATCAGTGCTTTATTAGAACAGATGGTTTATAAAAAAGGGACTGTCGCGTTTGATTATATGAAAAAGAAATGTAATCGAGTAGATGTTATGACACATCTAGAGGAAATTAACAATCTTTTAGATATGATGTCCATGCAGCTGAATGATATTCTTGATTTGAACATGGCAGGAGTGAACTACCATACGGAAAGCCAGTATTTTACGATTGATCAGTTGCTGTCAAAGAATTTTTTACCCTATTTCAAAAAAGACGAGCAAAATATTGCTTTTGAATTTGTTGAAAATGAAAAGAAAGTTATTATTTTCTTAAAAATGTTATGTGAATTGCTACAGGATGACACTCAGCCAACTCTTTTACTGTTTAAAAATATGGATGATTATCTGAGCTACCAGTCTTTTCTTTGTGTCTGTCAAGAATTGGAAAAGATGACGAATAGTTTCCCTTATTTTCAAGTAATGATTTTTCCATCAAATGAGGGATACTTGTATTTAACGAGTGAGTTGATGTCAAATGTTAACATTTTTGGAGATTTCGTTGCTCATTTATACGAATTCGATTTTCTGTACGAACGTTTTGCAATTCAGTACCCATCAAATAATGTGCCAACTAAGGAAGTATTTTTACAACAGTTACAAAAAAATGCCAGCTACTTATTGACCGATCAATTGGAATATATTAGTTTATCAGTGACTGATCTGGTGATGATAACTATTTTGAATCGCTTGTATCACTATGAGAAAAAAATCAAATATCCAATTATTGTACCAGATCAGCTAGAAGTCGATTACTTGAGGGCAGAAGTTGACGAAACAGTTGCTAAAAGGTAAAATTAGATTGAAAGTGCAAAAACTAAAAATGACGATTTGAGGTTTTTGTACTCTCAAGATTTAAGTAACCATAAAACTGGGTAAAGTCGTTGCTCCTGGATTGATGGTTTTTGTACTCTCAAGATTTAAGTAACCATAAAACAATCCAAAAGAAAGAGTAGCGATATCTCTAGTTTTTGTACTCTCAAGATTTAAGTAACCATAAAACTGTCTTAGAACATCGAGACGAAGGTGTTTGGTTTTTGTACTCTCAAGATTTAAGTAACCATAAAACTGTCTTAGAACATCGAGACGAAGGTGTTTGGTTTTTGTACTCTCAAGATTTAAGTAACCATAAAACAAGTCTGTGGTCCAGAAATTGATTAGCGCAGTTTTTGTACTCTCAAGATTTAAGTAACCATAAAACCAATTTTTGGGTTGATGTAGGATCAAATCCGTTTTTGTACTCTCAAGATTTAAGTAACCATAAAACATAAAATCAATCTCCTTGCTCAACTAGCAGGTTTTTGTACTCTCAAGATTTAAGTAACCATAAAACCGCTCAGCTTGGCTGGGCGGTTTGTTTTTTATTTGGCGTCAAGGTAGTCGGCAATGGCTGCGACGTCTTTGTCTCCACGGCCAGACAGGTTGACGATGATGATTTGGTCCTTGTCCAGTTGAGGCGCCCGCTTGATGGCTTCTGCCAAGGCGTGGGAGCTTTCGATGGCTGGGATGATGCCTTCGGTTTTGGAGAGGAGAAGAAGGGCTTGGACCGCTTCTTCATCGGTGGCTGCGACATAATCAACGCGGCCTGAATCTTTCAAGAAGGCGTGTTCTGGCCCTACTCCTGGATAGTCCAGACCGGCTGAAATGGAATAAACTGGAGAGACACTGCCATCTTCTTCAAAGAGGGAGATGGTCTTCATGCCATCGACAATGCCAACGGTTCCCTTGGTCATGGTAGCAGCATGCTTGTCGGTGTCCACTCCGTGTCCAGCTGCTTCCACCCCGATAAGGGCAACGTCTGTGTCTGCTACATATTGGGAGAAGGCACCGATAGCGTTTGATCCACCACCGACACAGGCGATGACGGCATCTGGCAAACGGCCCTCTTTTTCAAGAATTTGCTTGCGGGATTCGGTACTGATGACTTTTTGGAATTCGTGTACGATGGTTGGGTATGGATGTGGGCCTACAGCAGAGCCAAGGACATAGAAGGCGTCCAAGTCACTCATCCATGCTCCGAAGGCAGCGTCGACTGCTTCTTTCAAGGTGGCTGTTCCTTCTGTCACCGCATGTACGGTTGCTCCCATCATCTCCATCCGAAAGACGTTGAGGCGTTGGCGTTTGACATCCTCAGCCCCCATGTAAACATCACAAGCCATACCAAATTTTGCGGCAGCAGCAGCAGTAGCAACCCCGTGTTGGCCAGCTCCTGTTTCGGCGATGACGCGGGTCTTGCCCATGCGTTTGGCCAAAAGGATTTGACCCAAAACGTTGTTTAATTTGTGGGAGCCCAAGTGGTTCAAGTCTTCTCGCTTGAGATAGATTTTTGCACCGCCTAGATGAGTACTGAAGCTTTCGGCATAGTAGAGTGGCGTTTGGCGACCTGAATAATCCTGTAGGTAGAAGTTGAGTTCTTCTAAGAAATCAGGGTCTTGTTTGTATTGTTCAAATGTTGCTTCCAATTCATCCAAAAGTGCTTGAATTGGCTCTGGTACGAAGCTACCGCCGAATTGTCCGAAATATCCTTTTTCTGTCATGATCTTTTCTCCATTTTCTTTTTGATGTTTAATCGTCTATTTTTTATTTGTCTTTGAAGGTAGATGGCAGCATCGCCATCGCTTGCTATCTTGTTTTTTCATTGGTTTCTCCTTTTGGAAAATAGAAAAGCCCCCGCATAGCCTAAGCTATGCGAGGGCGTTTAGTCCTAAAAACGCGGTACCACCTCGATTAACAGGCTCCTATTGTCCTGTCATCTCACTCTCCTCTAACAAGGAGTTGCACGGTAAGGGGTGCCTACCTGAGGAGTATGTCTTGTCCTCATAATCTGTCATCAGCCCAATGTTCGCAAGTTCCTGCTGCTCGTTTCCACCAACCACGAGCTCCCTGAAAGCCATCTCTTGTTACTTTTCTGATTGTGTATTATTATACAGGGAGTGGAATCTTTTGTCAAGCGTTTTCAAAAACTATTTTTTGTTAAAAGGTCAAAAAAAGTCAAACAAAACCATTGACCTTTACTGACTAATGGTGTATACTAGTCTCATAAGGACAGCAGTCCTTATCAAAAACGAGTTAAAGGAGTGGTCAGGATGGTTTCTTTTTTTGAAGAATTGGTCAGAGATAGTCAGATATATCCGGCAAAACCTGCCCCAGTTCCAAGAGTCGTTTCATTTTAAGAAGCAAAATTATTTTTTTAGAGAAAAGGTCAGTTTTGGTCAAACAATCAAAACCAGCCTTGCACATGCACATAAAATATAAAAGAGGTAAGCTATGAACAACAATTTTAATCAATTTCACAATATGGATGACATCTTCCAACAATTGATGGGAGATATGGGTGGCTACCGTTCTGAAAGCAAACGCTACTTGATCAACGGTCGCGAAGTGACGCCAGAAGAATTTGCCATTTACCGCAAAACAGGTCAGTTGCCACAAGAAGAAGGAGTGACTCCTCAGGCAAGTAAGGGTGGTGTCAAACCCGATGGGATTTTAGCTAAGTTGGGTCGTCATTTGACAGAAGAAGCCCGTCAAGGAAAGTTGGATCCGGTGATTGGCCGCAATAAGGAAATCCAAGAGACTGCTGAAATCTTGGCCCGTCGGACCAAGAACAACCCTGTTTTGGTTGGAGACGCAGGCGTTGGAAAAACGGCGGTTGTAGAAGGTTTGGCCCAAGCATTGGTAAATGGGGATGTACCAGCAGCCATTAAGAACAAGGAAATTTACGCCATTGATATTTCCAATTTAGAAGCGGGGACCCAGTACCGTGGGGCTTTTGAAGAAAATATTCAGCAGTTGATCCAAGAAGTTCAAGCGGCAGGCAATATTCTCTTGTTCTTTGACGAAATTCACCAGATTTTAGGAGCGGGATCAACAGGTGGGGATTCCGGTTCCAAGGGCTTGGCCGATATGTTGAAACCAGCTCTTTCTCGTGGGGAATTAACAGTGATTGGTGCGACTACCCAGGATGAGTACCGCAATACCATTATGAAAAATGCGGCCTTGGCCCGTCGCTTTAACGAAGTCAAGGTAAATGCCCCATCCGCTGAGGACACCTTGGCCATTTTGAAGGGGATTAAACCGCTCTACGAAGCTCACCACAATGTGGAATTGCCAGATGCGGTGCTTCAAGCAGCGGTAGACTATTCCATTCAGTACATTCCACAACGCAGCTTGCCAGATAAGGCCATTGACTTGGTCGATATGACGGCAGCTCATTTGGCAGCCCAACATCCTGCTACGGATTTGAAATCCTTGGAAGCAGAGATTGAAACAGCCAAACTCTTGCAACAAGAGGCTGCAGATCGGGAAGATTATGAAGCTGCTTTGAAGGAAAAGGTACGGATTGATGAATTGCAAGCACGTATCACAGATTTCTCTGAAGTGCAAAAAGCGGTTGCGACAGCCAACGATGTGGCAGAAGCAGTCGAACGCATGACGGGTATTCCTGTATCGCAAATGGGGGCATCAGACATCGAGCGTTTGAAAGGCTTGAAAGACCGTTTGGAAACCAAGGTAATTGGCCAAAATGCAGCGGTTGCTGCGGTGTCTAAGGCCATTCGCCGGAACCGGGCTGGATTTGATGAAGGCAGTCGCCCAATTGGTAGTTTCCTCTTTGTCGGCCCAACAGGGGTTGGTAAGACGGAGTTGGCCAAACAATTAGCCTTGGATATATTTGGTACCAAGGAAGCCATTATCCGCCTCGACATGTCAGAATACAGTGACCGGACTGCTGTGTCTAAGTTAATCGGCACAACAGCAGGCTACATTGGTTATGATGACAATTCCCATACCTTGACGGAGCGTGTTCGTAGAAATCCGTATTCCATTGTCTTATTGGATGAGATTGAAAAAGCAGACCCGCAAGTCATCACACTCTTGTTGCAGGTCTTGGATGATGGGCATTTGACAGATGGCCAAGGCAATACCGTGAACTTCAAGAACACCGTGATTATTGCGACTTCCAATACCGGGTTTGGGTATGAGACCGAGACGGATGAGTCTGGGAAAGTGGATATTATGGAGCGGATTGCTCCTTACTTCCGTCCAGAATTCCTCAACCGTTTCAATGGGGTTATTGAATTTGAGTCCCTTTCCAAAGAGAGTCTCTTGGAAATTGTGGACTTGATGTTGTCGCAAGTGAACCAGACCTTAGACAAAAAAGGCATCCGTTTATCCGTTTCCGCAGAAGCCAAAACCTTCTTGATGGAAAAAGGCTATGACAAGGCGATGGGAGCTCGTCCACTTCGCCGTGTGATTGAAAACGACATCCGTGACAAGGTGACCGATTTCTATTTGGACAACCCAGAGGTGACCGAATTGGTAGCAGATGTGGTGGATGGAGAAATTCAGATAAGAGAAGCTTAAAAATGAAAGAGGTTGGACAGTAGGTCCAGCCTTTTTCGTTTTTTATAAAGTAGCAGCTAGTAGCAATTTTACTTTTTCTGTGTCAATCATTGTTATCCATTGTTTGGGACAAAATTAAGTTCGTTGGCATCTATTTTGAGAAATGAGAGAATAGGAAAAGCTCTCTTTAAATCATTAGAATGGCTATTGACCTTTATAAAGTAGTCATTTACAATAGATATATACTGACTAGAAAACGGGAGAATAATCGTGAAAAAAGTTATCGGATTGTTGACAGGTCTTGGCCTTGTTTTACTGATGGGGATTGGATCCAGCTTTGTCATAGACCAGCCAACGACGGGTGATATCATCACGAGCTTTCTTATCAATGGGACTTGTTTGGGATTGGCCCTATGGTATGCGAAGAAACAGGGATTTTTTGAAGATGTGGAGCCCTTGTGGTCATGGAAACGATTAGCTTATGTGTTGGTCTTTTATGCTCTCTTGCTTGCCACTAGTGCCTTAGGTAGTTGGTTGATGGACTTGCAAGGGAAAGCCGATACAGATAATAGTGTCCTAATTGACAGTGTGCGGACCCAATTACCGATCTGGCATAGCTTTTTCAGCAGTGTCGTGGTTGCTCCAGTTGTAGAAGAGATGATTTTTCGGGGCATTGTTCCTCAAATCCTCTTCCCGAAACACCAACTTATAGGGCTTCTCATCAGTGCAGTCATTTTTGGTTTTTTCCATGGAGTAGCAACCCTTGGAGAAGCGGTGATTTATATTGGTGCCGGCCTGGTATTTGGTTTGGCTTACTACCGGAAACAATCTGTGACAGATAGCATCTTGCTCCATCTAGTCGCGAATTTCTTAGCATTTATGAGTTAGAAAAGAGGTGGAAGATGATTCGTCCCATTATGAAAGATGTCCTATTTTTGCAACAAAAATCCCAACCCGCTACTCGGGCAGATTTAGCAATTGGCAAGGATTTACAAGATACCTTACTAGCCCATAAAGATTCCTGTGTTGGGATGGCAGCCAATATGATTGGAGTCAACAAACGCATTATCATTTTCTCAATGGGCATGATGAACCTGGTTTGTTACAACCCAGTTTTGGTTTCCAAAGACAAGCCCTATTTTTCAGAAGAGGGGTGCCTGTCCTTGTCAGGAACTCGTCCGGTTACCCGCTATGAAACCATTACGATTTCTTTTAAAAATCAGGATTGGCAAGACAAGACTATGACCTTTACTGGCTTTACTGCTCAAATTATCCAACATGAATTGGACCATTTGGAAGGTATTTTGGTCTAAGACAAGGGATTCTAGCAAGGGATTTTTATAAAATTTCTCAAAAAAGACAGCGTCATTCTAGCCAATTTTCTTGGAAATTTGCTATAATAATCATAGCGTTTTCATACGTAGACAAAAGAGGAGTACCAGATGAAATACATTGTTAACAATTCCAACGATCCTGCTTACAATATTGCTCTTGAAGCCTTTGCCTTTAAAGAGTTAACCGATATCGATGAGATTTTTATTCTCTGGATCAATGAGCCAGCGATCATCATCGGAAAACACCAAAACGCCATTTCGGAAATCAACAAAGAATACACGGATGCTAACGGTATCCATGTCGTTCGCCGCATGTCTGGTGGTGGTGCGGTTTACCATGATTTGAACAACTTGAACTACACCATTATTTCCAACAAATCAGAAGAAGGAGCCTTTGACTTTAAGACCTTCTCCAAACCGGTGATTGATACCCTTGCAACTCTGGGGGTTGAAGCCAACTTTACAGGCCGTAATGACTTGGAGATTGATGGCAAGAAAATCTGTGGTAATGCCCAAGCCTATGCCAAAGGTCGGATGATGCACCATGGTTGTTTGCTCTTTGATGTGGATATGACTGTCTTGGGACATGCTCTTAAGGTGTCAAAAGACAAGATTGAGTCCAAAGGGGTCAAGTCTGTTCGGGCACGTGTGACCAACATCAATAACGAATTACCAGAAAAGATGACAGTTTTAGAGTTCAAGGATGCTATCTTGGACCAAATGAAAAAAGAATACCCAGACATGGATGAGTATGTCTTGAATGAAGACGAATTGGCCCGTATCCAAGAAATCCGTGACACCCAATTTGGGACTTGGGAGTGGAACTTTGGTACAACACCAGAGTACACCATTGAGCGCAATGTTCGCTATCCTGCAGGGAAAATCACAACCTTTGCCAAGGTAGAAAAATCGGTCATTGAATCCATCAAAATTTACGGAGACTTCTTTGGGATTGGCGATGTTTCGGATATTGAAAAACTTTTGGTTGGTAGCCGTTACGAATACAAAGATGTATTGGAAAAATTGCAAACCATCGATACAACCCATTATTTCTCTCGTATGACGACAGAAGAAGTAGCTAAGGCCATTGTGGCATAAGTGTTAAGCAAATAGGTGACTAGTTCACCTATTTTTGTATTGTGAAAAGGTTAGGGCAGGCGATTTACAGACAAATCAATTGTAAAAAAGGCTGATTCTCTGTAAAATAATACAGAACAACTGTCTCTTGCAAAGACAGATAAAGGAGAAAAAAATGTCAAACGATATTCGTGTATTGCTCTATTACAAGTATGTTCCGATTGAAAATGCGGAAAGCTATGCCAAGATCCACTTGGACTTTTGTAAGTCAATCGGTTTGAAAGGCCGGATTTTGATTGCGGATGAAGGAATCAACGGTACTGTTTCTGGAGACTACGAAACCACTCAAAAATACATGGACTGGGTGCATAGTGATGAGCGCTTTGCAGACTTATGGTTCAAGATTGATGATGAACCACAAGATGCCTTCAAGAAAATGTTTGTCCGTTACAAGAAAGAAATCGTTCACCTTGGTTTAGAAGACAATGATTTTGACAGCGACATTAACCCGCTGGAAATAACTGGTGAATACCTCAATCCAAAACAATTTAAAGAAGCGCTTTTGGATGAAAACACCGTTGTCTTGGATACGCGCAATGACTACGAATATGACTTAGGCCACTTCCGTGGTGCCATTCGCCCAGACATTCGCAACTTCCGCGAATTACCACAATGGGTCCGTGACAACAAGGAAAAATTCATGGAAAAACGCGTTGTCGTATACTGTACAGGTGGTGTCCGCTGTGAGAAATTCTCTGGTTGGATGGTCCGTGAAGGCTTTAAAGATGTGGGCCAATTGCACGGCGGTATCGTAACCTACGGAAAAGATCCAGAAGTCATGGGTGAATTGTGGGACGGTGCCATGTACGTCTTTGACGAGCGGATTTCTGTACCGGTAAACCGCGTGAACCCAACGGTTATTGCCAAGGATCACTTTGATGGGACCCCATGTGAACGCTATGTAAATTGTGCAAATCCATTCTGTAATGAGCAAATCTTTGCGTCAGAAGAAAACGAAGCAAAATACGTTCGTGGATGCTCACCAGAATGCCGTGCGCATGAGCGCAACCGTTATGTTTCTGAAAATGGTTTGACCCGTGAAGAATGGACTGCCCGCTTAGAAGCGATTGGTGAAACCTTACCAGAAGTTGTTGGTGCTTAATAAAAAACAAACGGTTGAAACAAGATGTTTCAGCCGTTTTTTGGTATCATAAATGGGATATTAAGAAAAGGGAGAGAAGGAAAATGGAGAAGGACTTACTCGCAGATATTGTGGCATGGTGCCAAAAAAGGGACCGAACAGTTATTCGCATTTGCGGACACGGCGCTTCTGGTAAGACCACTTTTGCCAAAAAGCTAATGGATTCTTTTCCTGAAGGCAGAGCCCAACTGGTCGAGACGGATGCCTATGTCATTTCCAATGCATACAGCAAAGATGCCGTCTTAGAATACGAATTAGACGGTCAATGGGTCCGTCATGCTGCGACAGCCTGTCACCCCGTTCGGCATGAACTGATTGGCCTCAAACGAGACCTGTCCATGCTGGAAAAAGGCATGGACCTGCTGACTCCTGAAGATTTACCCTGGATGCCAGCAAATTATTTAAAAGCTGCTTGTCCAGTCACCATTGTGGAGGGGATGACACCAACCTTTTTAGACAAGGACCTGTTTGATTTGTCGCTTTTCTTTTATACGGATGCTGAGACAGAATTAACGAGAAGACTGGCAAGGGATACCAAGGAGCGAGGGCGAAAGGCTGACTTCGTCACTGAAACCCACGCCCACCGCAGGCGTCAGTACGACTTGTTTATGGCCCATTACAAAGACGAGTTTGATATCATTGTTAACCAGAGTGGGAATCGATTTACCGTTGAAAAAAAGACTAGGATTTCCTAGCCTTTTACAAGGGACGCTTATTAGGGATACCGGCTTTACGCGGGTATTTGTTGGGCGTTTCTTTTTTCTTTTCCACAATAGTCAGGGTTCGGGGGTCACCGTTTGGCAACTGGTAATCCACATTTTTAATGACCTTGGCAAATAAGAGCGTGAGGGCATTTGTGGCCTGAGCCAATTCATCTTCTGCACTGGAAGCTTTGAGGGCAATCAGTTTGCCGTTTAAGGTCAAAAATGGAATGGTCAATTCTGACAATATCTGCATTCGGGCAACCGCACGAGCCGTTACCAAATCAAATTGCCCTCTAAAATTCTTATCCTGGGCAAAATCTTCGGCCCGTCCGTGGTGGAAGTGGACCTTATCGAGACCGAGGTCCTCTGCCAATAGATGGAGAAATTGGATCCGTTTGTTGAGGGAGTCAATAATCGTCACTTCGATATTTGGACAAAGAATTTTCATGGGAAGGCTAGGAAAACCAGCACCAGCACCGATGTCTAATAGGGAAATGGACTCGTTTTGGATATAGCCCTGTAAGACAGGTGCCAAGGAATCGTAAAAATGCTTGAGGTAGACTTCTTCTTGGTCTGTGATGGCGGTTAGATTGACCCGTTCATTCCACTCGACGAGGAGCTCAAAATAGCGATGGAATTGGTGTTTTTGCAGATCGGTAAGTAAAAAGCCGATTTTTTCTAATTCAGTGTAAAAAATTTCTGGTTTCATGTTTCTATCTTATCATATTCTGGAAAAAAGAAAAACTCAGAAATCTTTCTGAGTTTTAAGGATTTTGTTGACTAGAACTTGTAGACGGCTCAGGCTCTTCTACGGTTGATGTCGAACTTGGTTCTGTGCTGGAGCTAGGTTCAGTCGTAGAAGGTTCTGGTTCGCTACTTGTAGTTGAACTACTGGTAGTGCTTGAAGATGATGGATTATAGTTATAATTGTAGTTGTAGTTATAACTTGGCTGAGCTCCTTTTAGATAGAGGTAGGCTCCATAGCGGGTTAAGCCGGCAGGCATGTCCCAATCTGTTGCGGTTTCAACTGGATTAAGGTAAGCCATCATACTTCGATAGACATCTGTTGCAATGAGCATACCGTTATCTAAAACGGGAGTGGTACGATTGGTGTAACCTGTCCAAACAGCCATAGCGTATTTGGTGGAGTATCCAACAAAGTTTTCATCTGGAACGACCATTTGACTGTAATTGGCCATTTCATTAGATGAAAGGATTTTTTCCATCTCTTCATCAGTATAGTTTGAGGTACCAGTTTTACCAGCTTGTGGCACACCATAAATAGCACCATTTAAACCATTTCCGTATGTCATGACACTTTTTAGGACATCTGTCATCATGTAGGCAACTTCTTCGCTAATGACTTCGTTTCCTTCCGGTTTAAATTCTTTCACAGTACTATCGCTGAAAACAATTTTATTGACGTATTGTGGTTTGTAATAAGTTCCACCATTGGCAAAGATAGCATAGGCCGCAGCCATTTTTTCAGTGCTAGCTCCATACTGGTTGCTGGAATCGGTTGTATTGCTGGAAATGGCGTTTGAATATAACAGTTGAGGATAGTTGATGCCGATACTGCTAAGGAAATCCTTGGCCTTGTCTAATCCAGTATTTTCTAACACTTTAACAGCAGGGACGTTGCGGGAGTACTGAAGAGCAGCTTTGAAGGTCATATTTCCGTAATAACCTCTATCCCAGTTATAGACAGGTGTAGTGGTTCCAGGGTAGTTGTAGGGTCTATCTGCGATTGTATCTGCAGTTGAAGTGTAAATTTCATGCTTCAAAGCAGGGGCATAGTCTGTAATTGGCTTCATGGTGGATCCAAAGTCACGGTTGGTTTCCACAGCTTGATTGGTTCCAAAAGAAACATTAGTGGATTGGTTACGTGAACCCAATTGGGCAATAACACGGCCATTGGAGACGTCTACAACAGTAGAGGCAACTTGGAAGATATTGTCTGGATAGGTTACAAATTCATCTGTATTATAGATATTCCAAAGCTGTTGTTGGGCTGCAGGATCTACATTTGTATAAACATCCATACCTGTTGTGAGCAAGTTGTAGCCAGTTTTTTCTTGGACTTCCTCAATGACTTCTTTTAGGTAATTATCCATGTAAGGAGGATAAGCAGCTGTGTTTTTCAGTGGTTGCAGGCCGTCGGTTACTGGTGTAGCGACAGCGGTGTCATATTGCTCTTTGGAAATGTATTTTTCTTTTAACATCTGTCCCAATACTAGATTACGTCTATTTTGGGCTGCTTCAGGTTGTGTATAAGGATCATATTGATTTGGGGCTTGAGGCATACCAGCTAATAGAGCATGTTGTGCCAAACTCAACTCTTTTAACTCTTTTCCATAGTAGGAATTGGCAGCTGTTTTCATGCCATAATTTCCGTTTGACATATAAACCTTATTTACATAATAGGTCAATATTTCTTGTTTGGTATTGCGTTGTTCTAACTGCATCGCAAGCCAAGCTTCTTGGATTTTACGCTTGATATTTTGGTCTTGCGTTGATGTGGAGAAATAAGTTAATTTAATAAATTGTTGGTCTAGGGTTGACCCACCTTGTAAATTTCTGCTGGTTAGATTATTTACAAAAGCTCCTGCAATCCGAATGACATCAATACCACGGTGGTTAAAGAAGCGTTGGTCTTCGATCGAAACAATGGCATTGACCAAATCAGTTGGGATATCATGGGTTTTTGCATTTGAGCGTTTTTCTGCTCCTAAATCTGCAATCAGTCCACCGTTTTTGTCATAAATCTTACTAGAAGTTGTGGCTGTTAAAGCTTCTTCAGTTAGTTTGGGTGCAGACTGGATGTAGTAAAAAGCGATTGCAGCTCCAGCTAAGACACCAATTGTAAACAATGAAAGCAGTACATTGGCTACTAGGATAAAAATCCTTTTTAGGTTTTCATTTTTCAAGTTTTTCACCACCTAATAACTTTTCTTCGATGATATCAAGATAAGGGAGGCTAGGGTAACCGCCCATTTTAATTTCAAACCCATATTCACGAATATAGTCAATGGGCATGGATTTACTACCTTTATCAATCTGGTAAAATTTCACCAAGGAATCGGCTGGTAGCAAATAGGTTTCTTTAAGAGTTGAGAAGTGCAACAATACAAAACAGATTCCCTTTTGTTTTAAAACTTGTGTCATATGCTCGATTTGATGGGCATGAAAGTTTTTCATGGGCATGGCTGTTTTTTGCCTTGTTTCCTTTGCTTCAAAATCTACGTAGTGCCCTTTATAGACACCAGAGTAGTCTGTTGTTGAGGCTTGTCGGAAATAGGCTTCGACAATCTTAGCACGGCTACGCTTGGGATAGTCAACTTTCACAATTTGCACAGGAGTAGGTTTTTTATGGATAACAGCTTTTCCATGTGCAAGATAGTATTGGTTGCTACTATTTATGGCAGATTCAAAGCTCATTCCGCGATTGGCAAAATCAATGGAAGACTCTTTTTTTGAAAGAGGAAGTGTCTTGTTTTGTTTTGCAACCCGATGAGGATAATTGACCATAATGCTCCTTCTTGATAAAATAATATCAGTATATTATAACATAAGATAGGAAAAGAGTACAAGAATTGAGCGTTAAGAGTCTGTTGGTAACAGGTTATAAACATACGGATTTGGGAATTTTTTCAGAAAAAGACCAACGCATTCCCATCATTAAAGAGGGGATACGCAGTCATTTGATTCGGTTTTTGGAAGAAGGAGTTAGTTGGTTTATTTTTACAGGAAATCTTGGGTTTGAACATTGGGCCATAGAGGTCTTAAAAGAGCTACAAAATGAAGGGTATAGCTGCCAAATTGCGACGATATTTTGCTTTGAAAACCACGGAGAAAATTGGAATGATGCAAATAAGCTGAAGTTGGCTACTTTTCAAGCTGTTGATTTTGTCAAATATGCCTATCCTCGATACGAAAATCCATCCCAATTTCGAGAATACAATCAATTTCTAATTGAAAATACAGACGGGGCTTATATTTTTTACGATCATGAAAATGAAACAAATCTGAAATATCTTTATCATACAATGGTAAATAAAGAAGAGTATACTATAACTGTTTTGGATTTCGAATATCTAAATGAAGTCGCAGAAAATTTTGCAGAAAAAATTTCAAAAAATGAGTAATTTAGCTTGATTTTTGCCTATATTTTTTAATATAATAGAGATAGTGACTTTTAGATTGGGGATAGAGTAATGGCGACGATTAAATTTACAACAAAAGATATTTATGAACAGGATTTTAAAATTGGGTTTCGTGGGTACGATCAAGACGAAGTAAATGATTTTTTAGACAGCATCATGAAAGACTATGATGCCTATGAGGCAATTATTAAAGAGTTGAAGGGGGAAATTGCGCGTTTGAAGGCACAAGCAGCGAATGCTCCAAAAACCTTTTCAGCACCAGCAGACGAAACCGATACACTTCGCACAGAACGTGGATCTTCAGCAACCAATTTTGATATTTTGCGTCGCTTGAACCGTCTTGAAAAAGAAGTCTTTGGCAAGCAAATTGCACAAGACGAATAAGCAATATGTGCAATTTTTGGATAATCGCATGGCCATTTGGTCATGAGGAAAGTCCATGCTAGCACTGGCTGTGATGCCGGTAGTGTTTGTGCTAGGCGAACAAATAAGCCTAGGCACGCCTTTGGCGTGACGGCGGTCAAACGGGCTAAGTCGAAAGATAGGCTCTACTAGACCTGAAAGTGCCACAGTGACGTAGTTTTTAGGGAAATCTAAAAAGTGGAACGCGGTAAACCCCTCAAGCTAGCAACCCAAACTTTGGTCGGGGCATGGGAAAGCTGGAAACGAACGGTCTTTCCTGACTGGAAACAGTAGACAGATGATTATCGAAGGTGGTAGAGCCTAGTACCACTGGAACAAAACATGGCTTATAGAAAATTGCATAATAGGTAGTAGAGTCTAGGACGAAAGTACCTAGGCTTTCTTGTTTAGTAGCCAAATAGAAAAAGTGAGAAATATGCGAAAAACATTTCAATTAGTCGCAACAGCAGCGGCAGGTTTAGAGGCTGTTGTTGGACGAGAATTAAGAGAATTAGGCTATGAATGCCAGGTTGAAAATGGGAAAGTCCGCTTTGAAGGTGGGACTTCAGCCATTATTGAGACCAATTTATGGTTGCGGTCGGCAGATCGGATTAAGATTGTTGTCGGCCAGTTCCCTGCCAGAACATTTGAAGAACTTTTTCAAGGTATTTTTGCTTTAGATTGGGAAAATTATTTGCCACTAGGCTGTAAATTTCCAATTTCCAAGGCCAAATGTGTGAAATCAAAGTTGCATAACGAACCCAGTGTTCAAGCCATTTCAAAAAAGGCGGTCGTGAAAAAATTACAAAAACACTTCCATCGTCCAGAAGGAGTACCACTGCAAGAAGTTGGTGCAGAATTTAAGATTGAAGTCTCGATTTTGAAAGATGTGGCAACGGTCATGATTGATTCAACTGGTTCTAGTCTGTTTAAACGGGGATACCGGGTTGAAAAAGGTGGGGCGCCAATCAAAGAAAACATGGCAGCAGCGATTTTACAATTGTCCAATTGGTACCCAGACAAACCCTTGGTTGATCCAACTTGTGGATCAGGAACCTTTTGTATTGAAGCGGCTATGCTGGCAAAAAATATAGCACCTGGACTGAAAAGAGAATTTGCTTTCGAAGAATGGAATTGGATTGATCCAGCAGAAGTGAAAAAACACCGTCAAGCTGCCCAAGAAGCCATTAAGACGGATCTGCAATTGGATATTTTGGGAGCAGATATTGACGGCCGTATGATTGATATTGCTAAGAAAAATGCCTTTGCAGCAGGACTTGAAAAGGATATTGTTTTTAAGCAAATGCGCCTACAAGATTTTAGAACAGATAAAATGAACGGTGTGGTCATTTCCAACCCTCCATATGGAGAACGCCTGTTGGATGATGTAGCGATTGTCATGCTCTATAAGGAAATGGGAGAAGTCTTTGCGCCACTTCAAACCTGGTCTAAATTTATTTTAACCAGTGATGAGCAGTTTGAAGCACGCTTTGGGCAATTGGCTGATAAAAAAAGAAAATTATATAACGGTACACTCAAGGTTGACTTGTATCAGTATTTTGGGCAACGTGTCAAACGAACCCAACCAGAATAGGAGGTTTATCCGTGTCAAAAAAGAAAAAGAAAACGACTGCCAAAAAAGAACAATCCTTGAATTTTGATGATGTAAAAGAAATGACTGTTGGTCAAATCACAAAAAAACATCAAGAATTAAAAGATGGTATTGAAGAAGGAGATAGCGTCTTAGACCGCTATATCAAACAACATAGAGAGGCTATTGAGGCGGAAAAGTTTGATACAATTGTGCAAGCTGCTGTTGTTCCACCGACGATTGTCCCACCAACTAGCCAAGGAGCAGATGAAGTAGAAGAATCGATTCCGGAAGCTTCCTTAAAAATGGAGTCTTCGGTCTCTCCGGTGTCTTCTGATTGGGACGAAACCGATGATGAAGTGGATACTGTGCTAGATAACAAGAAAAAAGCCTTTATCTGGGCTTCTCTTGTAGTGGCTTTTATTGGTATCTTAGTTTCGGCCTATCTGTGGACGAAACCGTCCGATAATGATGAAAATGGAGTGGCAACCTCAAGCAGTAAATCAAGTAGTCGCTCTACAACGAGTTCGTCCGATGAATCCTTAGAGGCATTTGATCAGTTATATGTGACTTATTTTACAGATGGAAGTTTGTCAAAAATCAAAAATGATATGTTTGGTAAGTTGCCAGAATTAAAAGCTCTGCTAGACCAGATGGATCCGTCCAGTGCAAGTTATAAGACTGCTAAAGAAAAATACGAAAAGCTTGAAAAAGCCATCAAAGCGATTCAAGCTATCAATACACAATTCGACAAACCGGCCATTGTAAATGGGGAATTGGATACCACTGCCACTGTTAAAAATGGTGCTAATTTTACCACAACTACAACGGGTATTTCACCAGTTGACACCTTGTTAACGTCAGCTATTAATTATGGACGAACGCAGACGCCAGCTAGTTCTGTTGCAAGTCCAGTGCCTGCTCAGAGTGCTCCAGTCGCTTCAGAACCAGTTGTAGAAGAACCCGTAGTGGCTGCTCCAGCTGGTAACGCGGCCTCTAATCCTGTCACATTCTCAAATGGCTTGATACTGGATTACGGGAAACGAATTGTTTATGGCAGTGACCAGGTGCAATTGCAGCGCCATCTCAGTCGTGTGCCTTATAATGATACTGTGATTGCAGATGCTTCTAATCCAGCATGGATTTTTGCACCAGGCATGTTGGAAAGCATTGTGGCGACATCGAACCAGCGTGGTTATTTTGCTGGACATGACTTTATTCTTGAAAAAGTAAACATTATTAACGGGAATGGTTATTACAACATGTTCCGTACAGATGGAACCTATCTCTTTTCAATCAACGCCAAGACCGGCTACTTTGTAGGAAATGGGTCTGGTTATGCGGACGATGTAGACTTCTAGAAACAAAAAACGAATTGGATAGCCAATTCGTTTTATTTTTACACTAGACGGCGTTCAAAGGCATCTTCTGAAATCCCTTGTGCCAAAATGAGTTTAGCCCATTCTTTGGCTGAATGAAGACTGTGGTCTTTGTAATTTCCGCAGGACTCAATGGTCGTTCCAGGTACATCTTCCCAAGTTGTTGCAGTGGCAATCTCCTCTAAACAATCCTTGAGCACACTAGCAATTTCTCTTGCAGTTGGTTGTCCCCACATAATCATATGAAAGCCAGTCCGACAGCCAAATGGGGAGCAATCAATCATACCATTAATCCGTTGGCGAATCAGTCCAGCTAACAAGTGCTCGATGGTATGTAAACCAGCTGTATCCATTGCGTTTTCATTGGGTTGAATAAGACGGATGTCAAAATTCGTAATGACATCGCCTTTTGGGCCACTCTCTTCAGAAATTAAACGGACATAGGGTGCTTTTACAATAGTGTGGTCGAGCTCAAAGCTTTCAACAATAACTTTTTTTAGCATAGATTTCTCTTTTCTTGTTTTAATAATGGTTTTCCATATCTGGAAATATTCTAAAATGATTATATCATATTTTGAAATTTTGATTTGTGAAATCGTTTAAATTATGGTAGAATAAGAGAGGATTTTTCTAAAAAATTCAAAAACAAAAAGAGGTGCAAGATGGAAATTATACACATTATAATTGCAATCTTAGCCGCTCTCATTGGGTTAGTAATCGGTTATTTAGCTATTTCTGTAAAGATGAAGTCTGCAAAAGAAACTGCAGAATTGACACTTTTAAATGCGGAACAAGAAGCAAGCAATCTTCGAGGAAAAGCAGAGCAAGAAGCAGAAGTGATTGTGAAAACTGCTGAACGTGATCGCCAATCCTTGAAAAAAGAATTGCTCTTAGAAGCAAAAGAGGAAGCTCGTAAATATCGTGAAGAAGTTGCAGAAGAATTCAAGGCTGAAAAGCAGGAATTGCGTCAAACAGAATTGCGTTTGACGGAACGAGCAAGTAGCTTGGATCGCAAGGACGATAATTTAACGAACAAAGAAAAAACTTTGGAACAAAAAGAACAAAGTTTGACAGATAAATCGAAACACATTGATGAGCGTGAGCAAAAGGTTGCGGCATTAGAAGAACAAAAGGCTCTTGAATTAGAAAAGGTAGCCTCCTTATCACAAGAAGAAGCACGTGAATTGATACTGGCAGATACAAGAGACAAGTTGTCTCATGAGATTGCTACTCGTATCAAGGAAGCAGAGCGTGAAATCAAGGAACAGTCTGACAAGACGGCTAAGGATCTACTAGCACAAGCGATGCAACGGATCTCAGGAGAGTATGTGGCAGAACAAACGATTACGTCTGTTCATTTGCCAGATGATTCGATGAAGGGGCGGATTATTGGTCGAGAGGGCCGCAATATTCGAACCTTTGAAAGCTTGACGGGGATTGATGTTATCATTGACGATACTCCGGAAGTCGTTGTCCTATCTGGTTTTGATCCGATTCGTCGGGAAATTGCCCGGATGACCATGGAAGCCCTCCTGCAAGACGGACGGATTCATCCAGCTCGGATTGAAGAGTTGGTGGAGAAATTCCGAGTTGAAATGGACAATCGCATTCGTGAATATGGTGAAGCCGCTGCTTATGAAATTGGTGCGCCAAACCTTCACCCAGATTTGATTAAGATTATGGGACGCTTGCATTTCCGTACGTCCTATGGTCAAAACGTCTTGCGCCACTCGATTGAGGTTGCCAAACTTTCTGGCGTTCTCGCTGCAGAGTTAGGTGAAAATGTGAACTTGGCCCGTCGTGCAGGTTTCTTACACGATGTCGGCAAGGCCATTGACCGTGAGGTGGATGGTAGCCACGTTGAAATCGGTATGGAATTGGCTCGCAAGTATAAGGAAAACCCTGTTGTGGTCAACACGATTGCCAGCCACCACGGAGATGTAGAAGCTACCAGCACCATTGCTGTTATTGTTGCAGCAGCGGATGCCTTGAGTGCGGCTCGTCCAGGATCCCGTCGTGAATCCATGGAAGCCTACATCAAACGTCTCCACGACTTGGAAGAAATTGCCAATAGTTTTGAAGGCATTAAACAAGCCTATGCCATTCAAGCAGGTCGTGAAGTCCGGATTGTGGTCCATCCAAATATTGTCAATGATGACAAGGTGACAATTTTGGCTCATGATATTCGTGAAAAAATCGAAAACAATTTGGATTATCCAGGAAACATCAAGATTACGGTTATTCGGGAAACCCGAGCAACAGACATCGCCAAATAAACAAGAAAACTCACTTCCATTTGGAGGTGAGTTTTCGATTTAGACAATCTCTACAAGGAAAAGAAGGGATAGAGCTATCTGATTGTTTGGAGTGCTATCCGCCGGTTAGATTGGTTTGAAACCTAACTTTTTATTTTATATGATTTATAAAAGAAAATAGTAGAAATTAATATACAAATTGTTCCAGTCGGTTTAAAGAAGGTTATGTGACAGAGACGAATGAGGTGTCGTTCAAAAGATAGTTTCTTACAAACGTCTCTTTTCAAAAATTCAAAAAGCCGTGTCAATAAGCTTGAAATCTATTGGTATTTCTGATACACTAAAGAGAAAGATTGAGAAGGAGAGGTCATGACGGAACGTGGATTGCTGATTGTCTTTTCTGGCCCATCAGGTGTTGGAAAAGGAACAGTTCGTAAAGAAATTTTTGAAAGCTCTGACAATAAATTTGAATATTCTGTGTCGATGACAACTCGTCCTCAACGTCCAGGTGAAGTAGATGGTGTTGATTATTTCTTCCGTTCTCGGGAAGAGTTTGAGGACTTGATTCGTCAAGGGCAAATGTTGGAATATGCTGAATATGTCGGCAACTATTATGGGACTCCCTTGACCTATGTGAACGAAACATTGGACCGAGGCGTGGATGTTTTTCTGGAGATTGAAGTTCAAGGTGCTTTGCAAGTGAAGCAGAAAGTGCCAGATGGGGTCTTCATTTTCTTAACGCCACCTGATTTGGAAGAGTTGCAGGACCGTTTAGTAGGTCGTGGAACAGACAGCGCGGAAGTCATTTCACAGCGGATTGAGCGAGCAAGAGAAGAAATTGCCCTCATGCGTGAATACGATTATGCTGTTGTGAACGATGAGGTGCCACTGGCTGCTGAGCGTGTGAAACGCATTATTGAGGCAGAGCATTTTCGTGTGGACCGTGTGATTGGTCGCTACGATGAAATGATGAAAGAACAAGTCATTGTTCGTTAAATAGAGAGAAAATAGGTAAAAAAAGATGATGTTAAAACCGTCAATTGATACCTTGTTGGACAAAGTACCATCAAAGTATTCCTTGGTTATTTTAGAGGCTAAGCGTGCCCACGAACTAGAAGCTGGCGCAAAACCAACACAGGAATTTACGTCTGTTAAATCGACCTTGCGTGCCTTGGAAGAAATTGAAGCAGGCAATGTTGTGATTCATCCAGATCCAGAAGCTAAACGTGAAGCTGTTCGCCGCCGTATAGAAGAAGAGCGTCTTCGTCAGGAAGAAGAAGAACGCAAGATTAAAGAGCAAATCGCTAAAGAAAAAGAAGAAGGCGAAAAAATCTAAACCGTGTATCAAACTCAGTTGGGCAACCAACTGGGTTTGTTTTTCAGATTCAGCTTAGACAAGATCAGCTAGAAAGGAGAGAAGATGCAAGCACAGGTCATGGTGGATTTACCTCTGTTTCAAACAGACAAGCCCTTTAGTTATAAGGTGCCAGACGATTTGGCACATTTAGTAGCAGTTGGGAGTCGTGTTCATGTTCCCTTTGGTCAGGGAAATCGCCTGATCCAAGGAATTGTTCTGGGTGTTACAGAGCAAGAAAGTAAAGACCTAAAGGAGATTGTTGAAGTATTGGACGTACATCCTGTCTTTACAACAGAGCAACTCTGGCTAGCGGATCAGATTCGGAAGACTGTTTTTTCTTACAAAATTACCATTTTAAAGGCCATGTTGCCGAATTTACTGCACTCTACCTATGATAAAATCGTTAAAAAGATTGGCTCTCAGTCGTTAGGACAGATAGATGCACTTTTTTCCTCCTCGGGACAGCTCTCGTTTTCGAACTTGGATTTGGAGCAACAAAAAGAAGTCATGCGTTTGGCTCAAAGAGGCTTGGTTGAGGTGACTTATCTTGCCAAAGATAAAAAACAAGTCAAGATGGAGAAGTGGTATAGAGTTTGTCATAAGGCATTGGCTGAGGCGACCATTTCAAATCGGTCCAAAAAGAAGCTTGAATTGCAAGAGGTATTGCTTGAGGAAGTTGGCGAGAAGCGCTTAAATGAGTTGAAAAAGCGCGGTTTTTCTTCACAAGTCATTGCCTATTTTGTAGAAAATGGTTGGATGGACATTTATGAAAAAGAAGTCAGTCGCCTGCAAGGCTTCTTTGAGGGAGTAAAATCCAGTCAGGCTCTGATCTTGAATCCAGAACAAGCGATTGCCCGTCGGGAGATTCTCTCTACTATTGGTGAGGAAAGTCAGACTTTTTTACTACAAGGAGTGACAGGGAGCGGAAAAACGGAAGTCTATCTTCAAGTGATCGAAGAAGTGTTGGCTAAGGAAAAAACTGCTATTATGCTGGTGCCAGAAATTTCGTTGACTCCTCAGATGACCCGAAGATTTGTCTCGCGCTTTGGAGGACAGGTGGCGATTTTACATTCGGCTTTATCGGATGGTGAAAAATACGATGAGTGGCGAAAAATCAGGAACGGCCAGGCAAAAGTTGTTGTCGGAGCCCGATCGGCTATTTTTGCTCCCCTTGAAAACATCGGAGTTATTATCATTGACGAAGAACACGAGGCAACCTACAAGCAGGAGAGCAATCCCCGTTACCATGCAAGAGAAGTTGCAAAATTACGAGCTAGTTACCACAAAGCCAGCTTGGTTTTGGGGTCTGCGACACCTAGTTTGGAAAGTCGGGCAAGGGCCAGCCGTGGTCTTTATCGTTTATTGGCCTTGCAACAGCGAGCCAACCCAGAAGCGACCTTACCAACTATTGAGATAGTCGATTTCAGAGATTTCATTGGTCAGCAAGAAGTTGGTAACTATACACCACGGTTGGTCGAAAAAATTCGTGAAAAACTAGAGCGAAAAGAACAGGTTGTGCTGCTCTTAAATCGCCGTGGCTATTCCTCCTTTGTGATG
The DNA here is from genome assembly GCF_053207365.1 of Streptococcus cameli. NCBI lineage: Bacteria > Bacillati > Bacillota > Bacilli > Lactobacillales > Streptococcaceae > Streptococcus > Streptococcus cameli. The sequence goes on along the minus strand of NZ_JBRUIM010000007.1, from coordinate 15,499 downwards.
TGCCGGGATTGTGGTGCGGTAGACCAGTGCCCCAATTGTGATATTTCACTGACCCTTCATATGGATACGCGTTCGATGCATTGCCATTATTGCGGTTTTCAAAAAGGGATTCCTCGAACATGTCCCTCTTGTGATAGCAGTGCGATTCGGTACTATGGAACGGGGACGCAAAAAGCCTATGAGGAATTACAAGAGCTATTTCCTCAGGCTCGAATCTTACGGATGGATGTTGATACAACTCGAAAAAAAGGAGCACATGAAAAACTATTGCAATCCTTTGGAGATGGAGAGGCTGATATTTTATTGGGCACGCAAATGATTGCCAAGGGATTGGATTTTCCTAATGTGACCTTGGTAGGGGTCTTAAATGCAGATACAGCATTAAATCTTCCAGATTTTCGTTCTTCTGAGCGGACCTTCCAACTTCTGACACAAGTAGCTGGTAGAGCTGGACGGGCCCACAAAGAAGGTGAGGTCTTGATTCAGACCTACAATCCAGATCATTATGCGATTCAATTTTCCAAGGAACAGGACTATGAAGGCTTTTACAATTATGAGATGCAGTTGCGTCGAAATTTGGCCTATCCTCCCTATACTTTTACAGTTGGGCTGAGTTTCTCGCATTTTTCAGAAGAAATTGTCGTTAAAAAAGCCTATGAAACAGTTGGTTTTTTAAGGCAACACTTATCTGACAAGATTCAGATTCTCGGACCGACTCCCAAGTCAATTGCCCGAACGCATAACCTTTACCATTACCAGATTATTCTCAAGTACCGTAAGGAAGAGGGGCTTGAAGGGGTATTAAACGCCATTCTGGATTGGTCCCAGGAAAAAGACAACAAAGACTTGCGCTTGGTGATTGACCATGAACCACAAAATATATCTTAATAGGCTGGTACTTCGCCCAGCCTTTTTCATGTGGGGACAAAAGGCATCTTTAAGGAAAAAACGAGTAAACATGGTATAATAAGAAGATATGAAGAGAAGGGAGAAGAGAATGACAAAGATTATTTTTATGGGAACACCCCAATTCTCTGCGACTGTATTAAAAGGATTGTTAGAAGAAAAAAGCTACCAAATTATGGCGGTAGTAACCCAACCTGACCGAGCAGTAGGACGCAAACGCCAGATTCAAATGACGCCTGTTAAAGAGTTGGCTTTGGAATACCAATTGCCTGTTTACCAACCAGAAAAATTATCAGGGAGTCAGGAGTTAGAAGAACTCTTGGCCTTGGGAGCAGACGGGATAGTGACTGCGGCCTTTGGTCAATTTTTGCCTAGTCGTTTGCTGGACAGTATGGATTTTGCTGTCAATGTCCATGCCTCTCTCTTGCCGAAATACCGTGGTGGTGCTCCGATTCACTATGCCCTAATCAATGGTGATGAAGAAGTGGGTGTGACTATTATGGAAATGGTCAAGGAGATGGATGCTGGTGATATGATTTCCAAAGCCAGTATTCCGATTCTAGATACGGACAATGTAGGAACACTCTTTGAGAAATTAGCGGTTGTCGGCCGAGATCTCCTGATTCAAACCCTACCAGCCTACCTATCAAAAAAAATCCTCCCAGAAAAACAAGATCCCCATCAAGTGACTTTTTCTCCCAATATTTTGCCAGAAGAGGAGCGCTTGGATTGGACCAAATCGGCTCGCGAAATTTTCAACCATGTTCGTGGTATGAATCCCTGGCCGGTGGCGCATGCTCTTTGGAATGGCCAACGCTTCAAAATTTACGAGGCCAGCCTATCAGATGAAACTGGCTCACCGGGTCAAATCATTCGTAAGACAAAGAAAGAATTGGTTGTTGGAACAGGACAGGGAGCGGTTGTTTTGCAGCTTGTCCAACCTTTTGGAAAACCAAAGATGGCGATTGCAGATTTCTTAAATGGCGCGGGTCGCGAATTAAAAGAAGGAGATTTCTTTGACTAAAAAATTAAGAGAGTCAGCACGAGGGCTTGCTTTAAAGGTGTTGATAGAAGTCTTTGAAGAAAAGGCCTATTCCAATATTGCCTTGAAGAAGGCTCTCCAAACGGCGCAATTATCCGAAGCAGATAAGGGTTTGGTGACAGAGTTGGTCTATGGGACTGTTGCTCGAAAAATGACCTTGGAATGGTATCTGTCTCATGAAATCCCAGATCGTAACAAGTTAGATTCGTGGGTTTATTACCTCTTGATGATGAGCCTTTATCAAATGGTGTATCTGGATAAAATCCCCCCTCATGCAGTGGTCAACGAGGCGGTTAATCTTGCAAAAAGAGGAAGAGGGACAGATAAATTTGTTAATGCGATCCTACGCTCCTTTTTGTCCAAAGAGCTTCCAGATATAGGAAGTATCAAGCGTATCAACAAACGTCTCTCCATTCAGTATTCGACGCCTGTTTGGTTGGTCAAAACCCTAGTGGAAGAATATGGGGAAAAGCGAGCTGAGGCGATTTTAGAAAGTTTATTTGTTCGCAACAAGGCGAGTGTTCGGGTGGTAGATCCGTCTGACTTTACCCGTCTTTCAACAGAATTGGAGGCAGAGCCGTCCAGCCTATCTCCAGTTGGCTTGGTCAAATCCAGTGGGCATTTTGCAGGAACAACGGCTTTTGCAAAAGGTCAAATAACCATTCAAGACGAGACAAGCCAGCTGGTAGCGCCGACTCTGCAGTTGCAAGGAGATGAAGTCGTCTTAGATGCTTGTGCAGCTCCTGGCGGGAAGACGGGTCATATAGCCTCTTATCTGACAGATGGGAAAGTCATAGCCCTAGATCTTTATGACCACAAACTAACTTTGATTCGGGAGAATGCTGAGCGTCTAGGTGTAGCAGATAAGGTGATTCCTCAAAAATTGGACGCCCGCCTGGTTCATCAGGCCTTTGAAAAGGATACTTTTGACAAGATACTAGTCGATGCTCCCTGCTCTGGTATTGGCTTGATTCGACGCAAACCAGACATCAAATACAATAAGGAAATAGCTGATTTTAACAGCTTACAAGCAGTCCAATTACAGATACTGGACAGTGTTTGCCAAACCATCAAAAAAGGTGGTATAATAACTTATAGTACCTGTACGATTGTCGGTCAGGAAAACCAAGAAGTTATCCGGCAATTCTTGGAAAAACACCCTGATTTCGAACAGGTTTCTTTGGAGCATGAAAATACTGATATCGTTCATGATGGTTGTCTTGTTATCACACCCGAGCAATATCAAACAGATGGTTTTTTCATTGCTCAAGTAAGAAGATTATCCTAGATTTAGAGGAGGAAGCTGATTTATCAGCGAGAAACAATATGGAAATTGCACTATTAACAGATGTGGGACAAAAACGTTCCAATAACCAAGATTATGTAAATCGCTATACCAATCGTGCAGGCATTGATTTGATTGTTCTGGCTGATGGTATGGGTGGGCATAGAGCTGGTCATATTGCCAGTGAGATGACCGCAACGGATTTAGGAGCCAGCTGGGTTGATCAACAATTGCATACTCTAAATGATGTTAGAGAATGGTTTGTTGAGATGCTTGAAAAAGAAAATAAAAAGATTTATGAACTCGGACAAACGGATGAGTACAAGGGAATGGGAACAACATTAGAAGCGGTTGTCGTCATTGACCAACAAATGATTTATGCTCACATTGGGGATTCTCGTATCGGAATTGTTCGCGATGGGGAATATAGTCAATTGACGAGTGACCATTCTCTGGTTGGAGCTCTTGTACGTGCGGGTCAGTTAACAGAAGAGGAAGCTAGTCGTCATCCACAAAAAAATATCATTACACAATCAATTGGCCAACTAGACCCGGTCGAGGCGGATATTGCCATTAAAACGATTGAACCAGGAGACTATGTACTGATCAATAGCGATGGCTTAACCAATATGGTATCTGTCGGAGATATTCGGGATATTCTTGTAAGTGAGGTTCCGCTACAAAGCAAGGCTGAAAGTTTGATTCGTTTTGCCAACAATGCTGGCGGAACAGACAATATTACTGTTGCCATTCTTCATTTCCCAGAGGAGGGTTAACCTATGATTCAGATTGGGAAAATCTTTGCAGGACGCTACCGTGTTGTTCGGCAAATTGGCCGCGGTGGCATGGCAGATGTTTACCTGGCAAAAGATTTAATTTTAGACGGTGAAGATGTCGCGGTTAAGGTTCTTCGTACCAACTATCAAACGGATCAAATTGCTGTTCAACGTTTCCAACGAGAAGCGCGTGCAATGGCGGATTTGGATCACCCAAATATTGTTCGAATTTCAGATATTGGAGAAGAAGATGGCCAACAATATCTGGCCATGGAGTATGTGGATGGATTGGACTTAAAACGCTATATCAAGGAAAACGCTCCGCTTTCAAATCACGAAGCAGTTCGGATTATGGGACAAATTCTACTAGCGATGAGAATGGCCCATACCAGAGGAATCGTTCACCGTGATTTAAAACCGCAAAATGTTTTGTTAACTAAGGACGGAACGGCAAAAGTGACGGACTTTGGAATTGCAGTTGCCTTTGCAGAAACGAGTTTGACCCAGACCAATTCTATGTTGGGCTCTGTTCATTATCTATCACCAGAACAAGCTCGTGGATCAAAAGCGACTGTTCAAAGTGACATCTATGCGATGGGAATTATTCTTTTTGAAATGTTAACAGGACGAATTCCTTATGATGGAGACAGTGCTGTTACGATTGCCTTACAGCATTTCCAACAACCCCTTCCTTCTGTTATTGAAAGCAATGCCTCTGTTCCACAAGCATTGGAAAATGTTGTGTTTAAAGCAACTGCAAAAAAATTAACCGATCGTTACAAAACCGTTGCGGAAATGTATACAGATTTGGCTTCTGCTCTTTCACCAGATAGACGAAGCGAGAGACGGGTGCAATTGACCGATAATAAGGTGGATACAAAAACCTTGCCTAAATTATCACAAGCATCTTCTGAGACGAAAAAGCCACTTCAGAAAAAAGAAACAGGCAAAGTGGTCCAATCGTCCCCGAAACCTGCTCCTAAACCAGCTAAAAAACGGATGCGGACGCGATACAAAGTCCTGATTGGTGCAATTTTATTATTGGCTGCTGCATTTGTTGCCATGTTGTACAACACTCCTGCAACAGTAACAGTTCCGGATGTCAAGGGAATGACTTATGAAGCAGCTGTGGAAAAAATTGAGACAGCAGGCTTAAAGGTTGGAAAACGGACAGAAGAGGCTTCTAGTGAAGTAAAAGAAGGGACCGTATTACGGACAGACCCAGCAGGAAATACCTCAAGAAGAGAAGGTAGTCAAGTCAATATTGTGATTGCAGTAGCAGAAGTCGAACTCGTTCCAGATGTTAAGGGAAAAGATTTAGAGACAGCAAAAGCCGAAATAGAGGCAAAAGGTTTCCTTGTCTCGGAAGTGAAGGAAGAGCATAGCGATTCCGTTGAGAAAGGCCTGGTTATTTCCACCAATCCAAATGCCAATGCTTCAAAAGCCAAGGGCTCTAAAATCGTGATTACAGTTTCTTCTGGACCAAAATTAGAAGGTATCCCAGATGTGACGGGTAAGAAAATAGAAGAAGCGGAGCGCTTGTTAAAAGAAGCAGGATTTGTAATCGGAAATGTTACGGAGGAATACAGCGAAAAAGAAGCAGGAGTTGTGATTGGGACAGACCCAGCTGCAGGAAGCAGTGCAGTCAAGGGAACAGTCATCAATATCACTGTTTCAAAAGGAGCTGGAATTGTGATGCCAGATTTTGGTAGCTTGAAAGTTACCTATGCTGAAGCGCGGAGACAGTTGCAAACATTAGGAATCTCAGTATCCAATATTGAGAAAATTGAAGACCACTCTTATCAATCTGAGATTGGTGATTTGGTTGTTGCGCAATATCCTGCTGCTGGAACCAAGATTGACGGTACTGTAACACTTTACGTGACAGTGGCCTCAACCCCAAGCAGTTCTACAACGACTCCATCAACCAGTACAACATCCAGCTCGGAGTAATAATTAAACAAAGAATCACTGACAAGAAGATGAGCCCCTCTCTTCTTGCCAGTGATTTTTTTATAAAAGAGATCATTTCAATTTTCTAGGGACAAAGTAACTTTTTGCTACTTGAGGCGGAGGCAATTGCCAAGAAATTTGATACAATAGTAAGGAAAGGAAATCGTATGAGAAAAGTACAGTTTTTTATCCTGATTGAAGTGCTATTAATGGTACTAGCAGTTTTCAATATTTTAGCTGACGAAGGATCCAGAGGAATTTTATTATTTGCTGTGGTCTTGCTCTTAATTCGTCATTTTCTAGGCAGTAAAGAAATTGATTTTTTATTGGTGAGTGCAGCGACCTTATTTTTGGTTGTTTTTGTACTAAATCCCTACTTCATGTTAGGGATGCTCTTGTTGGCAGTCTATATGATGGTGAACTTTTTCTCCCGTTATGAAAAACAAAATCAATACACCCATGTTGTATTAGACCAAGAATCGGTTGAAGCCAAACGCGAAAAGAGTAGATGGTTTGGTAATCAGAACCATTCCCAAGATCAATATGGCTTTGAAGACATCAATCTCATTCGTTTGTTTGGAAATGACATTGTCGACTTGGATGAGACAGTCTTAGTAGGACGGGACAATATTGTCATGATTCGAAAAACATTTGGGAAAACAAAAATCATTGTCCCGATTGATGTAGAAGTTTCCTTGCATGCTACCAGTCTCTACGGACAAGTTCGTTTTCTTGGGATGTCTGCTTGGGATTTGAGAAATGAACAATTCTCCATTGCCAGTCCTCACTACAAGGATTCACACAAGCGTGTTAAAATCGTTGTGAACTGCTTCTTTGGAGATGTGGAGGTGGTCCGCGTATGATGAAAAAAGGTTCGTTTCTACTCTTTATCTGGTATGCTACGATTATCGTTTTTGTCTTTCTAGCCGCGATTCTTCCTTTGTTAAAGCATTCCTTGTTAGACGTTTCCTTGTGGATCGATACAGAACAGTTTCTTTTTACCTTGTTGTTGCTGGTTTTTTCAATTGCCTTTTTTCTATATGTTCTGGTACAGACAGCTATTCTTGTCGCGACTCAAGGACTGAGACAGCAACTTCGTTCGATTTTACAAAACAAGAGCATTCGCTCCTCAGCAAAAGAAGATTCCTTACTCATGGATTTATCCGAAAAGGTGATGACGCTAACAAGACAAGTTCAACTGATTGACAATCAGGATTTGGTCAAAAAAGAAGAGATTGTTGAGGGGGAACGCAAACGAATTGCAAGGGATCTACATGATACGGTGAGCCAAGGACTCTTTGCTTCTAGTATGATTTTGTCCGGTCTAACTGCAAGTGTTGGTTCAATCTCAGAAGAAAATATGAAAAAGCAGCTAGAAACTGTCAAACAGATGGTGGAGACAGCCCAACGGGATTTACGGATTTTGTTGTTGCACTTACGTCCTAGCGAATTAGAGAGTAAGAGCCTCATTGAAGGATTTGAATTGATTTTAAATGAGGTGAGGGATAAAAGTGCCATCGAGGTTTATTTCCAACATGATATTGACCAATTGCCAAAGTATGTTGAGGAACACCTGTTTCGAATTGCACAAGAAATCATCAGCAATACGCTTAGACATGCGCATGCCAAGCGCCTAGATGTCTATCTGATTCAGACAGAATACGAAGTGCAGCTCAAAATGACAGATGACGGTGTTGGATTTGTTCAGGAAGAGGAACAAGATTTGAGTTATGGTTTGCAAAATATCCGAGAGCGGGTCGAAGATATGGCAGGTACTATAAAACTAAGGACAGCACCAAATAAGGGAGTCGCCATTGACATTCGCATTCCCATATTGAAAGGAAAAGAAGATGAAACCGATTCGCGTGATGCTGGTTGATGACCATGAGATGGTCCGACTAGGATTGAAAAGTTTTTTGGATTTACAAGAAGATATTGAAGTTATAGCAGAAGCTAATGATGGACAAGAAGGATTAGAAAAAGCCTTGGACATTCAGCCAGATGTCGTTGTCATGGATCTGGTGATGCCACGTTTGTCGGGAGTGGAGGCAACGTTAGCCATTTTGAAAGAATGGCCGGAAGCAAACATTGTGATTCTAACGTCGTATTTGGACAATGAAAAAATTTATCCTGTCATTGAAGCAGGTGCCAAGGGCTATATGCTCAAGACATCCAGCGCAGAAGAAATTTTGTCCGCCATTCGAAAAGTCTCCAAGGGCTATTTGGCGATTGAGACAGAAGTTGAAAAAAAGGTTGAAAATCACCGCAATAATCCTGATTTGCACGATGATTTAACAGCGCGTGAGCGGGATATTCTGGCGCTTTTAGCCAAGGGGTATGACAACCAACGAATAGCAGATGAATCCTTTATTTCTCTAAAAACAGTGAAAACTCATGTGTCCAACATCTTGTCGAAATTACAGGTTAGCGATCGAACTCAAGCTGTTGTCTATGCCTTTCAACATGGCTTGGTAGCACAAGACGAGGAATAATGGTATAATAAGAAAGTGATAAAGGAGTTTTATGGACGCAAAATTAAAGTACAAGGCTAAAAAAATCAAACTGGTTTTCTTTGATATTGATGACACCTTACGTGTAAAAGACACAGGATTTATGCCAGATTCTCTTTCCTATGTCTTTGATTCTTTACGAAAAAAAGGAATTCAAACAGGCATTGCTTCTGGTCGTGCTATCTATGGAGTTGTGCCAGAAATCATGGCCTTACAACCAGATTATTTTGCAACAATTAATGGCAGCTGTGTGTTGGATAAAAAAGGGAAGGTTCTGTACCATCAGCCTATTCCAAAAGAATTGGTAGAACAGTATGTAGACTGGTCTAATGAAGTTGGTTACCACTACGGCCTAATGGGGAATCAAAAACCAGCTCTTTCTTATCGGACAGAGAAAATCAGTGAAACCATGGACATTATTTACGAAAATATTGAAACGCTCCCTGAGTTTCACAAAGAAAATGATGTCTATCAGATCTGGGCTTTTGAGCCAGAAGGCGTTCAGTTAGAGCTGCCAGAACATTTGGTTCAGAATTTGAAAGCTGTTCGATGGGAAAAAAGGGCCTTAGATGTTATTCTAAAAGATAGTTCAAAAGCAACAGGGGTTGCAAAGATTGTCGAATCTCTAGGTCTCAAGCCAGAAAATGTTTTGGTGTTTGGTGATGGTCCAAATGATAGAGAACTATTCGACTATGCAGGTATTTCTGTTGCAATGGGTGTTTCGGATCCCGAATTGCAAGAAAAAGCAGACTTTATCACAAAAAAAGTAGAAGAAGACGGCATCTTATATGCCTTGGAGGAACTCGGTTTGGTAGAAAAACAATTACACTTTCCACAATTAGATTTGGTATCAGTTGAAGGTCCAAAAGCAACGATCAAAACCAATCATGGTGAGTTGAAGATTCAGCTTTTCCCAGAACAGGCACCAAAAACAGTTGCGAATTTTGTAGCTTTGTCTAAAGACGGCTATTACGACGGTGTGATTTTCCACCGTATTATCAAAGATTTTATGATTCAAGGTGGCGACCCAACTGGAACTGGTATGGGTGGTAGTTCAATTTATGGCGATCGTTTTGAAGATGAATTTTCAATGGAAGTCTTTAATCTTCGTGGTGCACTGTCCATGGCCAATGCAGGCCCAAATACCAATGGTAGCCAGTTCTTTGTTGTTCAAAATAGCAATCTTCCTTATGCACCAAAAGAATTGGAACGTGGTGGTTGGCCAGCTCCGATTGCAGCTCGTTATGCAGAAACTGGGGGAACGCCACATTTGGATCAGCGCCATACCGTTTTTGGTCAGTTGATTGATGAAGCGTCTTACACAGTGCTTGATGCCATTGCGAATGTTGCAACAGGTGCGCAAGATAAACCAGTAGAAGATGTTGTTATTGAGACTGTTGTGATTGAGGATTAAGATGAAAATCGGAGACAAACTAAAGGGGGTCATAACAGGCATTCAACCCTATGGTGCTTTTGTAGAATTAGAAAATCATACGACAGGTCTCATTCATATTTCTGAAATAAAAACAGGTTATGTAAACAATATTCGGGAGTTGCTTCATGTGGACCAGGAGGTTCTTGTTCAGGTTGTTGATGTGGATGAGTACACAGGGAAAGCTAGTCTTTCCTTGCGAACCTTAGAAGAAGAGAAGCAGTCTTTGCCACGTCGCCATCGGTTTACCAATGCAAAACATAAGATTGGATTTGCAAGTTTAGCCAAACAAATGCCACTTTGGATTCAAGAATCAAAAGATTATTTGGACAAACAAAAAACTCAGAGTTGATCTAACTCTGAGTTTTTTTGGTTATTCAAAATCGTAAAGGGCAGTTGAAAGATAGCGTTCTCCGTTATCTGGTAAGATAGCAAGAACTTTTTTACCAGCACCCAATTCTTTTGCAACTTCTATTGCAGCATAGATAGCTGCACCAGCTGAAATTCCGACTAAGAAACCTTCTTTTGCTCCAATGCTACGTCCTGTTAAAATAGCATTATCACTGGTAACACGTACAATGCTATCGTAGGATTTTGTATCCAATGTTTCAGGGATAAAACCAGCAGAAATTCCTTGGATTTTGTGTGGACCAGGTTTTTCTCCAGATAAGATTGCTGACTCATCGGCTTCAACAGCATAAATTTTTGTAGCAGGATTAGCTTTTTTCAAAACATGGGAAACACCAGAGATGGTACCGCCAGTTCCAATACCGGATACAAAGGCATCCAAACCATCTTCGCCAAAGGCTTCAAGGATTTCAACACCTGTTGTTGCTTCGTGGATGGCAGGGTTGGCAGGGTTGTTAAACTGCAACGGAACAAATCCGCTCTTTTCTTTTGCAATCTCTTCTGCCTTGGCGATTGCACCCTTCATGCCTTCTGCCCCTGGTGTCAAGACTAATTCCGCACCGTAGGCTTGAATGATTTTACGGCGTTCGATAGACATGGTTTCTGGCATCACGATGATCACTTTGTAACCTTTTGCACTACCAACCCAAGCAAGCCCAATACCCGTATTACCACTGGTTGGCTCAACGATGGTATCTCCTGGTTTTAAGCTACCATCTTTTTCAGCAGCTTCAATCATAGCAAGCGCGATGCGGTCCTTGACAGATGAACCTGGATTAAAGGCTTCTAATTTGACATAGACATCTGCAGCTCCCTCAGGAACAATATTGTTTAATTTAACAATTGGTGTTTTTCCGACCAATTCTGTAATATTTTGATAAATAGCCATAAGGTACCTCCGTTTTTCTAATGATACCAGTATACTCTGCTTATTATTCTTTGTAAAATATAAAAAACCTATACAATTGATAGGTTTTTTTAATCAATGGAAATTTCAATAATACGAGGATTGGATGTCGAATAGCTGATTTTACCATAATAAAAATCTTCCAAATCTGCCAACAATGGGTCAACAGATTCTTTGTCCGTGTAAATAGTTGTTTGAACAGTTTCTAAAAATACTGAATCGTATTCTTCCAGCTGATGCTTTAGTCGCCAATTCGCAAAATTTTGGTATTGCGGATAGGTCATTTCAATCTGTATGCCGACTTGCTCCTTGATGATAACACATCCAATTTCTTTGATAGCAGTAGCTACCGCATCTGTATAGGCACGGATTAGACCACCGGATCCTAATTTGATACCACCAAAATACCGTGTGACAACTGCTACGACATTGGTCAGTTCCTTGTTTTCGAGTACCGTTAGCATTGGGATGCCTGCTGTTCCAGATGGTTCTCCATCATCAGAGGAACGTTTGGTATTTCCTTCTTCGCCTATGATAAAACTCGAACAATTGTGATTGGCCTTGTGCTGCTCTTTTTTGATGGATTGGATAAAGTTTCTGGCCTCGTCTTCTGTTTCAACTCGTTTCAAATGACAAATAAAACGCGATTTTTTTATCTCAATCTCATATTGTCCGTCTTGTTTGATTGTTTGATATGCTTTCATACCTTGATTGTACAGATTTTTTTTAGAAAAGGCAAGGCTATTCCGAATAAAAATATGATGAAAGATTATAAAGATTATGCAGGTTGTTGGTTTACCAAATACCAATTAAGTGAAGAAGAAAGAGCAGCTGCTCTTTTAGTAGAATCAGATAATATGGAATCTTGCTTAAGATGTGCCAGCCCCTACCAAGCAGAAAATCAGTTGCCAAATGGGGCCTATTATTGTAGAGAGTGTATATTATTGGGACGTGTACGAAGTGATGAATCACTGTATTATTTCCCACAACTTGCTTTTCCAAAAGAAAGTGTTCTGAAGTGGCAAGGACAATTAACAAGGTGGCAAAAGCAAGTTTCAGAAGGGTTATGCCAGGCTGTTGATGTAAAACAGTCTACTCTGGTGCATGCTGTTACAGGAGCTGGAAAGACAGAGATGATGTATGCTGTTGTAGCGAAAGTTATAGCAGAAGGGGGGGCGGTGTGTATTGCCAGTCCACGGATTGATGTTTGCATTGAGTTGCACAAACGCTTGTCCACGGATTTTATATGTCCAGCGGCCTTACTGCACGGGGAGTCAGAGGGATATTTTCGTACGCCTCTGGTAGTAGCAACCACTCATCAGTTGTTGAAATTTTATCAGGCCTTTGATTTATTGATTATTGATGAAGTAGATGCCTTTCCCTATGTTGATAACCCGATGCTTTATTGTGCTGCTCAAAATAGTCGCAAAAAAGAAGGTGTGGTAGTCTATTTAACGGCTACTTCAACAGATGCACTAGACAAAAAAATTAAGTCAGGAGAGTTAAAAAAGTTAAGTCTGCCCAGACGATTTCACGGAAATCCTTTAGTGGTTCCCCGGAAAATATGGGTAGGTAGATTTAACAAACAAATTGCAAAAGGTCAACTTCCTTCTATAATATACAAACAAATCAAGCTACAAAGAAATACAGACTGGCCACTGCTCATTTTTGCTCCTGAAATTGAATTAGGAGTAAAGATAGCAAGCATCCTTCAAAATTATTTTCCCGAAGAAGAAATTGGTTTTGTTTCCAGTCAAACAGAAAATCGTTTAGAGATTGTTGAAAAATTTCGGGCTCAAGAAATCACGATTTTGGTTTCTACTACGATCTTAGAAAGAGGAGTGACTTTTCCAGGAGTAGATGTACTGGTCTTACAAGCAGAACACCGTCTCTATACATCGTCTTCCCTCATTCAGATTGCTGGCCGCGCTGGTCGCAGTATGGAGCGACCGACTGGTATTGTCCAATTTTTTTCTGAAGGCAGTACTTCAGCTATTGAAAAGGCAATTGCTGAAATTAAAAAGATGAATCAGGAGGCTGGTTATGAATAATTGCCTACTATGTAATCAGATTATTGTGAAGAAGATTCAATTTTCAGCGATTTTTTCTTTACAAAAGCAAGAGCAGGCAATATGCAATCATTGTACAATGCAATTTACAGAAATAGATTTCAAGAACAGTTGCCAGCGTTGCTGTAAAAGAAGTACAGAAAAAATTTGTAAAGATTGTAGCTACTGGCAAAGTAAGGGAGAAATTGTTGATCACCATGCTTTATACCATTATGATGAACAGATGGAGGATTATTTCAGTCACTATAAGTTTCAAGGAGACTACTTATTAAGAACGATTTTTTCTAAAAAAATAAAAGAGGCATTACAAGCCTACAAAGAGTATGTGGTTGTCCCTATTCCAATCAGTCAAACACGCTATGAGGAAAGAGGTTTTAATCAAGTTATCGGATTGTTAGAAGGAGCTGGTGTACCATATGAAACGTTCTTGTCCAAAGAACACACAAAAAAACAATCTAGTTTAACAAGAAAAGAACGTTTAAATACAAAACAAAGTTTTTATCTTTCTCCATCAGAAAAAAACTTACCAGAAAAAATTTTATTGGTAGATGATATTTATACTACGGGGGCTACAATCCGCATGGCAAAGGCAATTTTAATGAAAAACGGTGTGAAATTCGTCAAAACTTTTTCATTAGCTAGATAAGAAAACGCTTGCAAAAAAATCAAAAAATGATATAATAAGAGTGAACAAAGGCGAAAGCCAAGAAAGAGGTACTTATATGATTAAATTTAACATTCGTGGAGAAAATCTCGAAGTTACAGAAGCTCTTCGTTCCTATGTAGAAGAAAAAGTTGCAAAAATTGAAAAGTATTTTAACACTGATCAAGAATTAACTGCTAAAGTCAATTTAAAAGTATACCGTGAAAAGACATCTAAAGTAGAAGTTACCATTCCGTTAGGATCCATCACGCTTCGTGCGGAAGATGTTTCACAAGATATGTATGGCTCAATTGACTTGGTTGTGGATAAAATCGAACGCCAAATTCGCCGCAATAAAACAAAGATTGAAAAGAAAAATAGACAAAAAGTTCCTACTGGTCAAATCTTTACAGAAGAATTGGTAGAACAAGTTGAAGAAGAAGTGAAAGTAGTTCGTACAAAACAAGTAGATTTGAAACCCATGGATATTGAAGAAGCAAAACTTCAATTAGATTTATTGGGACATGACTTCTTTATCTACACAGATGCAAAAGACAATACAACCAATGTCTTATACAAACGTGAAGATGGTGATTTAGGTCTGTTAGAAGTGAAATAAACTGATTAACAAACTTCAAAAATAGAAATATTACCCAAAAGTTTATCAGCAAAACGAACTTTTGGGTTTTTTTATGGAAACGATAAAGTTTTTATCTATCAAGTGTACAATACATTACAGACCTTATGGGTTAACTAGTAAAAGTTTACAATAAGGGGTAGAAATTTTGGGGGTATCTATCTAAATAAGCACAATTCTTTCAGATAATAGAGAAACGCTTTAATTCTTACTACTAATTGACTTCTCATAAACAAATGATAATGCAAAAAGCTATTACATTTCAGCGCCAAAAGGCTTGGGAAGGGAATCGTCAAATTAATGCTTGGGCTTAAAAATATATTTATAAAATATACAACTTCGTTGATACTTGTTATTATATTTCATCTTATAGCACATTACATTTTCAATCTTGAACAAAAAAGCATACCACAATTATTATTTTCTGCCATAATATCAGAACCATTGGAAACAAAAAAGAAAGCTAAAAATTAGCTTTCTCAATTTAAAGACAAACATCCATTTGGTGTTTGTCTTTTTACCTATCAATTTATCTAATTTAATAAAATATCAAAAATGTTCTATTAAAATGTAATAAGAGCCATCAGGTATTTTAGATTTTTCAAAACAAAGAAAGGAGAAAAAATATGACAGATAAAAAAAGTAAAAAAAGTGTTGACAAAAGATTCCCGAACATGGTATATTAGATAAGCTTTCTTATGAAATGCCAAACACTAAATATTCTTTTCAAAAAAGTTTAAAAAAGATAAGCAAAAGTTATTGACAAGAATAAATGAAGGTGGTATACTAAGATAGTTGTCTCGCAAGAGGCATGAAAGACCTTTGAAAATTAAAGAAGACGAACCAAACGTGCAGGGTGGACTTGTTTAACAAGTCCGTCAATGACAAAAAAACAATAAACGGATAAGCCAGAGTGCTTAGCCGGACAAAC
>NZ_JBRUIM010000006.1:0-90323 GCF_053207365.1 Streptococcus cameli | reverse complement strand
TTATATAGACAATCGAGTATTCAGATGCGTAATTTTCTCCAAATACCTCCATCCACATACGAGCCAAATAAGGCACTAACAGATAGGATAGAATGAACGGAAATTCTTTTTTCCACCAATTCATCATAGTTCTCCTTAAAATCTTATCCTGCCAGTATTGTGTTTATAAGCATAGTGATTAGAAGCATGGGAAATACCAAAATTCGCAGTCGCTCCACCACCAACAGGAACAGATATACCTACACTAAGGGTAGTTGTTCCGTGATTATAGTAATCACCGTTGATATCGTAATAAATACTATTAGCATTCTCTAAATGAGTATAAACATTTCCTCCAAAAGCTTTAGATATTCCTCCGTAGCTCCTGTTAATTCCAACATTCAAAATACGTTGAATCCCTCTAAACCAACCACTCTCACTAGTTTCACAATAAAATGTAATAGTTGGTTTATAAACTGGGGTTACTTCATATCTTTGGCTCAGTGTTCTATATGTTTTAGCTGCTCGTTCATAGGGGTTAATCCCTAATTCTTTCATAGCTTGTTCTCTACTGACACCAAAATCTTCCATATATCTTGACAGTATTTTTTCTGCGCTCATTGGTTCGCTTGCCACGACAACCGTACCATCAGACTGTGTAATTACTTCATCTGCAAAAACTGTGGATGTCCCTACAAGTACAAAAGCCAGAGCTGCCATTATACCAACTACTATTTTTCTCACTTTCATCATGTTTTCTCCTTATCTAGTATGTTTCATTTACCTTTTTATGAAACACTCAGTACATCGGACTCACCTCAATTCCATTTGTGCTTATTATTTTCTAATAATCAAATCTATCCACCAAGGAATAGATTGAGTCACATATTGACCAACTACTACTATTGTTGCCAGCAATAAGGGAATATATTTTTTCATAGGTGCACTCCTTTTGGTTTTTATGATACAATAAAAAACACAGGATTGTGCTATTTTGTAAACTTTATTCACATATTCAGGAGGTTGCTATGCGGTGGGATTTTGGCAGTATTTACAAGCAGATTAGAGAATCCAAAGGATTGACCCAAGAGCAGGTTTGCGGCAATGTTCTCTCACGGACGACACTGGTTAAAATTGAAAGCAATCAAGTCATGCCCAAATTTGAAAACATGATTTTCTTGCTGGAGCAACTCAATATGAGCCTGGAAGAGTTTAAGTACATCTGCAATATTTATCAACCAAGCGAGCGACAAAATATTTTTAATAAAATTTATAATTATAGTTCATCATCCAACATGACCGAGTTAACGGAGATTCGACAACGGTGTGAACGCTATCTAAGAACACACCATGATATCCCCGTCGAACGTATCTTAGAAATGGTGACAGTCGGAATTGCTGTCCGCGAGCACGGCTTTTTGCAACCATCTGAAGAACTGCAATCTGTCACCAAAAAAATCTGGCACAACCTGGAAAAGCAGGATACCTGGTATGAACGTGACTTAAAAATGCTCAACGCTATTTTATTTCATTTTTCATTGGAGCAGTTACCTGCTATCACTGATAAGATTTTGGAGAGTTTAAAAAAATACAGTGAATATGCCCAGATAGCAGAAGCCAAGCATAGCTTGCTCAGCAACCTAGCCACCATTTACCTCTATAATGGCTATCTTGAAGAATGCGAGACCATCACTCTCATCACGTACGAATTGGCCAAAAAAACCAAACGTTATGACCGTCTAGGATTTTCCCAGATTCGATTAGGTATTTGTCGGAACGACCAGGAGTTGATTGACAAAGGGTTGACGCTGCTAGAATTGACAAACGAAACAACCTTATGGACCAATATGCAGGAAGAAGTTAGGCAACTATACAAAAACTGAGCAAGAAATCTTGCTCAGTTTATTTGTAGTGGCATTTATCCTCATGGTCATTGATGAGACCTGCCGCCTGCAAGTAGGAATAGATGCAGACAGGACCGACAAAGGAGAAGCCACGTTTTTTCAAATCATTGGAAATCTTTTGGGAAAGCGGGGTCTGACTCGGGAGATCATGATAGGTGAAAACTGCGTTCTCGATTGTCTTATTCTCTACAAATTTCCAAATATAGGTATCAAAACTGCCGTATTCGTCTTGTAGTTTCAAAAAGGCCTGGGCATTTTTTCTGGTCGCATACAATTTAGCCTTGTGTCTTATAATAGCTGGGTTGTCTAGAAGCCGGTCCAACTCTTCATCCGTCATCTGAGCGACTCTGTTGATATCATATTGGTGAAAAGCCTGACGAAAAGCTTCCCGTTTATTGAGGACAATTTCCCAGGAAAGACCTGCTTGATAGGTTTCCAAGCAGAGTAGTTCAAAGAGTCTTTGGTCCTGATGGACCGGTTTTCCCCATTCTTCATCATGGTAAGCGACATACAGGGGATTGGTTTCTTTGACCCAGGAACAACGATGGGGCATGCTTTCTCCTTTACTGATCATAAAAATAGGGTGACGGTAAATAGCTGGCACATGGGCAGATTCAGTCCCTATTGAATTAGACCGCGCCACCTCCTCGAAAACTGAACACGAACTTGGAACGGTGTGAAAACAACTCTGCCTCCTAGAGCAAAAGGCTGGGCGTCATCACTGTGTTGACTTAATGCCCTTTGTACCTTACTTCATCAGCATTTTCAGGGCTGATTTGATATAGTTTTCAGCTGTATCTGTCGTGCCGTCAAAGAAGGCCTTGATTTTCTTGAGCTCAGTTGCCTTGTAGCCCAAAGCTTGGAGGGCTTCCATGGCTTCATCCAAGTCCTGATTACTTGCACTGATCGCTTTTGCAGCTCCGCTATTGTCCGCAGAAAGATCCACAAACTTACCAGCCAAATCCAAGACCATCTGCTGAGCTGTCTTTTTGCCAACCTTTGGAAACTTAGTCAGGTAAGTGATATTGCTGCTGTCGATGGCCGCAACCAACCCGTCATTGTCATCTACCGCAATGATGGCAAGGGCTGTTGTCGGTCCAATTCCAGAAACCGAAATCAAGCGTAGAAACACTTCTTTCTCAGACTCTGTCGCAAAGCCATAGAGGAGCTGAGCGTCCTCCCGCACCACCTGATGGGTATAGATGGTCACATCCTGACCCATTTGCTCACTGTAACGGTAGGGATTGGCAACATGGAGAATGTAGCCGACTCCTCCAACTTCCACCACAATATATTTTGCCGTGATCTTGCTTAATCTTCCTTTGATGTACTCGTACATGGGTTCTCCTTTTCAGTATCTTCTGTTTATTGTACCAAAATCGACTAAGATAGGCTAGTTCTCCTCTCTTTAGAGGGCAATTTTTTTCATCTTGGCTGCCTTCACAATAAGGCCTAAACCGAGACTAGCAACTAGGATAAAGCTGATTTGAACTCCCAAGACTCCTGTGAATTCACTCAGCGAAACCATTCCTCCTGCTAGAATATAGCCCAGTGGATGGGCCATGGCAATAAAACCGGAGTATGAACCAATCTTGTTTTCATCCATCATTTCGGCACGTAGAACTTGACTAGCGGGGATGTTGATCATCTCTCCAATCGTATATACAACCGCAGATAGCAGAATCAACCAGAGAGTTTGAAAGGTAAAGGCTGAAAAAATCCCTGTCGCAAACACAATTCCACCAATCAAAAGCTGAGGAAGCAGTTTCATGGGCTTGGTCAAACGGTTGACCGTTGTCATCAAAAAGACAATCATAACAGTATTAATGAGTACAGCTAGACTCAGCAATTTTGCCCCTGTCACCTCAAAACCAAAGACTTCCGTCGTTTGGTAGATGGTTTTATAATGGACTGGAATATAGTTGTCAATCTGGGTCCAAACAGCTGAAAACAAGACAACACCAGCTGTGTAAACCATGAAGGCTCGGTCTTTGACAACTTCACCGTAATTCTTGAAGGTAGACAGTAACCCTTGGCCATGATCAAAGACAAAATCGACAGGGCGTGTTTCTTCAAACTTCCACAGCATGATCACATAGGTAAAGGCAGCAATCGCTGTCATGGCTAGTAGCAACTCAAAGAAGTGTTGGTCATAAAAGGCACCTGCAATCCCTGCTCCCAGCATAACTGCTACGTTAATAATCCAGTAACTAATGGTATAGACAAACCGACGATTGCTTTCATCGGTCAAATCAATAATCATCGCATCATAGGCTGGATGGGCAAAGTTGGAAAAAACTTCCACCGTAAAGATCCCAACAAAGGTCAAAACGGGTTGGACCTGACCTGGAACATTGGCAAACAGAGTAATTAAATAGCCAATAAGGACCCCTAAATTGCCCCAGTCTGTCACCTTCTTACGACCAACTGAGTCAGCCAAATGGCCGCCATACAGGATTCCAATAAAGCTAGCAGCTTGAGTTCCCATGACCAGAAGGCCAGTCACAAAGGCTCCAAAGTACTGAACATAATACATAGACATAAACGGAAAAATAGCCGATCCCAAGATAATAGAGATAAACCGCAATCCTTCTCGCCATTGCAGTTGCTTGGGAAGATTTAAAAATTCCTTCATCGTAGACCTTTCTCTTATCACAATTCTGCCATTATAGCACAAAAAAAGAATCAGGAAAAGCCTGATTCATTAGATTCTGCTTATTTTTCGAGCTAGCACGGATACCACTAGCCCTCATATTTCCCCATTTCTCTGAGACTGGTATGGTTTTCCTGGATACGGCGGAACATCTTTTCCATGTCCGACTTGCTGAAATGAACCAATACCGGTCTTCCGTGCGGGCAATTATATGGATTTTTGCACTGGGCCAATTGGCGCAACAGATGACGCGCAGAATAATCATCTAGAGCATGATTGGCCTTGATGGAACGCTTACAAGACATCATGATGGCCAACTCTGCCCGGTACTGTTTGATGGAAACCTGATCCGTTAACAGCAACATGTCGCACATCTCGTAGACACCACTTTCAATTTCTTCTTCCTTCATCCAAATTGGGTGCTCCCGAAGAATAAATTGGTGGCTGCCATACTCTTCCAAGTGAATGCCGACTTGGTGCAGGAGATCCATCTTCTGACCTAAGAGCAGGGCATCATTTCCTGGAAATTCAAAAATATAGGGCACCAGAAGCTGTTGAGAAGCATTGTTGACTTCACCAATCGACTCACGGTATTCTTCGTATTTGACCCTTTCTTGAGCGGCATGTTGGTCGATAATGTAGAGGCCACCTGTGCCTTGGGCAAAGAGATAGGTCCCGTGCATTTGCCCGAAATATTCCAATTCCGGAAAGGTGGATGTTTCTTCTTTTTCCAGTTTGTCCACCATTTTGGCCAATTCAGTCTGGGTCAATTCTGGGTGGTCTGCATCGGTTTGGTCTCGTTCACTTCTTTGGGCAAAATGAACACTGCTCGTTGTGGTCTCTGGCACTTCTTTTTTGACCTCCAATTCCCGAACAGGTTCTGAAACCGTTTCGGGTTTGAGGAAGAAATCTTGCTTGTCCCTGTCGTAATAAAGGGTGCTCTCCTTTAAGGGCAGGGTCGTTTGCTCTGCTTGGAGACGCGGACGGGTACTGGTCTTGGCCAGGTTTTCCAAGGCATCTGGGATCAGTTCCTGTTCACGCAAAGCAGACGCGATAGCCTGGGTAAGCAGGTTCATCAGCTCTTTTTCCTTGGAAATGCGGACTTCCTGCTTGGTCGGGTGTACATTGACATCGGCCAAATAGGGGTCAATCTCAATGGCAATCACTGCCAAAGGGAAGCGCCCCACCATGAGCTTGCTGCCATAGCCGTCTAAAATAGCCCGGTTAAGCAGGAAATTCTTGATGTAGCGGCCATTGATAAAAAGACTGATGTAGTTGCGGTTGGCACGGGTCAATTCCGGGAGGCTGACATAGCCGGAAACCTGGAAATCCATATCCTCTGCGGTAATTTCCACCATCTTTTTCGCAGTCGCAATCCCATATACACCTGCTATGGCTTGGCGGAGATCCTTGCTTCCTGCCGTCTGCATCAAGGTGCGATCCTCATTTATCAAGGTAAAGGCGATCTCAGGATGGGCCAAACTTTGGCGGTTCAGCACATCGATGATGTGAGAAAGCTCCGCTTGCTGGCTCTTGACATATTTGAGGCGGGCGGGAGTATTGTAAAACAAATCTTCTACAGTAATGTGGGTCCCAACCGCTCGGCTAATCGGTCCTTCTTCTACAACCTGGCCGCCATGTGATTCCAAGGACCAGCCATGTTCATGTTGGGCTGTGGCGGATGCAATTCGAATCTTGCTAACAGATGCAATGGACGGCAAGGCCTCCCCTCGAAAACCCAGAGTCCGAATCCGAAACAGGTCTGATTGGGTCTTGATTTTACTGGTCGCATGGCGGCGCAAGGCCAAGTTAACCTGGTCTGGAGCAATGCCTTGACCGTTGTCAATGATGTCAATTTTTTTCAGACCTGCTTCTTCAATAGATACCGTGATTTGGCTACTGCCGGCATCAATAGCATTTTCGACCAATTCTTTGACCACGCTGGCAGGACGTTCGATGACCTCGCCAGCTGCAATTTGGTTGGCCAGGACTTCTGGCAATTCAATAATCGTTGCAATACTTGTCATACAAATCCTTTCATTCTTCTTTTCTTTCCTCGTTTCTCGTTGTTCTATTATACCACAAAAGACCTTCCCACAAAAAAAGCACCCTAGGGTGCTAAGTGGATTAGGATGGTTCATTCCTTGTATAAGTTTCTAGTAGCTGACCAGAGTCTTTTTCCTGAAAGTGAACAACACCCAGATTGGAAATCTTCTCAAAAGCTTGATTCGCTGCCTCTTGAAGACCTGTCGTATCATCTGTTTTTCCAGACACAAACACGGTTAACTCATAAGGCTCTGTATCGGATTGAATGGCAATGGAATCGTAAGCCAAGCCTTCTGGATAAGGCAAAGAAGATGCCACCTCAATGACCTTGCTATTGTCACCAATAAGGATTGTCTGTGCTTCCGAATTGTCTATTGGTTTGGAAACTGGTTGGCAAGCAAACAGCAATGAGATACAGGATAAGGATAAGAGGGTAAACATTGATTTCTTCATCTTGAGTTCTCCTTTCATGTCATCCTTTTCTTTATGATAGCAAACCCAAGTAAAAGAGGCTAGCACCAGCCTTGGAGGTTAACTCCCCTCTTTTACAATCGAACGCATAATCCACAAACAAGCTAGAGCAATCAGGGCTGGAAATAAAACTTCGGCCCAATTAAATCCAGTCAGAACATTGTAGACAATAAAGCTGATGTTAAACAAGAAGAAAAAACTATAAAAAACTAATTTGGCTGTTCGCATCATACACTTCTCCTAGTTTGTTTACTTCTTATTGTATCAAAAATGTCTTAATTGTCCAAGGAATGGTTGATGAGCTGTACACTTTCTTTCATCTGGCGGTAATTGACCGCATAAATGACCGCATATATCGCCACAAAGATTGCCCAGAAGAACAACAAATGTGCCAGATTCAGCGGAAACCAGCCTGCCAAGATAGCAAGAATGGTAAAACCAATCGCCGTCACTGCAAAATGAGTAACCGTCATCTTCAACAGGCTCCAATCCTGTTCAAAGATTTTATCAGCAGCCTGAAATAGCAGGCCGATGGCAAACCAAACTAGCACAGCAATGGCCATAACGCCAACTGGGCTAAAATGAGCTTGGTAGTATTGTCCAGCAGTAGAGAGTGGATTGATTGGTAAATAATCGCCATCTGAGAAAATAGCTGACATGATAAGTGAGCTGAGGGTTCCGATAGCCAGGCCTAGTGTGCCTGATAAGATGTATTTTTTCATAAGTTTAATGCCTCCTTAATAGCTTTGAGATAGCGACGAGACGAATAGGTCACGTCCTGGTTTTTGAAGATGAGTTTGACCAAGCCATTCGGGGTTATCTGCAGGTGGTCTAATTGGTTTAGATTGATGATTTCAGATTGGGAAATCTGCAAGAAGTAGCTAGGAACCAACTCCTTTAACTGATAAAGACGGTAGCTGGTCGTGTAAGTGGCACTGGCCGTTTTGGCATGGACCACCTTGTCTTCAATCACCAGTCGATCAATCGCTGGCCAATCCAACAGATAGACTTCTTCGTCCTTCTTAGCGGTCAACCGCTCGGCTCCTTGTTGCAGGTTGCCAACAAAATCGATCACTTTTTTGACTTCTGCTGTTTGTTCCTTAGCCTCAATAATGACCTTGTCTTCAGGAACGTCTTTAGCAATCTTGATTTCTAATTTCACATGATTCCTCCTTTTTTTAAAATGGCTCGCCTTTTCTAATTCTATTAAACCCTATTCTGAACTGGCTTTCAAGGGCTTTTGACTATATGGTTGAAATGCTGGTCTATGTGGTCAAAAAAGAAAACAATCCTGTTTGAAACAGGATTGTCACACTTCTTTTTGTAATTCTGCCAAGGCCATCATGGCCTCCATAGGCGTCATAGTATTAAGATTGAGTTGGCGGATTTGTTCTAGAACAGGATGCTCACTAGTAAATAAATCCAATTGCTCTTGAGGTGAGTCGAGTGCTGTTCTTGAAGGGGCCAACTGGGCTGCTTGCCCTTCTAAGGTCTGCAGGATATGGTCTGCCCGCCTCAAGAGCTCTTGAGGCATACCGGCAATTTTAGCCACATGAATCCCGTAAGACTTGTCTGCTGGACCAGGTGCAATCTTATGAAGGAAGGTCACCTGCCCATTTTGTTCCAAGGTGGAAACATGGACATTTTCCAAGTGCTCCAATTCATGCTCCAAGGTCGTCAATTCGTGGTAGTGGGTTGCAAAGAATGTTTTAGCCCCGACTTGATCATGGATGTGTTCGATAATTGCCTGGGCCAAGGCCATACCGTCATAGGTTGCTGTTCCCCGTCCCAATTCATCAAAGAGAATGAGGGAGTGTTTGCTGGCTAATCGCACAGCTTTGTTAGCCTCCATCATCTCAACCATAAAGGTGGACTGGCCGCTGACCAAGTCATCCGCCGCCCCAATACGGGTGAAAATAGCATCAAAAATCGGGAGACTGGCTGTCTCTGCTGGCACATATGAGCCAATTTGGGCCATAACAACCATGACCGCCAACTGCCTCATGTAGGTTGATTTACCACTCATATTGGGACCCGTAATCAACTGAACATTGGTGTCTTCATTCAAGTAAATGGAATTTGGAATATAGGACTGGGCTCCCATAACCTTCTCCACAACCGCATGCCGTCCTTGTTCGATGGCAATGGCTGATGTGTCGGTAAAGCGAGGGCAAACCAAGTGCTGCCGCTCTGCCACATCCGCAAAGGCTTGCAAGACATCGACAGTCGCAAGACCCTTGGCCAGTGCCTGCAAGCGACCAATGTACTTTTCAACTTCTTGGCGAATCCGCATGAAAATCTCGTATTCCAAGTTGGATGATTTGTCACGCGCCTCCAGCATCTGCCCTTCAATCTTAGCCAATTCCTCTGTTCCGTAACGTTCGGAGTTTTTCAGGGTTGCCTTGCGGAAGAAGTGGTTAGGCACGTGGGCCAACTGGGAATTGGTGACATGGAAATAATAACCGTCTTTTTTATTGTAATCGATCTTCAAATTGGTAATGCCAGAGTTCTCCCGCTCCCTGGCCTCCATCTCAGCAATCCAGCCCGTACCTTCTCTCATGACCAGGCGGTACTGGTCCAACTGCTCGTCAAATCCAGCCCGAATGATATTGCCGTCTGTAATGGTGCCTTGGGCATCTGGATCAATGGCAGCGCTAATCAAAGCATGCAGTTCTGGGATGGTGTCCAGTTGTTCCACCAAGATAGTCAAGGCAGGGTGACCAATTTGCTGCAAAATTCCTTTGATAGCTGGCACATTTCCCAAGGTCTGAGCCAATTGCAAGAGGTCCTTCGGGGTTGTTTTGCCAAAGGAGACACGACTGGCTAGGCGTTCAATATCATAAACACCTTTTAGGCTCTCCGCCAAATCACTGCGTTCAAAAAAGGCATCCAAGAAGACTTGCACAATGGCCTGGCGTTCCAAAATACGGTCTGCCTCAATCAAGGGCCGGTCAATCCATGACCGCAACAAGCGCATGCCCATCGCTGTTTTGGTTTCATCTAGGAGCCAGTAGAGACTGCCATGTTTTTTGCCTGTACGAGCGTTTTCCAAGAGATCCAAGCTGGACTTGGTGGCAAAATCCATTTGCAAGTAGTCTTTGATTTCATAGTGTTGGACCGTCTGCAAATGCGAAAGCTCCCGCAGTTGGGTCCGAAGGACATAGCGCAAGAGCTTCGCAGCGGCAGCTTTTTCCACAGGAGCCAAGGAAGCATCTATCAAGCGGCTGTCTTCTTCAAGCTCGGTCTCCTGGGACAAGAGCAAATTCATCTGATTGGAGAGAATCTGTTCCTGGTGCTCTGTGAGGGCAAAACCAAGAACCACTTCTCGGGCCTGGAGGTTGCGAATTTCGCCACAGACCGTGTTAAAATCGGTCAAGCTGGTTACAAAGAATTGGCCAGTCGATACCTCCATATAGGCTAAGCCATAGTCAGCACCGCTCTGGTCAATGGCCACCAAGAAATTACTGGCAGCATCTGGCTTGGTCGCATCGACTGCCGTACCTGGTGTGATAATTTGCACCACGCCCCGCTTCACGACGCCTACTGCCTGCTTGGGGTCCTCCATCTGCTCAGCGATGGCGACCTTATGGCCCAACCCAACTAGGGTATCAATGTATTGCTGAGCAGCATGATAGGGAACCCCCGCCATGGGAATCGGATTCTCCGCATTTTTATTGCGACTGGTCAGGGTTAATTCCAAGATTTGAGCGGCTTCAACCGCATCTTCATAAAATAATTCGTAGAAATCTCCCATTCGAAAAAGCAAAAAAGCATCTGGATGCTGTGCTTTGATATCCAGATACTGTTGCATGCCAGGAGAAATTTTTTCAGTTGTCATTCATTACTATCCTTCAAAAAATAATTGATTTCATCTTCAACCTGTATCGCAGAAGCTTCATCACGGCAAATGACCAAGAGAGTATCGGCACCTGCCACTGTTCCAAGAACTGTTGTCGGCTTTTCTGCATCAATGATATTTGCCATCAAAGCTGCTTCACCCAAATCAGAGTGCAGGACTAAAATAAAACTAGCACGCTCTACTTTATAGGTGTAATCAGCCAGCAACTGGCTAAAGCTTTGGTCATCCTGTTCAGGGGCAAGGGAATAATAGGATTTCCCATTTTCATAAATCTTAACCAAACCAAGCTCCCGTAAATCACGAGAAAGGGTCGTTTGGGTAACAAATACCCCATTCTTTTCAAGACCAGCTTGAATATCTGCTTGGCGACCAATCTTTTCTTCACGAATCATGGATTTAATCAATTCATGTCTATCTGTTTTATTCACGGTTGTACCTCGAATGTATAATTATCTACTATTGTACCAAAATTTGAAGTTTTTATCATTTTTCATCCTAAAAATATGATAAAATAGAATCAAGAAAGTTGGAGGTCATTCCTATGAATCAAAAAGCACTTGTTGCCGAAAGATTAGCTGCCGTTATTCCTAGTCTTGAGGCAGAACAAATTCAATCCCTATTAGAAAAACCAAAGTCGTCTGAAATGGGCGACATTGCCTTTCCTGCCTTTTCTTTAGCAAAAGTGGAACGCAAAGCACCACAAGTTATTGCCAGCGAGATTGTTGACAAACTAGATACTGCTGGATTTGAAAAAGTAGTGGCTACTGGTCCTTATGTCAACTTCTTCTTGGACAAAGCACGCATCTCACAAGACATTTTGCAGACCATTGTCTCTGAAAAAGAAAACTATGGACAGCAAGAAATTGGGGCAGGCCAAACGATTACCGTTGATATGTCTAGTCCAAACATTGCCAAACCCTTCTCTGTGGGACACTTGCGCTCAACTGTTATCGGAGACGCCATTGCTAACTTATATGCCAAGTTAGGATACAACCTCCTTCGTATCAACCATTTAGGGGACTGGGGGAAACAATTTGGTATGCTCATTGTGGCTTATAAACTTTGGGGAGACAAGGCTGCAGTTGAAGCAAACCCAATCGATGAACTGTTAAAACTCTATGTCCGTATCAATGCAGAAGCCGAAGAAAAGCCAGAATTAGATGAAGAAGCTCG
Organism: Streptococcus cameli; assembly: GCF_053207365.1. Classification (NCBI taxonomy): domain Bacteria; kingdom Bacillati; phylum Bacillota; class Bacilli; order Lactobacillales; family Streptococcaceae; genus Streptococcus; species Streptococcus cameli. Next base: position 78,238 of record NZ_JBRUIM010000006.1, on the reverse strand, counting down.
TCAGTGGTTTAAAAAGTTAGAAGACGGAGACAAGGAAGCCTGGGAATTATGGCAATGGTTCCGTGATGAGAGCTTGGTTGAATTTGACCGTATTTACGAAAAGTTAAACATTACCTTTGACCATTACCAAGGAGAAGCCTTCTACAATGATAAGATGGACGAAGGTCTTGAAATCTTAGAAGAAAAAGATCTCTTGAAAGATTCCAAAGGCGCAAAAATCGTTGACTTAGAAGCCTATGATTTACCACCTGCTTTGATCAAAAAATCAGACGGTGCCACGCTCTATATCACACGGGATATGGCAACAGCCATGTACCGCAAACGCCATTACAACTTTGTTAAAAATATCTACGTTGTAGGACAAGAACAAACCAATCACTTCAAGCAATTAAAAGCTGTCTTGAAAGAAATGGGCTTTGACTGGTCAGACGATATGATCCACGTCACTTTTGGCTTGGTCACAAAGAACAAGAAAAAATTGTCCACACGTAAGGGCAACATCATCTTGTTAGAACCAACCTTGGATGAAGCTGTTTCACGCGCCTTGACGCAAATTGAAGCGAAAAATCCAGACTTAGAAAACAAAGAAGACGTAGCAAAAGCCGTTGGAATCGGAGCTGTAAAATTCTATGACTTGAAAACCGACCGCGATAACGGCTATGACTTTGATTTAGAAGCCATGGTATCCTTTGAAGGAGAAACCGGCCCATATGTCCAATATGCCTACGCTCGTATCCAATCCATTTTGCGCAAAGCGAACTTTACGGCTGACGAAACAGTTGACTATTCCTTGAACGATGCAGAAAGCTGGGAGATTATCAAACACCTCCAAAACTTCTCTGCGACTGTTTCTCGTGCCGCAGAAAAATACGATCCATCTATTGTGGCCAAATACATCATTGGTCTGGCTCAATCTTTTAATAAATATTATGCCCATACCCGTATTTTAGACGAAAGCCCAGAACGCAACAGCCGCCTCGCTTTGGCCTATGCAACAGGGGTGGTCTTAAAAGAAGGACTTCGCCTACTCGGTGTGGAAGCTCCTGAAAAAATGTAAACAAAAAACAGACTTGCATCAAGTCTGTTTTTCAATTGCTTCAGCGAAATCGAGCATCTTTCTTTTAAATATCTGTCGCTGTTTGAGCAAGGCTCGGTTTATCTTTTGGTTTGCGCAAAAGGAAGAACACCGTCAAGCCGAAATACACCACAAACAAGGCAATATTAATCCCATATACGCCCAAGGCCGCCGCTTGCGTCGCTTGCTGCATTTCCACATCTTGATACAATCGACTAATGTTACCTGTATTCATGTAAACATAGGTCGCTGAAATCAAGGTTGCAAACAAATACCCAATGTAGGTATAAGATGCTGCTTCATTCTGTTTTTTAATCAAGAAGACCAAGGTCCCGATTAAGAGGACAACCATTACTATCACCAATACCTTGTTGAGCAGATTGGTATTGAAGGCATTGGTTGCACGCGAAATCGTGATTAGTTCCTCCAATTGATCTTCCATTCCTTCGATCCCTTTCCAGGTTTTGCGAAGCTTGTCTTCATCAAATGTAGCCAAAAAGGCAGTAGGAACTCGAAAGAGGGTCGCAATGGTCGATAGGACCATAAAAATATAGAGGTGAATCGGTCTTTTCATAGCTTCTCCTTTGTCTTGTTATTTCGATACAATTATACATCCAACTAGTGAATTTGTCAATAGAACATGGACAAAGAACACAAAGTACGCATGAAGAAAGGGAACTATCCATTGTGAAAACACATCTTTTTATGGTACTCTAGTAGTATGTTTTTATGAAAGGAACCTTGCACTCCAATGGCTCTCAGATCATTTCAAGCCTACTTAGAAAGTCCGACATCTATTCGTTTGGAAATGGACAAAAAATACGATGTTTCAACGCTTCATTTTACCGTTGAAACCAAAGACACAAAACATGACCTGCTTATTGACCGTTGCATAGAATCCACACAACAAGTCACCTATTTTCTAACCAACACGACAGAGTTGACACTCGAGGAACAATACACGGTATTTGACCAAGACCGAAACGGTGCTGAACTCGGATACGGAGCAATTGTGCGGAGCCAGCTATTTGACCAATATTTTTTCTATGACGGGTCTGATTTAGGAGTACACTATACTACCAAATCAACCAGCTTCAAACTCTGGGCTCCAATCTCTAAGACTGTCTTTTTAGTCATCAACCAGACCCCCTATCCTATGGGGAAAGAGCAAAAGGGAGTTTGGTCACTGGAGATAGAAGGTGACTGGGAAGGGGCACATTACCATTACTTACACCGCGTGAATGGTCACTGGCTGGAAGTACATGATCCGTATGCTCTATCGTCTTGTGCCAATTCTGGCGATAGCATTGTCATCGATCCTAAAAAACTACGTTCAAACCATCGTTCTTACCAAAATCCGCCACTGGCTCAGGCTGTTCTCTATGAAATGAGTGTTCGGGATTTTTCACAACAAAAAGAGGCGGGCTTTCAGGCTCCTGGGCAATTTAAGGGCCTTACTGAGTCTCCAAGTATTGGTACTGAGCAAATTGGCATGGACTACATCAAAAACCTTGGAGTGACCCATATCCAACTCATGCCTGTGTATGATTTTGGAAGTGTAGACGAAACTTATCCACAACTTGTGTATAACTGGGGGTACGATCCTGTCCAATACAATGTCCCAGAAGGCTCCTTCTCCAGCAATCCAGAAGATCCCTATGCCCGTATTGTAGAGTTGCAAACCGCTATCGAGGCCTATCATCAAGCTGGTATCGGCGTCATCATGGATGTTGTCTACAACCATGTTTACAATGCCAATACCTACGCCTTTGAAAAGCTCATTCCAGGCTATTTCTATCGTTTTGATGAAGAAAACGGACAACGACACGACGGAACATTTTGTGGCAATGATGTAGCCAGTGAGCGTTCCATGATTCGTCACTACATCAAGCATTCCCTCAAACAATGGGTTCAACTCTATGGATTTGATGGCTTCCGATTTGATTTGATGGGGATACTGGACCTCCAAACCATGCAGGAAATTTCCAAAGAATTACAGGATCTCTATCCAACCATATACCTATACGGTGAAGGCTGGAAGATGCAGACCGGTCTTCCTCAAGAATCTTTAGCTCATCAATACAATGCCCATGAACTACCACAGATTGCCTTTTTTAATGACGAATACCGTGATACGCTTAAACGTATCCTAGCCTTTCCTGAAACTCTCTTACAAGATGGTTATCAGAAAAAAATGGAAGACTTATTGGTAGGTAGTTACAACCGGCATTTTCTTCAACCAATTCAGTCCATCAACTACATAGAATGCCATGATAACGCCACCTTCTATGACTATTTGCAGATCAAACAACCCAACTGGACTCACCATAACCTCAAAAGAGCGGCTAGCTTTGGACTACAACTCCTTCTCTTATCACAAGGTATCCCTTTTATCCACAGTGGGCAAGAATTTTTCCGTACAAAGGACAATCTAGACAACACCTACAATAGCCCTGATAGCATTAACCAATTGGATTGGTTGCGGGCTAATCATTACAAGGAGCATGTTGCCCATATCAAAGAATGGGTCGCTTTTCGAAAAGAGCACCCTGCCCTATCACTAAGCCAATATAGCGACATTGAATACAGTTGTGATTTTTACTGGTTAACCGATTTTGTACTACGCTACCAAGTCGAAACAACAGAAGAAACCATGCAATTTATCCTCAATTTTTCAACCCATGATTTTCACTTTACAACAGAAGACGGGCAAGAAGTCATCTTTACTTATCCACCGCTTGTGGATAAGTCCAAACAAAACCTGACCCTTGCAGGCCAAAATGTTTGTGCCTTGGTTGAAAAGAAGCTGTAATTTCAGAAGACCAACTGGTCTTCTTTTTTATTTGCATATTTTATTTTGTATTTCTTTTTTCAAAAATCCTTCTTCTTTGCGAATAAGGGGAGTAGGAGGAAATAAATGAAAAAATATTCAACACTTTTATTGTCATCTTCACTGTTATTCGCTAGTCTTAACTCCCCTTCGGTCATATTGGCCCATGAATCCCAGACTCCCCCGCCCCCTATCTCCAGTAATAATGATGTATCTTCGGTAATAGAAACTCAGACTTCGGCAACTACCAGCGAGACAGCAGTCTCCCTTTCATCTTCTTTGAGTGTCACCCAAAACGAGCAAACCCTATCTATCATTTTTCATAGAAATAACCAACAAAAAAATCTCAAAATCCAGTATGCTATCTGGTCTGATGAGAATGGGCAAGATGACCTCAAGTGGTATACTGCTGGAGCACAACAAACAGACATTCCGATTGCAAACTACAAGGCTGGAAGTTATACCCTCCATTCCTACATTTCGGTTGACAATAAAATGGTCTTTCTAGAAGAAGGTCATTTTTCCATTGCCAAGAGTCAACCCAGTCTAACAGCGACGATTAGTACTCCTGGAACAATCCGAATCCTAGCTCAGAATCTCCCATCTGAAACCCAGCGTGTGCAAATTCCTGTGTGGAGCCATGACAAGGGGCAAGATGATCTTGTCTGGTATACAGCCCATAAACAAACTGATGGAAGTTACCTTTTACAGGTCGATTTGAAAAAACACAATTTTTCAACTGGACATTATGCTATCCACCTATATGCTTATGATGGAGTTGGCAAACAGATCCATTTCGCACACAGCGATGTTCTCGTACAAGAAAACCATATCCCAAGTTCGACAGGGCCGTCTATCAGACTTGAAAACCCTCAATTTTCAATTGGAAAGTATCAAATAGCCATTACCGATACCGCTTCCAACAAACCGATTCAATCCGTACAAGTCGCTACTTGGTCAACTGCCAATCAAAGCAACATCAAATGGCGGACAGCTAGCTTACAAAATGGAAAGTATGTCGCAACCATTGATTTTCAAGAGCACCAACAACTAACAGGCCTCTACCAAAACCATGTCTATATTACCTATTCAGATGGCAGTAGAACTAGATACGTTGCCGATACCGCAGACCTTTCCCCCGCACGACTTCCTCTTCAATTCGAAGCAACTGTTGGTTCTATCGGAACACTTACTGCTACCATTAAAAACGTATATGGTACAGAACCTGTCCGATTTGCCGTCTGGTCTGATGAAAGCGGGCAAGATGATTTGAAATGGTATGCGTCCTCTGCTTTTCAAACGAGAGCCTACAAGGCCAACATCCCATTGTCCCAACACACCGGAACGGGCAAATACCACATCCATGCCTACCAAGGAAATACTGGACTCGGAGCTTTTTCAACCACTATTTCAGCTAGTCAAAAACAGCCCATCACACCGAATACCTATCCCATCGGTCAATGTACTTGGGGCGTCAAAGAATTAGCTCCCTGGGTAGGAAATTACTGGGGAAATGCTAACCAGTGGGCAATCAGCGCCCGTGCCAAAGGCTTTAAAACAGGCAACACTCCAGTCGTTGGCGCCATTGCTGTTTGGACATCTGGTTATTATGGGCATGTTGCCGTAGTCACAGAAGTTCAAAGCAACACGCGCATCCGAGTCAAAGAAGCCAATTATGCTGGAAAGCAATACATCAGTGATTTCCGTGGCTGGTTTAATCCTGTTGCTGACGGCGTTACAACCTATATTTATCCGAATTAAAGCAAAAATCCGTTTTACACTAAATTCCGAAAAATCATTCCTAACCTGATAAAAACTCTTGCAAATGTCTTTATAGCAACACTTGCAAGAGTTTTTTTACTTGTCTAAACAAAAGAAAAAGATTGAAGAAACTGTATAAAATAAACTGTTTCTTCAATCTGACCTCAGTTTCACTGAGGTTTTTCTAGATTTCTAATTTTCTTGTTCTTCATCTAACTTTTCCATCAAGGTCATAATTTGATGGCCAATGCGTTCAATATCATTTTGCAGACCACGTAATTCAAAAGTATCGAGCACTGGAAAAGCAAATCGCTCTGCATATTGCTTGGCAGTCAAACAGTATTGGTTATTGAAATTGCGGTTTCCAGATCCAACAATTCCCAAACACTTTTTGAAATTGTCAAAAGAGGCAATAAAATCACCCAAGGGATTGGTCAAAATTTCAACATCACCATTGTCCAAGCCATTTCCACCTTCTAAATAAGTCGGTAAAAAAGCAACAAAGGGTGCGTCCAAGGCATAAAAATCAATCTTTTCTTTTACCAAGTCCTTCACATGAACTTCTTCAACTTGCCAGTCTGTTTGAAACTGAAAATAACTATGCAGACGGCGAACAAAGCTTTGGGTATTGCCACTTAGACTAATGTAAACCAAATAAATTTTTTTCACTTATTTCTCTTTTCTAAGCCGTTTTTGGCGGTACTTGCTTCTAGAAGCAATAAATTCTGGGCTGTGTACCTCATCAATATTGAAAATCGAAACAAAGGCATTTTCATCTAGGGCTTGAACCAAGTCCTTGGCCTCACGGACATCCTGTGGACTCAGCGCCACATACATCACATTCTTTTCCTTGCCAGAAAAAGCCCCTTCGCCTTTTAGATAGGTCACCCCACGACCAAGCTGTCCCATAATTTCCTTAGAAATGACTTCTGCTTGGTCTGAAATAATCATCATCCCCCGTACAGAATACCCACCTTTTTGAATGATATTCACAACTTGCGTATACATAAAGCTCGCAATCAGGGCATACATCATTTTCGGAATCGAAATATAGGTTAAGGATAGAACCATGACAACAATATCAAACCCGAGTAACGCTTGATTGAGTTGAATCCCGAACTTTTTTTCGACCATTCGGGCAACAATATCCGATCCGCCTGTTGTTCCACCATGTCGAAAAATAATCCCACAACCAATCCCTGAAATAATACCTGACACTAGCGCAATCACTAAATCATCATTGGCTAAATCGACGGAAAAAGGAATCCGTTGAAAAATCCAAACAAAGAGATACAGGGAGGCAAAACCATGTAAGGTATACACCATCGATTTTTTCCCAAACATTTTGGCCCCCATAATCACCAAGGGAATGTTGATAAGATAACCCGAATAGGTCGGATTAATCCCAAAGAGATTGTGAAGAATCAAGGTCATGCCTGCAATCCCGCTCGCTGCCACTTGATTGGGCATATAAAAATAGACAAAGGCAACTGCATAAATCGCCGTTCCTAAAGCAATCATCACAAGATTTTTAATATGCGTTTGCTTGTCAATAGACATCTTTTCCTACTTTCTTAATCTATGTCAACAAACCGGCCCATGACATGGACGTTTTCAGAAATGGAGACAAAGGCCTTGGGATCTGTTTTTTGCATGAAGTACTTAAAATCACCATACTCCTCACGGGTAATAATCGCCAATAGGACAGATTTTTTCTCGTGATTATAGGTTCCTTCAGCATCATTGATACAGGTCACACCACGGTGGAGCTTTTTATGAATCATATTACTGACTTTTTCTGGTTGGTTGGTCACAATTAAGGCCTGCATTTTCTTTTGCTTGGTAAAAAGTGCATCTGTTACACGACTGGAGACAAAAATAGTCACCATCGAATACAGCGCATACTGCCAACCAAACAAAATTCCTGCAAATACCATAATCACGCCATTGGCCAGTAATGAGACGCTGCCAACACTTTTTCCAGTCATCTTACGAATGGTCAAACTAATAATGTCTGTACCCCCACTAGATATCCGTGCTTTCAATCCATATCCAATCCCCGTCCCCATAACAAGGCCACCAAAAATAGCATTAATGAGTGGATCCGTAGTCAATGTCACCTGTGGAACAAGCTGGATAAAGACTGAACTCATCGTTACAGTGATAAAGGTAAAAATGGTAAATTTATGACCGATTTTTTTCCAAGCCAAGACCAAAAGTGGTGCATTCAGGGCATAAAAAGCCACTGATACTGGGATACTGTATCCAATCATTCGTTGACTGACCGCAGAAAGAACCTGTGCCAATCCGGTCACCCCACTAGAGTAAACATGACCTGGCTCAAAAAAGAAGTTCACTGCAATAGCTGACATGAGCCCATAGAAGATAGAAGCCGAAAATTTCTCGGCGTATTTCTCTCGAGAAATACTTCTCAGCGTTTTCAACAGGCCAAACCTTTTCGCCCAGCGATTGACCACATAAAGCATCCGTTTTTTAAAAGGTGTTTTTTTAATCATGACTTTCTATTGTTAACGCAAGTTCTTCCAGCTGCTTGTCCGCAACTACACTTGGTGCTTGTGTCATCGGATCCGATGCCTTGTTATTCTTTGGAAAGGCAATGACTTCACGGATGTTGTCCTTGCCAGCTAACAGCATGACCAGACGGTCCAAGCCAATCGCAAGACCACCGTGTGGTGGGAAACCGTAATCCAAAGCTTCTAGGAGGAAGCCAAATTGCTCCGTTGCATCTTCCTTGCTAAAACCAAGAGCTGCAAACATGCGCTCTTGCATATCTCGTTGGTTTATCCGCAAGCTACCACCACCCAGCTCATAACCGTTCAAAACAATGTCATAGGCCACAGCCCGAACATTAGCAAGATTTCCTTCTAATTCGTGAGCAGTCTCTTCTGTTGGCAAGGTAAATGGGTGGTGGGCAGACATGTAGCGGTCTTCTTCTTCAGACCATTCAAACATCGGCCAGTCCACTATCCATAAAAAGTTGAAGAGGCTATTGTCAATCAAGTCTTGTTCTTTAGCGATGCGACTACGAAGAGCCCCCAAGGTATTGTTGGCTACTTCCAACTCGTCAGCCACAAAGAGAACCAAATCATTGTTTTCCAGACCAAGTGCATTCGCTAAGTCCTCTTCAATCGCCGTCAAGAATTTAGCAACTGGTCCAGCTAGACTACCCTCTGTCATTTTGACCCAAGCCAAGCCCTTGGCACCAAATTGTTTGGCAAACTCAGTCAATTTATCTATGTCCTTACGAGAATAGCTGTCTGCTTTGCCTTTGACCACAATGGCTTTGACAGCTGGTGCTTCTGAAAAGACCTTGAAATCAACAGCTTTCACCACTGCTGTCACATCTTGTAAGAGCATCTCAAAACGGGTATCTGGCTTGTCCGAACCGTATTTATTCATAGCATCATCATATGCCATACGAGGGAAAGGAAGGGCCACGTCGATTCCCTTGGTCTCTTTCATGACCTTGGCAATCATGCCCTCAACGATGTCTTGGATTTCTTGCTCATCTAGGAAAGAAGTTTCCAAGTCGACCTGTGTAAATTCTGGCTGACGGTCTCCCCGTAAATCTTCGTCACGGAAACATTTCACGATTTGGTAGTAGCGGTCAAAACCAGCATTCATCAAGAGCTGCTTGGTAATCTGTGGACTTTGTGGCAAGGCATAAAAATGACCTTGGCTAACCCGGCTTGGCACCAGGTAATCACGCGCACCTTCTGGAGTTGACTTGGTCAGCATTGGAGTTTCCACATCGATAAATTCCAATTCATCCAAATAATTGCGGATGCTGTGGGTTACCTTGGCACGCAATTTAAAGTTTTCCAACATCTCTGGACGACGAAGGTCCAAATAGCGGTAACGCAAGCGGTTATCATCACTGACTTCCACACCGTCTTTGATTTCAAATGGGGTCGTCTTGGCTTCGTTTAAAACAGTCAGTTTTTCAACCTTCAACTCCACCGCACCCGTTGGCAAATTGTCATTGGCCTGTTCTCGGGCTTCAACAGTACCCGTTACCGACAAAACGAATTCACTGCGCAACCCCTCAGCAGTTGCGACCACTTCTGCCGGAGCATTTTCTGGATTGATGACCAACTGCATCACCCCTTCGCGGTCCCGCAAATCAATAAAAATCAAACCACCAAGGTCTCGGCGACGGGCCACCCATCCTGTTAACGTTACGGTTTGGCCAATGTGTTCTGGACGAACACGACCTGCATACATACTACGTTTCATTCACAATTCTCCATCATTTTTCTAATCTTCTTCATTATAACAAAAAAGCGAAAAAAACCCTACCGATTGGAAGAGTTTTTTCTATTTGAATCAAACTTAATCAAGCTTTTTAAAACTAACTGTTTCGCTCGTTCCTGCTTGTCCTTCTACTGCCAACTGACGATAGAGTATTTCTGTTTCGCTAACCTGCTCAATCACATACTGAGTGCCTTTTTCATCCTGCAAGGTATAAACATTGTCCTCTACACTCAATTTAGCCTCTTTGGCAAGAACGGAATTCTCTGTTTCAATTGTCCACTTGTCATCTGATTCTGTGATGGTATAGGTCACATCCCAGTCATCACTCTGCCATTTTCCTACCAACCAATCCGTCGGTTGAGCTGATGTAGTGCTAGGAGAAGTTGTTTTTTGACAAGCTCCCAATACACAAACCACCAGAATTCCAAAAATCGCTAGGAATATTTTTTTTGTCGTTTTCATATCGTTTCCTTTTCTATTCTTTACGGCAAGATGTTACCTGCACTCTTGTAAATGTCGTACCACTGTTCTCTCGTGAGGGATACTTCATACGCTTGAGCAATCCGGGCAATCCGTTCTGGATTCATCGAACCAACAATGGTTTGGATCTTAGCTGGCAGACGCATAATCCAAGCGACAACAATGGCTTCGTCTGACACACCGTATTCCTTGGCATATTTGGCAATGGCCTGATTGAGGCCATCGTACTTAGGATTGGTTGCAAAGACCCCGTCTTGCAAACTTACTAAAAATGGTGACCAAGCTTGAATCGTAACTTTCTTGAGCTGGCAATACTCCAGAATCCCACCATCTCGCATGGTCGCTGCATCGTCTTTCATATTGACATGAAAACCGGAGTCCAACATCGGTGTATGAGCTGGAGAAAACTGCAGTTGGTTAACCACCAAGGGATCAGATAAATAGGTCTGCAAGAGTTCCATTTGGTAACGGTTTTGATTACTGACACCAAAGTGGCGTACTTTGCCACTTTCTTTTAAAATGGTAAAGGCTTCTGCGACTTCTTCTGGATCCATAAGGGCATCTGGACGGTGAAGGGCCAAGACATCCAGATAATCAGCCTCTAATCGCTGCAAAATACCATCAACAGAGTTCAAGATATGTTTTTTTGAAAAATCAAACAACCCATCATGAATGCCACATTTAGATTGAAGAATATAGTCTTCCCGTCGAACTCCTAATTCCTTTATCGCTTTTGCAAAACGAATCTCCGATTCTCCTTTGCCATAGATATCCGCATGGTCAAAAAAAGTAATTCCTTTTGTCATCGCCGTGTCTATAACCTGTGCTGCTGCTGCAACCGACAAACTGTCCATCCGCATACAACCTAGGGCAATACGAGATACCTGCAATCCTGTGTTTCCTAATTCTTGGTACATAGCCAACTCCTCATTTTTTCTACTAGTATACCACAAACGGTAACCGTTTTCTAAAAAAAGATCGGCGTCAGCCAATCTTTTCATTAATTAAATCCATAAATACTTTTGGCAATCTTGTAAACGGCATTTGAGATTTTACGACCTGGTAATCCATATAGATTGGTCAATTGCCCCAACAATCCCTTACGAACAATCTTAAAGAGAGCTGGATTGTTCTCCCGAATGTACTGCCACAACTCTTGTTTCTTGGCCATATGTTCACCAGTTCCTCCACGGTTTAAGAGGGCACAAGAGATGATAGTGGTGATTTCCACATGATTGAGCAAGTAGCTGCGCAAATCAGGATTGTCAATTTCATCCAATTTCAAATTATCTACTAAGATTTTATTGACCTTGAGCTGCTGGTCAATCCGTTTGATCATGACATTTTCATTGACTGACTGGTCGTTTCGGCCGATAAAATACCGGTAAAAATCAACTGGCAAATAATACATGGTTTCAACTGCCAAGAGCGGTGTAAAGACAAAGATATTGTCCACATAAAAGGTGTGTTCTGGCAACTCAAGCCCTACTTCACGAAGCATTTCCGTCCGGTAAATGAGCGAATGCATCATCATGTATTGTCCTTTTGAAAAGACACCCACATCCTGCCACTTGAAGATGCGATTTTCAGGAAGAGTCTCCTGGTAGCTCATGCTCTTCTTCCGCGATTGCCCTTCTTTTTCATAGACAAAGTTGGTAATAAAGGCATCAACCGGGGTTTCATTTTTTTCTAGCTCATTGAGGGTTTCTAAAATTTTCAGATAGGCGCGGGCATCCACCCAATCATCACTATCGACGACTTTGAAATACTTTCCCTTGGCTTCATAGATACCAGTATTCACAGCTCCTCCGTGTCCCTTGTTTTCCTGCGAAATAGCTCGAACATTGGGATACTGATTCGCAAGCGACTCCGCTATCTCTTGCGTGCGGTCACTGGATCCATCATTGATAATTAAAATCTCTACCTGATCCCCACCAATAACAAGAGAGTGCACACAATAGTGCAAATAACTTTCTGAATTGTAACTCGGGATTGCAATACTTAATAAGGTCATACTGTCTCCATTTTACAAGTAGAATGCCAACACTGAACTGCTGGCATTCTCATTTCTTTATTTCTCTTATTGTACCATATTTTTAAGAAAGTTGCTTTTGGTACTTTTGTTTGGCACGCAAGGCCTTAAAAAGTTGTCCCAAGCCTTTAAAGAATTTCCCATTGACCATGACCAAAATCGCCGCAACCATGTTTTGGTCCAAGAGATCTCCCGTCATCTTGGCCAGAGCTCTAAATGGCATGTTGTACATAAAGAGGATATTGAGGTCTGGTTTTCCTTTGGCTTCTGCTTTTTTGAGCAAACTATCCAAAATTTTAAAGACCAAACGGGCCAAACCGCTCTTAGCGTATTTCATCTTAGACAATGGGTCGTTGAGACGCAACTCTTGACCAGCAGTCCAGGATTCAACTGGTACAGGACGACCGAGTAGTTTGGCAAATTCCTCATCTGACACAGCACTTACTTTCCCTGAGAAATAAGTTGGCAAGTCCAACATATCCGGGTAAACAGCTGTTGTTCCTTCTTGTTGTAGCTGGGCAGTCAAGCGGATATCTGCACTGCTTGCCCCAACAGACACAATATAGGTTCCTTCTTCGATTTCAAAACGATCTGTCGCCACATTGAAATAACGGAAGGTATACTCATCAAAGGCCATGAAGACTTCCTGAGACTGGCCAGCTTCCAAGTACACTTTTGCAAAACCTTTTAATTCTTTACGGGGACGGTACAAGACACTGTCTTCTTTTCCGATGTACAGCTGCACAATCTCGCTACCGGCTACGGATCCTGTATTTGCAACGGTTAGGCGAATGCCGTTTTTTTCCACCTGCAAGTTGCTGTAAACAAAGCTGGTATAGGAAAGACCAAAACCAAATGGGTATTGAACCGGTTTTTGAACGGTATCAAAGTAACGGTAACCAACGTACAAGCCTTCACGGTAAAGAGCATAGTCGCCCTCTGCTGGGAAATCGCGAGAAGACGGTACGTCTTGCAGGGTTTCTGGATAGGTCTCGCTCAATTTTCCGCTTGGATTGACTCGACCTGTCAAGGCATCTAAAATCGCAAGGGCCCCAGCTTGACCTGTCAGGTAACCATGTAGAACAGCCTTGACATCCTTATCCCAGCTCATGTCTACGACAGAACCCGCCGCCATAACCACCACGATATTGGCATTGGCTTCCACCAACTGAGTCAGAAGAGCCAATTGGTTTTTCGGAAGAGACAAGTGTCTGCGGTCCAGGCCTTCACTTTCGCTAATTTCATCCAATCCCATGTAAAAGAGGACGGTATCTGCTTTTTTAGCCAGCGCTACTGCTTCTAAGGCTAAACCTTCATCTGGTGTATCCACCCGTTGGTAGCCTTGCACGTAGCCAAGAACATTCAAACCATAATCCGATGCATGGTCTACCATATTCGTTAATTTCTTGGTATTGATCAAGGAAGAGCCGGCACCTTGGTAACGAGGATTTTTCGCAAATTCACCAACGATGGCCAATGATTGATCAGCAGCCAATGGCAAAATTCCTTCATCATTTTTCAAGAGAACCAAGCTGTCTGCAGCAGCTTTTCTAGCAATCTCATCTTGGACAGCATAGTCGACTGTTTTCTTTTCTTGTGCGGCCAAATCAAGAACAACCGCTAACAATTCATCCACCCGTTGGTCCAAGATGGTTTCAGACAAGCGACCATCTTTAACCGCATCGATAATTTCTTTTTGTCCAACCGTAGTTGTGCCCGGCATTTCCAAATGGCTACCATTTTGGACACCCAAAGCATGGTCATTGGAGCCACCCCAGTCTGATACAACAAGACCTTCAAATCCCCATTCATCTCGCAAAATATCTTGCAAGAGGCGCTTGTCTTCATTGGCATAGATACCATTGATCTTGTTGTAAGCACTCATGATAGCTTTCGGATTGGCTTCTTTTACAGCCATTTCAAAGCCGGTCAGGTAAATTTCACGAAGGGTTCGTTCATCGACAACGGAATCTGACGCCATCCGACGCAACTCTTGGCTGTTGACCGCAAAATGTTTTGGTGTCGCAGCCACGCCTTGTGTTTGCAGACCTCGGATCATGGCTGCTGCCATTTTTCCTGCCTGATACGGATCTTCTGAAAAGTACTCAAAATTTCGACCACAAAGCGGATTGCGTTTGATGTTGAGTCCAGGCCCCAAGACCATGTGGACACCTAAGCTACTGGCTTCTGCCCCCAATGCTTGGCCAACTTCTTCCACCAAGGCTGGATTCCAGCTATTGGAAAGGGTGGCAGCTGTTGGGAAACAGGTAGCAGGGATAGAGGCATTGAGACCAAGGTGGTCTCCTTCTCCTTCTTGTTTGCGGATACCATGCGGTCCATCTGAAAGGAAGATGGATGGTACTCCTTTTTCAGGATAATCCTTTGTTTCCCAAACGGATTTACCAGCCATAAGGGCTGCTTTTTCTTCTAAAGTTAAACGTGAGATCACTTCTTGATGTTTCATTTCATTTCTCCGTATCTACAATCTGATAAGCCTATCATATCAAAGAAGCAACTAGAATAAAACGCTTTCTTCATAATTTGACGTATTCTTGACATAAATTGTTGAAAAAAGAAAAAGCTGAGAAATCCTCAACTTTATTTCTGTTTTTTTGTTAACACCCACTCATAGATCAAGGCCCCAACTACTGCACAGACCACGACTCCTAAAAGATGGGCTGAAACTGTTCCAAAAGAGGCCGGGATCATGACCTTGTCCACATAGGCCTGGTCTTTTCCTTCTGCCAAGAGCTGCGCTGCGTAGGCTTTTGGCGCAATCCACATGGTTACAATCGGTGCGAGATTTCCCAAAGAAAAGATAGCGTAGGATAGAATGTTACGCTTTCTGTCCTGATAATCACCCGATTTTGCAATCCCCTCTGCTACCAAAGCACACAAAAGATTTGGTACAAAGGACCAAACAAAATGCCCTGAGAAGAAGAAAAAGGCTGACATCATAAGGCCCAAGACCAAAATCGGACCAAACTGCCGGGTCTTTCTCACCAAGGAAAGGTAGACTCCTCCTGCAAAAAGAGCGGCCATGGCAGGGGTATGGGCCATATTGGCTACCTTAAAAAGACCTAGGTCAATGGCTACCGCTAGTCCAACACATAAGAAGTAGACAAGGGCAGACAAGGCAGTTGCTTTGATAATTGATTTTTTCATTTAGTGTATCCTTTTCTATAAATCATTCTTTTCTATTATGACAGGTTGCTTAGCCCTTGTCAAACTTGATAATTTTTCACATTTTCTTCTCCCATTTTACCTGCTTTTTGATATAATGGTAAACAGTACAAAGGAGACCGTATGAAAAAATTACTGTTAGTAATAGGTGGATGGATTAGTCTAGGAATTGGCGTTGCTGGCATTATCTTACCTATCATTCCAACCACACCTTTACTCTTGTTGTCTGGCTACTGTTTTGCCCAAAGTTCAGAAAAATTCGAGGTGTGGCTCAAGCAAACAAAGATTTACCATTTTTATGTAGCCGATTATGCCGAAACCAAGTCCATCAGCAAGAGCCGCAAAAAGAAAATCATCTGGCAAATATACTTACTCATGGCCAGCTCCATCTACTTGGCCCCCATCAAGGCCGTCAAGATTGCTCTCTTTTGCCTAACTATTTTTATTACCTACTACCTCTTTATGGTTATCCCCAATAAAGAAGAATAAAAACAAAAAACCTCCAATGGAGGTTTTCTTTATTTCATAATCACATATTTCATCATTGGGTAGTTAACAGCCACTTGAACGAAAATGTTGACCCAGTTGGCACAGGTCTGTGCCAATCCAAGGCCCATGCCCCATTGTTGAAACAAGGCAGTTGTGTAAGGCGGCAAGACAATGGACAAAATCCCAGCGACGACAACGGTCAAAATATACCAGTGAATGGTTTTGGAAATATCATTTTCTGCCCCAAATACCAATTTGCGTTGGACAATGTAGTTGACAATTTGAGCCGCAACATAGGCTAACAAGAAGGACAAAAATCCGTTCAAACCACCATTTTTGACAGGGTAGTTAAAAATGAACCATTCAAATGGTTGGTTACTGAACGCCTTAAACAAAAAGCTGCTCCCAATCCACAAGACACAAAAATTGGTAATGGTCGCGATGTTTGACAAGACGTTAAATTTAATAAATTCCCATAAATCAGGATGTTTTTCAATCCATTCTTTCATAAGAGCCTCCAGAAATAGTTTTGTTGCTTTTATTTTACCAAGTCCATCAAACAAAGAAAGCGTTTTTACATAATTTGTTCCTTTGTCTGCATAATCTGCCGTTTTAACCGTTAAACGCCATATCAGTTTTTGCTTTACAGGCCTGTCAATTTACTGTCAACATCGTCACTTTCTGTTACAATAAAGAAAATGAAAAATCACCTTGCGTATGGGCTTGCTCATGACCCAAGGTCACATGATAAGATGGATTCAGAAAGGAGGTGAAAGAAATGTCACACTATACCACAGGGGAAATCGCCAAGAAAGTTGGCGTTACTGTGCGAACAGTGCAGTACTATGACCAACGCGGACTCTTGAGTCCGTCGGATTGGACAGAGGGCGGTCGTCGAATCTACAAGGAAGAAGATGTTCAGATTCTTCAGATAATTGCCTATTTAAGAGAATTGGACTTCTCCCTCGCCCACATCAAAGATGTTCTAGCAGACGACCAATCCCAAGCTGTCTTGTCTACCCTTCTGGACACGCACATTGCCAGTTTGCAAGAAACAGCTAAAGCCCAAGAGGTTAAAATCAAAGAACTGCAGCTCTTACGAAAGACCATTCAAGGCGAGACTGATTTTTCCCTAAACAACTTATCTGACATTTCTCTAACCATGAAACACCATCTTACTTGGCGTCGGTTTGCAGGCAAGCAATACCTCAAACTCATTCTTGTCATCGCACTCTTTATCGGCTTGCTCTATTTTAGTGAATGGGCTTCTGTCAAATGGCTGGCCATTCCTGCAGCGATCCTATACATAGGCGGACTTTGGTATCTCGTTCGCAATTATTACCGACAAGTGCAGTATCACTGCCCTATTTGCCATCAGAGCTTTAAACCCGCCTTTCAAGCATTTGTATGGGCAAGACACACTCCTAAGACACGAACATTGACCTGTCCTCATTGTTCACAGACCAGTAAGTGCATCGAATTGGTGGAGAAAACCTAATCAAAAAAGAAGTTGGAAAATCCAACTTCTTTTCTTATGTCTTGTTGATTAAGCAACTTCTACTTCATCTTTTTTCTTACCAGTGACTTTCATCAAGCCAAAACCAAGAAGAGCAAGTAAAGCGATATTTGCAGCAATCAAGGCAACTAGCCACCATTTTGTTTTTGGTTTGTAGATGTCAAATGCTGCGGAGTTTGCAACAGTGTACAAAATATTCTTCGTAGCTTGACGCATTGCTTGTTGACCAACATTTGTGCCGGTTGATTTTTCAGTCAACATTAACCCCATAGGTGTCAACATCAAGTCACCACCAGCACGGATGGCTTGGTCTGCGTACATGTGAGGAGCACCAGCAAAGTCAGTGATGACCATACCTTTGAAGCCCCACTCGTCGCGAAGAACTGTTGTAAGGAGTGCTTTGTCACCACCAGCCCATGTTGTTCCGATACGGTTAAAGGATGACATCAAGGCTGTAGCACCGCCCTCTTTTACAGGAATCTCAAATGCTTTCAAGTAGATTTCACGAATGGCTTGTTCATTTGACCAAGTTGCAACACCCTCACGGTTGTCTTCTTGGTCATTGAGGGCAAAGTGTTTAGTGAAGGTATAAACGCCATTTTCAAGGGCTTTCTTCGCTAATGCAGATGCCATTTTACCTGAAATATATGGATCTTCTGAGTAGTACTCAAAGTTCCGTCCTGAGAATGGTGTACGGTGAATGTTTACTGCTGGAGCATAGAGACCGACGATACCGTGTGCCAATGCTTCCTTAGCAAATGCATCACCCATTTCTTCTGCAAGATCAAGGTTCCAGGTTGATGCGACAACTACTTCTGAGTTGAATTGAATACCTTTGATACCTTGGAAGATACCGTTGATACCTGCAGGACCATCCAAGTCAACCACAGCTGGTTTGTCGATCGATTTCACCGCACCAGTTGCGTAACCACCAAATTGAATCAATTGAGCCATTTCAGCTACTGATACTTGCTCAAGCAATTGATCCCACTTCTCATCATCATAGTCAAGGCCAACTACATCTACCAAACGTAGGCCATTGTCTTTGATAACAATTTCTTCTGCTGCAGGATCATCTTCAGTTGGGACATTGTCAGAAGCCATTGCGGCTGCAATTTCTTCACTTGCTTCTCTGTCAGGAGTGCGTTCTTTTGGAAGGGTACCTTCCCAGTTTGCGCGACTTGTGTAAACCACGTCACCTGCCGCTTCATCAAATTGGTTTGTAACCTCAATCTTGTCAGAAATACGTTGTTTCACAACTTCTTTCTTCTCAATTTTGTATTCTTCTGAATCCAAAACATCATGAGCATTGTTCATCAATTTGATTTCGTATGTTCCTTGGTCAAGAACATAAGATTTATCACCTTTGTAATCGTATGAAGCCATGTCATCACGGTCATAAGTGATAGTCAAGGTTTCGCTTGCGCCTGGTTCCAAGACTTCTGTCTTGTCAAAACCAGCTAAGACAACGTGAGATTTTTCAATACCACCAACAGTGTATGGTGCAGTGAAGTAAACTTGAGCAACATCTTTACCAGCAACATCACCAGTATTTGTTATTTCTACTGTTACTTCAATTTGGCCATCAACTTCTTTCATGTCTTTGATTTCTTGTTTGAAATCAGTGTAGCTCAAACCATAACCAAATGGGTATTGAACTGCTGCATCATAAGCTGCCTCGTCCACTTTACCAGTCGCATTGTCCACATAACGTGTTTCATAGTAACGGTAACCAACGTAGATACCTTCTTGGTAATCAAGGAACTTGTAGTTCATTTCTTGAGGCTCTTTTGCGCCCCAAGGAGTACGTTCGTAAGTGATGTTTGTATAGTTGAAGTCACCTTGGTTGTAGAAGGCAGGATTGCTTGTAATGTCATAAGCGTATGTATCCACCAAACGACCTGAAGGGTTGACTTCACCTGCCAAGATATTGGCAACACCTGTCAAACCAGTTGAACCAGGTCCACCAATCCAAAGAGCGGCATCAACTCCAGCTTCCTTCAAGAAACCAAGCTCCATAGCGTTTGATGAGTTGACCAAGACAACCACTTTATCGAAGTTATCTGTAACCGTCTTCAACATTGCTTTTTCAACATCTTGTAATTCAAGATAGTGTTTGCCTTTGTCCCCTTGTTGGTATTCAGACATTTCATATGGAAGGTCAGCACCCTCACCACCATTACGAGAAATCACAACAAGCGCTGTATCAGAGAAATCTTTTGCATTCGCAAGCAATTCGTCTGTGTATTTGTCTTGTGTTGGTTCGTAAATGTTGTAGTCACCACCATTAAGTGAGAAAATGTTGGTTCCTTCTTTTTTAGGAAGGTTTTCAGTATAGAAATCTGTTAACTCAGCGTTCAATTCAAAACCTGCTCCTTCAAGACCCGCTTGAAGATTCACGTTTTTAGACTCATCCGCCGCACCTGAACCGGATCCACCATAAGTGATGGACACAGAAGAAATACCAAAGACGTTCAATTTCTTTGTATCTTTTAATGGCAAAGTGTTATTTTTGTTTTCAAGAAGAACAGAACCTTCTTCTTGAATAGAAGTCGCCAACGCTTTTGATACTTTCTCAGCATCTGCGATTTTAGCATCGTCCGCATAAGATGGTGCAAAGTAGGTATCGACCACGTTAACAAACATATTGACAGCATAGTTGGCACCAATAATGACAACCCCTAACAATGCCAATAAAGCTGTTAAAATTTTACCTTTTTTACCTGCAAAGGATTTGTTTTGAACCCCGCGATAAATAAAATAGGCAAAGAGTGCCACCACAGCAACACTTGAAGCAATCAATGCTGTTTTAACCATACTTGCCGCATCCCATGGTTGGTATGAGCTAGCGTAATCTTTTGCTTGCACCGTCGCTCCAACAGAAGCTACCGCAGCAACAAGACCTGCTAAACCAGTCTTTTTCCAAGTCTTCATAAGACCCCTCCTAAATTTTTCTAAGACTTTGAAAGCCTTTTCTACGCTTTTTACTTTATCAAAAGAAAAGAAAACTGAAAACCCTTTCCTCATAATCTGTCGATTTTTTATCATAAATTGCATTTCTGTCGTCGCACTATAATTTTTTCCATGATTTTGGTATACTGGATACAATAGAAAGGGATTCTCATGAAAATTGCGATTGTTGAAGACCAAAAAATCGAACAAGACCGACTCACTTCCTACATTACAGATTATTGCCAAGCCAATCATCTGAATGTTGAGGTGGTCTGTTTTAATGATGGCTTGGATATTACCAGTGACTACCAATCCTTATTTGATGTCATTTACCTAGATGTCGAAATGGAAATCATGGACGGTATGACCACTGCCCAAAAAATCCGTCAGTTAGACAAGGATGTCTTACTGGTTTTTGTGACCAACCATTCTCAAGTGGCCATTCAAGGCTATTCTGTCGAAGCAACTGATTTCCTCTTAAAACCTCTTAGTCAGTTTGTCTTTGAAGAACATTTCAAAAAGATTCTCCGAAAACTGCCAAGCTCGGAAGAAGAAGAACAGTTCTTATATATTAAAAACAAATCCACAACTACTAAAGTATTCCTGAACGATATTTACTATATAGAAAGTGTTGGACACAACCTGCATCTGCACACCAAAAAAGGGGTAGTGACAACCAATAATTCATTAAAAAACATGGAGAGTTTACTGGATTCGAAAAACTTCTTCCGTTCCAATTCCGGTTACATTGTCAACTTGGCCTATGTTGAAAAAGTAGCTGGCAATATTGCTTATGTACATGGTGAGCCACTTCAAATCAGCCGTCCTCGGAAAAAAGACTTCATGGCTGCCTTGACCAATTACGTAGGAGACACCCTCCTATGATGACCCATTTTCCAGATATTCCACGAGCCTATACAGCCCTTGCAGAAACCTTAGCGTGTCTTCTAGTCTGCTATCCTTTGTCAGAAGCTAGTCGCCTCAAACTACTGGGAAAATGGGTGATTCCGCTCATTTTTCTCGGACAAGTCATTCTACAATTGCTAGCCGGAACATTCCCCCTCACCTTTTGGGTCCTCGGAATGCTGATTAATATCGCTTGGATGTATGCCTCCATCTCATTTTTAGGGGTATCAAAGCCCTTGACCCAGATTTACCTGACCGCCAAAGCCTTTGTTGCTGCCGAGTTAATCGCATCTATCTCCTGGCACATCTACTGCCTGACCCTGCTAAAAACCAGCTACGATAGCTTAGCTAGCCAAATGGCACTCGTCCTTGCACTATACTGCCTCGTCCTCTACTTGCTTTACCGCCAAGAAAAGAAAACAACCCTAGCTGATCTAGATAAGTTTATTGATAAACGCGACGTCGCCGTCGCTGTCTTTACATCAGTTGCTATCTTTTCCTTTAGTAATATCGGTTTTATCCTGTCTGGCACACGGCAATTCCAAGATTCAACCAGTATTTTCATCTTGCGAACGACGGCTAACCTATCGGGAATGCTGCTACTGTTTACCCAGGAGTCCCAGCAATACGACCGATACTTGCGAGAAGAGTTGTCCTCTATTAACCGGATGTTCGAGCTTCAGTACAAACAATACCAAGCCTACCGTGAAAACAGTGAATTGATCAGTCGTAAAGTCCATGACTTGAAACACCAATTGTACATCATTCGACAAGAAGCCGATAAACAAAAACAAAATCAATACCTGGATGAAATGACCATTGCCATTCAAAATTTTGAGACCAAAGTTGAAACAGGCAATCCCATTCTGGATACCATTCTGACCCAGAAAAACCATTATTGCCTGCAAAACAAAATCAATTTCACCTGTATCGTACAGGGAGAACCCTTGAACTTCATGGATGCAATGGATATTTCTGCGCTCTTTGGAAATGCCATGGACAATGCCATTGAAGCCGTGGAAAAAATCCCACAAGAAGAAAAAAGGCTGATTACCCTAAAAGTCTCCAGCCATAACAACTTTATTGTGATGCGGTTGGACAATTACGACACCTCCAATATTGAGTTATCCAGTCATACCCTCCCGAGTACCTCAAAGAAAAACAAGGATTACCACGGAATCGGCCTCAAAAGCATGGATTACATCACCCAAAAATACAATGGCCAACTGACCTTGACTAAGGAAGATAATTGGGTCCGCCTAAAAATCTTAATTCCACAAGCATAAAAGCACCTTTCGGTGCTTTTTACATGTCTTTGTACATTTGGTTGGCCAGCTCTAAGAATTGTCCAAGCAAATCATTATGTTCCACAATCAAGTCATAGAGTTGGTCCTCACTTAAGACGCCTGCTTTTACCTTTTCATGTGGCTTTTCACGTAAGTCGTACCACTCCTCGCTACCGTAAAAGGTACGCAATTCCTGGTAATCACGATAGGCAGACTGAAAAGCTGCCAAAGTACTTTTTACTTGTTCTAAAACTGGTTGAAAACGGTCATATTTAGCTTCCAGTTCCTCTACACGCGCCTGTTCTTCTGGTGTCATTTACTGCACCTCCTTTTTTCTATCATAGCGGGAAGTAGCTTTTTTTGCAACAAAAAAACCAGCCAAAGCTGGTTTTTGAAGTTCTCCACAAAGTGAGAATTAAAGCATTTTGTTGTAGAATTCTACGACAAGAGCTTCGTTGATTTCTGGGTTGATTTCATCGCGTTCTGGCAAGCGAGTTAATGAACCTTCCAATTTTTCAGCATCGAATGATACGAAAGCTGGACGTCCAAGAGTTGCTTCAACTGCTTCAAGGATAGCTGGAACTTTAGCAGATTTTTCGCGAACTGAGATCACTTGACCAACTTCAACACGGTATGATGGGATATCAACGCGTTTGCCGTCAACAAGGATATGACCGTGGTTTACGAATTGACGTGCTTGACGACGAGTAGTCGCAAGGCCAAGACGGTAAACAACGTTGTCCAAACGACGCTCAAGAAGAACCATGAAGTTGAAACCAAGAGTTCCTTCTTTGATTTTAGTAGCTTGTACGAACAAGTTACGGAATTGTTTTTCACCCAAACCGTAAGAGAAACGCAATTTTTGCTTTTCAGCCAATTGCAAACCGTATTCAGACAATTTAGAACGGTTATTTGGTCCGTGTTGTCCTGGTACGTAGTTACGACGTGCTAATTCTTTACCTGTGCCTGTAAGAGACAAGCCAAGGCGACGAGATTGTTTCCATGATGGTCCTGTATAACGTGACATGTTATCAAGTCCTCCTCTAAATAAAATATATTTTGAGGAAATAACGATTTACTTGATTCTGATTCGTGCAGATACCCTTCGCCTAAACAGCCAAGGTTACTGGTTTTTCAGAGAATCTGTTGACGAGCTTCATATCAAGCTGCTATTATTTCACACAAAGAGTATTATAGCACGAAAAAAAGCCTATTGCAAGGCTTTTTTCTTATTTCTTCAACCCCAGAAGGCCCAAAATCTCTCTTCGGTACTGGAGTTTGGCCAAATCCGGTTGCTCAGCTCTTTTCCAATCCATGGCTAGTTCGGCCACAATCTCACCAGGACGATGGTTCAAGACATAAATGCGGTCGCTCAGCTCGATCGCTTCTTCTATGCTATGGGTGATCAAAAGGGTGGTCAACTCCAGTTTCTGGTGAATCTCCCGATACCAATCATGCAGAGCCATCTTGGTCATCTCATCCAAAGCACTAAAGGCTTCATCTAAGAGAAACAAATCATGCCCAAAGAGATAGGTCCGCAACAAGGCGATCCGTTGCCGCATCCCGCCACTCAGCTCGTGTGGATAGGCATCGCGCACATGAGCCAACTCAAAAGTAGCTAGGAGCTGGTCCGCCTCTTGAATCGCCTCTTTCTTTTTGATTCCACGTAAAACCAAGGGCAAAATAATATTGCCCAAAACGGTTTTGTGTTCCAATAAGAGGTCCTTTTGTAGCATATAGCTGACCTTTCCTTTTGGATTTTCCTCTCCATCAACCAGAATACGGCCTTCTTTGACCGGCAAGATTCCCGCAATCAGGTTAAATAGGGTGGTTTTTCCAACTCCACTAGGACCCAAAATGGACACAATTTCTCCCGGTTTGACATAGAGGTTGATTTGTTTCAAGATAGCTTCTTTCTCATAGGAAAAAGAGAGGTTTTGCAATTCAATTTTCTTCATTCGTTAGTCCAAGTAGTCATTTGAAAAACCTTGGTCTTTCATATCTTTTTCTAAAATTCCTTTTTCATGAGCCCATGCATAGAAGGCATTCCAACGCTCAGCGTCAAATTTACCCCAGTCTTCTGGATTAGCAGCGTATTGACTAGACAAGTATTCTTGTGAAGCGACCACAAATTCTTTTTGATTTCCCAAAGCTGGCGCATGTTTGATGAGGATTTCTGCACTTTCTTCAGGGTTTTCAATAGCGAATTGGTAACCTTTTTTGATGGCCTTGAGCACTTTTTTAGCCTCATCCTCATTTTCCTTGAGGTAGTCATTGTTGGCAATAATAACTGGAGAATAGTAGTCAAAGGCTTTTTCAAAATCAGTTAAGTAGAAGAAATTGGTTTCGATGCCTTCTTTTTCGGCCATAACACCGTCCCAGCCCTTGTAAATCCAAGCCGCTTCAAACATCTTATTGGCAATAGGTGTCACTGAGTTGGCATCCGTATTAGGTACTTTTTCGACCTTTTCAAAGTCGCCACCCGCTTCTGTTACCAAGGTTTCCAACATACCTAATTCAATCGGATCATTCCAGGTTCCGTATTTTTTACCGACCAAGTCTTTTGGCGTTGTAATATTGGCCTGGGTAGCTGAAATGATACCAGAAGTGTTGTGTTCCACAATGGCCGCAACCGCTGTGATCCCAGCTCCTTTTTCTAACTTTTTAGCCATCGAATCTTGGAAGTAGATTGCAAATGGTGCCTTGCCGTTGATAACCAAGTCTGAAGAGCTGTCTTCTGATGGCAACTTGATGTCAACTGACACGCCTTCTTCTTCAAAATAACCTTTTTCTAAAGCGACATAGAGACCTGTGTGGTTGGTATTTGGCGTCCAGTCCAAAATAAAATCAATGGTCTTCTCTTCTTTTTTGCCTTCCTTAGCTGGCGAACAAGCCGCCAAACCAAAGACAGAGAGAGCTAGTAAAGACGCTACTACAAGACGAAATTTCTTTTTCATGTTTATTCCTTTTTCTATTTGGTGATGCTTGGTTTCCATTTGATCACATATTTTTCGCTGATTTCAACCACTTTCATGCCCAGCAAGCTGATCAATGAAACGAGGATGATAATCGCAAACATGGTGTCATATTGGAACAGTTTTTTCGATTGAATCATATAAACTCCTAGACCCTCAAATCCGCCCAGCCATTCTGAAACAACAGCAGAGATAAAAGCGTAGGAGACACTGACACGGAGGCCAGCATAAAAATAGGGAAGCGAATTGGGCACCTTGAAATGTCGCAAAACCTGCCAGGGGGTAGCGCCCATCAATTGAAAGAGCCGAAGGGTATCCGCATCACATTGACGGAAACCATCCAAGATACTGACAATAATGGGGAAAGTGGTGGTTAAAATAATGAGCACGATTTTGGGCAACAAACCATAGCCCAACCAAAGCACTAAGATAGGAGCCATCGCAATGGTCGGAATGGTCTGTATAACCACTAAAATCGGATAAAGCATATCGTTGATCCAGCTGTAACGGTCCATGACCAAGGCCAGCAAACAAGCGATGACGACCCCTAAAAAGAGACCCAGCATGGCTGTTCGCAAGGTATATAGACTATGTTGCAGCAAGAGTTCCCGATCCCTTATCACGGCTTGTACAATCTCGATTGGAGTTGGCAAGATATACTTGGGCAAGAGTTTCAGGTAGCCCATCCCCTGCCAGACAAGGAGCAAGAGACCAATCCCAACCCAGCTCATTTGTTTACGAATGATAGTTTTCAATTTTTTCCTCAATAGACAAAATCTGTCCGTAGTTAATCTTCACATTGGCAAAAATATTGTCCGCTTCTTGGCCAGCTAACTCAATAGCCTGCCCCAAAATCGGAAACAATTCTTCCCAATCTCCCTCTAAAACCGTCTCAAACGGTGTCACCACCCGCTTGACAGGTTGTTCCTGTAAATAGGCGATCACCTTTTCAATGACTGGCAAACGCTCATCTCGGTCCGTCAAGGGAAGGATTTGCAGTGCAATACTGGCCTTCATTTCCTAAACCTCCATTCTTTTTAAACTAAAAAAACACTCTCTCCCTGGGAAAAAGTGCATAAAATATGTGTCATTCTTATCGTTCCCTACGCTAGCATTACCTAGATCAGGTGCGGTCGAAGCTTACACTTCCTCTCAGACTGTACACAGACTCCCAATACCTTAATCTTAACGAAAACGGTCTCAAAAGTCAAGGAAGCCGTTTTCTGAAAAAATTTAAATAAAGCAAGGATTTGCAAAAATGCGGTCTGGTGATTTAGCAGAGCGTATCGGCATCACACCGGCCAATCTCTCCATTTTAAAGACCGGAAAGGCCAAGGCCATCCGTTTTTCAACCCTGGAAGCCATTTGCAAAGAACTGGGCTGCCAACCAGGTGATATTTTGGAATATGTGCCAGACGAATAAAGCCATCAAAAAAAGCAGCCTTGTGAGGTTGCTTTTTTTAGTCTAGATAATGAATCAAGATTTTTTCCGTTAAAATATCTGAGTAGGTATAAGATTCTACATAGGTATTGTTCGGATCTTCAAACTCAACGATAAAGAGCGATTGGTAGACCTCGATGATCTTTCCTTGTTTGTTCTTTTCGCGTTTCCGACCGTTTTCAAGGGTCAATTCAACCACTTGTCCTTCATGTTCTTTTATGTCTGCCTTGATTTGCTTCATCTTGGCCACATCTGTAAATGCATCACTCATCTCTTATCCTTCCTCTCTCTTGGAAATACTTGAAAACTTATTGTATTCTTTTTGGAAAATCAACTCGACTTGACCCCGTTCACCCGAACGGTTTTTTTCGATAATGATTTCAACGGTATTATTTGGCAAAGCCCCTTCTTCTTCCTCGTTATGATAGTAATCATCCCGGTGTAGAAAGGCTACGATATCCGCATCTTGCTCGATTGATCCTGATTCCCGCAAGTCAGACAGCATGGGACGCTTGTCCGCCCGTTGTTCAATGGAACGAGACAACTGACTCAGGGCGATAACAGGAACCTTTAACTCTTTTGCCAAGACTTTTAACTGACGTGAAATTTCAGAAACTTCTTGTTGTCGGCTTTCGCGGCCATTTCCTGTGATCAACTGCAAGTAGTCAATCAAGACCAAACCAAGGTTACCGGTTTCTTGGGCTAATTTACGAGCTCTGGAGCGGATTTCTGTAATCCGAATCCCTGGCGTATCATCGATATAGATGCTGGATCTGGCCAGATTGGACTGGGCAATCATGAGTTTTTGCCACTCATCATCGCTCAACTGACCGGTACGAATAGACCGAGAGTTGATAACACCTTCTGAGGCCAACATCCGGTCGACCAAACTTTCCGCACCCATCTCCAAAGAGAAGATGGCAACCGTCTTCCCTAATTTTGTTGCAATATTTTGAGCAACATTGAGGGCAAAGGCTGTCTTACCAACCGCAGGACGAGCTGCCAAAATGATCAACTCTTCCTCATGGAAACCTGTTGTCATATGGTCTAGAGCTGGATACCCAGAAGCTATCCCTGTAATTGAGCTGGTCTGTTGCGACCGCTCTTCCAATAATTCAAAGTTGATGTTTAAAACATCATCAATCTTCCGAAAACCAGAACGAGTCGTTCCTTCGCTGACATCAATCAGGGCTTTCTCCGCCGCTGCAATAATGGCATCTGAGTCCTCTGCCCCCTCATAAGCCTTGTTCACAGACTCTGTTAAACGCTCGATGACTTTTCGTAGGTTGGATTTTTCTGCCACAATCTTGGCATAATATTCCGCATTGGCTGATGTAGGGACTGAGTTGATAATTTCAGCCAAGTAGCCCAGACCACCAATGTTTTCCAAATCACCCTGATTGTCCAAGTGATTCCGCATGGTTGTTGCATCAATGGCTTCGTTGCGTTCAGAAAGAGCAATCATCGCTTTAAAGATTAGCTGATGAGCATACTTAAAGAAGTCATCTGACTCAATATGTTCTCTGACAAACAACAACTTATTTTCATCAATGAAAATAGCCCCTAAAACGGATTGTTCTGCCAATAAATCATGGGGTTGCATCCGCAATTCATTTAGTTCTGACACGCACTCACCTCCCTACAATAATAAGATTTGCTTAGGCGTCTTTAATTTGCAATTGGATTTCACCAACAATGTCTTGGTATAGCTTGACAGGCACTTCCACCGAGCCGATGGAACGCAATGGATGATCCAACTGAATGTGGCGTTTGTCAACTTTAATTCCGAATTGCTTTTCCAATTCTTCCGCAATTTTCTTGCTGGTAATAGAACCGAAGGTCCGGCCATCTGGGCCGACTTTTTCTGTAAATTGCACAACGGTTTCTTCTTTGGCTAAGGTCGCTTTCAATTGCTCTGCGTCTGCAATCATCTCAGCATGGGCTTTTTCTTTTGCCTTTTGTTGACCACGCAATTCACCAATTGCTTGATTAGTTGCTTCCTTGGCTAAATTTTTCTTAATCAAAAAGTTTTGGGCATAACCTGTTGGGACTTCTTTGATTTCCCCTTTTTTCCCCTTGCCTTTTACATCTGCTAAAAAGATTACCTTCATGTCTTTTCTCCTATTCTTCGCTTATTTCTTCTTGGATTTTTTCTCTCAAGGAAGCTTCGACAGCGGCAAGCGTCTGATCCTTGATTTGAGCAGCAGCTTGGTTAAAATGACCACCACCGCCCATAGCTTCCATAATGCGTTGGACATTAATTTTGCTACGTGAACGAGCAGAAATAGCCGTATAACCATTGATGTTTTTTGTAACAACAAAGACCGCTTCAATTCCTGACATATCTAGAATAGCATCTGCCGCCTTACTTGGTGTCACATTGTCATAGGCAATATCTCCATCACCCATAACCAAAATCATCCCATCTCCCAAACGTTGCCCTCGAAGAATCAGCTCATTGATGCGGCGATACTCGTCAAAGTCAGTTGCAGAAATCGTGTGAATTTCAAGACTGTCACTTCCTCTTGTGCGCAAATAACTAGCCACATCAAAGGTCCTGCTATTCACACGCGCTGTAAAGTTTTTCGTATCCAGCATAATGCCTGCCATCAAAAGACTGGATTGGAGGCGATTGAGCTTAAATCGGCGGTCATTCTGGAATTGAATCAACTCCGTTACCAATTCACTAGCTGAACTCGCACCACTTTCGATATAGGTCAAAATTGAATTCGTCGGAAAATCTGCATCCCTACGGTGATGGTCTACTACGATTACCTGTTCAAATAATTCATAGAAATCCTTAGACAGTGTTAAACCAATCTTAGAATGGTCTACCATAATTAAGATGGACTGTGGAGTGACTTTCTTCGTCGCCTCTTCAATTGTCAACAGATTCGAACAATTTTCCTCTTTAAGCTTGTTAATGGCTCGCTCAATATCTGGAAACATTTCCTTTTCATTGTAGACCGTATAGGCATTGTTCATGATGTTTTGTGAGAAATACTGCATACCAACAGCTGACCCTAGAGCATCCATATCCATATTTCTATGACCCACTACAAAAACAGCATCGACCGTTTTCAGCTTGTCTGAAACAGCCGTCATCATGGCTCTTGTACGAGTTCTGGTTCGTTTAACAGCAGAAGCAGAGCCACCGCCAAAGAATTTCGGTTGCTGATTGTCCTCACTACCTTTGATCACCACTTGGTCTCCACCACGCACTTCAGCCATATTGAGGTTTTGCATAGCCACTTGACCAATCAACTGATGGTTGCCATCACCATAGGCAATCCCAATACTCAATGTCAAAGCCAATTCTAAATTCTTTGCTTCTTCACGAAACTTATCAATGACATCAAATTTTGTATCAATCAAACGCTCCAATACCGCATAATCCGTAAAGAAATAAAACCGGTCCATGGTCCCACGGCGATAGTAAATCTGATTTTCTTCTGCAAAATTGGATACAAACTGAGCCAAAAAACTATTGACCTGACTAATTTGAGAATCCGTGACCGTATTTTCCAATTCGTCATAGTTGTCAACTGAAATAATCCCAATCACTGGACGGCTACCAATTAAACTAGACGTTGCGGTGTATTCCGTAGAAGCATCAAAAAAGTAAAACAGACCTTGCTGGATATCAACATGCACAGCATATCTTTTCTCACCAAACAAGGCGTACGAGCGATCAGTATCTAAACCGACATCGACAATCTCTTTTAATTTTTTTTGATCAAACTCGCCATCTTCCTGAGCAAAAATCAATTCCGCAAACGGATTAAACCACTCAACATGATTATCCTCTTTGCGAATCTTAATCACACCGACTGGCATCTGGTCTAATACTTTCAATAAGCCATGATTGGCTTGTTCATTGAGGTATTCAATCTGTTCTAATTCACTAATGTCATAGGATTTTTTTTGTAAAATTAAGGCCAAGACCAAACTAGTAAGTGCTACAAACACAACAAAGTAAGTCGCTACCATATCAGCAAAAAAGCGACTTAATAATACAATCATTCCAAATAAAATGAGCCCCAACATGATAAAATGAAGGGTTGAAAATCGAAATTTTTTCATCTTTAACCTCTGCATGCCATTTTAACACAAAAACGCCTAAAAATCTACCCTTCTCCTCCTCTAAAAACCTATCTAGAATCAGAAAAAGACAGCCTTAACGACTATCTTTTTCCTTGTTCTTTGAAATCGACCGACTTCTACCTTCCAAATAGACCATCAAAATGGACACATCTGCTGGATTGACACCAGAGATACGACTGGCTTGCCCAATGGTTTCTGGATTGATTTTCTTAAATTTCTGACGAGCTTCTGTCGCAATGCTGTCAATATCGTCCCAATCAATATCAGCTGGAATCCGTTTTTCTTCCATGCGCTTCATCTTCTCAACCTGGTCCAATGCTTTCTCAATATAGCCTTCGTACTTGATTTCGGTTTCAAGAAGTTCAATGACCTTGCTATCCAACTCCTCGGCCGCAGGGCCGACAAATTGCGTCACAATGCTATGGTCAATGCCTGGACGACGCATAAATTCTTTGGCTGTCATGGCATCTGCCAACGGTTTAAAGCCAAGTGCCACAACTTTTTCATTTGTTTCCTTGACAGGTTTCAACTTGATGCTGTCAAGTCTTGTCAACTCGTTGTCAACTTGACGCTTTTTAGTTGAAAAGACTGACCAACGCTTTTGGTCTACCAAACCAACTTCTTTTCCAATTGGTGTCAAGCGCATATCGGCATTGTCATGACGTAAAATCAAGCGGTATTCTGCCCGACTGGTTAAAAGTCGATAAGGTTCCAAGGTTCCTTTGGTCACCAAATCGTCAATCATCACCCCGATATAAGCGTCGCTACGTTTGAGGATTAACTCTGGTTTCCCTTGAACCTTGAGGGCTGCATTAATACCGGCTACTAAACCTTGGCCAGCTGCTTCTTCATAACCCGATGTGCCATTGGTTTGACCTGCTGTAAACAAGCCAGAAATCAATTTGGTTTCTAAGGTTGCTCTTAGTTGGTGTGGAAGGACAATATCGTATTCAATTGCATAACCTGTCCGCATCATTTCAGCTTTTTCTAACCCCTTGATCGAATGCACCAAATCCAGTTGAACATCTTCTGGCAGGCTGGTTGACAGACCTTGAATGTACACCTCTTCCGTGTTTCGACCTTCTGGCTCTAAGAACAATTGATGGCGCTCCTTGTCTGCGAATCGGACAATTTTGTCTTCAATGGACGGGCAATAACGAGGACCGACACCTTTGACAACCCCTGAAAACATAGGTGCACGATGAAGGTTTTTATTGATAATATCGTGGCTGGTTTGATTGGTATAGGTCAACCAGCATGGAATTTGGTCCGTCACATAATCCTCATCTTTAGACAAGAATGAAAAATGGTTGGGTTTCTCGTCGCCAGGCTGGATTTCTGTCACATCGTAATCGATAGAAGATGCCTTGACACGAGGAGGGGTTCCTGTTTTAAACCGGCCAATTTCAAGACCTAATTTTTTCAAATTATCCGCCAAGGTAATGGAAGCTAGGCTGTTGTTTGGACCAGAAGAGTATTTCAAATCGCCCAAGATAATCTCCCCGCGAAGGGCTGTCCCCGTAGTAACCACCACCGCAGCTGCTCCGTAAACTTGACCAGTTGCTGTCAAGACGCCTGTCACCTTGCCATCTTCGACCAAAATATCGTCAATAATGCTCTGGCGGAGGGTCAAATTTTCTTGATTTTCCACCGTTCGTTTCATCTCTTGTGAATAGAGGTGCTTGTCCGCCTGAGCTCTGAGGGCACGGACAGCAGGTCCTTTACCTGTATTGAGCATTTTCATCTGGATATAGGTTTTGTCAATGTTGCGGCCCATTTCGCCACCCAAGGCATCAATTTCACGGACAACAATTCCCTTAGCCGATCCACCAATAGACGGGTTACACGGCATAAAGGCCACCATATCCATATTGATGGTCGCTAGCAAAGTCTTACAACCCATACGGGCTGCAGCAAGCCCGGCTTCAACACCTGCGTGGCCGGCTCCAATGACAATCACATCATAGTGATCTGTTACAGTTTTTGTCATTTCTTTCTTCTCTTTTCTATCAATTCTTGTAAATAGGGCACCAAATTCTGGTCAGTCTGTTCAGATAGAGGAACCCAGCTGTAAGCGACATGTTCTTCTGGGTCTAAGATAATCTCTTGCGGCTTTTCAACCAGCTGACAAGCATAGACCAGGCGAGTAAAGACCGTTTCTTTTTCAAAATCCAATTGGCTATCTTCGTGCAGAATAGACAAGTCTTCTTGGTTGATTTCAATCCCTGTTTCTTCTAGGCATTCTCTCACAGCAGCATCTCGAGGCAATTCATCTTCCTCAACACCACCACCAGGAATATCCCAGAAACCCGCATAGACATTCGGCTCCCCTCGCTTGATTTCAGAACGCTGAATAATGAGAAACTCGTTCTCCAAACACAATAGAACGTGTGCAATTAGCTTAACGCTCATGACTTCGGTCCTCCATATTGACGATGTGCTTGATACGACCATCCCAGTTTTTTAACTCTGTTTTTAAAAAGACTGGCTTGACATCTAGTTGTTCCAACTCATCAATCCTAACCCACTCACATCGCCTAGATTCCTCACCTTCGACCATCAAGGGATTCGGCTCTGTTAAAGGAGTCAGCAGATAAACAAACTCAATTCGATGGAATTGTTTTTTCCCAATCGAAAAGTGATTCTCCACAATAAAAGCCAAGTGATCTACGCTTGAACGGCAACCAATTTCTTCCTCCACTTCACGGACAACAGCCTCTTCAGTAGTTTCCCCAACTGAAATTGCACCACCAATGGTATGATAGGCTCCATCCACATCTTTGCACAGATAAACTTGATCCTCTCGGACAATCAAAGCTGTCGCACGTACCCAAAAATGGTTCTGGTCAACGGTTGTTCTAAAATCCATGTTCTGTACTCCTAAATAATCCCACATCATACCAAACAAAAACAGCCAAAACCCTGAAAACTGTACGCTAAAAAACGCACAATTCCCATGAGCTTTGACCATCAGTGGTTATTGTAAAATTAGTATAGCAAAAAAGCACTTGTTTTTCAAACAAAATTATGTTGTGCAATCACTTCTTCCATCTTTTTAGGACGCAATAGAACAAAGGTTATAGTTCCAAATACAATAACAAACAACGGAAGGGCGTGCCACGGTACCTCTTGATTGACAACACTAGCAACTCCTTGGCTCCCAATGGCCGCAAAATCTTGTAAAAAATGAGAAAATATAACCCAAACTAGCGATTGGGTCCGCAGATAAAGCGCTCCATAAAACAGACCAATCATAGAAGCGGTTATGATTTGAAAAACAGTAAATTCAAGAGGTTGCACCAAGAAATTTGGCGCATGAGCAATCCCAAAAATGAATGAAGAAAGAAACACCCCCAACCAAATCCGATTAGACTGGCCTTGACTATGTTTGGTTAAATATCCCAACACGATCCCTCGACAGATATACTCTTCTACAACTCCTGCTACGATTGAAAAAACAAGGGCAGGTAATATATACTCCTGTTTTAGATCCAACAAAAAGGAAAGATTAGCAAACAGGATATAAAAGAAAAGCGGAGTGAGAGCAATCAGTTGTGCCCGCATGGGAACACGGTTGCTGACAAGATGCCATTCAACACCCAAGAATCGCTTGTTAATAAAGGTAAAAGCCCCAATTAACAGAAGGCCTTGAAGAACGGATGAAACCATTGGCTGGTTCAACGGTTTTAAGACTCCCTTAAAGAGCAACAACAAAGCAATTAAAAGAGCTCCCATCAGTAATGCAATTAAAATCGGTGATTGTTTTATCCGTTTCATTCCCTCCTCCTTTGTTTACAACGTTTGTCAACTATATGTATTGACAAGCAACACCATCACGGTAAGCCATGTCAATCATACCGCCGCCAAGACATTCGTCACCATTATAAAATACGACTGCTTGACCAGGTGTTATTGCCCGTTGTGGCTCATCAAAAATAACTTCTGCCTTGTCACCTGAAACTTTTACAGTCACTTTACTGTCTGGTTGACGGTAGCGGAATTTAGCTGTGCATTCTAAGGTAAATTCTTCTGGCATTTCTTTTGTAAAATGAACTTGACTGGCTTGTAAACTTGTTGACATCAAACTATCATGGTAGAAGCCTTGACCAACATAGAGGATGTTTTGGGAAAGATCTTTCCCGACAACAAACCATGGTTGGTTGTCACCACCATGTTGCCCCCCAATACCCAGTCCACCACGTTGGCCGATGGTGTAATACATAAGACCTGCATGTTCGCCCATATCACGGCCATCAACTGTCATCATCCGACCTGGTTGAGCGGGTAGGTATTGCCCTAAAAATTCTTTAAAGTTTTTTTCACCGATAAAACAGATTCCTGTTGAATCTTTTTTCTTTGCCGTTGCCAAACCGGCCCGTTCTGCTATTTCCCGAACTTCTGGCTTTTGCAAGTGTCCCAACGGAAACAATGTTTTTTGCAATTGTTCCTGTGAAAGTTGGCTTAAGAAATAGGTTTGGTCCTTGCCATTGTCTGCCCCACGCAACATACGAACAGTGCCGTCCTCATCGCGTGTGACTTGGGCGTAATGACCTGTTGCCACATAATCTGCTCCCAATGTCATCGCATAGTCCAAAAAGGCTTTAAACTTGATTTCCTTGTTGCACATGACATCTGGATTAGGAGTACGACCTGCCCGGTACTCTGCTAAGAAATACTCAAATACACGATCCCAATACTCTTTTTCAAAGTTAACAGAGTAGTAGGGGATCCCGATTTGGTCCGCAACAGCTGCAACATCCTTGTAGTCTTCTGTTGCTGTACAGAAGCCATTTTCATCTGTGTCATCCCAGTTCTTCATGAAGATACCAATCACATCATAGCCCTGCTCTTTTAACAAAAGAGCTGTTACAGATGAATCGACGCCGCCACTCATGCCAACGACAACACGTGTTTTTGAATTATCAACCATCGATAATTCCTCCCATCAAATAAGATACCAAAAGAAAACTTACATCACACAGTTAGAAAATCTCTGATTTTCCTGTTTATGATGAAAGTATTTCTCTCAGCTCAATATAGTTCTAACGTAGACTTGAAGGGTCTCGTTAGCCAAAAGTCGATTTGAAGGTCGATTTTGACTGCGTAAAGTACGCAAATGCTATTATAGCAAGTTTTTATCAGATTTCCAACTAGTTACCCTACGATTTGATTCCCTATCTTTTAGCCTGATTTTTGTTATAATAAGAGTAAGAAATACTGAAAGAGGAAACTATGTCACATCTACGCTTTCAATCTGTCTTTGATATTATTGGTCCAGTCATGATTGGCCCATCATCCAGCCATACAGCTGGGGCTGTACGCATTGGAAAAATAGTCTCTTCCATTTTTGGCGAAAAGCCTACGGAAGTAGAATTTCAACTCTTTAATTCCTTTGCCAAAACCTACCGGGGACATGGTACCGATGTAGCCCTTGTAGCGGGTATCTTAGGTATGGATACAGATGACGCTCGCATTCCAGACGCCCTAGACATTGCCCGTGAACAAGGGGTAAAAGTTTATTGGAAAATCAATAAAGATAGCAACGCACCGCATCCCAATACCACACGGATTGTCATCAAAAATGACCACAAATCCTTATCTGCAACAGGTGTGTCCATTGGTGGAGGAAATATCCAAGTAACGGAATTAAACGGTTTTGCTGTCAACCTCAACATGAATACCCCAACACTCATCATTGTACACCAAGATATTCCTGGTATGATTGCAAAAGTAACCGATATCTTGTCCGAGTACGACATCAATATCGCTCAAATGAATGTAACACGTGAAAATGCTGGCGAGAAAGCCATTATGATCATCGAAGTTGATTCAAGGCAATGTGAAAACGCTGTTAAGAAGATTGCTAATATCCCACATTTGTACAATGTCAATTTCTTTGGTTAGAAAAAGAGGAATTATGTTTTATAGTGTAAAAGAACTACTGGAACAAGCTGAAGAGCAATTTTCTGGTAATGTGGCTGAATTGATGATTGCCACTGAAAAAGAATTAACAGGTCGTGAACGAGAAGAGACCATCTCATTGATGACTAGAAATCTATCTGTGATGCAACAGTCTATTATTGACGGCTTATCTGATAGTAAATCTGTCTCAGGATTGACAGGAGGAGATGCGGCTAAACTCCATGCCTACATGCAATCTGGCAATAGCTTAGCAGGAAATGCTATCCTCTCAGCCGCTCGAAACGCCATGGCTGTCAACGAATTGAATGCTAAAATGGGCTTGGTCTGTGCTACACCAACTGCTGGATCAGCGGGCTGTATGCCGGCTGTACTTGGCGTTGCAACTGAAAAACTAGGATTGACCCAAGAACAACAATTGGATTTCCTCTTTACAGCAGGAGCCTTTGGACTGGTCATCGCCAACAATTCCTCAATCTCTGGTGCTGAAGGTGGCTGTCAAGCTGAGGTTGGCTCTGCTGCTGCCATGAGTGCAGCAGCCCTTACAATGGCTGCTGGAGGCACAGCCTACCAAGCTAGCCAAGCCATATGCTTCGTCATCAAAAACATGCTTGGTCTCATCTGCGACCCCGTAGCAGGACTGGTGGAGGTACCATGTGTCAAACGAAATGCGATGGGCGCAAGTTATGCCCTAGTCGCAGCAGATATGGCCTTAGCGGGTATCGAATCCAAAATCCCTGTTGACGAAGTGATTGATGCCATGTACCAAGTAGGTTCTAGTCTACCAACCGCCTTTCGGGAAACAGCAGAAGGTGGTCTGGCTGCTACACCAACTGGAAAACTCCTTGCAAAACACATTTTTGGAGAAGACTCTTAACCATGACAATAGTCTATTTTATCCGCCACGCTGAACCAAACTACACCAACCATGATGACCAAAGTAGAGAATTAACAGCAAAAGGTTTACAAGATAGTAAAGAACTTGTAAACCTTTTTCAGAGTATTCCTATCGATGCTTTTTATTCCAGTCCCTATAAACGCTCCATTGATACCATCAAACCTCTGGCACATTCATGTAACAAACATATCCAAACCATCAACGATTTGAGAGAACGAAAAATCACAGATAGCTGGATTGAAGACTTTAATGACTTTACCAGAAAACAATGGGGAGACTTTTCCTATAAATTACCTGGAGGTGAGTCCCTTCAGGAAGTGCAAAATCGAAACATTGCAACTTTGCAGTCCATTCTGAAAAATCATCCAAACCAAACCATTGTCGTCGGGACTCACGGAACAGCCTTGGCTACTATCTTACACTACTACAATCCTCATTTTGGACTGGAAGATTTCAATCAGATAAAACACATCTTCCCCTACATTGTCTGCTGTGAATTTGAAGACTGCTCTTTACAAGAGTTGTCAATCTTGCCACTAAAATAAAAAAGCGACTGAAAACAGTCGTTTTTTAGTACCAACCATTGGCATTTGAGAAAGCAAGTGCCGCAGTCCAAGAACCATAGCGACTCTTAACATAAGCATCTGCAACTCTTTCTTGGTTTTCAGGAGATAAATCTCCATTTAAGTATGTTAACATCAATTGGTAACGGCCATAAAATTGACCATTTTGAGCCGTATAGGAACCACCAGATTCCCGTCTTGCAATTTCTTCTTTTGCAGCATATTCTTCAGCAGCAGTTGGAACTGATGAAACAGGAGTAGGTTGGGAATAATTTGTTTGTTCAGCAGGAGCTGATACATACTGTGGTTGCTCGTC
Source organism: Streptococcus cameli (assembly GCF_053207365.1). Taxonomy (NCBI): domain Bacteria; kingdom Bacillati; phylum Bacillota; class Bacilli; order Lactobacillales; family Streptococcaceae; genus Streptococcus; species Streptococcus cameli. Next base: position 39,237 of record NZ_JBRUIM010000006.1, on the reverse strand, counting down.
AACAACTTCTTCTACTGGATAATAATTATTGACAAATCTATCAACAATACTATCAACATTTTGACGAAACTGTAAATTTTTACCAAACAAAATGGTATTTAACTCTTTCAAACGAACAAATCGCGTAAATGCATTATTAGAAGTTTGTAAAGAGGTTGACTTTAAAAAAACATCTCCTAATTGTACACTTATAGTATCTGCTGTTACTGTTTGTGTCACAAATACCAGGATTGTCGCTATCATAACAATGAGTTTCTTTTTCATTTTATTGTAAATATGTAGTCCTTTCATCTTTCCTTCATTATCATACCGATTTTCTGTTACCGTTTGGTTATGATTTGATGACAAATATTACATCTTTATTGTAAACATATAAAAAAATCGCTCTTAAAAGCGATTTTTTAAGATTTTAGTACAAATAACAGAACTCCAATGAAAACAACGGAAAGAACAGCTATTGTATCAATTGTTTTCCATTTTAGTGTTCGGTACTTGCTTCGGCCGTCTCCACCTTGGTAACCACGCGCCTCCATGGCAGTCGCTAACGCATCGGCTCGTTTAAAGCTAGAGGCAAAAAGTGGAATGAGTATCGGAATCACTGCTTTGACTTTTTGAACAAGCGATCCTTCATTAAAATCAACACCACGCGCTCTCTGAGCGTTCATGATACGTGTCGTATCATCCATCAAAGTTGGGACAAAACGTAAGCTCATGGACAACATAAGTCCAATCTCATGGACAGGTACCTTAAACCGCGCCAAGGGAGCAAGGCCAGCTTCTACACCATCCGCTAAACTCAAGGGCGTTGTCGTGAGCGTCAAAAGGGTTGAAAAGAAAATGATAAAGACAAAACGAGCAAAAATAATCCCCGCCTGCTTCAATCCTTCCAGTGTAATGGTTACAATCCACCATTGAAATAGAACTGTCTCGCCTTTGATAAAAAACAATTGAAAGAGAGTTGTAAATAAAATCAACCCAATCATCGGCTTCAATCCATTGAAGAAGAAGGGAAGTTTAATGGAAGATAAAAAGAGCAGTCCCAAAATATAAACTAGGAGGATAGCATTGGTCAATAGATTATTGGCCCAAAAAATAATCATTAGAAAAAGAAACATTGATAAAAGTTTACTTCTTGGATCCAAACGATGAAGTAGAGAGTTTCCTGGTATATAACGTCCTAAAATTAATTTATCCATTTGGCAATGCCTCCACAAATTCTTCCATTGTAATCGGCAATTGTTCAAATACAAAACCCTTTCGCTCCATATTCGCAGCAAATTTTGTAATTTTTGGAACACCTAATTGAATCGTTTCCATAAATTCAACTTCTTGAAAAACTTCTTTTGGCTTACCTGAACGGACGATTTTTCCTTTTTCAAGGACATATAAAAAATCGGCATAATTCGCCACATCATCCATTAAATGCGTCACCAAAACAATCGTTATTCCAGACTGATGCAAATTTTTGACAAGGGTCATCAATTCTTTCCTACCTGCCGGGTCCAATCCTGCCGTTGGCTCATCAAGGACCAAAATGTTTGGTTCCATTGCTAAAATACCTGCAATCGCAACTCGACGCATTTGGCCACCAGATAATTCAAACGGGCTACGCTCAAACAATTCAGAATCAATGCCAACAAGACTTAATTTTTCACGTGCAATTGCTTCTGCTTCTGCTTGTGATACTCCAAAATTTTGAGGACCAAAAGCAACGTCCTTTAGGACTGTCTCATCAAAGACTTGACTTTCTGGAAATTGAAACACCAAACCAACCTTTTTTCGAATTTGTTTAATGTCCTTGTTTACAGAATCCGGTGTAATAGCTGTCTCATCAATCAAGACACAACCAGAGGTAGGAATATTTAGGCCGTTTAACAATTGTAGAATCGTGGATTTCCCCGAACCAGTATGTCCAACTAAAGCTATGTAAGAGCCATCTACAATCTCCAAATCCACACCAAAAAGGGCACGCCCCTCAAAGGGCGTGTCAACTTGATAAGTATAACTTACTTGTTGGAGAGAAATTCCCATAATGTTGTCTCTAAATCCTCTTCTGTAAAATAACGAAGGGGTAAACGAACCCCAGCTTCCCTTAGTTTTTCAGCTAATATCGTTGTGAATGGCTTTTCTAAATCTAAACTCTCTAAATCTGAACGCAAAAATAAAGCTTCAGGGCTACTGATGGACTCAACTTGACCTTTTTTCATCACAATCACTCGATCACTAAGGGCTACCTCATCCAAATCATGAGTGATGGATACAACTGTCATATTGTATTGATCCTTAATGTTTTTTACAGTCTGAATCAACTTTAAGCGACCTTCTGGATCCAACATACTCGTTGCCTCATCCAAAATAATGATATCTGGCCGTAACGCAACAACTCCTGCAATCGCAACACGTTGTTTTTGACCACCTGATAAACGAGCGGGTTCCCGCGTTTTGAACTCAGACATGCCAACCAATTCTAAAGCTTCTTGAACACGCTGTTGCATTTCTTCAACTGGTAATCCTTGATTTTCCAAACCAAATGCAACATCATCTTCAACAGTTGCTCCCACAAACTGATTGTCTGGATTTTGGAAAACCATACCGATATGGCGCCGCTTCTCCCAAACATTATCAGCAGTCAATTGATCTCCAGCTACGAAAATTTGACCGGATTCTGCTTCCAACAGGCCATCAATCAAGCGGACAGTTGTGGATTTGCCAGACCCGTTGTGCCCAATAATGGACAACCATTCCCCTTGTTTCACGTGAAACGAAACATCATTGAGAATATAATCCGTCTCACTTTCATCATATTTATATTTCAGATTTTTTACTTCAATGATATGTGTCATTATTGAAATGTACCTTTGAATAAAAAGGAAGCTCCCTTAAAGTAATCATATCCTGAATACAAGGTGAAAACCAAGGCGATGTAAAGTGTGATTTGCCCTACCAGACTCCATCCACATAGTAAAAAGATGATGGAGAACATTTGCGAAAATGTTTTGATTTTTCCAGGCATCGCAGCAGCAAGTACTGTTCCTCCCGTCTCAACCAGTAGTAAGCGCAAACCAGTCACCGCAAGCTCTCGACAAACAATTACTGCAACAACCCAAGCTGGTGCCATTTTTAATTCAACCAGCATAATAAATGCTGTCATCACTAAAATTTTATCCGCCATCGGGTCTGCAAATTTACCAAAATTTGAAACGACCTTCCATTTACGAGCAAGGTACCCATCGAGGTAGTCCGTCAAACTTGCCACTGCAAATAAGATAGCTGCCGCAATTTGCATCGTTGGTGTTTTCCACAAGGTTAACATTAAAATGAAGACTGGAATCACAAAAATGCGACCAATCGTCAATGCATTTGGAATATTTTCTTTTTTCATCATTTACCTTTATTCTATTGTGAACGTGATATAGCCCGTTTGGCTTGTTAAACCTGACATAGCCACTGTTTTTCCAGCCACTTCAACTTTTACACCTTGAACAACACCAAGTGTCAAAGTTGTATAGTTTACTCCTTCTGGAATTGTCACTGTCACACTTCTATTCTCTGGAGAGAGCGTTGCTCCATTTGCTAGCTCAGTATCTGTTAAAGCAATCCAACTGGTTGTATCTGTAACAGATAAGACTACCTCAACGGGCTTTGTGGCTTTAGATACCGTAACTGCAATATTTGGATCAGCCCCCGTCACTGTTAACTCAACATCAGAAGATGGTTTTTCTTCCTCTGAACTACTTGAAGCTGTCGATTCTTCAGGAATTGAAGAGCTACTTGCTTCTGTACTAGAAGACTTTGAAACAACTGAATAAGAAGCTTTTTGTGTCGGCCTTACCTGATTTTGGATGCGTGCTGACACAATATAAGCTATGAATACGAAAATAGCTACCGCAGTTAGTAATAAATAGATTAACGGCAAATAGGAGTTCTTTTTCTGTGGTGTTTTTTTGCTTCTTCTAAAATCAGATGCAAATTCAGGCTCTTCTCCTGCTTCATAATAAACAATTAAGCTATTACGATCAAACGCATCGAGTATAACTTCTGCATCTAATTCCAAGGCTTCTGCATACCGTTCAATAAAAGCACGCGCATATTCCCTATCTCCGATTGCTTCAAAATCATTTTCTTCAAGAGCTTGTAAATGCCTAGCCTGAATTTTGATCATGCGTTGTAATTGTTCTAAGGTCCACCCCCTAGCTGTTCGGGCTAGTTTTAATACCTCACCAATCGATTTTTTTCTCATTATTTCCTCACTCTCACTAAATCAACTTCAATACCATATTTTAACAAAAAAACGAAGAAATTTCGACGATGAATCTCTCTTATTTCGGAAAAATAATAAAATCAGCCAATTCTCCATCAGATAAAAAGTACCGTCCAGCCTCCATCACATCTTCTAGCGCTATTTCTTCTAATATATTCGGTAGATCAAAAATAGTCTCCCTTGCTTCTGGACTTGCGTTTGCCGAAAAATACATGGCAGTTGCTTCTAAAGAGTTGAGGCTACGAATATAGTCACCAAGTGCTTCTTTCTTTATCAGAGACAGATGTTCTTCAGAAAAAGTTGGGTCTTTTTCAAAGTTCACAATCGCTTTTTTCAATTGACTTGATAAGGCAATCGGCTCCGAACTATCAACAGTTAAGACAAAAAATTGGTAGGTATTCCGAATTTCCAAGTGAAATGAAAAGGAACTGTCAATTTTACCAGACTGATAGAGAGCTTGGTAGCGGTCGGAGGTCCAACCAAATAACATCGAAAATAACAGGGACAAGCAGGTTTTATACCGTAATAAGCTGGTTGAAAGAACCCCACCTTGACTACGTATCCCAATCGCTAATTTAGGCATAGCAACCTCAAGATACAGTTTTCCATGTTCCTTAATTGGAGCTAATTCCAAACAAGGAGTCACTTTCTCATCTCTACTAGCGATTCGACTTTGAACAGCCTGAATCGATGACCAAGTTTCCTTAACATCGATATTCCCAGTCACAAATAAGGTCATCTTTTGCGGTTGATAAAAATAGTTAAAATTCTCAAGTAAGTCCTCTAACCTTATTTTTCTAATCGAATCAATACTACCTGCTATATCGTCTGCAATAGCTATATTGGGATACAAACTAGATAGAATTTCAACAAAGAGTCTAGAATCAGGATCATCTTGGTACATTAAAATCTCCTGTGAAATGATCTCCTTTTCCTTTTCAATTGATTCTTTTGTGAAATATGGTTTCGTTATAAACTCTTGCAATAAGGTTAAACTAGATAGATAGTCCTTTGTCGTTGAAAAAAAATAAGTTGTTTGGTAAAGACTTGTAAAGGCATTCGCATTGGCACCAAATTTTGAAAACTCTTGTAGTACATCTTGTCCATTTTCTGATTCAAACATTTTATGTTCCAAAAAATGAGCAATTCCAGCTGGATAAACCTGTTTCTTTTGATCGTTCTCTGAATAAAAAACAGCATCCGCAGATCCAAAATCAACTGCTAAACTGGCAAAAACTTCATGGTATTCATTTCTTGGTTGTAAACAAACTGTAAACCCATTTGTCAATTTCCCCAAAAAAATAGACTGATTTAAAAATGGAATCTTTTTTTCGATTAACTCATTCATTCTCAGAAATTCCTTCCAAAAAATACAAGGATTGCAGTCGAATTGTTCGGCTACAATTCACAACATCTTCAATACGAACAGCTTTTACATCATCTTTTAATTGACTGAAATCTTTTGCCTTGTTTCCATAAATTGACTGATGGTAGACTTCTTCTATTTTAGTTCGTTGACGATCTTGTGAGATTGTCAAGGAATGGAGCAAGCTTTCTTTTGCAAGCTCCAACTCCTCTTCAGATATGCGACCTTGTTTGATAGTTTTTAATTCTTGCTGAATCATTCGCATCAGCTGCAAACGGTCTTTCTTATCAATTCCAGCATAAATTCGTAACATACCAGAATGAATATGAAGAGAGCTACCAATTGTATAAGCCAATCCTTCTTTTTCTCTAATATTCATAAATAACCTTGATTGAGAGGATTCTCCAAATAAAGTATTAAATACAAGTAAAGAAGAATAGTTTACAGATGTGTAAACATCTTGTAATCCAAATGCTAATTCCATAATCGATTGGTTGGCCTGTCTTCTCTCCATTTTTTCGTTTGTGACAACCGAAAAATCTTGTTGATAATCAAATTGTAAGTCTGGTTTTCGATAGGTAAACTCAAAAGAATGAAAGGTTTCTAAGAAAAGCTGTTGATCACATTCTCCATGGACAAAAACATCAATTCTATCCATCTTTAACATATTTTTATAGATAGAATAAGCACTCTGGGCTGTTTCTTTGTTGATCAATTCGACAGTTGCTACACGTGGAATTCTCATTTCTTCCTCTTGGAAAAAAAGATGATTTAATTCCTTATCAGCGTGGTAAAAGTTATCTTCTACTTCAGATTCAAGGTAATGAATTAAATTAGCCTTTTCTGTCACAAACAACTCTCTTTGAAATTCCTTTTTATCCAGCAAAGGACGAAACAGTACACCTGTTAAAAATTCCAATATTTGCTCTGTTAACTGATGAGATTCTGCAACTAACCTTTCTTTCACATACGTCATGGTAACATCCACAATATGTGCCTTTCCCATTTTTGAGACACTCGTAGTTAAACTAGCTCCATATAAAGAGGCTAATTTTCGTCTAAAATCTTGAACTTCAGGATAGTCTTGATTTGCAATTTCAAACAGATTGGCAACCAAAACTCTTCCTGCGACTGTTTTTTCAGATAATGGTGCTGTAAAGCGGACTGTAATCCGATTCGTTGTAAATTGATGTGACGGAATAAAATGAAGATAGACACCTTCTTGTAATTTCATGAAAAACCTCTCCAAACATAATCAGTCCCATTATACCATTTTATGATATAATAATCTCCAAAGAGGTAAATTATGGAATACAAACTATTTGATGAATTCATTACATTGCAATCCCTGTTAAAAACCCTAGGTCTACTACCTTCAGGTGGAGCTATTAAGTCATTTCTAGCAGACAATACAGTCCTATTTAATGGCGAAAAAGAAGAGAGAAGAGGCAAAAAAATTAGAATTGGGGATCTAGTAGAATTGCCCAATCAAGGGATTTCTATCTCCATTATCCAGCCCTCTCAAGAGGAGATAGAGGAACATCAAAATGACTTAGAAGAAAAACAACGTGTGGCACAGTTAGTCAAACAGATGAATAAAAAACTAAAAAAGAAAGCATCTCCAAAACAAGCAACTAATAAGCCAATATCGGACGCCCAAAAACGCCCGGTTCGCTTCCCAGGTACCTAATATGTGGTTAGAAAATCTAACAATTGACAAATTTAGAAATTACAAACAAACAAAACTATCCTTTCATGCTGGTTTAAATATCTTCTTGGGCCAAAACGCACAAGGAAAAACCAATATTCTTGAAAGCATCTATTTTTTAGCACTGACCAGAAGCCATCGGACTAGAACAGACAAGGACTTGCTCCAATTTGAAGAAAATAGCCTTAGTGTTCACGGATTAGTACACCGGTCTATCGGGGCAATTCCACTTGACATTGAATTGACAGAAAGTGGACGTGTTACAAAAGTAAACCACCTTAAACAATCAAGATTATCAGATTACATTGGTAAACTAAACGTCGTTCTTTTTGCTCCTGAAGATTTACAACTTGTTAAAGGAGCACCTGCAATTCGCAGAAAATTTATTGATGTGGAATTAGGTCAGATGAAACCAGTCTACTTATCAGATCTCTCACAATATAACCATGTCTTAAAACAGCGTAATACCTATCTAAAAACAGCTGATACAATTGACGAAGTATTTTTATCAGTCTTGGATCAACAGCTAGCTGAGTATGGGTGTAAAGTCATGCTTCAACGAATTGATTTTTTACAGCGACTGGAGCAGTTTGCAAAAGAAAAACATTTTGATATTTCCAATCAAGCAGAGGAGTTTTCCATTAATTATGAACCTTCCATTAGATTTACAGATGCATCAACTTTAGTTGACAATTATTTAACAGAGTTGTCAATATCTCGTAAAAGAGATTTATTCAAAAAAAATACAGGCGTCGGACCTCACAGAGATGATTTTACTTTTTACATCAACGGAATGAAGGCCCACTTCGGTAGTCAAGGACAGCACCGAAGTCTTGTTTTATCTGTCAAGTTAGCAGAAATTGAATTGATGAAAGAAGTTACAACGGAATACCCAATCTTATTGTTGGACGATGTGATGAGTGAACTTGACAATAGTCGGCAAATCAAATTACTAGAGACCATCTCCAAAAAAATTCAAACCTTTATCACAACAACTTCCCTGGATCATCTACATGATTTACCAGAGGAACTGAAAATATTCCATGTGAACAATGGACAAATAAAAGAAGCGACTAATGAATCATAGTCGCTTCTTTGTTTACATCAACTTGACACTACTGTACAGAATAGTTTGGTGCCTCATTTGTGATTTGAACATCATGTGGGTGGCTTTCTTTCAAACCAGCACCTGACATTTCAATAAATTGAGCATTGTCATGCAATTCTTGGAGATTGGCTGCACCAACATAGCCCATGCCAGAACGAATACCTCCTAGCATTTGAAAAACGATATCTGCTGCTGCTCCTTTATAGGCAACCCGTCCTTCAATACCTTCTGGAACCAATTTGTTCGCTTCATTGACTGAACCTTGGAAGTAACGGTCACTGGAGCCTTTTTTCATTGCTGCAATAGAGCCCATACCCCGGTAGGTCTTAAATTTACGGCCTTGGAAAATTTCAGTTTCACCTGGTGCTTCATCTGTTCCTGCAAACATAGAGCCTAACATTACTGCATTTCCACCTGCTGCAAGAGCTTTAACAATATCACCTGAATACTTGATTCCACCGTCTGCAATGATGGTTTTTCCATACTCACGCGCCACGGCTGCCGCATCATAGATGGCGGTTACTTGCGGTACACCAACCCCTGCAATCACACGGGTTGTACAGATAGAACCTGGACCAATTCCGACTTTGACAACATCGACTCCTGCATCGTAAAGGGCACGAGCACCATCTGCTGTGGCAATGTTTCCTGCAATTAAGGTCTTCGTAGGGAAATGAGCTCTAATCTCTGCAATTTTCCGTAAAACTCCAGCAGAATGACCATGTGCGGTATCAATAACAATCGCATCTGCCCCTGCTTCAAACAAAGCTTCTGCACGATCGAAAGTATCTGAAGTAACTCCGACTGCTCCTGCAACTAACAAACGACCAAATTCATCTTTGGCAGCATTCGGAAATTCGATTACTTTTTCAATGTCTTTAATGGTGATTAGACCAGATAGTCGGCCATTATCATCAACCAGCGGTAACTTCTCAATCCGGTGTTCATGAAGAATACGCTCTGCCGTCTCTAAATCTGTTCCAATCGGAGCAGTCACTAAATTTTCACTGGTCATATGCTCTGAAATTTTGGAATCATAATCTGTAATAAAACGCATATCCCGATTGGTAATAATACCAACCAATTTGCGATTTTCAAGAGTCTCCACAATAGGAACACCTGAAATACGGTAACGCTCCATCAATTCTTCTGCTTCAAAAACTTGGTGATTGGGTGTTAAGAAAAACGGATCAATGATAACCCCATTTTCAGAACGTTTAACCTTTCGTACCTCTTCAGCTTGCTCTGTGATGGACATATTTTTATGGATAACCCCTAAACCACCTGCACGCGCAATGGCAATGGCCATTTTACTATCTGTAACAGTGTCCATAGCAGCTGTAATAATCGGAATATTCAATGTCAAATTCTCTGCTAGTTTTGTTTGCAAATTCACTTCATTTGGTAAAACATGGCTTTCAGCTGGAATGAGCAATACATCATCAAAGGTAAATCCTTTTTTCAAAAATTTTGTGTCCCAATTTGACATGAAACAATCCTCTTTTCTCTCTAAAATTAATGTTAACCTATCATATCATTTTCTAATCATTTGTCAACCAAAACGATATAATTACCGAACTTATTTTTTAAAATACACCGATTATTTTGACTAACCCTTAATTTATACGTATGTTTATTTTTTTATATTTATTTTATTCGTTTTTTAATATAAAAAACGATTCACATAAATGTAAATCGTTTTTATTTTTTAGAAATAGTTAATTCCCATAGCATTTTTCACTTCAGACAGGGTTTGGCCAGCTACTGCACGTGCTGCCTCACTACCTTTTTCCAGCATACGGAAAACTTCCCCCATATCCTTTGCATACTCTATGCGCCGTTCCCGAATAGGAGCCAATTCCCGTTCAAGGATGTCCAGCAAGTAACGCTTGGTTTTCACATCTCCTAAACCACCACGTTGGTAATGTTCTTTCATGGCCTCAATTTCTGGACGATCTGCTTCTGTCCCAAAGATATCCAAATAGTGGAAGACCATATTGCCCTCAATTTGACCTGGGTCTTCAACACGGATATGATTTGGATCTGTGTACATGCTCATGACTTTTTTACGAATGGTATCTGCATCATCCGATAAGTAGATTCCATTTCCAAGAGATTTCGACATTTTGGCATTCCCATCCAAACCTGGTAAACGCCCTGCTTTTTCGTTTTCTGGATAGAGGCCTTCTGGCTCAACCAAAACATCACAGTTATAGGCATGGTTGAAACTACGAGCAATTTCACGAGTCTGCTCAATCATCGGTTTTTGGTCATTCCCAACCGGTACCAAATTGGCTTTAAAGGCGGTAATATCAGCAGCTTGCGAAATAGGATAGACAAAGAATCCTGTTGGAATAGACTCTCCAAAACCTTTTTGTGCAATCTCAGTTTTAACGGTCGGATTGCGTTCCAAACGTCCCAATGATACCAAATTCATATAGTACATGGTCAACTCAGCCAATTCAGGAATCTGACTTTGAATAAAGATAGTGGACTGATTTGGATCCAAACCCACTGCCAAATAATCAAGGGCAACATTGCCAATGGATTCCTTAATAATGGCAGATTCCTTGGCATGGTCTGTCAAGGCTTGTTGATCCGCAAGGAAAACAAACATATCATATTTACCTTCGTTTTGCAGAAGGACACGATTTTTCAAACTACCTACGTAGTGACCTAAGTGTAATTTACCTGTTGGACGATCTCCTGTTAAAATAATTGGTTTTGTCATTTTTTCTCCTTTGCAATTAGTTGACAGATTTGTCAATTTGGTTGAAATAATCTTCTTTTGTCAAGCAGTAGTGGACCATTGTCACCATTCGACTGGAATCTTTTTTATCGATTTTTGCATAGGGTTCTGTATGGCTGAGCAACATTCCTATTTTTTGCATGACCCGTCCAGATGCTGAATTTTCTTTATCATGACGGGCAATCAGACAATTCATCTTCCATTCTTCAAAAAAGAGTTGCACAAAAGTTTGTGTAGCTTCCGTCATAATCCCCATATTCCAAAATCTTTTGTCTAGCGTATACCCAATTTCTGCCCTTTTTGTCGCTTCCGTTAAATGGTGCATATCCAGAGTTCCGATAAATTGACCTGTTTCTTTTATCTCGATCCCCCACCGTCCAAGTGGATTAGCGAGATAAATCTGGGCAATATTGTTTTTGGTATCTTCAAGGGTCTGGTTGACTGGAAATGTCCAACGGACGTTTTCTTCATCAGAAGCATAAGAAAACATAGCTTTTGCATCTTCCAGTGTGACTGGTCTCAAGAGTAGTCTTTCAGTCTCAATAATCCTGTATTTATCTAATCTCTGGTAAATACTCTCCATCTATTCCCCTTTCTATCCAATAAAAAATCCTCACACTAAAATAGCGTGAGGGCATAATGAACAATTACACGGTACCACCTCAATTGACAACTAACTTTACAATTTTTTTACACAGTTGTCATCTTTGTAAACACGTAAGGAGTGTCAATCCTGAAACGTATTGGTTTGTTTCACGTGAAACGTCAGCCCATTCATCCCTGTCTTATACTTGTTTTCAGCAACCACAAGCTCTCTAACATAAAAAACACAGACTACTTTTCTGATAAGTTTATTATATAGTGCTTATAGTAGAAAGTCAAGAAACTTTAAAACTTGACGATGGACCTTCAATTAGGGATAATAGACAAGTAAACTTGATAAAAGGAGCGTAAGATGGAAAAGATAAAAGATTTATTCTTAGTGACAATTGGTTCTTTAATTAGTGCGATTGGTTTTAATACTATGTTATTAGAAAATAACATTGCATCTGGTGGAGTTGGAGGATTAGCAATCAGCCTAAAAGAATTATTTGGTTGGGAACCATCAATATTTGTTATGTTAACGAATATTCCACTAATGATTCTTTGTCTAGTTCTACTAGGAAAATCTGTATTCTTTAAAACCCTATATGGATCACTGGTCTACCCTTTTTTTATTTCATTGACAGCAAGTTTACCAAATACAACTGAAAATCAACTTCTAGCAGCTATTTTTGGTGGTGCAATCTTAGGGTTTGGATTGGGACTTGTTTTCTTAGGAAATTCATCAACTGGTGGTACAGGGATTATTGTACAAATCTTAAATAAATATACACCAGTTCCTCTCGGGATATTAATAGGGATTACTGATGGAATCGTTGTTGGGCTTGGCTTTATTGCCTTTGATTCAGATACTGTCATGTATTCCATTATTGCCTTAACCACTATTACCTATATTATCAATCGTATGATGGCCGGTACCGATTCGTCTAGAAACATGATGATTATTTCTGAAAAACACCCTGAAATTAAGGAATATATTACAAAAACAATGGATAGAGGAATTACTGAATTGCCCATTCTTGGCGGCTATACAGGGGTCGAAAAACGCATGCTTATGGCAACTGTTTCACGTCCTGAAGTGCAAATCATTGAAACAGAAATCCTCTCGATTGACGAAACAGCGTTTATTATTGTTATGCCAGCTAGCCAAGTAAGAGGCAGAGGATTTAGCCTACAAAAAAATCACAACATTGACGAAGATATCTTAATTCCAATGTAGAACGTTGAAAAATCAAGGGATTTCTAGTAAAATAAATAGGAAACCCATTTTGAAATAATCTATAAACCAAATAACTGAGGAGAAAAACATGTTAACAGTTTCAGACGTATCGCTCCGTTTTAGCGATCGTAAATTATTCGATGAAGTAAACATCAAGTTTACAGCAGGAAACACCTATGGACTAATTGGGGCAAATGGTGCTGGTAAATCCACTTTCCTCAAAATTTTAGCTGGAGACATTGAACCAAGCACAGGACATATCTCACTTGGTCCAGATGAACGTTTGTCTGTTCTTCGTCAGAACCACTTTGACTATGAAGAGGAGCGCGTGATTGATGTTGTTATCATGGGAAATCAACACCTCTACGACATCATGAAAGAAAAAGATGCTATCTATATGAAGGAAGATTTTTCAGATGAAGATGGTGTCCGTGCTGCCGAGTTAGAAGGTGAATTTGCAGAATTGGGGGGCTGGGAAGCTGAAAGTGAGGCTTCTCAACTCCTCCAAAACTTAAATATCCCAGAAGACCTTCACTATCAAAATATGAGTGAATTAGCAAACGGAGACAAGGTTAAGGTTCTTCTTGCTAAAGCTCTATTTGGTAAACCAGATGTCTTGCTTCTGGACGAGCCGACCAACGGTTTGGACATTCAATCCATTGCCTGGTTAGAAGACTTCTTGATTGATTTTGAAAACACTGTGATTGTCGTATCACATGATCGCCACTTCTTAAACAAAGTATGTACCCACATGGCTGATCTAGACTTTGGTAAAATCAAACTCTACGTTGGTAACTACGATTTCTGGAAACAATCCTCTGAATTAGCTGCTCGTCTGCAATCAGACCGCAATGCCAAGGCAGAAGAAAAAATCAAAGAACTCCAAGAATTTATCGCCCGCTTCTCTGCCAACGCATCCAAATCCAAACAAGCTACATCTCGTAAAAAAATGTTGGATAAGATTGAATTGGAAGAGATTGTACCATCCAGCCGTAAATACCCATTTATTAACTTTAAAGCAGAGCGGGAAATCGGAAATGATTTGCTAACAGTTGAAAACTTGTCTGTTAAAATTGATGGGGAAACGATTATTGACAACATTAGCTTTATCTTGCGTCCAGGTGATAAAACAGCTATCATCGGTGAAAACGACATCCAAACCACAGCTCTCATGCGCGCTCTGGCTGGAGATATTGACTACGAAGGCACCATCAAATGGGGTGTAACAACTTCCCAATCCTATCTGCCAAAAGACAATACCAAAGACTTCGCATCTGGTGAAACAATTCTGGAATGGTTGCGTCAATTTGCTGTCAAAGGTGAAGATGATGATACTTTCTTGCGTGGTTTCCTAGGTCGCATGCTCTTTTCTGGAGATGAAGTTAAGAAATCAGTCAGTGTTCTTTCAGGGGGTGAAAAGGTTCGTGTCATGCTCTCCAAATTGATGCTCTTGAAATCTAACGTCTTGATTTTAGATGACCCAACCAACCACTTGGACTTGGAATCCATTTCCAGCCTTAATGATGGGGTACGTGATTTTAAAGAATCCGTTATTTTTGCCAGTCATGACCATGAATTTATTCAAACGATTGCCAATCATATTGTTGTCATCTCAAAAAATGGTGTGATTGACCGAATTGATGAAACCTACGATGAATTCTTAGAAAATCAAGAAGTACAAGCAAAAGTAAAAGAACTGTGGAAATAATTAAAAAGGCGAATCGTTTCGCCTTTTCTTTCAAATCAAATGAATTATATAAAACAACACAAACAATCAATTACCCTTTACAGCCTTAGTTTTCTTCTTCCCGCAACTTTTATGGCTATCTTACTAGCCATAAAAGGAATTTGGTGGGGAAGTGAAACCAGTATTTTAGCCAGTGATAGCTTTCATCAATATGTAATATTTAACCAAACCCTACGGAATGCTTTACACGGAGATGGTTCTCTTTTCTATACCTTTACAAGTGGTTTAGGGCTTAATTTCTATGCTTTATCTTCCTATTATTTAGGATCATTTCTCTCACCACTAGCATTCTTTTTTGATTTAAAATCCATGCCAGATTTTATTTATCTAATTACTATTGTCAAGTTTGGATTGATAGGATTGTCAACCTCAATTAGTCTATCACATATCTATAAAAAATTACAGTTTTTCCATGTACTCTTATTGTCAACAAGTTTTGCTTTAATGAGTTTTTCGACTAGTCAACTAGAAATCAATATCTGGCTTGATGTCTTTATCCTAGTTCCATTAATACTACTTGGAGTTGACAATATTGTAAAGAAGAAGTCATCTCTTCTTTACTTTATTTGCTTGACTTGTCTCTTTATCCAAAATTATTATTTTGGATTTATGACAGCTATTTTTCTTGCTGGCTGGATTGTTATACAAATATCCTGGAATGTCAAAAATCGATTTAAAACGTTCTTTAAATTCACCATTGTGTCCATTCTAGCAACTCTATCCAGTATGATGATGTTGCTACCAACGTATTTAGATTTAAAAACACACGGAGAAACCCTGACTAAGATTGTCAATTTAAAGACTGAAAACTCCTGGTATCTTGATTTATTTGCCAAGCATCTAGTTGGTAATTACGACACTACAAAATTTGGTGCAATCCCTATGATTTCAGTTGGATTATTGCCACTCCTCTTGACCATATTGTTTTTTACAATCAAATCCATCAAATGGCAAGTGAAGTTGACATATGCTTTATTTCTAAGTTTTATCATTGCCAGTTTTTATATTCAACCACTTGATTTATTCTGGCAGGGTATGCATGCTCCTAATATGTTTCTCCATCGCTATGCTTGGGTCTTTTCAATTCTGCTGATTTACATGGCTGCAGAAACTCTGACTAGGATAAATGAACTTAATAAATTAACAGTATCTATTCCTTTTCTGCTATTCGGAATTGGTTTTGGCCTGACATTTTACTTTAAACACCAGTATGATTTTCTGGAAAATATCCACTTTATCTTTACACTACAATTTTTAATTGCTTATGTTCTTATTTTATTCTCTTACCAATTTAAAAAATTGCCCCCTAATATTTTCAGTCTATTGCTATTTCTGTTTTCAGTATTTGAGATAACGTTACACAGTCATTACCAAATAGAAGGTCTATCTCAAGAATGGCATTTCCCTAGTCGATCCAGTTACAATTACCAATTGACAGAAATTGACAAACTTGTAAAGTATTCAAAAAAAGAGACAAAAGAATTTTTCAGAACCGAACGACTGAATCCTCAAACTGGAAACGACAGTATGAAGTTTCACTACAATGGAATTTCTCAATTCTCTTCTATTCGCAATCGCTCTTCTAGTTCAACCTTAGATAAACTGGGTTTCCGATCAGATGGAACAAACCTTAATCTCCGTTACCAAAACAATACGATTATAGGGGATAGTTTATTTGGTATACGGTACAATTTAGCCGAAACAAATCCTATGAAATATGGTTTTTCCGAGAAAAAAAGAATAAATGATATTGCTATTTACGAAAATGAACATGTTGCTCAACTAGCATTTCTGTCAAATGGTATTTACAAGGATGTAAAGTTAACAAATCTAACTCTTGACAATCAAACAAATCTATTAAACCAACTAACTGGATACGATTTACAATATTATTACGCCATCAATCCAACTAAAATTGAGAATGCTACCATTTTAGAAAATCGTCTCTCTGTTCAAGCGGATAAGGATTCTGATACTGCTTCAATCCACTATTCATTAACCGTTCCCTATTCTACTCAATTGTATGTTAGTATTCCAAATATTACATTTATAAATGAAGAACACAAAGATGTTCAAATAACTGTCAATAATGTGTCAAGTAAATTTACACTTGATAATACCTTTGCTTTTTTTAATATCGGTTACTTTGCAGAAAATCAAGACATTGAAGTAACGATTTCCTTTCCAAATAACCAACAAGTTAGTTTTGATACCCCTAGTTTCTATCGCTTAGATACAGATGCCTATCAAGTTGCAATGGATTTTATAAACTCTGGAAAAACCAGCTCAAAAAGTGTTCGAAATAAAGTTTTTACAAGCTACGAATCTGAACACGATACTTCTTTGTTATTTACAATTCCATTTGATAAAGGGTGGAGAGCTACACTAAATGGTCAAAATATTTCTATTAAACGTTTTCAAAAAGGACTGATGAAAATAGATGTTCCAAAAGGAAAAGGAAAAATTGTGTTGACATTTATTCCAAATGGTTTTTGGATTGGATGTATTTGTTTTCTATCTGGTATCGTTCTGTATTTATTTTATTATCTTAAAATAGAGTGTAAATATACTGTAAAGAAGAGGTTACAGTAATATAAATTAAAAAACCACCTTTTTCCTATTTGTACGATGGGAAAGAGGTGATTTTTTTATCGTTAATAAAAGGACTAACTCAAATGATTAGTCCTGTATACTCCGCCAACAGGGCTCGAACCTGTGACATCATGATTAACAGTCATGCGCTCTACCAACTGAGCTATGGCGGAAAATATAGTCCGTACGGGATTCGAACCCGTGTTACCGCCGTGAAAAGGCGGTGTCTTAACCCCTTGACCAACGGACCATTTTTAAGACAATAAATAGTATAATATAGTTCCTATGCTTTGTCAAGATTTTTTTCTTCCTTGACATTCCATAGTCTTTAGGTTAGAATAAAATGGTTAAAGAATGGTTCCATAGCTCAGCTGGATAGAGCATTCGCCTTCTAAGCGAACGGTCGCAGGTTCGAATCCTGCTGGAATCACTAAAAAACTAGGCAATGCCTAGTTTTTTTTCATACCAAAGTTGAAGATTGACAATCATCATCGGAATAAGAACAAATATAAGGGCATACTCTCCAAATACTAAAGACAATCTGGTTGCAATAAAGACACCAACCATAAAACTAAGGATAATAATAAAAATATGTTGTCCTTTTTCTTTTAAAATTGGATCTTTTTCAACTACTCCCATGTACCATAAATAAGCAGCATTCTTAACATTTCCTGTCATCATGACGTTGGCATAGGCATTTCCACGAATCCTTCTAAATGTTTCAATCTGAATTGATGAAACAAAAGCTAAAATGGCAATCGTAAGGTTATTTGCAAAAATCGGAGTTAAAATAATGGCTGCTAGCAACAAAATAGTCATCATAAGACTACTACTAAAATGCCATGGATAAGGGCTATGTTCAAACCATTTGCGGATACGATAAGTAAAAAATTGCCCACACACGAATGATACAATCGGGATTGTAAAATTGAACATTTGCTCCCCATTTCCTAAGGCCAAATAGTGAGCTAATAATAAGACATTTCCTGACTGAATACCTGCAAATCTCCCACCTTGGGTTACAAACGTAAAAGCATTTAAAAAACCACTAATAAACGTCAATACCGCAGCAATACGAAAACCTTCAAAAATACGGTAATGTTTTTTACTCGACATAAACTATAAACTCCATTTGTTTCACGTGAAACTACTTATGGTAAGGACTTCCTTGTAAAATCATAAATGAGCGGTAGATTTGCTCCATTAATACCAATTTCATTAACTGATGAGGGAGAGTTAATTTCCCAAAACTCATTAATCGATTAGCTCTTTTTTTCACATCAGGCGAGAGACCTAAACTTCCCCCAATCACAAATACAATATCTGAATACCCTTTTATCGTCGTTTCTTCTATTATCTTAGAAAATGTTTCTGAAGGGAATTGTTCTCCTTCAATGGCCAAAACAATGACAAATTCTCGATCACTGATTTTGGATAAAATACGATTTCCTTCTTTTTCTAATATTCGTTGATTTTCTACATCAGAAGCATTATCTGGTGTTTTTTCATCTGGAAGTTCAACCATTTCCAATTTTGTAAAACGAGACAGCCTCTTACTATATTCAGCAATCCCATCTTTTAAATACTTTTCTTTTAATTTTCCAACTGTGATGACTTTTATTTTCATAAAACTATTGTACCATATCCACAAGTAGCACAGAAAAATAAATGATTTCTTTTATTGGAAACAAAGGGATTTACACAATTTATAAAAAGTTATCCACAGTTTGTGGATTGTTTTTTGAAAATTTTAAGTTATAATTAAGAAAGAGTATGTAGAATATAGGAAAATAGAAGGAGTGTGTTTCATGAAAAAATTTCTAAAAATTTCTATGATTCTTGTTATTGGTTTTATTGGTGGTATCATTGGAACGCTTGTTTCACCTTTTTTACAATCTTCAACTACCAACCCATCAACAACTTTAAGTAACCAAGCCAGTATTAGTCAGGTTACCTATGATAACCAAACATCCACAACTGAAGCAGTCAAAAAAATCCAAGATGCTGTTGTTTCTGTTATCAACTATCAAAAACCAACCAGCCAGATTCAGTCTATTTTTGGAAATAGCGAGAGTCAATCAGATGAGTTAGAAGTAGCTGGTGAGGGATCAGGTGTTATTTACAAAAAAGACAATCAATCTGCTTATATTGTGACCAATACCCACGTTATTGCAGGTGCTGTTGAAGTTGATATTCAATTATCGTCTGGAGAAAAAGTAGCTGCTGAATTGGTTGGTTCAGATACTTATTCAGATATTGCTGTTTTAAAAATCAAATCAGATAAGGTGACAACCGTTGCTGAATTTGCCAATTCTGATTCAATTAATGTCGGAGAAATTGCGATTGCAATTGGTAGCCCCCTTGGTTCTATCTATGCAAACTCTGTTACACAAGGAATTGTCTCAAGCCTGAGTCGAACAGTTACATCTAAAGCTGAAGATGGACAAACTGTCTCAACAAATGCCATTCAAACAGACACAGCTATCAATCCTGGTAATTCGGGTGGTCCGCTGATTAATATCCAAGGACAAGTTATCGGCATTACCTCTAGCAAAATAACGTCTATCAGCACTACTTCAAGAGTTGCTGTGGAAGGTATGGGATTTGCTATTCCTTCTAACGATGCTGTTGCTATTATCAATCAATTAGAAAAAACTGGAAAAGTCATTCGCCCTGCTCTTGGTATTCAAATGGTTGATGTTGCCAGTCTATCAACCAGTCAATTAGAGAGAGTTGGTTTACAAGAAACAAATGTCAAATCAGGTGTCCTCATCACCTCCACTCAATCTGGTTTACCAGCAGATGGAAAATTAAAACGCTATGATATTATTACAAAGATCGATGACACACCTATTGAAACAAAAAGTGATTTACAGAGTGCTCTCTACAAAAATAATATTGGTGACACAATAGACGTTACCATTATCAGAAACGGAAAAGAAGAGAACATTAGCATCAAACTAACCCACTCAACAGAAGATTTATCTTAGTATTCTATTTCTGTCAATCCAACTTTACAACATTGTAAAGTTGGATTTTTTTTGCTAGAATAAGCCTATGGAAGAACTCAAATATATTGCAATTACAGATATTACCCCCAATCCCTACCAACCACGATTAACCTTTGATCAGATAAAATTAGAAGAATTAGCCCAATCCATAAAAGAAAATGGCTTGATTCAACCCTTGATTGTTCGTAAATCTAGTGTTATTGGCTATGAATTATTAGCGGGTGAAAGAAGATGGCGTGCTGCTCAGATTGCTCAATTAACAACTGTTCCAGCTATCATCAAGGACTTATCTGATGATGAAATGATGCAACAATCCATCATTGAAAATCTGCAACGTTCTGATTTAAATCCGATTGAAGAAGCACTGTCTTATAAGAAATTATTGGAAAAAGGATTGACTCACGAACGGATTGCAACGATTATGGGAAAATCACGGCCCTACATCACAAATAGCATCCGTCTGTTGCAATTAGCAAATTCTACAAAAAAAGCAATCGAAAATCAGCTTTTATCTCAAGGACACGCTCGGTTATTAATCCCTTATTCGGAAGAAGAACAAGAATATTGGACAAAAACAATCCAAGAAAAAGAACTCAGTGTTCGTTCCTTAGAAAAAATGTTGCAGGAAAAAAGACCAAAAAAAGAAAAACAAAAAAATCTGTTTCTTCAAACAGAAGAAAAGACATTGAGTCAATTATTTGGAACATCTGTATCAATCAAAGAATCGAAAAATGGAGATGGGACCATTACCATTCGATTTTCAAACTTCAAAGAGGAAGAAAGAATTATCAACAACTTAAAAAAATTAGGTGAATAAGTTTATTTTTTTAACAGACTTATAAACAGAAGATTTTTTAAAAATAGCTAGAGAGAGTAAGGCGGAAAAATATTGTACACATTTTGTGGAAAACTCTCTTTAACAATGTGGAAAAGTTTTTATTCTTGTGGAAAACTTTTCTTTTTTATGATAAAATGATAAAACAAAAATAGATGAAAGGAGGAACTATCAAATGGAGAAAGACAGACTCTTTTGGCAAAGAGTACTCGAATTAGCACAAGGAACGCTAAAACAATCTGCCTATGATTTTTTTGTGGCAGATGCCAAATTGATTGAGGTTAAAGAAAATAAGGCCATTATCTTTTTAGATAGTCCTTTTAAGAAATTATTTTGGGAAGAAAATTTAAAAAGTGTTCTTCTAACAGCTGGTTTTGAAATTTTCAATGAACAATTAACTGCAGAATATCAATTTCAACTAGATCAACCAAGCAGTAACGAAAATTTCAAAATCCAACAAGAGCAATTGATCTCAACTACCGTTAGTGAAAATCCTATCCCTCTTGCTTTCTCTTCTAACTCAGATATCAAACCACAATATACCTTTTCTAATTTTGTACAAGGAGACAATAACCAATGGGCAAAAGCAGCCGCACTTGCTGCCTCAGACAACCTTGGAGAACTCTACAATCCTTTATTTGTTTTTGGCGGTCCAGGTTTAGGAAAAACACACCTCCTAAATGCTATTGGAAATAAGGTCTTGGAAGAAAATCCGAGAGCACAAATTAAATATGTCTCCTCCGAAACCTTTATCAATGAATTTCTAGAACACTTGCGCCTTAACGATATGGATACTTTTAAAAAAACCTATCGGAATCTTGATTTATTGTTAATTGATGACATTCAATATCTCAAAAATAAGGCTTCTACCCAGGAAGAATTCTTTCATACTTTTAATACTCTTTTTGATAAGAAAAAACAGATTGTCTTAACAAGTGATCGAAACCCTGATTTTCTTGATAATTTAGAAGAACGTTTAGTTACCCGTTTCAAATGGGGCTTAACGACTGAAATCACACCTCCTGATTTAGAAACACGGATTGCTATCTTACGCAATAAATGTGAACAATATCCTTATAGTTTTGATGATCAAACACTAGCTTACTTGGCAGGACAATTTCACTCCAATGTTCGTGATTTAGAGGGCGCTCTAAAAGATATTCATCTAATTGCGACCATGAAAAAACTAACAGAGATTACAGTTGATGTTGCAGCTGAAGCCATTCGCTCTCGCAAACAAACAAATCCACAGACGACACTTGTTTCCATTGATAAAATCCAGACAGAAGTAGGGAATTTCTATGGTATCAGCGTAAAAGAAATTAAAGGCGCCAAACGCGTTCAAAACATCGTCCACGCGCGACAAGTGGCCATGTACTTAGCGCGTGAGTTAACTGATAATTCTCTTCCAAAAATCGGAAAAGAATTTGGAAACCGTGACCACACAACTGTTATGCATGCACATAATAAAATAAAAACCATGCTGATGGATGATGAAAATCTTGAAATTGAATTAACGACTATTCGAAACAATATTCGATAATGTGGATAAGTTCCTAAAAAAGAAGAGAATTTTCCACAAGTTGTGAACAAGGCGATTTTCTTATCACTCTAAGTTTTTATTGACTTTTCCACAGAATACACAGATACTACTATTACTATTAACCTTATAAAATTAAATATAAAGGAGAATCCATGATTCATATTTCCATCAACAAGGCTAGTTTTCTCCAAGCCTTAAACACAACCAAACGTGCCATTAGCCATAAAAATGCAATTCCTGTTTTATCTACTATCAAAATCGAGGTAACAAGAGAAGGTATTACTTTTACTGGATCAAACGGACAAATTTCAATTGAAAACTTTATCTCTGTTGAAGATGAAAATGCAGGTTTGTTGATTTCTTCAACAGGATCTATCTTATTAGAAGCAAACTTCTTTATCAATGTTGTCTCTAGTCTGCCAGATATTGTCTTAGATTTAAAAGAAATTGAACAAAAACAAGTTGTGTTGACCAGTGGCAAATCTGAGATTACCTTAAAAGGGAAAGAAGCTGAGCAATATCCTCGTCTTCAAGAAGTTCCTACTTCAAAACCACTTCTTTTAGAAACAAAAGTATTAAAAGACATCATCAATGAAACTGCTTTTGCAGCTAGTACACAAGAAAGTCGCCCAATTTTAACTGGCGTACACTTTGTTCTATCTGAAAATAATCATTTAAAAACCGTTGCAACGGATTCGCATCGCATGAGCCAACGGACCATTACCCTAGAAAAATCAGGAGATAACTTTGATGTAGTGATTCCAAGTCGCTCCTTAAAAGAATTTAGCTCTGTCTTTTCAGATGATATTGAAACCGTTGAAGTTTTCTTTTCTAATAATCAACTGTTATTTAGAAGTGAGGATATTAGCTTCTATACACGCTTGTTAGAAGGAACTTATCCAGATACTGATCGTCTTTTACCAAAAGAGAGCAATACGAGTGTTGTATTCGATACAGCAAATCTTCGTCATGCCATGGAACGTGCTCGTTTGTTATCCAATGCCACACAAAATGGAACGGTCAAATTAGAAATTCAAAACGGACTTGTATCAGCTCACGTTCACTCTCCTGAAGTAGGACGTGTCCATGAAGAACTGGATACCTTATCTGTTTCTGGTGAAGATTTGGTAATTAGTTTTAATCCAACTTATTTGATTGACGCTTTAAAAGCTGTTGGACAGGAACAAGTAATGATTAGTTTTATCTCTCCAATTCGTCCATTTACTCTGGTACCAAATACAGAAGAACAAGAATTTATTCAGTTGATTACTCCAGTTCGGACAAATTAAACCCAAAAGAAGTGAGAAAAAATCTCATTTCTTTTTTTGTCCTAGTAGACATGGGCTATGGTATAATCAAATGTGTATGGTACTTTATATATTAGCAAATCCAAATGCAGGAAGTCGCAGTGCCAATCAAATCATGGAGCAACTTCTTCCACATTTTTCAGAAACACGTATTTTTAAAACATGCTGCAAAGGTGACGAGAAAAATCAAGTAAAATCTCTTTTACAAACATTTCGGCAAGAAAGAGACCAATTGGTTATTATTGGAGGAGATGGGACTCTTTCAACTGTTTTAGATTCTCTTCCTAAAACGATTCCTTTTGCTTATCTTCCTGCTGGATCAGGAAATGATTTTGCTCGCTTTTTGCAGTTGAATACAGAACAAACAATTTCCGCTCTTAAACAGAATAAAACAGAGGAAATAACCTTATTAGAATACGAACAAGGGATTATTATCAATAGCCTAGATGCTGGTTTTGCTGCTCAGGTTATTGCCTATTCTGAAAATTCTTCTCTTAAAAGGTGGTTAAATTTCTTAAAACTTGGAAAATTGACTTATCTTGTTTTTTCAATCGTGACCCTTTTTAAAAACATTCGTTTTTCAGTCCAAATTGAGCAAGATGGTCGAACAAAACACTACCACAATCTGTTTTTCTTATCGGTAGCAAACAGTGCTTATTTTGGTGGTGGTATTTTGATTTGGCCAACAGCTA
Source organism: Streptococcus cameli (assembly GCF_053207365.1). Classification (NCBI taxonomy): domain Bacteria; kingdom Bacillati; phylum Bacillota; class Bacilli; order Lactobacillales; family Streptococcaceae; genus Streptococcus; species Streptococcus cameli. The sequence continues at coordinate 14,496 of NZ_JBRUIM010000006.1, read as the reverse complement.
CTCCTAAAAAAAGCCATCATGATTTGGTCACGATTTCTTATGGTTCTTTCTTGCAAAAAATTCTTTCCTTGCTTGATTTAGTCTTTAAACGACATGAAGAATCTCCCTATTTGGAACATAGCCAAGGGATGTTGCTGCGAATTTTATTTGAGAAAGAGCAAGTGATACAAGTTGATGGAGAGAGTCAGATTTTGAAAGAAACGAGCATTCGCTCTCACCAACGAAAAATATACAAATGAGGTAAAATATGTACGCATTAGGAAGTCTGGTAGAAATGAGAAAGCCCCATGCCTGCACCATCAAGGCGACAGGTAAAAAGGCTAATTGTTGGAAAATTACGCGACTAGGGGCAGATATTAAAATCAAATGCACCAACTGCGACCATGTGGTCATGATGAGTCGCCATGATTTTGAAAAAAAGATGAAGAAAGTCCTTGAGGAAACACCACTATCATGATAGGAACATTCTTAAATGCCCTTGGCGTTCTCTTAGGAGGTGGTTTTGGCCTCCTTTTAGGAAAAGGGTTAAAACCAGATACCCAAACGTCTCTGATGACCATGACAGGGGTCTCTGTTCTCTTTTTAGGTATTGGTGGGACCATGGCAGAGTTTCTAACCTTATCAGAAACAGGCCTTGCTACGCAAGGGGTGATGATGTTGATTGTCAGTATTATGCTTGGAACCTTGATTGGAGAGTTGCTCAATATTGAAGGAGTTTTTGAACGCTTGGGAAACTGGCTGAAAAATATCAGTCAAAATGACCAGGATAGTCAATTTATCGATGCTTTTTTGACAACTTCTTTGACCATTTGCATTGGAGCTATGGCCATCGTTGGTGCCATTACAGAAGGGCTAACGGGGGATTACAGTATCCTTGCAGCCAAGGCTATTTTGGATTTTATGATTGTCCTTTTGGTGACGACGGCTAAAGGAAAAGGGAGCCTGTTTGCTTCGGTACCCTTGGTTTTGTTACAAGGCAGTGTGACCTTACTTGCAGGGGTTCTCTCGCCTCTCATGACGGACCAGGCCCTATCCAACCTGTCCTTGGTGGGCAATGTCCTTATTTTTTGTGTCGGACTCAATCTGGTCTTTGACAAGGGAATTAAGGTGGCCAATAGCCTACCAGCTATCCTAATTGCGGTTGCCTATGCTTTTTTACCCTTCTAATCACCGCAACCTGAAAATACCTCTCTATCAACGATTTGAGTCGATTGCGCAACCAGGTGTTGCCAAAAAAAGTGCTTGTTGTCAACTAGAAATTAAGCTATCATGAAATTAGAAAAAAGAAAGGCGGTTTGAGCTATGTTACCATTTGCAGAACAGTTAAAAAAATTAAGGGCAGAAAAACAATTCTCGCAAGAATTCCTAGCAGAACAACTTTATATCTCCCGTCAAGCAATCTCTAAGTGGGAAAACGGAGAAGCAAGTCCTGATTTGGAAAATGTGGTGAAATTAGCTGAAATCCTAGAAGTAAGCCTGGATGAATTGGTCACAGGAAAACTGCCGCAAGTGAAAGTGGTAGAGAAAATTGAAAAACCAATGAATGCCTGGGAATACTTAAGTGAAGAATCCAAACGTCCCCTTTCAAAAGGAGATACTATTGTTTTGATTTTCATTGCTATTATTTTTTTAGGAGCTCATTTTATTATGGCCTATTTCAATTAACTTGTCATTAGACAAGTTTTTTTCATTTTTTTCTGCTATAATAGTCATGATTGAAATTTTGAAAACGGAGATAAGACATGGCTTTAACAGCAGGTATCGTCGGTTTACCAAACGTTGGTAAATCAACCCTATTTAATGCAATTACCAAGGCAGGAGCAGAAGCTGCCAACTATCCTTTTGCAACCATTGACCCAAACGTTGGTATGGTAGAAGTTCCAGATGAGCGCTTGACCAAGTTGACAGAGTTGATTACCCCTAAAAAGACTGTTCCGACAACCTTTGAATTTACAGATATTGCTGGGATTGTAAAGGGGGCTTCTAAAGGGGAAGGTCTTGGAAATAAGTTCTTGGCCAATATCCGTGAAGTGGATGCCATTGTCCATGTGGTGCGTGCCTTTGATGATGAAAATGTCATGCGGGAGCAAGGCCGTGATGATGCCTTTGTGGATCCTTTGGCAGATATTGACACCATTAATTTGGAATTGATTCTGGCAGACCTTGATTCAGTCAACAAACGCTATGCGCGTGTTGAAAAAATGGCCCGTACTCAAAAAGACAAGGACTCTGTAGCAGAATTTAACGTCCTTCAAAAAATCAAGCCTGTCCTTGAAGATGGCAAATCAGCTCGTACCATCGACTTTACAGAAGAAGAGCAACGTGTCGTCAAACAACTCTTCCTCTTGACGACCAAGCCAGTCCTTTACGTGGCCAATGTCGATGAAGACAAGGTGTCTGAGCCAGATGAAATCGACTACGTAAAGCAAATCCGTGAGTTTGCAGCGACCGAAAACGCAGAAGTTGTAGTGATTTCAGCGCGTGCAGAAGAAGAGATTTCCGAATTGGAAGAAGAGGAAGAACGCCAAGAATTCCTTGAAGCAATCGGTTTGACAGAATCTGGTGTGGATAAGTTAACCCGTGCAGCCTACCATTTACTAGGTTTGGGGACTTACTTTACAGCAGGTGAAAAAGAAGTCCGCGCTTGGACCTTCAAACGCGGTATCAAGGCTCCTCAAGCTGCTGGGATTATCCATTCGGACTTTGAAAAAGGCTTTATCCGTGCTGTGACCATGTCTTACGATGATTTAATGACCTATGGTAGCGAGAAGGCTGTCAAAGAAGCTGGACGCCTCCGGGAAGAAGGAAAAGAATATGTCGTACAAGATGGCGACATCATGGAATTCCGCTTTAACGTATAAGAAAGATGAAAAGACCATAAGGCTGGAAAGTTTTTCCAGTCCTTTTGGCGTTTAGAGACAAGGAGAAAAGATGACAAAAATGATCGTAGGCCTCGGTAACCCAGGCTCCAAATACCATGAAACCAGACACAATGTCGGCTTTATGCTGGTGGATAAATTAGCCAAAACAGCCAATGAAACCTTTACAGAAGATAAGGTCTTTAAGGCTGAAATCGCCACGACCCGTCTCAATGGGGAGAAAATATTTTTGGTCAAGCCAACTACTTTTATGAATAAATCTGGCGAGGCTGTTCATGCCCTTGTCACCTATTTTGGCCTTGATATTGAAGATGTCATCATTGTTTATGATGATTTGGACATGGAAGTTGGAAAGGTACGCTTTCGTCAAAAGGGCTCTGCAGGAGGACACAACGGGATTAAATCCATTATTGCCCATCTTGGAACTCAGGAATTTGACCGGGTTAAGATTGGCATTGGCCGTCCTAAAAATGGTGTGCCTGTCCATCACCATGTCCTGACAAAATTTGAAAACGACGATTATATTGCGATTTTAAATGCCCTTGACAGGGTTGACAATGCTGTCAACTTTTATTTACAAGAGGGTGATTTTACCAAAATGACACAACGGTACAGTGGCTAGTATGAATGTAAAAGAACTAATCAGTCAAAATAAAACGGTCAATAGCTGGCTTAGCCATCTCAATCAAAACCACCGCCAACTGCTCATGGGGCTGTCTGAATCCTCAAAGGCTCTGGTGATGTCAACTGCATTAGAAGAATTTCCAAATCAAAAAATCTTGGTCGTGACAGCCAATAACAATGAAGCTGAAAAACTAGCAGCAGACTTAGAAGGCTTATTAGGAATCGATCAGGTCTACCATTTCTTTGCAGATGATGCAGCAGTAGCTGAATTTGTCTTTGCCTCTGATGAAAAGGTCCAATCCCGCGTACGGACCTTGAATTTTTTACAAGACAAGGATCAATCAGGAATTGTGATTGCCAGTATACAGGCGACGCGATTACTCTTACCCAATCCCAAAGACTACAAAGATCATCTCTTTAATTGGGGGATTGGCGTCGAAGTAGCTCTTGAAAAGCTCTTAAAAGACCTGCACAATATGGGTTACAAAAAAGAAGAGCGGGTGTTAACACCTGGTGAATTTAGCCTGCGTGGGGACATCTTAGATATCTATTGTTTCGGGCAAGACCATCCCTATCGCATCGAATTCTTTGGAGATGAGATTGACAGTATCCGTAGTTTTGATAGTGTCAACCAAACATCAATTGACAGTTTAGAGTCTGTTACCATTACACCAGCAACAGACATCCTGACTTGTACAGAAGATTATCAACGAGTTGTCAATATACTGTCAAGTAAAATTGACGATTCTGACAACACAGTCTTGAAATCATATTTGGAAGAAGTCGTCTCTGAATTAAAGCATGAAAAACGTCACGAACAAATCCGTCAGTTCCTAAGTTACCTCTATGAGAAAGAGTGGACCCTTCTGGATTATTTGCCAGCAGCAAGCTCGATCTTTTTTGATGATTTTCACAGAATTCAAGACAGTCATGCCCGGTTTGAAGTGGAAATTGCAGACTACTTGACAAGTAATTTACAAAATAGTAAAACACTTCCTGATCAGGTTTATTTTGCTTCTATCTACTCTCAATTGCGACAGCACAAGCCCGCTAGTTTTTTCTCCCCCTTTCAAAAAGGTTTGGGGAATCTTCAGTTTGATCAGCTCCACCAATTTAACCAACACAAGATGCAGGAGTTTTTTAGTCAAATTCCACTGCTAGCAGATGAATTAAGACGATTTGGCAAATCTGGCTACACGGTATTACTCCAGTCAGAGTCTGAGCAAGGTTTACAAAATCTCCAGAAAACCTTACAGGACTACGACATTGACTTGCCGATTGTCCAAGAAGATGCCATTGAAGTTGGAGAGGCCCAATTGGTCTTAGGCCATCTATCTTCTGGTTTTAATTTCATGGATGAAAAGATTGCCCTCATTACCAGCCATGAGATTTTCCATAAGAAGGTCAAAAGACGGACACGCCGAGCCAATATCAGCAATGCTGAAAAGCTCAAGGACTACTCTGAACTGGAAAAAGGGGATTATGTGGTCCATCATGTCCATGGTATTGGACAATATTTAGGGATTGAAACCATTGTGGTATCGGGTATCCACAGGGATTACTTGACCATTCAATACCAGAATTCAGATCGGATTTCCTTACCTGTTGACCAGATTGAACTCCTGTCCAAATATGTCGCTAGTGATGGTAAAGAACCCAAAATCAATAAGCTTAATGATGGGCGGTTCCAAAAGACCAAGTCAAAGGTTCAAAAGCAGGTAGAAGATATTGCAGAGGACTTGATTAAACTTTATGCCGAACGCAGTCAGTTAGAAGGCCATGCTTTTTCAGCAGATGATGCCAATCAAGTCGAATTTGATGAGGCTTTTAGCTATGTGGAGACCGATGACCAACTCCAGTCCATTAAGGAAATCAAAAAGGACATGGAAGCCAAACAACCTATGGATCGTCTCTTGGTGGGGGATGTTGGCTTTGGGAAGACCGAAGTGGCCATGCGGGCAGCCTTTAAAGCTGTCAACGATGGCAAGCAAGTCGCAATCCTTGTCCCCACAACGGTCCTTGCCCAGCAGCATTATACCAACTTTTTGTCTCGTTTTCTTGACTTCCCTGTCAACGTCGATGTTCTCAGCCGTTTTAGAAGTAAGGCTGAGCAAACCAAGACCATTGAAAAATTGAAAAAAGGCCAAATTGACATCATTATCGGGACCCACCGCCTCTTGTCTGAGGACGTTGTCTTTAACGATTTAGGCTTGATCGTTATTGATGAGGAGCAGCGTTTTGGCGTTAAGCATAAGGAAAAGCTGAAGACTCTGAAAACCAAGGTGGATGTTCTAACCTTGACAGCGACTCCTATTCCTAGGACTTTACACATGTCTATGCTAGGAATTCGGGATCTGTCCGTTATTGAAACGCCACCGACCAACCGCTATCCTGTTCAGACCTATGTTATGGAGACCAATCCAGCGGTGATTCGAGATGCGATTTTACGGGAACTAGACCGTGAGGGACAGGTATTTTACCTTTACAACCGTGTTGACACGATTGAACAAAAGGTAGCAGAGCTCCAAGAATTGGTGCCAGAGGCCACGATTGGTTTTGTCCATGGTCAGATGAGTGAAGTCATGTTGGAAAATACCCTTCTAGACTTTATCAATGGGGAATATGATGTCCTTGTTACGACGACTATCATTGAAACAGGGGTGGATATTCCAAATGCCAATACCCTCTTTATTGAGAATGCGGATTATATGGGGCTATCAACCTTGTATCAACTGCGTGGCCGTGTAGGGCGTAGCAATCGGATTGCCTATGCCTACTTCATGTACCGCCTTGATAAGAGTTTGACTGAGGTGGCTGAGAAGCGCTTGGAGGCTATTAAAGGCTTTACAGAGCTCGGATCTGGTTTCAAGATTGCCATGCGCGACCTCTCTATCCGGGGCGCTGGTAATATCTTGGGGGCTTCTCAATCTGGTTTTATTGACTCGGTTGGTTTTGAACTGTACAGCCAGTTGCTAGAAGAAGCGATTGCTCAAAAACAAGGAGTCACCAAGGAACGTCAACGTTCCAATGCGGAACTTAATATGCAAATTGACGCCTATCTGCCGAGTGATTACATCAGCGATGAGCGCCAAAAAATTGAGATTTACAAACGCATTCGTCAGATGGACAATCGGGACGATTACATGGCTTTACAGGACGAGTTGGTTGACCGCTTTGGCGATTACCCTGATGTGGTAGCGTATCTGATCGAAATTGGCCTCCTCAAATCCTATATGGACCAAGCCTTTGTGGAAGTTGTTGATAACAAATCTGGTACCATTACTGTGAGGTTTGAGGCTACAGCCCGCTTGCTTTACCTGACACAGGATTACTTTGAAGCTTTGTCTAAGACCAATCTTAAGGCCCGAATTGCTGAAAATGATGACAAAATGGAAGTCATCTTCGATGCCAGACGCCTCAAAAATTTTGAAATCTTAGAAGAACTCATGCTCTTTGCGGAACAATTATTGGCTATTAAGGTGAGGAAGACTAATCAGGAAGGCTGACAAAGACATTTGACACCATAAAATGTTAACGACAAAGACCTTGTATGGTAAACTAAAGAAAAAAGCCTTAGACTAAGATTACCAAGGAGGCGTCATGATGGAATTACAAAATCGGCTGATTGCATTGAGAACAGAAAGGAGGTTATCGCAGGAAGAGCTGGCAGAAAAACTCTATGTTTCACGTCAAACCATTTCCAATTGGGAGCGTGGAAAAACCTATCCAGATATTCACAGTCTACTTTTGATAGCCACCCATTTTGATGTCTCCTTAGATAATCTAATCAAAGGAGATGTCGAAATCATGAAAGAATCGTTAAAGGCAGATGCCAAAGAACTGGCTCAATTCGATAGAGACTCTAAACTCATGTTATTTGGAATGCTTAGTGTAATAACAACAGCTTTTCCCTTACTCTACTTTTTAGACACATTAGGAATTTTTTTGATAGCCCTACAATTTCTTCCAACACTCTATGTTTCGCTTAGAATTGAAAAATTTAAGAAAAAATACGATTCGCAGACTTATAAAGAAATTCTAGCGATTTCAACAGGAAAGACCTTAAGTGATATTGAAAAAATAGAAGAAAAATCGAAATACCCTTATCAAAAAGCTTGGATTGTTGTGATTTTTAGCCTACTTTTTGCTATCTTAGTATCTGTGATTGCTTGGATAACCATACTCTTATTTCCAACGAAATAAAAAGCGGAAAAATCCGCTTTTTTGCTTGATTTCAGTATAAAGCTCTGCTATTTTTCAAAAAAAATGATAAAATAGAAGAGATTTTGAGGTGAAAAAATGAGATTAGATAAATATTTAAAAGTGTCCCGGATCATCAAACGCCGGACAGTTGCAAAGGAAGTTGCAGACAAAGGTCGTATCAAGGTTAATGGTGTTTTGGCCAAATCATCAACCGATTTAAAAACCAATGACCAAGTGGAAATCCGTTTCGGAAACAAAATCTTAACGGTTAAGGTTTTGGAAATGAAAGATAGCACCAAAAAAGAAGATGCTGCGAAAATGTTTGAAATTTTAAGTGAAACACGGGTAGAAGTAGATGAGAAAATCTAAGATTCTTCAGTTGAATAATTCTTATATTCAAGATGAAGCCAGTAAAAGAAGACAGATGGAGTATGAGGTAAAACAAAAAAACCGCTTTATGGCCCTCATTCTTGTATTGGTCATGTTTTTATTTATTTTACCGACCTATAATTTGGTTGAAAGTTACAATACCTTGAAACAAAAAGAAGAACAACTCGTTGAACTAGAAGCAAAATATGACGAATTAAGCCGTCAAGAGCGAATACAATCTTCTCTTTTAACAAAATTAAAAGATGAAGAATACATCAAAAAATACATTCGAGCAAAGTATCAGTATTCAAAAGATGGTGAAATGATTTACAATATTCCAGGATTGTTACCAAAATGACAGAAAATATTTTAGATACGATTAAGAAATTTTTATCTTTTTCAGATGAAAAATTAGAAGAGTTATCAGTTAAAAATCAGGAAATTAGGATAGAAAAAGAAAAGTAGAAAGGAGGGAAAAATGAAAAAAAGTTTATTTGTTTTACTCATGCCTTTTTTCTTATCTAGTTTACAGGTTGATAGCACAGAGATTGATTTTGCTATTAGTTCTACTGAAAATTATCAGTTAAACTTTAAAACAACAGAACCACATTTTTCAAAACTTCCCTCTAATCCAAATTTATATAAAAAAATTGACACGTTTCTTGACAAAGAGTTGACACAAAAAAATGGAGAGTTATCTCCAAATAAGCCATTTGTGATTGAGTCTGTTTCTATAAATAATCAAAATAAGCTTGTTTTTGTTGTAAAGGATAGAGGTTTTATCTTGGCAAGTCCAGATGTGATTTACGATGATCACATTATAAGTAAAGAGATTGTAAACCAAAAAAAATGGTTAAAAAAAGGTTTTAAAATTTATTCTAGTCCACTTGCGAATCAGCAAAAAGAACAAAAGACAAATTTAAAAAGTTACCAAGCTGTTACACTATCCAAAGTAGTTACAACACCAATTGCTGAATATGCTCAAATTGAAGGATATGGTTGGATTCTCACAACTGATTTATCTGATACAGACAATCGTATCGAAGCGGTGCAAGAATTATTGTATCAAAAGTATCAGTCACAGCAATATTCTATTTATGTCAAGCAGTTGTCAACTAATAAAGAATCAGGGATAAACCAAGATCGTCAGATGTATGCTGCTAGTATTACAAAGTTACCTGTCCTGTATGCTGTTCAAAATAAACTAAATAACGGGCAATTTGAATTGACACAAGGTTTACAATATATTGACAAAGTTAATGATTTTAAAGGAGCCTACGGCCCAGAAGGGAGTGGCAGTCTTGTCAAAAAAGCAGATAATAAAACCTACCAAATTGACAATCTTATCCATCGTGTAACAAAAGAATCAGACAACGCTGCTACTAATGTACTAGCTTATTATTTGACGAATCAATTTGACCAGAAGTACAATGAAGAAATAACTGAAATAGTCGGTCAAAAATGGGATATGTCTAATCGAATGGCTTCTTCTAAGATGGCTGGATTGATGATGGAAGCTCTTTATTACCAAAATGGTTATGTATTGGAAAGTTTGCAATCTACGAATTTTGATAATCAGCGCATTGCTCGTGATATTTCTGTACCTGTTGCCCATAAAATAGGGGATGCCTATGATTTTCGTCACGACGTAGCACTTGTTTATGCTGAACAACCGTTTATCTTGTCTATCTTTACCGAACATTCAACTTATGATCAGATTTCACAAATTGCAAATGAGATTTATGGTATATTAAAATGAAGCAAAAATTTTTAAAAGTGGCACGAGATGGTCACTTTTTTGATAAACATCAAAAGGTATTGGTAGCTGTATCCACAGGTCAAGATTCGATGGCTTTGTTAGAATGCCTACTAGCTTGTCAAGAGGAATTATCGATTAAAATAGGCATCGCTCATGTTAACCACAAACAAAGACCTGAATCGGATGCGGAAGAACATTTTTTACAGGAATTTGCTGAACAAAAGCAAATCCCCTTCTTTACGACTTCTTACTCGTTAGCTGTTTTTTCTGAAAAAAAAGCCCGTGATGTGCGATATGATTTTTTTACTTCGATTATGGAATCAGAACGCTACACGGCCTTGGTAACAGCCCATCATGCTGATGATCAAGCTGAAACCATTCTGATGCGAATCATTCGTGGAAATCGATTAACTGATCTACGCGGAATAAAAGCAGTTAGGCAATTTGGTCCTGGAGAATTGATTCGTCCACTGTTATCATTTAAAAAAGAAGAATTGAAGGCCAGTCGATTTTTTGAAGATACCAGTAATAACTCTTCCTTCTATTTTCGAAACCGTATCCGAAATCACTATTTACCACTTCTAGAAGAAGAAAATCCACAAATCCGAAAACAACTATTGTCTCTAGGTGAGGAGATTCATTCTTTAAAAACGGCATTAAAGTCATTCACACAAGCAATTGACTGCACAAATATTCAACAATTTCAAGCACAACCAAAAGAAGTACAGTATTTTTTATTGCAACAGTATCTAGAGTCATTTTCCGATCTGCAATTGAGTAAAGATCAGCTGCAACAAGTTTTGACTATTTTAAGAAAGAAAGCGAATTACCAAGGCTACTTAAAGAATGATTATTTTCTTTCAAAAAATTATCAGCGTTTTTCCATTGAAAAAATAAGTCCACAGACGGATGTTGAAAAAGAAGAATATGTGTTACAATCAGACGAAATTCTTGAATTTGGCAATGCCATTTTTTCTTTAAATACGGAAATCCCTCATGATTATAAAATTTATTGCAAGAAGAGAGTTCCTATTATCTTAAGATATCGGAAACCAGGGGATAAAATCTTATTAAATGGAATCAATAAAAAACTGAGACGGTTTTTCATTGATGAGAAAATTCCTGCTGATATGCGGCAAAAAGCTATTTTAATTGAGCAAGATTTTAAAATTTTAGGAATCACGAATATTGTGACAAGTGATTTGAGTAAATCACTAAAAAATGATATAATGAGTGACATCTTATATATAAAAATGAAAGAGTAAAAACACTTATGTTGGAAAATGATGTAAAAAAAATTCTCATTTCAGAAGAAGAAATTGTAGCAAAAAGCAAAGAATTGGGAAAGAAATTAACCGAGGAATACCAGGGTAAAAATCCACTTCTTGTAGGGATTTTAAAAGGCTCCATTCCTTTTATGTCAGAATTAATGAAACACATCGATACTCAAGTAGAATTGGAATTTATGGTTGTTTCGAGTTACCACGGTGGTACAGAAAGCAGCGGTACGGTAAAAATTATTAAAGACATTGATGCAGATGTAACTGGACGAGATGTTCTGTTCATTGAAGACATCATTGACACAGGTCGTACTTTAAAAGAATTAAAAGAATTATTTGCTCTTCGAAAAGCGAATTCTATCAAAATCGCAACATTGCTAGACAAACCAGAAGGACGTGTAGTTGATATTGATGCGGACTATACTTGTTTTACCATTCCAAATGAATTTGTGATTGGATTTGGATTGGATTACAACGAAAATTACCGGAATTTACCATACGTTGGAGTATTAAAAGAAGAAGTATACTCAAATTAGAAAAGGCCATGAAATAATTATGAACAATAAAAACAACAAAGGATTTGTTCGAAATCCTTTTCTCATCATTCTTTTACTAGCAACGTTGATTACAGGTTATCAATTTTTTTCTGCGAGTAACCAAGTTGCGACGCAAGAAATTAGTTACAGTGAATTAATCAAAGAATTAAAAAATGACAATGTAAAAGAAATCACTTATCAACCAAATAGCAGTATTATTGAAATTACAGGTCAATACAAAAAAGCAAAAGAAGAAAAAAGTGAAGTTGCTTCTAGTATAAAACTCTTCAATGTTTCAGATACAACAAAATATTCACAGTTTTCTACTATTATATTGCCATCAGAAGTTAGTTTAGAAACTCTTCAAAAATTAGCTGATGAAAGCAGGGCCAAAGTTACTGTTAAACCAGAAAGTTCCAATGGATTATGGATTAGTTTTCTAGTGAATATTATTCCATTTGGAATCGTCATCTTTTTCTTTATGATGATGATGAATCAAGGTGGAAATGGTGCCAAGGGAGCTATGAATTTTGGTCGAAACAAGGCCAAAGCTTTAGAACAAAGCAATATCAAAGTTCGTTTTTCTGATGTAGCAGGTGCTGAGGAAGAAAAACAAGAACTAGTTGAAGTAGTTGAGTTCCTAAAAGATCCAAAACGATTTACAGCCTTAGGTGCTCGCATTCCTGCAGGTGTTCTCCTCGAGGGTCCTCCGGGAACTGGTAAAACACTTTTAGCTAAAGCTGTTGCTGGTGAAGCGGGTGTTCCATTCTTCTCCATTTCAGGATCAGATTTTGTGGAGATGTTTGTTGGTGTTGGGGCTAGTCGTGTACGTTCTTTGTTTGAAGATGCTAAAAAAGCTGCGCCTGCTATTATCTTTATCGACGAGATAGATGCTGTTGGTCGCCAACGTGGAGTTGGAATGGGTGGTGGAAACGACGAGCGGGAACAAACCCTTAACCAACTCCTGATTGAAATGGATGGTTTTGAAGGAAATGAAGGAATCATCGTTATTGCTGCAACAAACCGTAGTGATGTATTAGATCCTGCACTTCTTCGTCCAGGACGTTTTGACCGTAAAGTTCTTGTCGGTCGTCCCGATGTAAAAGGCCGTGAAGCTATTCTTAAAGTCCATGCTAAAAATAAACCATTGGCTAAAGATGTAGATTTAAAATTGGTTGCGCAACAAACACCAGGTTTTGTGGGTGCGGATTTGGAGAATGTTTTAAATGAAGCAGCTCTAGTAGCAGCGCGTCGCAACAAAACAGAAATTGATGCATCAGATATCGATGAAGCAGAAGACCGTGTGATTGCTGGCCCATCTAAAAAAGACAAGGCGGTTTCACAAAAACAAAGAGAAATTGTTGCTTATCACGAAGCAGGCCATACGATTGTTGGTTTGGTTTTATCCAATGCAGCTGATGTACATAAGGTAACAATTGTTCCTCGTGGCCGTGCAGGTGGTTATATGATTGCTCTTCCAAAAGAGGATCAAATGATTATCTCAAAAGATGATATGAAGGAACGCCTTGCAGGTCTTATGGGTGGTCGTGTTGCAGAAGAAATTGTCTTTAATGTTCAGACAACGGGAGCTTCAAACGATTTCGAACAAGCAACTCAAATGGCTAGAGCGATGGTTGCTGAGTATGGGATGAGTGAAAAAATGGGTCCAATGCAATACGAAGGCAATCATGCTATGTTTGGTGGTTATACAACTCAAAAACATATTTCTGAACAAACAGCCTTTGAATTGGACAATGAAGTTCGTGATTTATTAAATGAAGCACGAAATAAAGCGGCAGAAATCATTCAAGAAAATCGTGAAACTCATAAATTAATCGCCGAAGCACTTCTGAAATTTGAAACTCTTGACAGTGTTCAAATTAAATCAATATATGAAACAGGTAAAATGCCTGAAGAAACACTAGATGCAGAAGAAGTGCACGCCTTAAGTTATGATGAAGTACGTGAAAAACTAGATTAATCTCCCAAAGCTTTTGCTTTGGGTTTTTTAAATCATAGATGTCAAAAATGTCCTGTAAGAAATTTTTTAAAGGTACTATACTTTATTTATTCAAGAAAGGAGTATAGGGATGGAATTTTTAGATGTTTATGGTAAGGTAGTTGGCATTGTTCACAAGACACGTCGAGAATATTATATAAAAGGCTGGGAGGTAAGGGATTGGGACCAAGAAGGGATGTTAATTCTTCATGAATTATTGTTGAGCATTCCTGGTTTAGTAGAGGATGACTATAATCTGTATCGTTATTTCAAAGTTAAGTTTCGGAATTATATCCATGATAAGATTCGACACCAAGAAAGCCAAAAGCGAAAGTTTGACCGGATGCCCCACGAAGAAATTGGAGGGTTAAGTCATTTAATCGGCGAAAAGGGGTTGACGCTTGACGAACGGTATCTGTTCTGGGAGCGGATGCAGAGTTACGAATCTGGTTTAAGCGAAGAAGAGCGCGCCCAATATCAGTTATTCATCCAAGGTGAACGTTTCAACGGCCGAAGCAAGATGCGCCGGAGTCTTCAAAGTCATCTTAAGGATTTTAGCTATTAGAAACGGACAAGAAACTAAGGGAGTTCATACTCCCTTAGTAGTTTTTCCTAGTAATAAAATGGTAGTATACATAATAAGAAAAAAAGTTTAAAAAAGATAAGCAAAAGTTATTGACAAGAATAAATGAAGGTGGTATACTAAGATAGTTGTCTCGTAAGAGGCATGAAAGACCTTTGAAAATTAAAGAAGACGAACCAAACGTGCAGGGTGGACTTGTTTAACAAGTCCGTCAATGACAAAAAAACAATAAACGGATAAGCCAGAGTGCTTAGCCGGACAAAC
>NZ_JBRUIM010000005.1:0-171675 GCF_053207365.1 Streptococcus cameli | reverse complement strand
TCGCCCCAAATTATTTTTAAAGTTAGCTTAATTTAACCTGACGGAAAATCAAAAAAGCCCGATAAGACGGGCTTTTCATTGGGTTAAGTTCTGTTGAAATAAGGAGTTATTATTCTTTGGTAATCATATTTTCCTTCTTTGTATCAATAGCTATTTTATCCATTATACCATGTTTCTAAAAAATGGTCTTTTGATTGAAATGGTAGTTCTTGCAAAATCAAGGGTTAAGGAGGGAATCATAGCGAAATTGTGGTATAATAAAACGGATAGACTGCCCAGGGAGAACGTGGGTAGCACAGAAAGGAAACTGAGATGAAACGACTGCAAGAAAAACTGCAGGTGGAGTTTGGAATTGATTTTTCAGATTTAGACTTGCTGCAAACCGCCTTTACTCACACCTCTTATGCCAACGAGCACCGCCTTCTAAAAATTTCACACAATGAACGCTTGGAATTTTTAGGAGACGCTGTTCTTCAATTGATTATTTCCAAATACCTCTACCAAAAATACCCGGACCAGCCAGAGGGAGAGATGTCTAAGATGCGTTCCAGTTTTGTACGGGAAGAAAGCCTCGCAGGTTTTTCCAGACAGTGTGGGTTTGACCAGTACCTCTTGCTTGGAAAAGGAGAAGAAAAGACAGGTGGTCGCAATCGTGATACCATACTAGGAGATGCTTTCGAAGCATTTTTGGGAGCCCTGCTTTTGGACAAGGGAGAAAAAACGGTGGAAGGTTTTCTACACCAGGTCATGATTCCCCAGTTGGAGGTCGGTAACTTTGAAAAGGTGACGGATTACAAGACGACCCTACAAGAAATGCTTCAAGTCAATGGGGAGATTGTGATTTCCTATCAGGTGATTGATGAAGTGGGACCGGCCCATGAGAAAATCTTTACTGTGGAAGTGACGGCTGATGGGGACGTTATCGGACAAGGAACAGGACGTTCCAAAAAATTAGCTGAACAAGCTGCCGCTAAAAATGCAGTGGAGGCTAGGAGATAAGTATGTATCTGAAATCAATTGAAATGCAAGGGTTCAAGTCCTTTGCGGATAAAACGAAAGTGGTCTTTGACAAGGGGGTTACAGCTGTTGTCGGACCAAATGGGTCTGGAAAATCCAATATCACAGAAAGCCTGCGTTGGGCTTTAGGGGAATCTTCTGCCAAGAGCTTGCGTGGTGGTAAGATGCCAGATGTTATTTTTGCGGGAACGGAAAACCGTAAGCCCCTCAATTTTGCGACCGTAACAGTTACCCTAGACAATAGCAATGGCTTTATTGCCGATAAGGCAAAGGAAATCAAGGTTGAACGCCAGATTTACCGCTCAGGAGACAGTGAGTACCTGATCGATGGAAAAAAAGTCCGTTTGAGAGATGTTCATGACCTCTTTATGGATACGGGACTCGGTCGGGATTCCTTCTCCATTATTTCTCAAGGCCGGGTCGAAGCCATCTTTAATTCCAAACCGGAGGAACGTCGTGCGATTTTTGAAGAGGCGGCGGGTGTCTTGAAATACAAGACCAGAAAGAAGGAAACGGAGAGCAAACTGGCGCAAACACAGGACAATTTGGACCGCTTGGAAGACATCATTTTTGAGTTAGACAAGCAGGTCAAACCTTTAGAAAAACAAGCCCAAGTAGCCCGAGAATTTCTAGACCTGGATGGCAAACGCAGCGATCTCTATCTGGATGTTTTGGTGGCTCAAATCCAAAACGGGAAAAAGGAACTATCTGAAAAAGAAAAAGAGCTCGGCCGTGTCAAGGCAGATTTGAGTGCCTATTACCAACAACGGGACAAGTTGGAACTGGAAAACCAGGAGCTCAAACAAGAACGTCAAAAACTCAACCAGCTCTTGGAAAAAGAACAAGCCCTTCTCCTAGATGTGACTCGTCTGATTAGCGATATTGAACGCAAACAAGCGGTACACCAGTTGGAATCCAGCCAAAATGAGTCCAGCAAACAAGAGGCCCAAAACCGTTTGACAGCTCAGGAGGAGAAACGCCAACAAACCCAGGTTGCTTTGGAAGAAAGCCAAGAAAAAACAGGAATCTTGACAGAGCGACTAGGAGCTATCCAATCTCAAATTACGGCACTAACAGACGAAATTGCCCATTTCTCAGAAGATCCAGACCAAGTCATCGAACACTTACGTGAGACCTATGTCACGCTCTTGCAGTCTGAAGCAGAACATTCCAATCAATTGGCCAAATTGGAGCAAGATTTGGAAAACCATATGGAAACTGTTGCCAGTAAAGCAGAGCAGATGCAACGTCTGGAAGCAGATAAGACGGAACTGGAAGCAGAAGTTTCAACCAGTCAACAGACATTTTCAGAAGCTGAAGCTCGTCTTCGCAGCCTTTTGGCAGATTACCAGACCGCTAGACAGTCAGCCTCAATTGCCAATCAGACTTACCAAGAGGAGCAAGAAAAACTCTTTTCTCTCCTAGATCAATTGAAAAATAAAGAAGCCCGCAAGAATAGCTTGGAATCCATCTTAAAAAATCATTCCAATTTTTATGCTGGGGTAAAAGCGGTGCTGCAACAGGCAGACCAACTGGGCGGGATTATTGGTGCGGTTAGTGAGCATGTGAGCTTTGATGCTCGTTACCAAACAGCGATGGAAATCGCCCTTGGTGCTGCTAGTCAACACATTATTGTAGAGACAGAGGCTGATGCGAAATCAGGGATTTCCTTTCTTAAGAAAAACCGCCAAGGCCGTGCGACCTTTCTTCCGCTGACCACCATTAAGCCAAGGCAGATTTCCCAAGCCAATCGTTCGCAGTTGGAAAAAATTGCTGGCTTTTTAGGTAGTGCAGATGAATTGGTCTCCTATGATAGAGCACTTTCAAATATCTTTCAAAACCTGCTTGGTAGCATTGCTATTTTTGAAACCTTGGAAGAAGCAAACCAGGCAGCGCGTGCAACTGGTTACCAGATTCGGATTGTGACCTTGGATGGCTCAGAAATTCGTCCTGGCGGCTCTTTTGCAGGAGGAGCGAATCGCAACAACAACACACTGTTTATCAAGCCGGAACTAGAGGCATTGCAGGCTGAAGTCACAGTCCTGCACCAAGAAATTACCCAGCAGGAAAAACAAGTTGCCAAGGAAAAAGAAAACTTGGAAGCCCTTCGCCAACAATTGGAGACGATTAAGGAAGAAGGAGAGCAAGCCCGCTTACAGGAACAAAAAATCCGACTCCAACATGAGCAACTAGCTGAGCGATTGGCAGATATGAAACAGTTGATTTCCATGCAAACAGCTCAGGTTTCTGGTGACCGCAAGGACCAACTAGAAACAGCTATTGCCCAGAACAAGGCTGCTTTATCTACCTTTGAAGAAAAAAAACAAGCCATTACAGCTCAAATTGAAGAAGTAAAAACTAACCGCAACGCTATCCAAGAACAGTTGCAGAGCCTGCAACACCAGCAAGCCGAGCTAAAATTAGAAGAGCGGCAAATGCAAAGCGAACTTGGTTTTGAGAAAGAAACCTTGAAACGATTGCAAGACGAAAGTGAGGCACTCGAAAAAGAAATCATCCTCTTGCAGGAAATTATCCAAGAAAAAGATTTGGCCTTGGATGATACGAGTTTGGAAGTCTTGTCCGAACAGTTGCAAGTTGCAACTGCCAAAAAGACAGAGACAGAACAAGGCTTGATCCGCCTAAAATTTGAATTGGAGGATATCGAAGGCCAATTTGAAGATATTGAAGGGCGCCTAGAGCAAGCGCGTGTTAAAAATGATGAATTGATCCGCAATCAGGCCAAACTGGAAGCGATTTGTGAACAAATAGGCCAACGCTTGCGGACGCTGGCTCTCAATCTGACAGAACAGTTCAAGATGAGTTTTGCAGAGGCTTCTAAAATAGCTAACCCTCTCACTGAACTAGCTTCAGCAGAGCAAGAACTCAAACAATTAGAACGCTCTATCCGTGCTCTTGGACCTGTCAACTTAGAAGCGATTGAGCAGTTTGACCAAGTTTCTGAACGGCTATTATTCCTCAATAGCCAAAGAGACGATGTTCTTTCTGCGAGAGACTTATTACTAGGGACCATTCATGAGATGGACAGTGAGGTAAAAGACCGCTTCAAAGTGACCTTTGAAGCCATTCGCGAATCCTTCCAAATGACCTTTAAGCAGATGTTTGGTGGTGGATCGGCAGACCTTGTATTGACCGATTCTGATTTGCTGACAGCTGGTGTAGAGATTTCTGTCCAGCCTCCTGGCAAGAAGATTCAATCCCTAAACCTTATGTCTGGTGGAGAAAAAGCTCTCTCTGCTCTAGCCCTCTTGTTCTCGATTATTCGCGTTAAAACGATTCCGTTCGTCATCTTGGATGAGGTGGAGGCTGCACTTGATGAGGCCAATGTCAAACGCTTTGGGGATTACCTGAATCGTTTTGACAAGTCCAGTCAATTTATCGTTGTGACCCACCGAAAAGGAACCATGGCAGCAGCAGATGCAATTTATGGTGTTACCATGCAGGAATCAGGAGTTTCCAAGCTGGTTTCTGTAAAACTAAAAGATGTAGAAAGTTTGTAGCATGACAATCAAGAAAATTTTTGCAACCGATTTAGATGGAACCTTTTTAAGACCAGACCATTCCTTTGATAGAGAAGGTCTCGAGGAGATTTTGAAGCTGTTTAAGGAAAAAGATTATCTCTTAGTTGCAGCCAGTGGTCGTCCTCTTTTGAGTTTAAAGAGCGTCTTTAACGGTTACGAAGAACAAATGGGTTTCTTAGCTGAAAATGGCAGTATAGTCGCTTATAGAGACCAAATCATTTTTGAAGATGCTCCCATTGCAAAAAAAATCTATCTTCCTTTGATTGAAGCCATCAAAGCGGGTCCCTATGGAAGTCGCAGTACCGTTCTTTTATCGGGGAAAAATGGGGCCTTTTTACTCGATAGCATTGACAAAGAGTATTATGACCGGATTATCAACTATTATCCCAATACTGTCTTAGTAACAGATTTTGCAACCGTTGAGGCAGCCATTGTCAAGTTGGTGGTCACCTTTGACCAAGAAACTCTGGAAGAAGCCAATCGCTGGTTGAATGAGACCTTCCCAGAAATTCACTCCGTCACAACCGGATTTGACTCGGTAGACATTATTCTAAATGGCAACAATAAGGCTGTTGGCCTGAATTACTTGTGTGAACATTTTGGTCTAAGCAGTCAAGATGTTGTCGCCTTTGGAGACAATGAAAATGATATAGAAATGTTGGAATTTGCAGGACTAGCCCTTGTTCCAAGTAATGCCAAGCTGTCTATCCAGCTCCTAGCAGATCAAGTGATTGGTTCTTGCCAAGATGACGCTGTACTCACTTATCTGAAGCAGTATCTAAAAAAAGAAACTCAAGAAAGCAACAAGTAAATCTTGGAACGGAGTGAAGAAAGAAGCAAGCAACGCTTGGAATACGATGAAGCGAGTTGCGACAAATACGTGGAATACAGTGAAAAGCGCTGTATCCCATGCCGTGAACTGGGTAGGCACCAAGGTCAGTCAGGCTGTTAACTGGGTTGGCACTCAAGTTAACCATGTCAAGAACTGGGCAGTTCAGCAGTGGAATAACTATCACCCTGCACCAAGTTACCACGCCTCATCAGGCGGTTATGGCGGAGGATACCACTCTCCAAGTAGCAGTCATGCTTATGCTCAACAACAACAGGCTCAAGCTAGAGCCCAAGCCGAGCAACGCCGTCAGCAAAAGATTAGTGACGAATACCGCCAAGCAACAGGTCTCAAGACCACACCGAAGACCCGGGAAGGCAAGAACTTGTTCCGTAACTGGGGTAAAGCCTTAGCTGAGACATTGAAGCATGTGTGCAATCCGAAGACTGCTAAGGCTAAGGATAAAGCTACCACTAAACCCACAGTGAGCGAATCCTTTAAGAAGAAAGTCAACAAACTGGATTATGAGGAGTTGACGAAGAAATACAAAGGTCTCATTAGTGCTCAACATAGCTATCAAGGTACTGGCTATGGCTATATTGTCCGGAGTCCAAAACAATTGTTTGAAGACCAGTTTGTCATGAAGCGTTACCGGGAGCTGAAGGCAAAAGAGGATGCGAAACAAGCTGACCACATTGCGGAATTGAACAAGTACCATTATCTCAATATCTACGACTCGATCAGAAAAACAGGTCGTCGACCGGATGGAACACCAGCAACGGACCTTGAGAAAAAGATAGCACCGTTTGTTCCGCTCATTCCAATTGTTCAAACTGGAGCTTCTATTTATGCTGGAGTACAAGTTGCGAAATATAATTCTAGTGTCCCTAAAGAAAATGGAATGAAGTGGAGTAGCGGTAGTAAGTCGATGCCGGCAGAAACTGGACAGATATATGGTCCACAGCAGCCAAATGACACTTTAACTCCATTAAAACCTTATGGACCACAACAAAATAACGGACCGTTAACGCCATTATCATCACTTGATAAATTATCACCTAGGCAAATTGCCAATATGTCATTAGATAATATAGGCAAGACACTACCAAAGGGGTGGGAGTTGAACAACAATAACGGTTTTGTGCATATTTATGATGGTGTAAGTCCGAAACCGATAATCAGAATTGATCCACCAGATTCTAAAACTACCTATCCACATTTACATTTTTATGATGGAAACCAAAATCCTTTAGATATAAATGGAAAAATAGTTGATTATCGAAGTCCAGATGCACATATCCCGTGGAATGGTGATCAATAGTAAATAAATGGAGGATTAATAAATAATGGGACAGTTTAATTTAAGAGAGAAGCAAATTGAAATTAATCGTATTGATTATTGGGATGTACGAATTTTAGACCTACAAATCTTATTTTTTGGTGATGAAGTTCATCTATATATTGAAGACTATGATTTGGATAAACATAATCTGGAAGAATGTTGGAAAATTACTTTTAATGGCTGTTCAAAGCTAAATTATGAGACAGATGCACGAGAACGTAGAAATTTTAAAGTAAAAGATTTTACAAAAAATCAGTTATATACTTGTCAAGATATATCGCTTGATTATTATGATGAGATTTTTACGAAATGCACGATAGTTTTAGAGGGTCTTGTTCTTCTCAATTTTATTTGTAAAACTATTGATATCGAAAAAGTTTCAATATCAAAGCAAGAATTTTTCTGGAGTAATAATTTTTAATGCTGATTTTCTTTGAAATTACTGGTGTTGCAGCAGAAGTCAATCGAGAATTAATTATGGATCCCACAATACTATTAACAACTAAGTAATTACCATAATAGAGGTTATATAATGCGAGATCAGTTATAAACTAATGAGATGTCAGTCACATTAAAAGTTG
The DNA here is from genome assembly GCF_053207365.1 of Streptococcus cameli. NCBI lineage: Bacteria > Bacillati > Bacillota > Bacilli > Lactobacillales > Streptococcaceae > Streptococcus > Streptococcus cameli. The sequence continues at coordinate 164,367 of NZ_JBRUIM010000005.1, read as the reverse complement.
GTCTACGCTATTACACTGTTGGATCAGTTGGGTTCTTTAATTCATTTTTTCAACTGTATTTATACGCCTTGAAAATTCAAAATGGGGTAGTTGATATCCAATCCTTATAGTTCTTATTGAAAATTCGAACTTACGATTTTACATTCTCTTCCAGCGAAAACCAAAAGATACTGCTCGTTCAGGAGGTAAAAAGTCTCCGCACACTGCACCAGCGGGTGAGGAAAATAGTATCTTCTGGTATGGCTTTAGTCAGAATGTCCTCCAGTCGCTCTCTACCTTACCACAGACGGTCGGAAGTATCTGGCATGACATTTTTGATGATGTGTCTACTGCCTACCACAAGAAAGTGGCTAAGGATAGGGCTAACGACGAAGGTCTTGTGGTCAATCCGCCAGATTTGGGCAACCTTCCAGGTGAGGGGGATGTGACCTATGCTAGTGAAGTGGCAGATATTCTTATCCCTTATACGACGAGGGAAGACACCTACTATTACTACGAGGAGCGCAACTATGTCAATGATGTCAACCGAGAACATACCGAAGTGCTCCAGACCTATGACCGTGAGCTGAAAGCAAGAGAGACTTACACCTACGGATATGGCAGAAGTTCTTATCTTGACAATAAGACAGATAAGAGTTATGATTACCTGACCAACCAAGCAGGATCTGTCACAGGATTGGTTCAGGATGGTCAATCAGTCGCTTCAAGCTCTTACAACCTCTACGGTTCAACCAAAGAAAGCACTGACGAGACAGGCAACCCATTTGCCTACAACGGTGAAGCTCGTGATGTCACTGGACTTGACTATCTGCGTGCTCGTTACTATGATAGTGAGGCTGGTACCTTCCTCACCGAGGATTCCTACCAAGGTGAGTTAACCGATCCGCTTAGTCAGAATCGCTAAACCTATGTCCACAATAACCCAGTCAACTACACCGACCCAAGTGGACACTTCTGGAAGAGCATTAAGAAGGCAGCAAGTAAAGCTTGGAACGGAGTGAAGAAAGCAGCAAGCAACGCTTGGAATACAGTGAAGCGAGTTGCGACAAATACGTGGAATACAGTGAAGAGTGCAGTATCTCATGCCGTGAACTGGGTAGGCAACAAGGTCAGTCAGGCTGTTAACTGGGTTGGCACTCAAGTTAACCATGTCAAGAACTGGGCAGTTCAGCAGTGGAATAACTATCACTCTGCACCAAGTTACCAGGCCTCATCAGGCAGTTACGGTGGAGGATACCACTCTCCAAGTAGCAGTCATGCCTATGCTCAGCAACAATAGGCTCAAGCTAGAGCCCAAGCTGAGCAACGCCGTCAGCAACATATTCGAGACGAGTATAGCCAGTCAACAGGAATCAAGACGACACCTAAGACACGAGAAGCTAAGAGCATGTTCCGTAACTGGGGTAAAACCCTTAAGGAAATGTACACGCATGTGTGTAAAACAGCTAAACGTGTTAAGAAACAAGTTGCCAACTACGTTAAGAAAATCGACTGGAAGAAGGTAGCTGTCACAGCTGGTGCTATTGGTGTTGGTATTGCCCTTACCGTAGCAACCGGAGGTCTGAGTGCTCCAGTAGCGATGGCTATTGGAGGAGCGGCTTCTGGAGCCATTATGTCTGGCTATGATGCCTATGGCTCAGGTCAACATGGTTGGGCCTTGGTTGGCTCTATTGCCAAAGGAGCAGGATTAGGAGCTATTACAGGTTTTGTAGGTGGTCAATTTATTGGAGCTGGTGCCAATGTGGCCGCTAATGTGACACAAAACATTGCCAATCAGACTGTTCGTCATGTTGCGAAAGTGGGTGTTGAAGCTGGTGTTGAGACCGTTATAGATACGGGAATCTCCCTTGCGACTGGGAATCCAATTTCTCTTAAGAATGTCGTGACAGACTATGGTCTCAATCTTATTACCAATGGTTCAGGTAGTGTTTCAAGTAAGAAATCTGCCAAAGCGGATGTTCATACTAGTAAGCCTAAGTCTGGGGATGTTGCAGTTACGAAGTCTCGTCAGTCATCCACTCATGTTCAACAGCTAGCATTGCCTGCTCCTAAACAGCAACTAGCTCTGCCCGCACCCGAGCCTATTCTTGCCTTACCGGCACCTAAATCCACCTCTCAAACGCCTCATACTACTCCACTTGTAAATGGACCGTATATAAAAAATGGTAAACCAAATGGACGGCCTGCTCCAACAGGACGAGCTAAAATGGAATTTGAACAAGCAGTATTTGACTCACAAGTTGACCCGGATGGAATCCTTCGTGATCCAAATACTCAAGAAGTAATAGATTGGAAACCTGGACAACCAAGAAAAGGCGTTGTAGACTTTGGGCATGTGAAAGGTAAAAGTTATAAAACTATTTTTGAAGATTATAAAAATGGGTTGATAACATTAGACGATTTGAAAGCATTTCAGTCAGATCCTAATAATTTCCGGCTTGAAACACCTGGTGCAAATAGAAGTCATAAGTATGAATAAAGGGGGGAGTATGATGGAAGGTAATATATTTAAGATTGCTCAGGAAGGAACATTTGAAGAATTTTATTCAGTTTTTAAAGGAGATATTAATCAAATGTCGAATGATAATATGAATCTACTGAATGTGGTTTTGACTAGTAATTCGTTACTGGAAGAAAAGGTTAAAATTGTTCAATTTCTTGTTAATGAAGGAATAGATGTAAACTATCTAGATTCGGATAAGAGAAATGTTCTACATAATTTTTTTCAGTATAAAGCTAATTGGAGAGTAAACGTTAAATATGCACTAACAATCTTGACAATTTTATTGGAATCTGGAATAGATATTAATCAAGTTGATAAATATGGTTCAATTCCTCTAATCTATGCAATAACTGTCCTAAAACTACCTACAGAAGAAGCCATGCCAATATATAATCTGTTGATAGATAGTGGATCTGATACAAATCTGAAGAATTTTCAGGGAAAATCTGCTGTCGATTATGCAAGAGAATTCAGTTGGAGACATGGTCTATTGTCTGAGAATGGGGGACCATTGTATGATAAAGAATAGTGATTTTGGAGGATTTTTAGTTTCAAACAACGTAATAAATGGTCTTCGTATACAGTACACTTATCGTGAAGAATCATCAATTAGTCAGTTGAATGGGTGGACTATTATTTCTGAAGCTGATGATGCCTCTTATGTTTCAAATCCAGATAATTTTACTATTTTAGGTGCAACAAGTATTGCTCAAATATCTCCTGTAATTTTGGAAATTTTTTCAGCAAAATATGGAACAGATTTATTCTGGATTTATGAAAATAATGTTCATAATAGGCTTCTATGATTTAATCTCAGATCGTGAGGTAACGATTCAAGAAATATTGGAAATTTAGTCTTCCTGATTTGAAGAATTTGCCATTGTTAATGAAGGATAGTGGATAGAAGTCCTCTAATACTAGTAAATATACATCTAGGTTATGCGTACCTATTTGCGTTAGTGAATATTACCTCGCGTATTGTTAAAAATCCCTTGAAGAATCAATTTCCTCAAGGGATTTTACTGTTCAATCGGCATAAAGTTTCCTACAAATCTAGGATTATCTTCGTCTGGCGCAAACTTGTCAGGGTAATTCTTGTCGATGGATACGAGGCGGAAACCGTTTGGATTTGTATTAGGAGGCCAGAAGCATGTCTCTAATATTGATAAAGTAGATACTTTAGAACATTTGAGTTTAATTACTCAATTAATAGACGGTGTCGGATTCGATAATTGATTTAAGAGGGCAAATTTGTCCTCTTTTTGAATTTATTGTATAATGTTGATACTCAAGTTGCCAACTACGTTAAGAAAATCGACTGGAAGAAGGTAGCTGTCACAGCTGGTGCTATTGGTGTTGGTATTGCCCTTACCGTAGCAACCGGAGGTCTGGGTGCTCCCGTAGCGATGGCTATTGGAGGAGCGGCTTCTGGAGCCATTATGTCTGGCTATGATGCCTATGGCTCAGGTCAACGTGGTTGGGCCTTGGTTGGCTCTATTGCCAAAGGAGCAGGATTAGGAGCTATTACAGGTTTTGTAGGTGGTCAATTTATTGGAGCTGGTGCCAATGTGGCCGCTAATGTGACACAAAACATTGCCAACCAGACTGTTCGTCATGTTGCGAAAGCGGGTGTTGAAGCTGGTGTTGAGACCGTTATAGATACGGGTATCTCCGTTGCGACAGGGAATCCAATTTCTCTTAATAATGTCGTGACAGACTATGGTCTCAATCTCGTTACTAATGGTTCAGGTAGTGTTTCAAGTAAGAAATCTGCCAAAGCAGATGTCAATACTAGCAAACCTAAAGGTGGAGATGTCCAAGTCAATAAGACTAAACCATCGACTAATGTGGAATCATCTGGCGATATGCGTCAGAGAGTTCTTGCGAATATTGACGCAAGCAAAAAAGCTAGAGATAGTTCTAATTTTGATGAGCACCTCCGTCGTGAAGGTACTATTAAAGCTATCCACAATGTAGAAAATAGTACTACACCTCTGCCTTACCAGCACCAGAACCTATGTCAGCATTGCCTGCTCTTAAATCTACGCCTAAGACGGATTTTTATGTGTCACCTTCAGGAGATGCAATACCAGCCACTAGTCCATATTCTTATTTGCAAGACTCTAAGTATGTGGGAGCAGGTAAAGATTTTACCGCAACTCAAAAGAGTACTATCATAGAAGAAAATATGGCTAGAAATGGTGGAGTTGTTCGTTCGGATTTATCTGGAGAAATTTTATACCAACCTCAGAAAAGCCAAAAAGAGGTCACGCCAGATCCTAACGAGTGGCAGATAGATCATATTACCCCCAAAAGTAAAGGTGGCTCAAATAGTTATTCTAATGCACAGATGTTGTCTAGATATGAGAATCGTATGAAGTCAGATTATTATCCGTAGGAGATTAAGATGTCATATATTTTAAATGTTAAAACCTTACATGAGGGATGTTACTTAGCAAGTATTTCTTGTGCTGTTATGTCTGCTAAATTTCCAGAGTTATCATTTGAGCATTATTGGGATGGAATTAATTACTCAGTTCAGGATGGTTTTGGTAATCGAGGGACAATTACATTTCAAAATGATTTTTGTGTATGTGCTGTTCGCTCTGATAATAGTGAACGCTTAAGGAATTCGATTCCCTATACGTATTATTTTGGAAATTGTCCAGAAAAAATTATTCAATTGGCAGAGAAAGAGGCATTGCAGTATTTGTTAGATGAAACTGACGGAGTCGTTCTTCCAATTATTACAGCTTGTTTCTGGAGCAATGGAAATAAACTAGAATCTAATGATAGTTGGAGTGATGTATTTTCTAATGGTGGGGATATTTTGATTCCCCAACTCTCTACCTTTGAAATTGGTTTAGAGCATTGGAAAAATTATTATGAGATGGACATGGTAGAATTGGATTTAGTTGTAAGGTTATTCAAAGAAAGAATGTCTAATCCTAATCAAGATATTCGACTAGTTGGTGGCTTAGATGTTCTATCTAGATACGGAACAGAGGGGGTTGAGGAATCCAAGAAGCTACTAGAAAGTATGCGTATTTATTTGGATTAACATATAATACTTCGTTCAATATTCAAAAAGCACTTGAAGAAATTAATTTCTTCAAGTGCTTTTACTGTTCAATCGGCATAAAATTTCCAACTATTTTCCCCACAATCCTTGGTTCATCCTCTGCTGGCGCGAATTTGTCTGGATAATCCTTGTTGATGGAGACGTGTCCATAAGGAGATACAACTCCGTCAATAATTTCCTCCAGAAATTTTTGATGGCCAAAAGCTGTCATTTCAAGGCCAGAGGATTCGTTAATCGTTGAGTTACGAAGCGTAAGTTCAGAAAAAGAACGTGTCAATTCGGCACGTCTTTTTTTGGTGTTTCTGTGTTATAATAGAAGAAGTTGTATTAGGATATGAGATGGATACCATACTCAGGTTTTGCACCCCCTTGAAAGGTAAAAGGTTAGATTGTATGATTAAACTCATTGCAACCGATATGGACGGAACCTTTTTGGATAAGTCCGGACGGTACGATAAGAAACGCTTGAAAACCTTGTTGGAACAATGTAAGGAAAAGGGAATTTATTTTGTAGTAGCCAGCGGTCGCTGTTTGTTATCGATTAAGGAATTATTTGCGGAATTTCAAGAAGAGATTATTTTTCTAGCAGAAAATGGTGGTGTGGTTGAGTATAGGGGTGAAATTCTTTACGAAGAAACCATGCCTCGAGAGACTTATTTGCGGATTGTCGGAGCTATTCAGGCCAGCCAGTTTCAAAATACCAATACTGTTCATTTATCTGGGAAAAAAGCTTCCTACGTTTACACAGATATTGGTGAAGCCTATCAGGCGTTTTTAGAGCATTATTCGCCCAAACTTGTAAAGTTAGATGACTTTTCAAGAGTTGCAGACCAAGTGTATAAGGTCGGAGCAAGTTTTTCTTATGATGAACTGCACATGCTGCGAGTCGGTGGTTGACCGATTCTATACCAGGGGTGGTGGCCATGACAAGTGGCTATGATTGCTTAGATGTCATGATGGAGCACATCAATAAGGGCCATGCGCTTGAAAAGCTATGTGAACAGTTGGATATCAAGATGGAAGAGGTCTATGCCTTTGGGGACAATCTAAACGACGAAGATATGCTAAAGATGGCCGGTCACGCCATTGTGCCCGAAAATGCTCGACCAGAAATCAAACTGCTAGCAGAACACATCATTGGTCCACATGAAACGGGATCAATCATCACTTATATGGAGGAAATCGTATGCCAATCAAACTCATTGCACTAGATTTAGATGGAACACTCTTAAATGAAGACAAGCAAATCTCAAAAGCCAATAAAGAGGCCTTGGCTTTGGCCCGTGAAAAAGGGGTAAAGGTTGTCATTACAACAGGACGTCCCTTGCCAAGCATTCAAGCCTTTTTAGAAGAATTGGACTTGGTTCATGAAAATGAGTATTCCCTGACCTTTAATGGTGGATTAGTACAAAAAAACAACGGAGACATTATTGATCAGATTGTCTTTGGCTATGATGACGTTAAAGAGATTTACGAGACCACTCAGTCCTTGGGACTGCCACTAGATGTGGTGCAAGGTGGACAAGTTTATATGCTGGATGCTGCAGTAGATTCACTCTATCCAACCTGCAACAAGATATTGAATTATATCCCTTTTCATTTTACAGATTTACAACAGGACGCTTTCTTCAATAAGGCTGTTTCTTGCTGTGATCCAGAATATTTAGATGAGCGAATTGCCCAATTGCCACCTCATCTGTATGAAAAATTTGAGATTTTCAAGTCTAGAACCATTTTATTAGAATGGAGTCCAAAGGGTGTTCACAAAGCCAGCGGTCTAGAGAAATTGATTGCCCATTTGGGAATGGATCGCTCAGAAGTCATGACCTGTGGGGATGAAGACAATGACTTATCGATGATTGAATGGGCTGGTTTAGGTGTTTGCATGGCAAATGGATCAGAAAAAGTCAAGGCCGTTGCAGATGTTGTCACCCCGATGACCAACGAGGAAGATGCTGTCAGCTGGGCCGTTAGAAAATATGTATTAAACGAGGAGTAAGATGGGATTATTTGATCGATTATTTGGTAAAAAAACAGAGGAGCCTCTAAAAGAAGAAGTCTTGTTGGAGGATGAAACGGCAGTCCCTGTCGAAGAACAGCTTAAGGAAGGTTCTAATCAACTTGAAGAAACAGAGATACAGAGTGAGTCTAGCCAAGAGTTGGAGACAAGTATAGATCGTTCTGAAGATTCAATTCTTGAAGAAATTGCTTCAGAAACCCAAACAGCACTAGCATCAGTAGAAGTTGCAGAAGAATTATCCAGTGAAGAAGCTGCACAAAAGCAACGGACACTGGATTTTATGGAGCAATATTACGCTGAAAAAGCAGCGCTGGCTAACCGTGTGGCACAGGCTCAGGAAAGTGGAGAAGACATCGCCATTCAGACAAAAGCAGTTGAAACGTCAGTTGTAACTAGTCATGTGCCGAAAGAAACCGAGCAAGAAAAATACGAACGCAGTCTGAAGAAAACACGAACTGGTTTTGGTGCTCGTCTCAATGAATTTTTTGCCAACTTCCGAACAGTAGACGAAGAATTTTTTGAAGAATTGGAAGAACTCTTCATCATGTCCGATGTGGGCGTTCAAGTGGCTTCGACCCTAGCAGAAGATCTCCGTTACGAGGCAAAATTGCAAAATGCCAAGAAATCCAGTGATTTACAGCGGGTTATTATTGAAAAGCTTGTTGACATCTATGACAAAGATGGAACTTACAACGAGACCATCAACATGCAGCCTGGCCTAACGGTTATGCTCTTTGTTGGCGTCAATGGCGTTGGAAAAACAACCTCCATCGGTAAATTGGCTTACAAATACAAACAGGCAGGTAAAAAAGTTATGCTGGTCGCAGCCGATACCTTCCGAGCAGGTGCCGTAGCCCAGTTGGTTGAATGGGGCCGTCGAGTGGATGTACCAGTTGTGACAGGACCCGAAAAATCGGATCCAGCCAGTGTTGTTTTTGATGGGATGGAAAAAGCTGTCGCAGAACAGGCTGATATTCTCTTGATTGATACAGCAGGACGGTTGCAAAATAAGGATAACCTCATGGCAGAGCTAGAAAAAATTGGCCGGATCGTGAAGCGTGTCTTACCAGATGCTCCGCATGAAACACTTTTAGCAGTTGATGCTTCCACGGGTCAAAACGCCTTGGTGCAAGCCAAAGAATTTTCAAAAATTACCCCCTTGACTGGCTTGGTCTTAACAAAGATTGATGGAACCGCAAAAGGTGGTGTGGTCATGGCTATCCGTCAAGAATTAGATATTCCCGTTAAATTTATTGGATTTGGTGAAAAAATTGACGACATTGGTGAATTTAATTCTGAAGACTTTATGCGTGGACTTCTAGAAGGTCTGATTTAGCAGAAAACCGTTTGGTTTTCTGTTTTTTTAAAAAAGAAAAGGCAGTAGTGAATCGTCACTAACTGCTTTTTTTCTGTTATTTTAAGAGGCCACGTTCCCGATACCAGGTATCTGGTTTCCAGTGCCACTCTGTATCATAGGACTCCAGCAAATCAAAGATAGCTTGTGGTCCCATCGTTCCAGCTGGGTAGGTATGAAGAGGAACTTCATTAGCGCCCCAAATCCGAACGACTTGGTCGATGAAGGCCCAGCTAGCTTTTACTTCTTCCCAATGGCTAAAGTTGGTCGAATCGCCATTTAAAACATCAAAGAAGAGTTTTTCATAGGCTTCTGGTGAGTTGCCTAAGGCTGCTGCACTGTGGCGCCAGCTTAATTTGGCTGGAGTAAGGGAGAAGGTTGAACCAACTTCCTTACCATTGATAAAGAGCGAGAAACCTTCCGTTGGCTGAATGTAGATTGTTAGGACATTTTGTTCTGAATGTTGCCCAAAAATATCTTCGGCTTTCTTAAAGGTAATGGTCACACGTGTCCCTTTTTCGGTCAGGCGTTTTCCAGTACGGAAGAAGAAGGGAACATCTTTGAAGCGTTCCGTATCTACAAAGAAGACGCCACCAGCAAAGGTTTCAGTTTGAGAATTTTCTGCGATATTTGGCTCATCGAGGTAAGCGACATAGTCTTTTCCATCGATGCTACCAGCAGCATACTGAGCACGGACAAAATTCTTTTTGATTTCATCATTCGATTGCATGCGTAGGCTCTGGAAAACCTTGATTTTTTCAGCTCGGACATCACACTCGTTAAAGCTAGCAGGCTTGTCCATAGCTAAGATTGACAAGACCTGCAAGGCATGATTTTGGATCATATCTTTTAAGGCGCCGGATTTGTCATAATAACCACCACGGTCTTCCACACCGATGGACTCTGCAAAACTAATCTGAACGTTTTCGATAAAAGCGCGATTCCAAATATGTTCAAAAATCATATTTGCAAATCGAACGGCAAAGATATTTTGAACCATTTCTTTACCAAGATAATGGTCAATACGGTAAATCTGGTCTTCTTCGAAAGTTTGAGACAATTCATGATTCAAAATTTCTGCTGTTTCTAAACTGGTCCCAAATGGTTTTTCGATGATGAGGCGTTCAAATCCTTTTCCATCCACAATTTCTTCTGATTTTAGGTGTTTTGCGATGGTTCCAAAGAACTCAGGAGCCATGGACAAAAAGAAGATTTTATTGTGTTGTGTCTGGTATTGCTTGCCAAGAGAAGCTTGTAATTCACGAAGGGCGATATAATGCTCCGTATCATTGACATCATGGCTTTGATAGTAGAAGTGGCTAGCAAATTCATGTGCTTGACGCGGGTTATCTGGTAAATCGCCTAATGATTCAATGACCGTTTGTTCAAAGAATTCCTTTGTCCAAGGACGACGAGCCGTACCAATAACAGCAAAATTGTCAGCAATATGTCCAGCCTTATAGAGTCTGAACAAAGAGGGGTAAAGTTTGCGTTTGGCGAGGTCGCCACTTGCCCCGAAAATGGTAAATAAAACAGGTGATGACATAATACATTCCAATCTGTAAGGTAATAAATCTATTATAGCATAAATTTTCAGATAATTTAAGATTTCAGTGTCATTTTCTTAGAAAATCCGATAAACATAAGGGTTTTTAGGTTGTGAAATACGTTGAAATTCTGTTAAATCTAGGCTTGGCAAGGACTGTTTAAGAGAATTGTGGTAGACAATACGAACTGTTCCACGGGCTTTGACCCAAGTGTCGTTTTCAAATTGTTCTTGATTGCCAGTTGATACCATACCGTAAACACCTGAATCGGCAATACAATGAATAATGCCAAAGCGAAAAATAAACTGTTGGTTTGGATTGTCTGGGTCATTGTAGACAAATCCTGTTAATTCAATCGTTTTTCCAGCAAATTCATCTGGATAATCATAAATAGCTTCCATGACAGCCATGTAATTTTCATTTGTGATAGTGATTATTTCTTCTTTTAGATAGAAGTCGGCTACCTTTCGCATTTCTTCCTTGTAGGCTGATTTTGTGAAATAAGTTGACGTATCCGGTTTAAGATACTGAACAGAAGTTCCTTCTTGTTGTTGGGTGTCGCTGTCTACCCCTGCAGCCAATGGGAAATGGTAACCCTTAGCAGCAACAGTTGTAGCGTCTAAGGAAACTGTCGGAAAGCCCCATGCAATAATAAGAGGAATTAACAAGAAAGCGATGCTGGCAACTTGAGCGGTTTTTGTAGTCAGATGGCTATGAACTTTCATCTGTTTCATCCATACTACCAGTTGGACAATGGCAAGTAGAAAGGCCAAAATCATAGACAAAAAGGCCAGGTAAGTATAGTGAAGATTGATGTATTGGTCTAACTTGCCCGATACATAGAGGTACATGGTCATTTCAAAATAACCCATTAAAATCAAAAAGCGAACCATTTAAACTCCTCCTAATAACAAGCAGTAGATCAGGATAACAACACTCAAAATCCCGATAAATTGCATAATGAACTTATTGGTAAAATGGTTTTTCATCATCAGAAGATTTTTGATGTCTATCATGGGTCCAATAACCAGAAAGGCCATGACAGGAGCAAAGCCAAAACTAGAAAGTAAGGAAGCCCCGATAAAGGCATCTGCTTCTGAGCAGAGTGAGAGCAAGAAAGCAAGCAACATCATCAAAAGAATGGCTGTGAGAGAATTGTGTCCGATTCGGGTTAAGAAGGCCGTTGGGATATAGACTTGGACAAAGCTGGCAAACAAACAACCAAAGACCAGATAGCGACCTGTATCAAAAAATTCATCAATGGCTTGAATGAGGGCATAGCCAACCTTGCGCCAGCCTTTTTTATCTGAAAAATCATGCAAGTGCACTGCTTTTTTGTTTGCCTTTAAGATTGGCTCTTTTGAAAGAAAACCCCAAAAAATTCCTAAAATGATTGCGACCATAATTGATCCAATGGCACGAAACAAGGCAAAGCGAATCGAATTTCCAAAAGCAGTATAGGTTGCAAATAAGACAATGGGATTGATGACAGGAGCCGTTGCTAGAAAGGGAATAGCTGTATAAGTCGGCACTTCTTTTTCCAAAAAACGATTGACAATTGGGACAATTCCACATTCACAGGACGGAAAAATAAAACCAATAAAAGTTCCAAACAAAATCCGTAGAAATTTATTCTTAGGAAGGTATTCGTGGACCTTATCTGGTGTGATGTAGACATCAATAAATCCTGAAATAATGGATCCAATTAGGACAAAGGGCAGAGCCTCAATCATAATGGACAAAAAGATGGCCCCCATTTGTAAAACAGAGGTTGGTAATTGCTGGAAGAGAGAGGTCATTTTTCATTCTCTTTCTGTTGATTTTGCTCAGGGAATTCCACCTTTTCCAATTCATCAAAGCTTGCAAATTCTTCTAACATTTTTTCTAAATCATCTTGTCGTTTGTACGTAACAGGCATGGGTTCCTCCAAAAAATATAGTTACTGTTTATTATACCGTTTCTATTGAAAAAATTCTCCTCATAGCTATTTCTTTTTGAAAAACCTAGTTCTTTTGACGGATAAAATGGCTTAAAAAAATGGTATAATAAGGGTATGAAAAACAGAATGAATGAATTAGTGATTTTATTGAATCGTTTGGCAGATGAGTATTACCGTTTGGACAATCCAAGCGTTACAGATAGCGAGTATGACCGTCTGTACCGTGAGTTGGTAGAAATAGAAGCGGCCCATCCAGAATGGATTTTGCCAACCAGTCCTAGTCACCGTGTGGGTGGGAAAATACTAGACGGTTTTGAAAAATACACCCATGAATATCCCTTGTATAGTTTACAAGATGCTTTTTCCTATGAGGAATTAGTCGCTTTTGACAATCGTGTTCGCAAAGAGTTTCCACAGGCGAGCTATATCTGCGAATTAAAGATTGATGGCTTATCTATTTCATTGACCTATCAAAATGGTCACTTGCAAGTTGGGGCAACGCGTGGAGACGGTAGTGTTGGTGAAAATATCACTGAAAACTTGAAACGTGTCAAGGATATTCCACTTGTTCTACCTGAAGCAATTGATATAACCGTGCGTGGTGAGTGTTACATGCCCAAGGCTTCTTTTGAAAACGTCAATCAGCTTCGTCAAGAAAAAGGAGAAGCTGTCTTTGCCAATCCACGCAATGCCGCAGCAGGTACCCTAAGGCAATTGGATACTGCTGTGGTGGCTTCTAGGGGACTTGCAACCTTCTTGTACCAAGAAGCGAGTCCAACTGATCTACCAAGTCAAGCAAGTGTCTTACATCAGTTAAGAGAGCTCGGATTTTCAACCAATTCAGACTATGTCTTAGCGGATTCCATCCAAGAGGTGTGGGACTTTATCCAAAAAATGGAAGACAAACGCCAAGACCTAGCGTATGAAATTGACGGAATCGTCATCAAGGTTAACGATTTGGCTATCCAAGAAGAGCTTGGATTTACAGTGAAAGCTCCTCGTTGGGCCATTGCTTACAAATTCCCTGCAGAAGAAAAAGAAGCAGAATTGTTATCTGTTGATTGGACTGTTGGACGGACTGGAGTAGTGACGCCAACGGCTAATTTGACACCAGTACAGCTAGCAGGGACAACCGTTAGTCGTGCGACCTTACACAATGTGGATTATATTGCTGAAAAAGATATTCGGATTGGCGATACAGTTATCGTTTATAAGGCAGGAGACATTATCCCAGCTGTTTTGCGTGTCGTTGTAGACAAACGAACCACAAAAGAGCTCATGCCGATTCCTAAGACTTGTCCAAGTTGTGATAGTCAGCTATTGCATTATGAAGATGAAGTTGCCCTTCGTTGCATCAATCCTCATTGTGCCTCTCAAGTCATGAACCGCTTGGAGCATTTTGCGAGTCGCAATGCCATGAATATAGCAGGTTTGGGAACGTCTATCGTTGAAAAGCTCTACCAAGCCGGATTGGTTTCAGATGTGGCTGATATTTATAAGTTGACAGTTGCAAACCTTTTGACCTTGGAGGGCTTTAAGGAAAAATCTGCTGAGAAACTATACCAAGCGATTCAAGCATCCAAAGAGAATTCAGCGGATCGCCTGCTCTTTGGTCTGGGAATTCGCCATGTCGGAAGCAAGGCCAGCAAATTATTACTAGAAACCTTTACGAGTATTGAAGCGCTTGCAAAAGCAAGTAACCAAGAGATTGCAAGCATTGAAGGCTTGGGACTGGTTATTGCAAACTCCTTAGTAACCTATTTTCAAAATGACGGCGCTAAAAGCCTGATTCAAGAATTAAAAGCAGCTGGAGTGAATTTGGCATACAATGGACCAATAGCAGTTGAAGGTGCGGTATTATCTGGCAAAACAGTTGTTTTAACAGGTAAACTCGAACGCTTAAAACGGAGTGAAGCCAAGGAAAAATTGGAACGTCTAGGAGCAAATGTAGCCGGATCTGTTTCTAAAAAAACAGATTTAGTAATTGCTGGAGCAGATGCAGGTAGTAAATTAGCAAAAGCACAAGCTCTTGGGATTGACGTCAAAGATGAAGCATGGTTAGAAAGTTTATAAGGAAGCAATATGGAGAAACAAAAAAGAGCACGCTTGATTTACAATCCAACCTCTGGACAAGAAATCATGAAAAAAAATGTTGCAGAAGTATTGAATATTCTTGAAGGATTTGGTTATGAAACATCTGCATTTCAGACAACGCCAGAAAAGGACTCTGCAAAAAATGAAGCGCAAAGAGCTGCCAAAGTCGGTTTTGACTTGGTGGTTGCGGCTGGGGGAGATGGCACTATAAATGAAGTGGTCAATGGGATTGCTCCGCTCAAGAAACGTCCTAAAATGGCCATTATTCCAACAGGTACAACCAATGATTACGCTAGAGCCTTGAAAGTTCCGAGAGGAAATCCAATAGAAGCTGCCAGATTAATCGGTAAAAACCAAACCATTTTAATGGATATTGGTCTTGCAAAAACTAAAAAAGATGAGCAAGATTTAGAAAGTTACTTTATCAATATTGCCGCAGCAGGTACCTTGACAGAGCTGACGTATAGTGTGCCAAGTCAATTAAAAACTATGTTTGGCTACCTAGCTTACGTTGTAAAAGGTGCTGAATTGCTACCGCGTGTCAAATTTACACCAGTAACGGTTAAACATGATCACGGAGAATTCAAAGGCAAGGTTTCCCTTATCTTTGTCGCCTTGACCAATTCTGTTGGAGGTTTTGAACAGATTGTGCCAGATGCCAAGCTTGATGATGGTCATTTTACGCTCATCATGGTTAAAACAGGAAATTTATTTGAAATCTTGCACTTGGTTCGTCTGGTTTTAGATGGAGGCAAGCATATCGCTAGTGACAAAATAGAGTATATTAAGACAAAGAAAATCTCAATTAAGGCACAAAATCAAGATCTGGATCGTCTCTTGATCAATCTGGATGGAGAATATGGTGGTGATGCACCTGTCAAACTGGTCAATTTAGCCAACCACATTGAATTCTTTGCAGATACAGATAAGGTATCTGATGATGCGATTACTTCAGACCGAGAATACCTGGAAATGACCAGAAGATTTGAAGAGGAAATGACACACATAGAAGAGCCTTTTTTAGAGGACAATATATAATAGGAAGAAAGGGTTTTTTGGCCCTTTTTTATTATGAAAATTACATTGAAAAAAACGTTTACTTACCCCTGTTTCCTTGACAAAAGTCTATTTTAGGAGTATGCTAACAAGGTATCAAAATTTAAAAGGAGAATCATTATGGATTTGTCAGCATTGGGATTAGGTATTGCTACTTTAGGTGTTAGTATTGGTGAAGGAATCTTGGTAGCAGCTTATTTGAACGGCTCAGCACGTCAACCGGAACTCCAAAGTAAATTGATGTCTGGAGTATTTTTAGGTGTTGCCTTTATTGAGGGTACCTTCTTCGTAACCCTAGCAATGACATTCTTGTTCCGTGGTTAAGAAATCTAGATAACAGTTAGAAAAGGGGGAATCTTCATTGGAAGAGCATATGAATCCAACCCTAACGCTTGGTCCAGTTACATTTGATTTGGCCATGGTATTGGTTTCTGCCGTCACCATTGCAATTATTTTTAGTCTGGTGTTTTGGGCTAGTCGCAAGATGCAATTAAAGCCTCAAGGGAAACAAAATGTATTGGAATATGTCTATGAACTGACCATCAATTTTACAAAGGGAAACTTAGGCGATGTTGAGGCAAAACGATATGCCTTATTCTTTTTCACAGCTTTTACATTTTTGCTAGTAGCTAATAACCTTGGTTTGATGACCAAAATTGAAACCTCACAAGGTTACAACTTATGGACATCACCTACTGCAAATATGGCATATGACTTAGGGCTTGCTACCATAGCGACCGTTTTTTGTCATATTGAAGGAATTCGCAGAAGAGGATTAAAAAAATACCTCAAGGCTTTTGTGACACCGGTTGCCATGACTCCGATGAATATCTTAGAGGAAGTCACAAATTTGGCCTCTCTTGGTCTACGTCTTTATGGAAATATTTATGCAGGTGAAGTATTGGTAGGTTTGCTATTGCAATTAGCGCATGTCCATGCTTTTGCTTATCCAATAGCACTCTTATTAAATGTTTTATGGACTGGATTTTCTGTGTTTATTTCGTGTCTCCAAAGTTACGTATTTGTTATGTTGGTATCGATGTATTTGAATAAGAAAATTGACGATGGAGAATAGGGGAAAGGAAAAGAACAAACATGATAGCATTAAATGCAAGTAGTGCAATACTAGGAAACTTTATTTTAGTGACTGCATCTTTTTTGATTTTGCTTGTTTTAATTCGTGTTTTTGCTTGGAACAAAATCACAGGGATTTTTGAAGAGCGGGCTCAGAAGATTGCTGGTGAATTAGACGCTGCTGAAGCTCAACACCAAGCTGCCACTGATTTAGTGAAAGAAAAAGAGCTGGAATTGGCTAAAGGACGTCAAGAAGGCAAACGAATCGTTCAAGATGCGGTTGAACGCGCAAAAGTTGAAAAGAAACATATTGTTGATCAAGCAACTGTGGAAGCTAAAGCATTGAAAGAAAAAGCTAAATTGGAAATTGCTGCTGAAAAGAAAGAAGCGCAAGAGAATTTGAAGATTCAAGTCGCGAATTTAGCAGTTGACTTAGCTGGAAAAATCATCTTGACAGATTTATCAGAGGAAGATCACCGTCAATTGATCGACCGATACCTTGATAGATTAGGAGAAAGCTAATGAATATAAGAGAAAGTGCCTTGGCACACAAATATGCTCGAAACTTTGTTGAGGTCATCAGTGAACGTGAGGATATTTGGCATATTTTTGATGAATTGCAATCTTATGTTCAGATTATAAATGAAACTGGATTAAACCGCATGCTACATGATGCAACAGTGTCAAATACGGATAAGGAAGCCTTTATTCGGACCTTGAGACACTCTAGCTACCGTGCAGTAAACGATTTAATTGAATCCGTCATTCAAGGTGGCGAGTATAGTTTGCTAAGAGAAGTCCTTCAGGTTTCAATGAAGTTGATTAGCAAACAAAAAAATGAGTTTGATGCCTATGTATCAACTTTTCAAGCTCTAACGAAAGAGCAAAAAAGACGGATTCATGCCTTAGCGGAAAGTCGATTTGATGTTCGAATACGTCAAGTCATTGAAGAAATTGACAAAGAATTACTGGGTGGTTTTATTGTAACAGTAAATCATCGCGTAATTGATGCTAGTGTTCGTACACAATTAAACGACATTAGAAAAAAGCTTTAAAATAGAAAGTGGTGTTCTTTTGGTAATAAACACACAAGAAATTAGCGCTTTACTAAAACAACAAATAGATACTTATACACCTGATTTTGATTATACTGAAACAGGTGTTGTGACCTTTATTGGTGATGGAATTGCTCGTGCACAAGGTCTTGACAATGCCATGAGTGGTGAGTTACTGGTTTTTGAGAACGGTACAATTGGTATGGCCCAAAACTTGGAAACGGCAGATGTCGGTATTATCATTTTGGGTGAATTTTCAACGATTCGCGAAGGCTCCGTTGTCCGCCGTACAGGAAAAATTATGGAAGTACCAGTTGGATCTGCTTTGATTGGTCGGGTTATCAATCCTCTGGGTCAAGCAGTTGATGGACTGGGTGATATCCAAACCAATAAAACACGTCCGATTGAATACCCTGCTCCAGGTGTTATGCAACGGAAATCCGTTAGTGAACCCTTGCAGACAGGTTTGAAAGCCATTGATGCGCTTGTTCCGATTGGTCGTGGACAACGGGAATTGATTATTGGAGACCGTCAAACGGGTAAGACTTCTGTGGCGATTGATGCTATTTTGAACCAAAAAGGTCAAGATATGATCTGTATCTATGTCGCAATTGGTCAAAAAGAATCAACTGTTCGTGCCCAAGTTGAAACGCTCCGTCAATACGGTGCCCTAGACTATACCATTGTCGTAACGGCATCTGCCTCTCAACCGTCTCCTTTGCTCTTTTTAGCACCTTATGCTGGTGTTGCAATGGCCGAAGAGTTTATGTATGAAGGCAAGCACGTTCTGATTGTTTATGATGATTTATCAAAACAAGCGGTAGCCTACCGTGAACTGTCCTTGCTCCTTCGTCGTCCACCAGGACGTGAAGCATACCCAGGAGACGTTTTCTATCTGCACAGCCGGTTATTGGAGCGTTCTGCGAAAGTGTCCGATGAATTAGGAGGAGGCTCGATTACAGCTCTTCCATTTATAGAAACGCAAGCAGGAGATATTTCAGCCTATATTGCAACCAATGTGATTTCCATTACGGATGGACAGATTTTCTTGAAAGACGATTTGTTTAATTCGGGTATTCGTCCTGCCATTGATGCGGGGTCATCTGTATCGCGTGTTGGTGGTTCAGCGCAAATCAAGGCTATGAAAAAGGTAGCAGGAACGCTTCGGATTGACTTGGCATCTTACCGTGAATTAGAAGCCTTTACGCAATTTGGATCGGATTTGGATGCTGCAACTCAGGCTAAGTTAAACCGTGGACGTCGAACAGTGGAAGTATTGAAACAACCACTTCATAAGCCACTTCCAGTTGAAAAACAAGTCTTGATTTTGTATGCTTTGACAAATGGATTCTTGGATTCTGTACCGATTGATGATTTAGTCAATTTTGAGCAAGATTTGTATGCTTATTTTGACTTGCATCATGATTCTCTCTTAGACATTATTCGCACAACAAAAGATTTACCAGATGCCGAATTGATGAACGATGCGATTACAGAGTTCAAAGAGCAGTCTATCTACAAATAGTAAGGAAGTGACCAATGGCAGGTTCTCTCAATGAAATCAAAACAAAAATTGCATCGACAAAGAAAACCAGTCAGATAACAGGTGCCATGCAGATGGTTTCGGCTGCAAAATTAGCCAAGTCAGAACAATCTGCAAAAGCTTTTGAAATTTATGCACAAAAAGTTCGGGCTGTCACAACAGACTTGCTACGTGCTGAATTGATGAACGGTTCAACCAATCCCATGTTAATTCGACGTGAGGTTAAGAAAACAGGCTACATTGTGATTACATCCGATAGTGGATTAAAAGGAGCATACAATTCAACGATTCTGAAAGCCGTTATGGGAATGATTGAACAAGACCATGACCACCCAGATGAATATGAAATCATTGCAATTGGTGGAATGGGAGCGGATTTCTTCCGTGGACGTGGTATGACACCTATTTTTGAATTACGTGGGATTGCAGACAATCCAAGTTTCAATGAAGTTCAAAAAATCATTTCAAAATCGGTTGAAATGTATAAGAATGAGCTATTTGATGAGTTGTATGTCTGTTACAATCACCATGTCAACAGTCTGACTAGTCAGGTACGTGTTCAACAAATGTTGCCAATTGAAGATTTAGATCACAATGAGGCAGATGGTCATACGGCAACTTTTGAATTGGAACCAAGCAGAGATGCGATTTTAAATCAACTATTGCCTCAATATGCAGAATCGGTTATTTATGGTGCCATTTTAGATGCAAAAACAGCTGAGAATGCAGCGGGTATGACAGCCATGCAAACGGCAACAGACAATGCTAAAAATGTTATCAATGATTTGACGATTCAATACAACCGTGCTCGCCAAGCAGCCATTACCCAAGAAATTACAGAAATTGTTGCGGGAGCTTCGGCCTTGGATTAGTTGCGGGATGGAATGCAAAAAGCTGAGTCTCTACTGGGAACAGTAAGGCTCGATGATCTTAGAAGAAGGAGAAAAGATGAGTTCAGGCAAAATTACTCAGGTTGTCGGTCCTGTCGTTGATGTAGCCTTTGCTACTGATGGGAAACTACCAGAGATTAACAATGCGCTTGTTGTTTATAAGAACGATGAGACAAAACAGAAAGTTGTGCTTGAAGTTGCCTTGGAATTGGGAGACGGAGTTGTCCGCACCATTGCCATGGAATCAACAGACGGCTTGACTCGTGGTATGGAAGTTCTAGATACTGGTAAACCGATCTCAGTTCCTGTTGGAAAAGAAACGCTAGGTCGTGTCTTCAATGTGCTCGGCGATACCATTGATTTGGAAGCGGCTTTTCCAGAGGAAACAACTCGTGAGCCAATCCATAAAAAGGCCCCTACCTTTGACGAATTATCTACTTCAACTGAAATTCTAGAGACAGGTATTAAGGTTATTGACCTTTTAGCACCTTATCTAAAAGGTGGTAAGGTCGGATTATTTGGTGGTGCCGGTGTCGGAAAAACCGTCTTAATCCAAGAATTGATCCATAATATTGCCCAAGAACATGGTGGTATTTCTGTCTTTACAGGTGTTGGTGAACGGACACGTGAGGGGAATGACCTTTATTGGGAAATGAAGGAATCCGGTGTTATTGAAAAAACGGCCATGGTATTTGGCCAGATGAATGAGCCACCCGGTGCCCGTATGCGTGTTGCCTTGACAGGTTTGACCATTGCTGAATACTTCCGTGATGTGGAAGGACAAGATGTCTTACTCTTTATTGACAACATTTTCCGCTTTACCCAAGCTGGTTCTGAGGTTTCGGCTCTTCTTGGTCGGATGCCGTCAGCGGTTGGTTATCAGCCAACTCTTGCAACGGAAATGGGGCAATTACAGGAGCGGATTACATCGACTAAGAAAGGCTCTGTTACTTCTATTCAGGCCATTTATGTACCGGCCGATGACTATACAGATCCAGCCCCAGCAACAGCCTTTGCCCATTTGGATTCAACGACCAACTTGGAACGGAAATTAACCCAATTGGGGATTTATCCAGCTGTTGATCCACTTGCTTCCTCTTCTCGTGCCCTTGCACCAGAAATTGTCGGAGAAGAACATTATCAAGTAGCAATGGAAGTCAAACGTGTTCTCCAACGTTACCAAGAGCTACAAGATATCATTGCTATCCTTGGTATGGATGAGCTTTCTGATGATGAAAAGACCTTGGTAGGACGGGCTCGTCGGATTCAATTCTTCCTTTCACAAAACTTCAACGTAGCGGAACAGTTTACAGGACTACCAGGTTCTTATGTTCCCGTTGCTGAAACAGTAAAAGGATTCAAGGAAATTTTAGATGGCAAGCATGATACCTTACCGGAAGATGCTTTCCGAAATGTCGGATCGATTGAGGATGTGATTGCCAAAGCGGATAAGATGAAATTTTAGAGGTGGGCTATGGCACAAATGACTGTTCAAATTGTCACACCTGATGGAATTCGTTACGATCACCATGCAGCCTTTGTTCTGGTAAAGACGACGGAAGGCGAGCTGGGGATTTACCCTGGGCATATTGACTTGATTGCTGTTCTAGACATTGATGAAATAAAAGTTCGGCGTGTCGATGATGAAAATCATGTGGACTGGATTGCGGTGAATGGTGGGATTATTGAAATTTCGAAGGATTTTATCACCATCATTTCAGATTCAGCCGAACGAGCTCGTGATATTGATGTCAGTCGAGCAGAACGTGCGAAGTTGCGGGCAGAACGCCAAATGCAAGAGGCACAAAACACCCATAATGCAGATATGGAACGCCGGGCAAGCATTGCCTTGCAACGAGCACTCAATCGTATTCGGGTTGGGAATCGTTAAAAATCAGGTTAGCGAGTTTGCTAACCTTTTTTTCTTTTCCTGCGTATGCTATACTTTTACTATGAAAATAGTTAACATGTCTTTTGCCTCTGTTTATCCACTCTATATCCAAAAAGCAGAGCGAAAAAATCGTACTAAAGAAGAAGTAGATGAGTTGATTTTTTGGCTGACTGGCTATGATCAAGAGGCCTTAAAACAGGTTCTGGAAAATCAGCTAGATTTCAAGACTTTTTTTGAGAATGCTCCCTATTTTCAACCTAATGCTCATTTAATCAAAGGTGTCATTTGTGGGTATCGAGTAGAAGAAATTGAAGACCCACTCATGCAGAAAATCCGTTACTTAGATAAAATAATTGATGAGCTGGCTAGGGGGAAAGCTTTGGAGAAGATTAAGAGAAAGGCTTGAAGGAAAGAGTTTAGAGACTCTTTCCTTTTTTGAAAAAACAATAGAAAAGCGCTTGCAAAGAAAAGGAGCTTGTGTTAAAATAAACATAGATTGTATCTCTGTATTCATACAAAGGAGTCTTCTATGGGAAGTATGAAATTAGTGGCCTTGTTTCTAGAAGGTGCCTTAGCCTTTTTCTCGCCCTGTGTGCTGCCAATATTACCCATTTACTTAGGGATCTTAACCAACCAAGGTCAGGGGGAAGCAAAAAAGAAATATGCTTTAGCCAATACCTTGGCATTTGTCATTGGTATTTCGCTGACTTTCTTTCTTATGGCTTTTGCCACTAGTTTATTGAGCCGTTTCTTCGTACAACATTCAAAGGAGATCCGTCTTTTGAGTGGCTTACTCATTTGTACGATGGCAGCCTTTCAATTGGGCTGGTTAAAATTGGATTTTTTGTATAAGGAACGCAGTCTAAAAGAAAAAGTTTACCAAGGAGGAAAAGCGGTTGGACCGTGGCTTGCTCTGTTGATGGGCTTTACCTTTAGTTTTTCATGGACTCCTTGTATTGGCCCTATCTTAGCTTCTGTCTTTCTCTATGCTAGTACGCATCAAGGGTTATTTGGTGTCTTGATGATTTTCATTTATTGCCTGGGTTTTATTCTCCCTTTTCTGATCATTGCTTTATTTGCTGAGAAGTTGCTGGTTTATCTGCGTCAAAAGAGTCAGGTGATGCGGCACACAACTTTAGTGTCAGGTGTGGTTTTGCTCTTGATTGGGCTATCCATTTTATTTGGATTTTTTGATTACTTTGCTTATTAACAAGGAGGTTTTATATGAAAAAATGGTTATTGACTGCAATTGCACTGGTATTTTCTATTGTTTTAGTAGGCTGCGGTATGCGTGTTGATGAAGAAGCTGTTGATAAAATGGCGGGAACAGACGCCTATGCTTTTACACTGTATGATAAAGCAGGGCAGGAAGTTAAACTCAGTGATTTTGAAGGCAAAAAAGTTTATATCAATATTTGGGGAACCTGGTGCCCACCTTGTATGGCTGAGATCCCAGAATTAGAAAAAGTCTACCAATCGGTCAAAGACCAAGAAGACCTCATCTTTTTATCAGTCACACTTCCAAATGATAAGGATTTTAAAAATACAACTCGTGATAAGAATCGAAAAGAGATATTAGAAATTGCACAGGAAGAAGGCATTACCTATCCTGTTTTGTTTGATAAAAAAGATGATATGGCTTTACATTATGGCTTACAAGCTTTTCCAACCCATATCTTTATTGACAGTCAAGGAAAGATTGACCAAGTCTTGATGGGAAGTACCGATGCTGAAACCTTGAAAGAAATGTTGGGTGATTTGGAGTAGGCGTCTCATCAATTTGTTATGAAACAGAGCTAATAACTAGTTCTGTTTTTTACTTTTTGTCTGAAAACCGTTTTTGAAATCGGATTCATCATCTCTAGTTTTACCACCGTTTTTGTGTTATAATGGAATACGTAATTTTATTTTACAACTCTATAGGTTTTGGGTGCTAACCGTAACCACCCTAGATTAGGAGACAGTATGTCAACATTTGACCGTATACATTTGGTTGTTCTTGATTCAGTTGGAATTGGAGCAGCTCCAGATTCTGATCAGTTCTTCAATGAAGGCGTGCCAGATACGGGTTCAGATACCTTGGGTCATATTTCTGAAACAGTTGGTCTCTCGGTGCCAAATATGGCCAAAATTGGTCTTGGAAATATCCCTCGTGAAACACCTATAAAAACAGTTCCAAAGGCAGAACAGCCAACTGGTTATGTGACCAAGTTGGAAGAAGTATCGCTTGGAAAAGATACCATGACTGGTCACTGGGAAATTATGGGGCTGAATATCACAGAGCCATTTGATACATTCTGGAATGGTTTTCCTGAAGAAATCCTGACCAAAATTGAAGAGTTTTCAGGGCGTAAAATCATTCGTGAAGCCAATAAACCCTATTCTGGTACAGCCGTTATTGATGATTTTGGACCGCGTCAGATGGAGACAGGCGAGTTGATTGTTTACACAT
The DNA here is from genome assembly GCF_053207365.1 of Streptococcus cameli. NCBI lineage: Bacteria > Bacillati > Bacillota > Bacilli > Lactobacillales > Streptococcaceae > Streptococcus > Streptococcus cameli. Next base: position 139,867 of record NZ_JBRUIM010000005.1, on the reverse strand, counting down.
CTGCCGATCCGGTGTTGCAAATTGCGGCACATGAAGACATTATTCCCTTGGAAGAGCTCTACCGTATTTGTGAATATGCCCGCTCTATTACCTTAGAACGCCCAGCCCTCTTGGGACGGATTATTGCTCGTCCTTATGTAGGTCAGCCTGGCAACTTTACACGGACTTCTAACCGCCATGACTATGCTGTATCGCCTTTTGAGCCAACGGTTTTAAACAAATTAGCAGAAGCTGGAGTAGCGACATATTCTGTCGGCAAAATCAATGATATTTTCAATGGTTCAGGTATTACCAATGACATGGGTCACACAAAATCAAATGCCCACGGCGTCGAAAAATTGATTGAAACCCTGCAATTACCAGACTTTACAAAAGGTCTTTCTTTTACGAATTTGGTTGATTTTGATGCTGTTTATGGTCACCGCCGGAATCCAGAAGGCTACCGTGATTGCCTAGAAGAATTTGACAGTCAATTGCCAGATATTTTGAAACATCTGGGTGAGAAAGACTTGCTGATTATCACAGCAGACCATGGCAATGACCCAACTTATGCAGGTACAGACCACACGCGTGAATACATTCCAGTTTTGATGTATGGAAAATCTCTCAAAGGAAATGGTGTCTTGCCACAAGGTCATTTTGCAGATATTTCAGCAACCATTGCTGAAAACTTCGGCGTCGAAAAAGCCATGATTGGGGAGAGTTTCTTAAGCCAGCTGGTTTAAAAGGAGAAAATGACGAAAACTGTTACGATATACCACAGTCCAAAGTGTGGAACTTCTCGGAATGTTCTAGCCATGATTCGCTATGCGGGGATTGAGCCAGAAATTATTGAGTATTTAAAACAACCACCGTCTCGTGAGAGCTTGACTCAAATGATAACGGATATGGACATTTCTGTCAGAGAGGTCCTTCGGACCAACGTCCCTCCCTATGAACAGTTAGGATTGGAGAAATCGGATTTATCTGACGATGATTTGCTTGATGCCATGATGGCAGAGCCTATTTTAATCAATCGTCCGATTGTGGTGACCCCTCAAGGGACAAGGTTGTGCCGCCCATCAGAGAAGGTTTTAGAGATATTACCAGTAGATTTTCCCTACCCTTTTTCTAAGGAAGACGGACAGGTTGTTGAAGCAGAAGAAAAGGAGAAATAATGTCACTGATAACAAAAATTAACGAAACAAAAACATTTTTAGAAGAAAAAGGATTGCTGGCACCAGAATTTGGTTTGATTTTGGGATCTGGTCTAGGTGAATTGGCAGAAGAAGTGGAAAATGCCATTGTTTTGGACTATGCAGATATTCCAAACTGGGGGCAATCAACAGTGGTTGGCCATGCTGGGAAGTTGGTTTATGGAGATTTGGCTGGTCGTAAAGTCTTGGCATTACAAGGGCGTTTCCATTTCTATGAAGGAAATCCAATGGAGGTGGTGACCTTCCCAGTCCGTGTCATGAAGGCACTGGGGTGTCATAGTGTTTTGGTTACTAATGCAGCAGGTGGAATTGGATTTGGTCCAGGAACCTTGATGCTGATTAACGACCATATCAATATGACAGGGACAAATCCATTGATTGGTGAGAATCTAGATGAATTTGGACCTCGGTTCCCAGATATGTCTGATGCCTACACTAGATCGTATCGTGAGACAGCCCATGCAGTCGCTGCTAAATTGGGAGTAAGTTTGGAAGATGGTGTTTACCTTGGCTGTTCTGGTCCAACTTATGAAACGCCTGCTGAAATTCGTGCTTTCAAAGTTCTAGGAGCAGATGCGGTTGGTATGTCTACTGTTCCTGAAGTCATTATTGCAGCTCACTCTGGTATGAAGGTACTCGGTATTTCGGCTATTACCAACTTTGCTGCTGGTTTCCAAGCAGAGCTTAACCACGAAGAAGTGGTTGAAGTGACACAGCGTATCAAAGAAGATTTTAAAGGCCTTATCAAAGCGATTTTGGCAGAGTTGTAGGATAGAACTTGTTCAACACTTCATATCGATAGCCAGTGTATGTTTTGGAAAGGAGATAAGATGCATCTAAAAATTTCTTTAAGATCGCTCTATCTATTTGCTAGTATTTGCTCAAGTATTGCCAGTATTGCTTTTTTTCTAGGAAAGAATGGAAAAATGGCTGTGATGACTCTTATCGTTGCAGTTATCTGGCTTTATTTTTTCAGTAAAGAAAAACAAGATTAAAACGATTAGTGGACTGCTTTGCTTAATAAAATGTTCACCTTATAGAAGTCTATTGATATTAAAAAAGGTAGATTTCCGTGTTCAGTGGTCTGAACACGGAGCTATCCTGATTATAAATTCATAACAGAAAGGAATTGCCTTGATTAAAATCCTTATGAAGCATTCTGATAGTTTCAAAACGGATTTGTGACAGGCTTGGTATCTTATTGATGTCTATTCATATTTCCGCCGCAAAAGGCGATATTGCTGATAAAATTTTACTTCCTGGAGATCCTCTGCGGGCTAAATTCATCGCAGAGAATTTCCTTGAAGATGCGGTTTGCTTCAATGAAGTCCGCAACATGTTTGGTTACACAGGAACGTATAAGGGAGAGCGTGTATCTGTTATGGGAACGGGTATGGGAATGCCATCGATTTCCATCTATGCGCGTGAGTTGATTGTAGATTATGGCGTGAAAAAACTCATCCGTGTGGGAACTGCTGGATCCATCGATCCAAATGTTCATGTACGTGAGTTGGTATTGGCACAAGCTGCCGCAACAAACTCTAACATTATTCGCAATGACTTCCCTGAATTTGATTTTCCACAAATTGCAGACTTTACATTGTTGGATAAAGCCTACCACATTGCAAAAGAAATGGGCTTGACAACGCATGTTGGTTCAGTCTTGTCATCGGATGTTTTCTATTCCAATATGCCGGAACGCAATATGAAGTTGGGTGAGTTGGGTGTTAAAGCAATTGAGATGGAAGCTGCAGCGCTTTATTACCTTGCAGCTCAACATGGTGTACAAGCTCTCGGAATCATGACCATTTCAGACAGTCTTATTCATCCAGAAGAAGACACCACAGCTGAAGAGCGTCAAAATACTTTCACAGATATGATGAAAGTTGGACTAGAAACGTTGATTGGCTAATATGAAAGCAGAAGAACAGCAACAACTGCTTCTGTTGATTGACTTGTATGAATACGGCATTGCTTATCGCTTTGCCCAAACAATCCAGCATTGTCCTAAGGACATGCTGGATTTGCTCTATCTTTTGAAAGAAAGACGGGAGCTTGATATAAGGCCAGCTCAAGAAGCAGGCCTCGTGATGAACCAAGAAGAATCAGCAGAGCAAATTGCCAATTACATCTTGGATTTGCAGGTAAAATTTAAGAAAAATCAGTTGATTGATTTTGTGCGTGCCGTATCGCCTGTTTTGTATCGAATATTTTTACGAATCCTTTACATGGAAATTCCAAATCTCAAAGATTACATTTACGATTCCAAAGACCAATCCTATGATGAATGGATCTGGGATGCTTTGGCCAATTCGTCCAACGAAGTCCTGCAAACCTTTCGGTCTGGTCGAAATGTAACATCCAGTAGTCTTGTTCAATTGATTCAGTTATTACCCTATTCTCAACAAATAAAAGAGGATAGTCTTCAACTGCGTGACTTTGAACGCTCGGTTCGCAATCCCTTAGCACACTTGATTAAACCCTTTGATGAAACAGAATTGAGACGGACAACCAATTTTTCATCCAAAGTATTTCTAGAAACCTTGATTCGTCTAGCTAGAACAGCGGGTGTCAACTACCCAGCTCCCTTCTATTTTGATCAGATGAATGATCGGTTGAAAACGATGTTAACAAAATAGTGCGATACGTTTCAGTAGAAAAGAGCAAGAGCCGAACGGCCCTTGCTTTTTTAGTGATTGAATTTGTAAAAACTATGTAAATAAGGTATAATAGATAGGGAACGTCTGAAAACGTTTTTATAAAAATATTTATGGAGAATTCGATTGATTAATTTACAAAATTTTGTGCAAGCGATGTACGCAAAGCGTATTGAGGATTGTACGGATACAGAACTATATTATGCCTTGTTGGCTTTTACCAAGCAACGCAGTGAAGCCAAATGCACCAATGAACAAAAGAAAAAGGTTTACTACATTTCTGCAGAATTTTTGATTGGAAAACTCTTGTCCAACAATTTAATCAACCTTGGACTCTATGATGAAGTCAAGGAGCAGCTGGTTGCAACTGGAAAAGATCTAATCGCTATTGAAGAAATGGAGATGGAGCCCTCTCTTGGCAATGGTGGTCTAGGACGTCTTGCGGCTTGTTTCTTGGATTCCATTGCGAGTCTTGGAATGAACGGAGACGGTGTTGGTCTAAACTATCACTTTGGTCTTTTCCGTCAATTGTTTGAATATCATCAGCAATCTGCTGTACCAAATGAATGGATTACACCACGCTCTTGGTTGACAGAATCACCTATTTCCTACCAAGTTCCTTTTGCTGATTTTACTCTGACATCGAAATTGTACGATATTGATGTGCCAGGATACAAAACAGAGCGGAAAAACCGTTTGCGCCTCTTTGATTTGGCTTCTGTTGATGACAACATCATTTATGATGGAATTGAGTTTGACAAAGAAGACATTTTCCGTAATTTGACTCTTTTCCTTTATCCAGACGATTCAACTGACCAAGGTAAGGTTTTGCGGATTTTCCAACAATACTTTATGGTTTCCAATGCCGCTCAACTGTTGATTGATGAGGCGATTGCCAAAGGCTCTAATCTCCATGATTTGGCAGACTATGCGGTTGTTCAAATCAACGATACCCATCCTTCACTTGTGATTCCTGAATTGATTCGACTTCTGGAATTACGTGGCATCTCCTTTGATGAAGCAGTGGATATTGTCAAGAGCATGACAGCTTATACCAACCATACTATTTTGGCAGAGGCCTTGGAAAAATGGCCTTTGGAATTCTTGAACCGTGTCGTACCTCATTTGGTACCATTTATCGAAGAATTGGATCGTCGGGCTAAAGCTATTCAGAATGATCCTGCAGTAAATATCATTGATGAAAATGGCCGTGTTCACATGGCCCATATGGACATTCACTATGGTTATTCCATCAATGGTGTGGCAGCACTTCATACAGAGATTTTGAAAACATCAGAGCTCAAACCATTCTATGATTTGTACCCTGAAAAATTCAATAACAAAACCAACGGGATTACCTTCCGTCGCTGGCTCATGCATGCCAACCCAAGTTTGGCTAGCTACCTGGATGAATTGATTGGTCATGGCTACCACCATGATGCATCTGAATTGGAAGAGTTGTTGAAATTTAAGGCTGATAAAGCCTTAAAAGAAAAATTAGAAGATATCAAACAGCACAACAAACGCAAATTGCAACGCCATATTGCCAAAACACAAGGTGTTGAAGTTAATGTAGATTCGATTTTCGATGTTCAGATCAAACGATTCCACGAATACAAGCGCCAGCAAATGAACATGTTGTATGTCATTCATAAGTATTTGGACATCAAGGCCGGAAATATTCCAGCTCGTCCATTGACAGTTTTCTTTGCGGGTAAAGCTGCTCCAGCCTACACTGCAGCCCAGGACATTATTCACTTTATTTTGGTTATGTCACAAGTTATCAAACACGATCCAGAAGTGAGCCCACACTTGCAACTGGTCATGATTGAAAACTACAATGTAACAGAAGCTAGTTTCATCATTCCGGCAGCCGATATTTCAGAGCAGATTTCTTTGGCTTCCAAAGAAGCTTCTGGTACAGGGAATATGAAATTCATGCTGAATGGTGCCTTGACCCTTGGAACAGATGACGGAGCTAATGTTGAAATTCATGAATTGGTCGGGGATGAGAATATCTACATCTTCGGTAAAGATAGCCAAACGGTCATTGACCACTACGCAAATGGCAGCTACCACCCATATGCCTTTTACGAGCGGGATACCATTCGTCCATTGATTGACTTTATCACCAGTGATGTGATCCGTGCCGAAGGTGGTATTGATGAGCGTCTCTGGAGATTGCAGGACAACCTCAAGCACAATGATCACTTCATGACCCTGCTTGACTTGGAAGAATACATTGTGACCAAGGAAAAAATGTTGGCGGATTACGAAGACCGTGATGCTTGGTTGGACAAAGTCATTGTCAATATTGCCAAAGCTGGTTTCTTCTCAAGTGACCGTACCATCTCCCAATACAATGAAGACATTTGGCATTTAGAAGCCTAATGGTGAAGAAAGCTAGAATCATCTAGCTTTTTTCTATTGACTTCATCAAAAAGGAAATAGTGTATTTGTGTTATAATAAATCTATGTTAAAAAAACCAAGTTCGGCCTATATCCATATTCCATTTTGTACCCAGATTTGTTACTATTGTGACTTTTCTAAGGTCTTTATAAAAAATCAACCAGTCGATGAATACTTGGAAGCCCTCATCTCCGAAGTGAAGTGGTATGATTTACCAGCCCTTCGCACACTCTACATTGGTGGTGGGACGCCATCGGCCTTATCAGCAGAACAGTTGGACTACCTCTTGACCAATCTGGAAAAAGTCTTGGACTTGTCCCAACTGGAAGAATTTACCATAGAAGCCAATCCAGGGGATTTGACGGAAGACAAGATCGCGGTGCTTCAAAAATCAAAGTGCAACCGTGTTTCATTAGGCGTGCAGACATTTGACAATAAAATGCTCAAACGAATTGGCCGCAGCCACAACGAGAGCCAAATTTATGAAACCATTGATGCCCTAAAGGCGGCCGGATTTTACAACATCTCCATTGATTTGATTTATGCCTTACCAGGACAAACCATGGAGCAGGTGGTGGACAATGTGGCCAAGGCTTTGGCTCTAGACATTCCCCACATGAGCCTGTATAGTTTGATTTTAGAGAACCACACGGTCTTTATGAACCGTCAGAAACGTGGTCGCCTGCATTTGCCAAATGAAGACGTCGAATCAGAAATGTTTGAGTACATTTTACAAGAGTTGGAAAAAAATGGTTTTGAACACTATGAAATCTCCAATTTTACCAAACCGGGATTTGAAAGCCGGCACAATCTCATGTACTGGGACAACAGTGAATACTACGGCTTGGGAGCAGGTGCTTCAGGCTACCTAAACGGCATGCGTTACCGCAACCGTGGCCCAATCCAGCATTACCTCAAATCAATTCGTGAGAAGCAACATGCTCGTTTGCACGAAGAGATATTGACGCTAAAAGAACAGATGGAGGAAGAGATGTTCTTGGGACTGCGAAAGAAAACTGGAATCTCCATGAGTCGATTTAATGAGAAATTTGGTGTTTCCTTTGAACATCGCTATGGGGAGATTGTGGCTGATTTAATCAAGGAAGGTTTGCTCCAACAAGAGGGAGATACCATTCGCATGACCAAACGTGGTTTGTTTTTAGGGGATACCGTTGCCGAACGGTTTATCATAGACGAGGAAGAATAAGATGGGATTGCAATACAAAGAAAGTTTTACCGTACCCTTTGCCATGACGGATGTCAAACAAGAGATTATTTTGTCACAGTTTATTTCTTATTGTTTGGGTGTTTCTGGTCGACAATCAGAAGCCATTGGCCGTAGTGACTTAGATGTCTTTGAACAATATGGCCTGGTCTGGGTGGTCACAGACTACGATATGACTATTAACCGCTTGCCACGCTACAATGAAACGGTTACTATTGTGACAGAAGCAGTGTCTTATAATAAATTTTTCTGTTACCGAAAATTTTATATTTACGATGACAAGAGTGAATTGTTGATGGATCTCTTGTGCTATTTTGTTTTGATTGATTTTCAAACACGTCAGCTAACCCCTGTACCAGATGACTTGATTGCTCCTTACCAGTCTGAAAAAGTGAAAAAATTGCAACGGGCACCTCGCTACCAAACCTTGGAAGAGCCCGACAGCAAGGATTACCGCATCCGGTATTTTGACATCGATATGAATGGCCATGTCAACAACAGCAAGTACCTAGAATGGATGTATGATGCCTTGGATTATGCCTTTTTATTGGAACATAGACCCAGCCATCTTCAGTTAAAATACGTCAAAGAAGTCTCGCCAGGTGGGATGATTACGTCCAGTGTCAAGCAAGACGGACTAACTAGTCAGCATGAAATCTGGTCAGATGGGCAAATCCATGCCCAAGCAATTTTGAACTGGGAGAGACGCGATGCATAAGGAAGATAAGTGGCTGGAATGGGCTGTTCGGTTGCAGTCTCTGGCTCAAAATGGCCTGGCTTATACGACCAATGCCTTTGACAAGGAACGTTTTGAAGAAATTCGCCAGATTGCAGCAGAAATGTTGGTGACGCCATCTGATTTGCCTTTGGAAAAAGTCGAAGAGCTCTTTTGCAACGAAACAGGCTACCAAACTCCCAAATTGGATACCCGCGCAGCTATTTTCAAAGACGAGAAAATCCTCTTGGTTCAAGAAGCAGATGGGCGTTGGGCACTGCCGGGTGGTTGGTGCGATGTTGACCAATCAATCTTAGAAAATACCATCAAAGAAGCCAAAGAAGAAGCAGGGCTAAATGTGCGTGCAGAGCGATTGATTGCAGTATTGGACAAGCATAAGCACCACCCCAATACCAAGCGGTTCGCTCATCATGTGACCAAAGCTTTTGTCTTGTGCACCAGTCTTGGCGGGGAATTTGTTCCCAACAATGAAACGATAGCCAGTGGCTATTTCAGTTTGGACCAATTACCAGTTTTATCCGAACAAAAAACGACTGCAAAACAGCTGGAGATGTGTTTTGAAGCCAGCAAGGCAGACTACTGGGAAACCCGATTTGATTAAGGGGGAGTGATGGCACGTACAGAACCCGTTGTCTTGACCAATATGTGTATGATCTAAGATGGCACAAAAATTCTCGTTCAAAAACGTAAGGATCCGAACTGACCAGGATTGGTATTTCTGGCGGGGCCATGTTGAAAAAGGAGAATCCTTTATCGATGCGACCATTCGGGAGGTCTATGAGGAAACTGGTTTGGCCATTTCAGATTTGCACTGATGTGGTGTCAAGCAGTTTACCCATAGTGAGGGTACGCCTCGCTGTCTAGTCTTTTTGTACAAAACCAATCAGTTTTCAGGTGAGTTACAATCGTCTGAAGAGGGAGAAGTGTTTTGGATAGAGCGAGCGGGTTTGGATTAGTATCAGCTAGTAGATGGCTTTGAACACATGTTGCCGATTTTTGAAGACAATCATTTGAGTGAGAATTTCTTTTTTATAGAAGAGCAGAAATGGCAGTTTAAAAATAGATAGGAGAGAATATGGCTTATCAAGGGTATTTGATTGATTTAGATGGAACGATTTACAAGGGCACCACTCGGATTCCAGCTGGTGAACGGTTTGTGCAGCGATTGCAAGAAAAGGGGCTTCCCTATCTTTTTGTGACCAACAACACCACACGGACTCCACAGCAAATTAAGGATATGTTAGCCAACCAATTCCAAGTGGAAACGCCACTTGAGACCATTTATACAGCTGTTCATGCAACGGTTGATTTTATGGATGACTTAGGAAAAGGGAAAACGGCTTATGTCATTGGCGAAGAAGGATTGAAGTCGGCCATTGCTGAAGCAGGCTATGTTGAGGACACAGAGCATCCAGCCTATGTCGTTGTTGGACTGGATTGGAACGTCACTTATGAAAAACTGGCTCTGGCAACACTAGCCATTCAAAAGGGAGCGGTCTTTATTGGGACCAATCCCGATTTGAATATCCCGACGGAGCGAGGACTGTTGCCAGGAGCTGGGTCGCTCTTAGCTCTTTTAGAAGCTGCAACTCGCATCAAACCAATTATCATGGGCAAACCAGAAGCTACCATTATGAACAAGGCTTTGGAGCGTTTAGGAACGGAGCGTGAAAAAACAGTGATGGTGGGGGACAATTACCTGACCGATATCCGGGCTGGAATTGATAATGGCTTCCCAACTCTACTTGTTTTAACAGGATTTACAAGAGCGGAAGAAGTTGCCAATCTTCCAATCGCACCGACCCATGTTCTTGACAGTCTTGATGAATGGAGTATGGATGAAGACTAAATTACAAATTACCTCAACAGTGGTGACAATTCTATCATCATCCGTTCTGTTGACCATCTACTTAGCCTGGGTCTTTTACCCGCTTGAAATACAGTATTTTGAACTGGAAAAGATTGTCTATTTGAAGGCAGAGGATATTTCCTATAATTTTAATATTTTGATGAACTACCTGACCAATCCATTTTCTTGGGAATTGGACATGCCGAATTTTGCCTCTTCTAAAGAAGGGCTTCACCATTTTCAAGATGTGAAACTCCTCTTTCATCTTTGTCAAGGGTTATTCTTACTGAGTCTTCCGTTGAGTATTGATTTCTTCAAGGAAGTCATCATGAAGGGCTACGGGACTATCTATCGCCGTTTCTATATATGGATGGCCCTAGTGCCAGTTCTTGTCGCTCTAGTGGGTGTCTTGATTGGCTTTGACCAGTTTTTTGTCCTATTTCATCAGGTTTTATTTCCTGGAGATAGCACTTGGCTCTTTAATCCAGCAACCGACCCAGTTATTTATATCTTACCAGCTGAGTTTTTCTTACATTGTTTCTTATTGTTTTTCTTCCTCTATGAAACGCTTTGCTTGGCAATACTAACGTTTCATTTTTTTCAAAGAAAAAAGTTTCTGAAAACAGGATAGAATCAATAGGTAAGCCTTGACTTTTTCAAAGGGACATAGTATAATAATGTAGACTTTGAAATTGAGGGGAGTGAAAATAATGTCTAAAACAGTAGTACGCAAGAATGAATCTCTTGATGATGCTCTTCGTCGTTTCAAACGTGCGGTTACCAAAGCTGGTACTCTTCAAGAAACACGCAAACGTGAATTCTACGAAAAACCATCTGTAAAACGTAAACGCAAATCAGAAGCAGCTCGTAAGCGTAAAAAATTCTAATAATAGATGAAAGACAGCTGCAATGCTGTCTTTTATTTTTGTCAACTATCTCAAAGGAGAAAAAATGAGTATCTTAGTAACAGGTGGCTGTGGCTATATCGGTAGTCATACGGTTGTAGAATTGCTTGAATTAGGTCATGAAGTAGTCATTGTCGATGACCTTTCTAATGCAAGTGTCCTTGTGATTGATCGAATCGAACAAATCACTGGCAAACGCCCACGATTTTATCAGCTGGATGTAGCAGAAAAAGAAGGACTTCGAACTGTTTTTGAACAAGAAAATATTGACGCTGCCATTCATTTTGCAGCCTTCAAGGCAGTAGGTGAATCTGTTCAAAAACCAGGGATGTATTATGAGAATAACATCATGTCCATCTTATCCTTGGTCGAAGTAATGGCCGAATATGATGTGAAAAAGATTGTCTTTTCATCTAGTGCGACTGTTTATGGCAGTCTCAATCCATCTCCATACCTGGAAAATATGCCTGTCGGAGTACCAACTAGTCCTTATGGGCAAACTAAGGTCATGTGTGAGCAAATCCTTCGTGATATCTTTGTTTCTGATAACAATTGGTCGGTTGCGCTCTTGCGATACTTCAATCCAATCGGCGCTCATGAATCTGGTTTAATCGGTGAAGATCCATCAGGGATTCCAAATAACCTCATGCCGTTTGTGGCTCAGGTTGCTGTCGGCAAGCGAGAATACCTCAGCATTTTTGGAAACGATTATGACACAGTTGATGGCACTTGTGTTCGCGATTATATCCACGTCGTTGACCTTGCAAAAGGACATGTGAAAGCACTAGATGTCTTGAATAAAGCGCCACAAGTCTATACCTACAATCTCGGTTCAGGCCAAGGAACCAGTGTTCTTGAGTTGGTCAATACCTTTGTAGAGGAAACGGGAGTAGAAGTACCTTATAAAATGGCACCACGCCGGGCAGGGGATTTGCCAGCCTTTTATGCAAATGCTGACAAAGCATTGGAAGAATTAAACTGGAAAACAGAAAAATCCATTGAGGATATGTGCCGTGATACATGGAATTGGCAATCGAAAAATCCAAATGGATACGAAGGTTAATCGTTCAAAAAAAAGAAGTTGTCGTTGACAACTTCTTTTGTATTCATATAAAAGAAAAAGGCAGCGAATCTACCTTTTTATATGTGATTATTTGTTTTTCAACAAGTCACGGATTTCTGCAAGAAGTTCTTCTTGAGTTGGTGCAGCCACTTCAACCACTTCTTCCTCTTTTTTAGGCATTGCTTTTTCAGCAGCTTTTACTACGAAGAAGAGAGATGTCCCAACGATTAAGAAGTTGATGATGGCACTCAAGAAGCTACCATATTTCACACCATTCCAAGCTAATTCTGCAATGTTTTCAACATTTGCAGCTTTCAAGGCTGGGTTTAAAACAAGTGGAGTGATGATATCTTCTACAAATGAAGTGATGATGGCACCAAATGCACCACCGATGATAACCGCTACTGCAAGATCAAGAACGTTGCCACGGAACAAAAATGCTTTTAAATCTTTTAACATATCCTAAATATGTCCTTTCATAAAATATTTTACTTAATTATTATATAGGTTTTTATTTTTTTTGCAAGCTATGTGCTTTGAAAATTTACATTTTTTGAAAATTAGGTTACAATAAAGTATGTTAAAATGTGTTTATTCTACATAGAGAGGAGAGACCATGATTTCAAAAGAGAAAATTAATGAAATAAAGCAATCTGTCAACATTGTTGATGTGATTGGTGAAACGGTTGCTCTTACAAAGAGTGGACGCAATTATCTCGGTCTCTGTCCCTTTCACGGAGAAAAAACACCTTCCTTTAATGTTGTAGAGGATAAGCAGTTTTACCACTGTTTTGGTTGTGGACGTTCTGGAGATGTCTTTAAATTTGTGGAAGAATCTCGTGGCATCTCATTTTCAGAAAGTGTGCAAGTTGTTGCTGAAAAATCTGGCTTTCAACTAGATGTTCAACCATCTTATTCTCGCCAAATGCAACAAAGAAATCATCCTCATCAAATTTTGTTTGATCTTCATTCAGAAGCCACAAAATTTTACCATGCTTTTTTGATGACGACTAAGATGGGAGAAGCTGCTAGGGAGTATCTGCACAATAGGGGGTTGACAGATGATGTGATTCGGCATTTTCAAATAGGTCTTTCTCCACAAGAACCCGATTATCTTTTCCAGCATTTGTCAAAGCAGTATAATGAAGATGATTTGTTGGCGTCTGGGCTTTTTAATACAGGAAATAACAATCTAGTTTATGATGCTTTTCAACATCGGATTATGTTTCCGTTGATGGATGAGCATGGTAGGGTCATGGCCTTCTCAGGTCGAAAATGGACAGTAGCAGATCTAGAAAATAAAGAATTAGCAAAGTACAAAAACAGCCGTGGAACAGCAATTTTTAATAAAAGTTACGAGCTTTATCATTTGGATAAGGCCAAGGCTTCGATTAAAAAAGAATGTGAAGTCTATGTGATGGAAGGTTTCATGGATGTCATTGCTGCTTATCGTGCAGGTATTGACAATGCCGTTGCCTCAATGGGGACTGCCTTAACACCTGAACATGTGCAACACCTGAGCAAATTTACTAAAAAGCTGGTGCTTACATACGATGGAGACAAGGCAGGTCAGACAGCCACCGCTAAAGCGCTTGAAGAGTTGTCGGCCTTTGATGTTGAAATTGTCTCTTTGCCAGACAATATGGACCCTGATGAATTTATTGCCAAAAATTCGGAAGAAGCATTGGCTCAGGCGCTTACCAAATCTCGTTTGAGTAGTGTTGAATTTTTGATTCATTACTACAAGCCAGAAAATCCAGATAATTTGCAGATGCAAATTGATTTTGTGGATAAGATGGCTCCCATTATTGCACAAACGGCATCTATCACTGCTCAAAATTCCTATATTTATAAAGTAGCGGATGTGCTGAGTGATTTTGATTACCAGCAGGTTGAGGACGTTGTGAACCGTGTTAGACTGTCTAAGCGTCAGGAAAGAAGAGATTATTTACAAGGCGATACCCAAGGCTATCTTGCTCATCCGAATGTTCAAGCACCGATTGTTTTACAGCAGTCTAAGCTAACCAGTCTTGTTCGGACTGAAAATCAACTCTTAGCCCGTATGGCAGAACACTTGTACATCTTAAATGAATTTCGATTGCGTGAGGATTTTGAGTTTGCGACACCAGAATTGCAGGTTCTTTTTGGCATTTTAAAAGAAAATGGTGAAATCACCTCTTTTGAATTGTCGCAACTGGATGAATCAACTCAAAGAGCCTGGTATCTGGTTTTGGAAGAAAAATTACCAAAAGAAGTGGGTTCAAATGAAATCGAAGATTTAGAAACCCATCGCAATCGCGAATTACTAAAGAGGGACAATCGACAAACCTTGCGTGTGGTTCGTGAGCAATCGCATGTTGGTAATACTGACCAAGCCCTTGATGAGTTGGCAAGACTCATCGCCCAAAAAAGAAAAATGGAGTAATTATGGCAACCAAAAAAACGGACAAAAAAACAGAAGTGACAACTTTTGATGTTCAAGTAGCGGAATTTATCCGTCATCATAAAAAAGAAGGCACAGCTATTGATGATGAAATTAATGACAAATTAGCTGTTCCATTTACATTAGATGCAGATGGCATTGATGATTTATTGCAACGCATTCAGGATGCTGGTATTTCGATTGTTGACAAGGATGGCAATCCAAGTTCTCGTGTCATGCAAACCGAAGAAGAGCCAGAATTATCAGATGAAGAATTGTTGGGCAGTAATTCAGCTAAAGTGAATGATCCAGTCCGGATGTATTTGAAAGAGATTGGGGTTGTTCCACTCTTAACCAATGAAGAAGAACAGGAATTGGCTCTTGCAGTTGAAGCTGGAGATGTAGAAGCCAAGCAACGCTTAGCAGAAGCTAACCTTCGTTTGGTTGTATCGATTGCAAAACGCTATGTTGGCCGTGGCATGCAGTTTCTTGATTTGATTCAAGAAGGAAATATGGGTCTGATGAAGGCCGTGGATAAGTTTGACTATTCAAAAGGGTTTAAGTTCTCTACTTATGCCACATGGTGGATTCGTCAGGCGATTACCCGTGCGATTGCGGATCAAGCCCGTACCATTCGGATTCCAGTTCATATGGTTGAGACCATTAACAAACTGGTCCGTGAACAACGCAATCTTTTGCAAGAATTAGGTCAAGACCCAACTCCAGAGCAAATCGCAGAGCGGATGGACATGACACCGGACAAGGTGCGTGAAATCCTGAAGATTGCGCAAGAGCCAGTTTCTCTTGAAACCCCAATCGGTGAAGAAGATGACAGCCACTTGGGTGATTTCATTGAAGATGAAGTGATTGAAAACCCAGTTGACTATACGACGCGTGTCGTTCTTCGTGAACAATTGGACGAAGTATTGGATACCTTAACAGACCGTGAAGAAAATGTCTTGCGTTTGCGTTTTGGTTTGGACGACGGGAAAATGCGGACTTTGGAAGATGTCGGTAAGGTCTTTAATGTGACTCGTGAGCGGATTCGTCAGATTGAAGCTAAAGCGCTTCGCAAACTTCGCCATCCAAGTCGTAGCAAACCACTCCGTGACTTTATTGAGGACTGATACACTTAAAAAATACCTTTTATCAAGATGAGAAGATTGTTCAGTCTGTTGGGGAGATTTTTAATACCCGATAGCTGACATCAGATCCCTCGTGAAAATGATGCAAACGACTTGATCTTAATATTGTAGAATATTGGTTAAGATAGAGAGTATATCCTAGCTAGCTTACTTGAAACAGGAAGAGAGCTGGATGAGAAAGGAATTTCATGTCAGAAAAAAAATATAGCCCTGAGGAAATTGAGGTCATTAAAGAAAAGATTTTTGTTGCATTAGAAGAAGTCATTGACCCAGAATTAGGCATTGATATTATCAATCTTGGTTTGATTTATGAAATTCGTTTCATCGATGGAAAAGCTGAGATTGATATGACCTTAACGACAATGGGCTGTCCATTGGCGGACTTGATTACCGATCAGATTCACGATGTGTTAGGCTCTATCCCTGAAGTGACCGAAGTCGATGTTCGTTTGGTTTGGTCACCAGCATGGACTGTTCAAAAAATGAGCCGCTATGCTCGTATTGCTCTAGGAATTCGTTAAAAAAGTCTTGAAACAATTTGTTTCAAGACTTTTTATTTTGAAAACCATTCTTGCAACCATTGAGCACCATAAATCCAAAAATAGCTGTAACCAAGGATTGACAAGGGCTTTGTCAAGAGAATAATGGTTAAAAATTTTTTATAGCTCATGCTGGTTAGACCAGTAATCATGACCAAAATATCTGCTGGGGAGATAGGAGAAATCATGCAGAGAATAAAGAAAAGCTCGTAGCCACGTTTGTCGTCAATCTTGCTTTCATATTTGTAGAAGGTTTCTTCTGTCATAAAGAGAAGACAGAATTTTTTTCCATAAGTGCGTGACAGCCAAAAGAGAATGATACTGCCAATGACAATTCCGATATAATTGATGAGCAGGCCATTCCATAGTCCGAAAATGAGAAAGCCAACAACAGTTGTGACACCGCCTGGAATGATGGGAAAGACAACTTGGATAATCTGAAGAAATGTATAGGTTATTGCTCCCATGCTTCCCTGATTTTCAATAAATTGTTTAAGGGCATTTTGGTCATGCAAAATCCCGATTTTATAAAGCCATACCAATAAGATACCTGTTGCGATAATCACTAGAATACTTAGGATATGGATTGTTTTTTGCCAAAATTTATACATAAGACTATTTTACCATAGAAGGGGACCTTTCTTCTTTTTTTGCTGTTTCGGAAAATATTTTTGCATTTTCCAATAGAATATGTTAGAATACTCTTTGTAATAACTTAGGGGTTGTTACGGATTCGACAGGCATTATGAGGCTTGTTCTGCAACTCGATTGGCGGCGTAACCGCTCAGTTTAAATATAACTGCAAAAAATACAAATTCTTACGCATTAGCAGCCTAAACACCTGCCTGCGTGACTAGATAGAAATTGCTTGTGTTTCTCGTCTGGTCTTAAAAATAGCAAGCTACGTTGAAAGAGGGTCAGGATCTTTCAAAAGAGATGTTCTGAATCGCCCACACTCGGCTTGAGTTATGTGTCTGGTAGGGGTTAAATCAATACATAGCCTATAGTTGTAGACGAATAAGTTAGCAGGTGTTTGGACGTGGGTTCGACTCCCACCAGCTCCATATGGAAGATTACTCAAGAGGCTTAAGAGGCCGTGTTGGAAACGCGGTAGGCGTGTAACAGCGTGCGTGGGTTCGAATCCCATGTCTTCCGTATCGTGATGATGAAGTATTGCAAGCAATACTTTTTTCTTTATAAGAATAGCTGAGGCGGTTGCCTCAGCTTATTTTTTATTGTAGGTTTAACTTCTTGGTCATGATGTAATGCGTTCCAAAGTAGTAGACTGGGATCAAGATAATGTTCAAGATGAGATGGAAAGGATGGCTGAATGGGAAGAAAACTTCCGAATTGGATGCGGAAAATAAACCAAGGCTAAGGGTAGCGATACTTGAGAATGTTCCAAGTACAAAGGAAATACCAACATAAGCGACAACTGCCATTAAGACTCTATGGTCTTTAAACAGTTGGCCAATCGAAATGGCAAAGTAAGCCAGTAAGATGCTACTGATAGACTCTAGAAAGCCGTTAACAATCAGGTTCCAGAAAGGGAAATCAATGCCTTCAAATTCTAGTAAAGCAGTCCAAATACCTTTTTGAATTTCAGGATAGACTTCTGTTGGTATGGCCAAGAATCCGATAATGGCAATACTCAAGGCTGTCATCAAACCAGCAAGTGTATACCAGATATAGGACGCAAGAAACTTGCTGAGGATAATTTGGTGGCTGGTGACAGGAAGGGTCATGGTTAAGTAGCCTTCTCGCCCGTAGATGTTGGAATAAAAACGACGAATGACTAATATAAAGGTGGAGATGCCGAGTCCCGCAATGAGTAACATAAAGGCAAACCAACTAATTCCAAAGAGCCAACCTTCAAACTCAGGTCCAGTTGATACATTTTCTATTGAACGATTGACAACTGAACGCATCCAAAATCCTAGAACAACAGATAGGAGTGTGATTAAGCCATAGAGACTCAGGTACCATTTTCCAAGTGATTTAAATTCGTATTTTAGTAATTTTTTAAACATATTTTATCTCCTTTCTGGACTAGGCTCTAAAATCTCTGCGGAAGAGCTCGTCGATGGACTCACCACTTTCGATGCGCAAATCGTCAACATTGTCATGGCGAATGATGCTACCATTTTGAATGAAGATAACTTCATCTAAGATTTGTTCGACATCTGAAATCAAGTGTGTGGAGATGAGAACAGAAGCAGTCGGTGAGTAGTTATTGATGATAGTCCGAAGAATATAGTCACGGGCCGCAGGATCGACACCACCAATCGGCTCATCCAATACATAAAGGAGGGCTTGGCGGCTCATGACTAAAATCAATTGCACTTTTTCCTTGTTTCCTTTAGAGAGGTGCTGCATGCGTAATTCAATATCAATACCTAAATCATCAAGCAAGTGAAGTGCTCTGGCTTCGTCGAAGTCTTCGTAAAAGTCTTTAAAGTAAGCAAGTGCCTCTTTGACCTTCATATGGTCATCTAGATAGGTGGTATCTGGTAAGTAAGAAACAATTTTCTTTGTTTCAGGAGATGGCTCCATACCATTGATGAGAATTTGGCCGTATCCTGGCTGCAGCAGACCGTTCAATAATTTGATCATAGTTGTCTTACCAGAGCCGTTTGGACCTAATAATCCGATGATTTTCCCAGCACCAAGTTTGAGATTGATATTGTTGAGGGCGACTAAACCGCCATACGCTTTTGATACTTGTTTGAATTCAACAAGATTTAGTTGGTTTTCCATATTATGCTCCCTTCAAGTAGTTGTCCAATAATTGCGTTAATTCTGACTGGTCAAAACCGAGTGCCAACATGTTGGTCACAAAGTTTTCCAATTCATTTTGTGCCAGTTGGATACGGGTCTTTGCAATTAAGTCTATATTGTCTGTCACAAAGCGTCCTGTTGTGCGGACAGAATAGACAAAACCTTCTGTTTCCAAATCGGATAATGCCCGTTGGACGGTATTTGGATTGACACCAGCTGTTTCGGCTAAATCACGCACAGTTGGGAGTTTGTCTCCTGATTTTAATTGTTTTGTGACAATTTGCAGTTTGATAATGTTCGTAATTTGAACATAGATGGGAATATTGTTATCAAATTTCCAAGCCATAGTCTGTTCCTTTCTGTTTATTTGTCTTAAATATATAATACAATAAAACAAAATGGAATGCAAGTATTATTTCTTTTTTTTTTGTATAATAGTGTAAAAGAGATTTTAAAGGAGGAAGCGATGCTGGCGCAATTAGATACAAAGACGGTATATAGTTTTATGGATAGTACTGTAACGATTGAAAAATACGTTTCTCGTGCTAAGGAACTTGGCTATACTCATCTTGGCATCATGGATAGCAATAGTTTGTATGCAGCTTTTGGGTTTATGGAAATGTGTCATAAGGCTGGCATTTCTCCCATTATTGGCTGTGAAGTAGAGTTGGAGCAAGAAGGGATCTCTTTCAGGCTTCAAATGGTAGCTCTTACTAGTCATGGTTATCAGCAGTTATTGAAAATTTCTACGCTGCGTATGTTGGGGGAAAAACAACTTGAAGCTTACTTCCAGTATTTTTCAGATGTCGCCCTTATCCTTCCTTACAAAGAATACGAAAAGAACCTTCGTTTAGATTTTGACTATTATATTGGAGTGTATGGCGATACGCCTGTACAGGGCTTTCCGAGACCGATTCTACCACTTTATACTGTGCGGTATTTTGATGAAAGTGACAGGGAGACTTTGCAGGTACTTCATGCGATTCGGGACAATACCAGTTTAAATGAAGTCGGAGAGTTGGCTCATCACCAGCAGTTGTTACCACCAGAAAAGCTAGAAGAAGTATTTGCGGGACGGTTTCCAGAGGCCCTGGTCAATCTCTCACAGTTGGTTCAAGGCATTTCCTATCAGATTAACCGCGATTTAAAGTTGCCTCGGTTTAACAGAGAAAAAGAAGCCGTAGTGGAATTGCAGGAGAGAGCGCAAGCGGGCTTGGTTGCAAAAGGCTTAACAGCCTCCATCTACCAAGAACGCCTCAACAAGGAATTGGGCATTATCCACCAAATGGGCTTTGATGACTATTTTTTAATTGTCTGGGATTTGCTGCGCTTCGGCCGTTCACAAGGGTATTACATGGGAATGGGACGTGGATCAGCAGTAGGGAGTTTGGTTGCCTATTCCTTGGAAATCACAGGCATTGACCCTGTCAAACATGGCCTTCTGTTTGAACGTTTTTTGAATGAAGAACGTTACAGTATGCCAGATATTGATATTGATATACCGGATATCTACCGTGGGGAGTTTATTCGCTATGTTCGCGAGCGCTACGGCAGTTACCACAGTGCCCAAATTGTGACCTATTCGACCTTTGGAGCCAAGCAGGCGATTCGTGATGTCTTTAAACGATTTGGAACACCTGAGTATGAATTGACCAATATTACCAAAAAAATCTCGTTTCGGGACAATTTGCATTCTGCCTATGAACGAAATGCTTCTTTTCGTCAGTTGATAAACAGCAAGCCTGAATACCAGAAGGCCTTTTCATTGGCACAAGCAATCGAAGGGCAACCTCGCCAGACCTCTATTCATGCAGCAGGTGTGGTCATGAGTGATGCTGATTTGACCGATTGTATCCCGCTTAAGCAGGGCGAGGATATGTACATTACCCAGTACGACGCCCATGCGGTGGAGGCCAATGGTCTGTTAAAGATGGATTTTCTAGGTTTGCGCAATCTGACTTTTGTTCAAAAAATGAAAGAAGCTGTTGCTGAAAAATATGGGAAAACAATTGTCATCGAAGAGATTGATTTAGAAGACAAACAAACCCTTTCCTTATTTGCAAAGGGCTTGACCAAAGGGATTTTCCAATTTGAGCAACCGGGGGCCATCGCTCTTTTGAAACGTGTTCAACCGGCTTCTTTTGAAGAGGTAGTGGCTACAACTAGTCTTAATCGTCCGGGGGCGAGTGATTATTCTGATAATTTTGTGAACCGAAAGCACCAAAAAGAAGCAGTCGATCTGTTGGATTCCTCTATTGCTTCTATTCTAGAGCCGACCTACGGCATTATGCTCTATCAGGAGCAAGTCATGCAGATTGCGCAAGTTTATGCTGGTTTTACTCTTGGAAAAGCCGATTTGTTACGTAGGGCCATGTCGAAGAAAAATGCCGCTGAAATGCAGAAGATGGAAGCAGCCTTTTTGATGGGAGCTACTCAGCTAGGACACGACCCGGAAAAGGCCAAACATATTTTTGCCATGATGGCCAAGTTTGCAGGTTATGGATTTAACAGAAGTCACGCTTATGCCTATTCAGCTCTTGCCTTTCAACTGGCTTATTTTAAGGCTCACTATCCGGATGTCTTTTTTGACATCATGCTTAATTTCTCAAGCAGTGATTACATTACCGACGCTTTGCAATTTGGTTTTGAAGTAGCCAGTTTATCCATCAATTCGATTCCCTATCATGATAAATTTGACCAAGGCCGTATTTTTATGGGCTTGAAAAACATTAAGGGACTCCCGCGGGAATTTGCTTTTTGGGTGATGGAAGAACGTCCGTTTAAGAGTGTGGAAGACTTTGTCTTACGCCTACCTGCTCCCTTTAAAAAAGTAGAACTTTTGACACCGCTCGTGCAACTTGGTTTGTTTGATCTTTTTGATAAAAATCGGAAAAAAATTATATCGAATTTGGAAAACCTATTTGTCTTTGCAGATGCCTTTGGTAGTTTTTTTGCCGAAGAAGAATACAGTTGGGCAGAATCAGATGATTACGCTGACCTTGAAAAATACGAGATGGAACAAGCCATTATCGGGGTTGGTCTGAGTCCACATCCCTTGCTTCAAATCGCAAAAGAAAGTGCGAAATCTTTTCTGCCGATTGCTGATTTAGTAGAAGGAGAGCGCGTGACGATTTTAGTGCAAATTCAGCAGATTCGCCAGATTCGAACCAAAAAAACTGGGGAACTCATGGCTTTTTTACAGGTGACGGATACCAAAAAACGTATGGATGTAACGCTTTTTCCAGAAACGTATCAAAAATATATGAATTTGTTAAGCGAAGGAGTCCTGTGCTATTTATCGGGTAAGGTACAAGAAAGAGATGGCCATCTGCAATTGATACTGGATGATCTGGAATTAGCCAGCTCAGAGAGGTTTTGGATACTAGTAAAAGATCAAACAAACGATGCTGAAATTGCAGCTATGCTAGGTCAATTTCCAGGATCAATTCCAGTGATACTACACTATCAAAATACCAACCAGACAGTTCGTGTACAGGGATTTTCGGTTCAAAAATCAGAGGAATTACAGAATCGATTGTGCCATCTATCAGTGAAAACGGTTTTTCGATAAAAAATAGGGAAAAGTCAAGCAGACTCGCCTCGGATATGTTATAATAATAAAGTTGAAATGAAAATTTAAAGGAGAATGTGTGAATGAAACGTATTGCCGTTTTAACCAGTGGTGGAGACGCTCCTGGTATGAACGCTGCTGTTCGTGCAGTTGTTCGTAAAGCACTTTATGAAGGCATGGAAGTCTACGGGATTAACCGTGGTTATGCCGGTATGGTTGAAGGAGATATTTTCCAGTTTGATACAAAGGGAGTAACCAATATCCTATCTCGTGGAGGTACTTTCTTGAAATCAGCTCGCTATCCTGAATTTGCCAAGTTAGAAGGGCAATTAAAAGGAATTGAGCAATTAAAAAAACATGGAATTGAAGGCGTTGTTGTGATTGGTGGAGACGGTTCTTACCATGGCGCCATGAGATTAACAGAACATGGCTTCCCAGCTGTTGGTGTACCAGGTACGATTGACAATGACATTGTCGGAACAGACTATACCATCGGATTTGATACAGCTGTTCATACGGCTGTTGAAGCGATTGATAAGATTTGTGATACTTCCCACAGTCATAAGCGTACTTTCGTTGTTGAAGTAATGGGTCGTAATGCTGGTGATATTGCTGTTTGGACAGGTGTTGCTACTGGTGCTGACCAAATCATCATTCCTGAAGAAGGATATGATATTAACGAAGTGGTTAAACGTAACATGGAAGGCTATGAAAAACGTGGCAAGAGCCATGCGATTATTGTCTTAGCAGAAGGTGTCATGTCAGCTGATGAATTTACCAAGAAAATGAAAGAAGCAGGAGATACAAGTGATCTTCGTGCGACAAACCTTGGTCACATTCTTCGTGGTGGTAGCCCAAGTCCACGTGACCGTGTGCTAGCTTCGTGGATGGGAGCACGTGCCGTTGAACTTCTGAAAGAAGGAAAAGGCGGTCTTGCAGTTGGTATTCAAGATGAACGTTTGATTGAAAACAAAATTCTTGGAACAGCTGAAGAAAACGCTTTGTTTAGCTTGGCAGAAGATGGCAAAATTGTGGTTAACAATCCACATAAAGCCCGCTTGGATTTGGCTCAATTGAGTCGTGAATTACGTCGTTAATCAATAACTAAAAAATAGGAGAACTCTTTAAAATGAATAAACGTGTCAAAATCGTTGCAACCCTTGGTCCTGCGGTTGAATTCCGTGGCGGAAAAAAATTCGGTGACGATGGTTACTGGGGAGAAGAATTGGATGTAGAAGCATCAGCTGAGAAAATTGCTCAGTTGATCACTGAAGGTGCTAACGTCTTCCGTTTCAACTTCTCGCATGGTGACCATGCTGAGCAAGGTGCACGTATGGCAACTGTTCGTCGTGCAGAAGAAATCGCTGGTAAAAAGGTTGGTTTCTTGTTGGATACAAAAGGTCCTGAAATTCGTACAGAATTGTTTGAAGATGGTTCAGGTCAATTCGAATACAAGACTGGTGATCAATTACGTGTTGCGACAAAACAAGGTATCAAATCAACAAAAGATGTGATTGCTTTAAACGTTGCTGGTGGCTTGGATATCTTTGATGATGTTGAAGTCGGAAAACAAATCCTTGTTGACGATGGTAAACTTGGTTTGACGGTTATTTCAAAAGATGAAGAAACACGTGAGTTCCTTGTTGGTGTTGAAAATGATGGCGTGATTGCTAAGCAAAAAGGTGTGAACATCCCTTACACTAAAATTCCTTTCCCAGCTCTTGCTGAACGTGACAATGCAGATATCCGTTTTGGTTTGGAGCAAGGTTTGAACTTTATCGCGATTTCATTTGTTCGTACAGCAAAAGATGTTGAAGAAGTCCGTAACATCTTGCGTGAAACTGGCAATGAGCATGTTCAATTGTTCTCTAAAATTGAAAACCAACAAGGTATTGACAATATTGATGAGATTATTGAAGCATCAGATGGTATCATGATTGCTCGTGGTGACATGGGTATTGAAGTACCATTTGAAATGGTTCCAGTTTACCAAAAAATGATTATCACAAAAGTTAATGCTGCTGGTAAATCAGTAATCACTGCAACAAACATGCTTGAAACAATGACTGACAAACCTCGTGC
This sequence comes from Streptococcus cameli, assembly GCF_053207365.1. NCBI lineage: Bacteria > Bacillati > Bacillota > Bacilli > Lactobacillales > Streptococcaceae > Streptococcus > Streptococcus cameli. The sequence goes on along the minus strand of NZ_JBRUIM010000005.1, from coordinate 115,289 downwards.
AACTCGTTCAGAAGTTTCAGATGTGTTTAATGCTGTTATTGATGGAACCGATGCGACTATGCTTTCAGGTGAGTCTGCAAATGGTAAATACCCAGTTGAGTCTGTGCGTACTATGGCAACAATTGCCAAAAATGCACAAACACTCTTGAACGAATATGGTCGTTTGGATTCGACAAACTTTGAACGCACTTCTAAGACAGAAGTTGTTGCTTCTGCTGTAAAAGATGCGACTCATTCAATGGATATCAAATTAGTTGTTACCGTTACTGAGACTGGTTTCTCAGCACGTCAAATTTCGAAATACCGTCCAGATGCAGATATTTTAGCGATTACCTTCACTGAAAAAGTTCAAAAATCACTCATGATTAACTGGGGTGTTATTCCAGTTGTAACTGAAAAACCAGCTTCAACTGACGATATGTTCGTATTAGCAGAAAAAGTTGCTAAAGAACAAGGTCTTGTACAGCCAGGTGATAACATTGTAATTGTTGCTGGTGTACCAGTCGGCGTATCTGGATCAACCAACACAATGCGTGTCCGTACAGTATTGTAATAAACAGAAAAAACTTCGAGCAATCGAAGTTTTTTGTCATCTTCAGTAAAAAGAGAGCTCAGCTCTCTTTTTTGATGTAATTTGCTGGGGTGTAGGGGATGCGGTTAAAGGGATTGTTCTTACCGGCTATTTCTTGTGCTAGTTGCCAACCGATAAATGGACCAGATGTTAGACCAGATGAGCCGAGACCACTAGCGACCCAAATGTTGGGGTTATCTGCTAGGTTGCCATAAAATGGTAAGAAATCTGAGGTGTAAGCTCGTGTTCCAACCCTGGTTGCTGCGACAGTGGAATTAGCTACTGCTGGGATAAACTGACTGGCAATGTCTTTCATCGCTTGAATCTTGTTGGTATCTATTGTCAAATCATAGTTCATATCATCTTCATGGGTTGCACCAATCACTAACTTTCCATTTTCAAAGGGTAAAATATCGATTTCACCATGTAGCATACAACCAGGCCAAGACTCAGTTTCGTACTGTGTTTGAATTTCAAGGAGTTGCCCTTTTTGTGGTCGAATATCTACTTGGTAGGAAAGAGAAGAGAGGATAGTGGGTAACCAGGCACCGCATGCTAGTAAAAGGTGATCAAAAGAGAGTTCTTGTTCCTCAATCAGGACAGTCTTTTCATCTCTTAGTGTGGCTTCTCCTTTAAGGATCTGCCCGCCGTTTTTTAGGATGAGCTGTTGGAGGTGTTCCAGTAATTTTTCGCCATCAACACGCCCTCCACCACTGGCTAAAATGGCTCCTTGTTGGGTTGTCAGAGGAGGGATAAGTTGTGTGAGCTCTGCCCCAGTCCAAATAGACAAATCGCCAATGTCTTTAGCTGTTTTTCGTCTTTCAGTAGCCATGCTCTGCAATTTTTCCAAAAGAGAGGCCTTATTTTTAAAGACCAGAGTCCCTGTTTGTTGATAGGGGAGATCTGGGATACCTGCTTCTTGTAGATCGATCATGAGTTGTTGGTAGAAGCTAGCACCACTGGCAGTTAAAGCATACCACTCCTTGTTTCGTCTTTGAGAAAGCCAGGGGCAGATGATGCCTGCGGCAGCTCGAGTAGCTGTGCCAATCCCCTTATCGATTAGTGTAACTGTCAAACCTTGTTCTTGAGATAGATAGAAGGCTGCCGTCGATCCGACAATTCCTCCTCCAATGATGATAACGTGTTTTTTCATAGCCTAAGTATAGCACAAATCGTCTTCTTTTGACTATTTTTTGCAAGATGGTACAATAATAGGAAATGAATGGTAAAGGAAATGATTGATGGAAGATGTGATGAATCCTGCGGTTTTGACGCTGGGAAACGGCTCGATAAAGGTTGCCGCAGTTGGGGATAGTTTGACCTATGGTTATGGTCTGGAAAATCGAATCCAAGATGCTTATCCCTCTATTTTATTAGAAAAATTAGGCCACAACTATCAAGTGATCAATTATGGTATGAGTGGTAGGTCCCTTTTGTCAACTTCAGATTATCCCTATTTTCAAGAAAAAAATGCCCAAGAATCTCTAAAGAGTCAGGCGGATATTGTCATTGTGATGATTGGAAGCAATGATAGTCGCGCAGCTTATTGGAACAAAGAACAGTTTTTAAAGGAATACCGTCAAATGGTAGCAGCCTACCAAGAGATGGAAAGTCAGCCAGATATTTTATTAGTGGTACCTCCTCATGTGCCGACAAGTCGTTTTGGACTCAATAATACCGTTGTTGAAGAGGTCTTGCAAGTCGAGATTCCAAGGATTGCCAGTGAGCACAAAGTGGATGTTGTGAATTTATATCCAGTAACCAAGGGACATCCTGAATATTACAGTGATGGTCTACATTTGACACCCTTGGGGAATCGCGTGATAGCTGAGGAGATTTTGTCCGCTTTGTTAGCGTAAGCCCTCTCCCATTTTCATGAAAAATATGCTATACTAATAGTAGGAGAGTGAAAAAATGGTAAAGAGAGAATTATTTGAACGAATAGGATTACTGATTTTCTTGATTGTCGGTTTACTAGTTTTGAGAATCTGGTTTTTTGAACCAGTTCGGATCAATGATCAAATGGCCAATGCCTATCTTGGAAACAGTGATCTAGTCATTGCAGTAAAAAATCCAGAAATCAATTATGGGGAGTTCCTTGTGTATGAAGTAGATGGAAAAGAATACGCAGGACGTGTGATTGCTATGGCAGAGGATCAGGTAACTTATATGGATGATGTCCTCTACCGGAACGAAGAAGTCGTACACGAAACCTATCTTGATAAAGTTCACACGCAAGATTATTTTACAGAAGATTTGACAATTGATAGTTTGACACAAGGTGCTTTCCAATCGGTTCCTAAAAAACACTATCTTATTTTAAATGACAATCGATTGGATAAGCGAGATAGTCGTGAATTTGGATTGATTTCAGAGGAACAAATTGTAGGGAAATTAGCATTTCGAGTGACTCCATTGGAGCAATTTGGTTTTATCGAAACGGGACTAGCTCAGTAGAGCTAGTTTTTTTGTGTAAAATTAGACTATACCAATATTTTTGTTGACAGATTCAAATGCTTATTATATACTGTTTTTATTGGTTTTCATGAAATGAAATCAGACTATACCAATTTATAAATGAAAGCAAGGTAATAGAATATGTGTGGAATTGTTGGAGTAGTTGGAAATCGGAATGCAACGGATATTTTAATGCAAGGCTTGGAAAAGCTTGAATACCGTGGCTATGATTCAGCTGGCATCTTTGTTGCAAATGGGGCAAATAATGGACGGTTAATCAAGTCTGTTGGTCGCATTGCCAATTTGCGTGAAAAACTAGGAATCGATGTAGCAGGTGAAACAGGTATTGGCCATACACGTTGGGCAACTCATGGTCCAGCTTCAGAAGACAATGCACATCCGCATACATCAGCAACTGGCCGCTTTGTTTTGGTCCACAATGGTGTGATTGAAAACTATTTGGCCATCAAAGAAGACTATTTAACAGGTCATGACTTTAAGGGGCAAACCGATACTGAGATTGCTGTTCATTTAATCGGTCAATTGGTTGAAGAGGGATTATCTGTTTTGGAGGCTTTTAAAAAAGCACTTCATATCATCGAAGGTTCCTACGCTTTTGCCTTGGTGGATAGCGAAAATCCAGATGTGATTTATGTAGCAAAAAACAAATCTCCACTCTTGATTGGGGTCGGTGAGGGCTACAACATGGTGTGTTCAGATGCCATGGCCATGATTCGTGAAACTTCTGAGTTCATGGAAATCCATGACAAAGAGTTGGTTGTGTTGACCAAGGACAGCATCACTGTCACAGATTACGATGGAAACCCATTGGAGCGTGAAACCTACACGGCAGAACTTGATTTATCCGATATCGGAAAAGGAACTTATCCGTTCTATATGTTGAAAGAAGTGGATGAGCAACCAACCGTTATGCGGAAATTGATTTCAACTTATGCTGATGAAGCTGGCAATATGAAGATTGATGAAGCGATTATCAAATCAGTGCAAGAAGCGGACCGTATTTACATCTTGGCGGCTGGAACGTCATACAATGCTGGTTTTGCTTCAAAAGCCATGCTGGAGAAATTAACTGACACACCGGTTGAATTGGGAGTGGCTTCTGAGTGGGGTTACAATATGCCACTCTTGAGCAAAAAACCAATGTTTATCCTTTTGAGTCAATCAGGTGAAACAGCGGATAGTCGCCAAGTTTTGGTGAAAGCCAATGCCATGGGCATTCCGAGCTTAACCGTGACCAACGTTCCAGGTTCTACGCTTTCACGAGAGGCGACTTATACTATGTTGTTGCATGCTGGTCCAGAAATTGCTGTTGCATCAACAAAAGCCTACACAGCTCAAATTGCAGCCCTAGCCTTTTTGGCAAAAGCAGTTGGAGAAGCCAATGGAAAACAAGAGGCTATTGATTTTGACTTGGTGCATGAGTTGTCACTTGTGGCACAATCTATTGAAGCAACGCTTTCAGAAAAAGATATGATTGCAGATAAGGTTGAAAAACTCTTGTCAACGACTCGCAATGCCTTTTATATTGGCCGTGGAAATGACTACTATGTAGCCATGGAAGCATCTTTGAAATTAAAAGAAATTTCCTATATCCAGTGTGAAGGTTTTGCGGCAGGAGAATTGAAACACGGAACCATTTCCTTGATTGAAGATGGGACTCCAGTGATTGGCTTGATTTCGTCCAGTGAAATTGTAGCTAGTCATACACGCGGAAATATTCAAGAAGTGGCTGCGCGTGGAGCTAGTGTCTTGACCGTGGTGGAAGAAGGCTTGGACCGCGAAGGCGATGACATCATTGTCAACAAAGTGCATCCATTCCTAGCAACGATTGCAATGGTGATTCCAACTCAGTTGATTGCCTACTATGCATCCTTGCAACGTGGCCTTGACGTTGACAAACCTCGTAACCTTGCAAAAGCGGTTACTGTTGAATAATCAAAATCTACCCTTGCGGTAGATTTTTTTGTGTCACAAAATTTGTGACAAGGTTTTAGTTTTCTTGCAAGCAGAGTCATTATATAATAGACTTATTAAAAAATGACTGCCTTATCTTAGATAAGGTAAATTTCCAAAAGGAGTAGAAAAATGGAAAATGGATCTTCATTGAAAGTTCGGATTCAAAAACTCGGAACTTCCTTGTCAAATATGGTCATGCCCAATATTGGTGCTTTTATCGCTTGGGGAGTCATAACAGCTCTCTTTATTGCGGATGGTTATTTACCAAATGAAAAAATTGCGTCAACAGTAGGTCCTATGTTGACTTACTTATTACCACTTTTAATTGGTTATACCGGTGGACATATGGTTCACGGTCAGCGTGGAGCAGTAGTGGGCGCCATTGCTACATTTGGTGCCATTGCAGGTGCATCAGTGCCTATGTTTATTGGTGCGATGATTATGGGACCTCTTGGTGGATGGAGTATTAAGAAGTTTGACGAGGCATTTCAACATAAAATTCGTCCAGGTTTTGAGATGTTGGTCAATAATTTCTCTGCAGGTTTGATTGGATTTGCACTATTACTATTGGCTTTCTTCGGAATTGGTCCAATTGTCTCTATCTTAATTGAAGTTGTAAAAGCAGGGGTTGAAGCTGTAGTTAGTGCGAATCTTCTTCCGATTGCAAACATTATTATTGAACCAGCGAAAGTTCTCTTTTTAAATAACGCTCTTAATCATGGAATTTTTACACCACTAGGTACGGAGCAAGTTGCAGAAGCAGGTAAATCAATCCTTTATCTGTTAGAAGCTAACCCTGGCCCAGGTCTTGGTATCTTATTGGCTTATGGTATCTTTGGAAAAGGTTCTGCTAAATCATCTTCATGGGGAGCTACAATCATTCATTTCTTTGGTGGAATCCATGAAATTTATTTTCCATATGTAATGATGAAACCATTGATGTTTCTTGCTGCTATCGCTGGAGGTGTTGCAGGTACTTTCACATTCCAATTGCTGGATGCAGGCTTGAAAGCTCCGTCGTCACCAGGTTCTATAATTGCTATTATGTTGATGGCTCCAAAAGGTTTTGCTCCTCATTTTAATGTTCTTGCAGGTGTCTTAGTTGCTGCTATTGTATCCTTCCTTGTCGCTTCCCTTATTTTGAAAGCAGATAAGTCAGAAACAGATGACCTTGCTGATGCACAAGCTGCGACTAAGGCAGCAAAGGCTCAAGCAAAAGGCCAAGCAGTTGTGGGGGCAGTACCTTCAGAAATTTCAACCAATACAGTTCATCAAATTATCTTTGCTTGTGATGCTGGAATGGGTAGCTCAGCAATGGGTGCTTCTCTTCTACGTGATAAGGTGAAAAAAGCTGGTTTAACAATTCCAGTTACAAACAATGCGATTTCAAACTTGACAGATGAGCCAAACACATTGATTGTAACCCAAGAAGAATTGACACCGCGTGCAGCGCAACGCACTCCACGTGCTATCCATGTGTCCGTTGATAACTTTTTGACTTCTCCTCAATATGATGATATTGTTTCTCGATTAGCAGGTGACAACTCCCCAAAGTCTGAAACAACTTCAGTAGTGGGTGTTGCTGAAGTTGACCTCAAAACAATTGAAAAAATTATCTTTCCATACAATCTAGCTCAAGGATCTGCAACAATGGGCAAAGAAACCTTGCGTTCTATTCTTGCACAAAAAGCTATTCAAACTCCAGTTGAAACCAGTTCTTATTCAGAATTATCATTGGTAAATAGTACCAAAGTTCTCTTAGTTGGAACAGCAGCAGTTGTATCAGAAGCCAAAGAATTAGCACCGGATTCCCAAGTGTTAGTCGTTGATAGTCTTGTAGCAACACCAGCTTATGATAAACTGGTTTCACATTCGCAAAACTAATTTAAAAAGTAGTATAATAAAGATATGCTATTAACAAAACGTGAAGAACAATTACTGAAAGCTTTCCTCCAAGTAGGGAAGCTTTCATTGAAAGAAATGGGTGAAATCCTTCAGGTTTCAACTCGTACCGTATACCGGACTCTTTCAGATTTGACAGAGACACTCTCTAAAAAGGGGATTCTTATTGAAAAAGAGGGGAAGAAGTACTATCTTGTTGGTGATGCTTCGACAATTGAATTGGAAGAATCCTCAGAGGAGTTGACAATCAGTTACCGCCAAATGATGTTGGCGTATCGACTTTTGACAAGCCAAGATCCCATTATTAACGAGGATTTACAAGAGGAATTTCTAGTTTCAAATGTGACGGTAATTCAGGATATTGCAGATATAGAAAAACGTTTGTCAGAATTTCACTTGTCCCTATCCCGCAAAAAAGGTTACCAAGTGCTTGGTGATGCAACTCAGAAAAGACGTGTTTTGGCGATTGTATTGTCCAATGCGATTTCCATTCAAGATTTCTGGAATGACCAATATGGCTCGTTTTCAATTTTGAATACCCATCGTGTACAGGCGGCTAGAACAGTTTTTGAAGATTATGTTTCTGATCTAGGGGATATTGATTCGAAATTAAAGCAGTTTTTTATAATCTTATTGAGCCTTTCTGACAATCAGGATGACTTGTCCCTACCAGGTAATGTTTCAAAAGAAGCGCTGGACGTTGCTAAAAAAATCTTTTCCGATTTGGCAAAAATGAGCAAGGAATTTTTTAACTTACAAGAAATTCTCTACTTTGCCAATATCTTGGATGAGACCATTATCAAACGGCAGGAAGTACCACTCTTTCGTGAGAAATTTGATAGTGAATTTTATTATAGTCTGACGCAGATGATTGATGCGGTATCGCGTTTTACCAAGATTCAATTTTTCAAGGATAAACTCTTGTTTCAGCTCTTATTTCATCATATGAGATTGAGTTTAGCGGTTCCAATATTGTTTCCAGAACGCGGAACAGCCAATATTGCTTATCTGGCAACTCAGCAGCATCAATTTTTACATAGTATTGTTGGACTTGTTATGCGGGATATTTTCCCAGCCTATATCCAACATGAGTTCGAGTATGAATTGGTAACCTTGCATTTTGCCTCTAGTTTGAGAAGAAGTCCAGATATTTACCCAATTCGCCTACTCTTATTTACAGATGAGCGACCATTGACAACGAGTGTTTTGGTTTCAAAAATCAAAAATATCGCTCCTTTTGTGGAGTTGATTGACGTGAGAAATACAACGGATTGGCAGCAAATCAATCCATCTCACTATGACTATTGCCTGACGACCAAACCGATTCCGCAACAAGAAATAGCCTTGATTTCAACCTTTCCCAATACGCAAGAAATTTTAGAATTACAGGAAACGCTACAAAATATCCAGGAAAATCGTACCATTTCAGAGCGGGAAGAATTGGCTTCGCCACATGCACATGATTTGCAACAATATTTAATGGCCTCGAGTCATCTCTTGTTTCATTTTAGTCTTTTGGAATTGGAAAACAGTCACCAGTTTAAAGCAACAGTAGAAGAAATTGTTGATCAGTTGGACTGTGTTTCGGATAAGGATTATGTGAGTCAAAAACTATTGTCTCGGTTTGAAATCAGTCCGCTTGCGATTCCGCATACAAATTTAGCGCTTTTGCATACGCAATCCAGAAGCATCAAAGAAAGTCGATTTTTGGTGGTTGATTTAAAAAACACAGTTGAAGCATTGGCAATGAATCATCAAAAAGAGGAAGTGCAGCGAATTCTGGTGATGGTGACCAAAGATGCTGAATCAGATGAAATGCGGGAATTGATGACAGCTATTAGCCAGTCAATCATTGAAAACAATCTGTATACTGAGATATACAGGACAGGAAATAAAGAAATTATTTATCAACTATTAAATACAATCTTTACTGAAAATATAAAAAAATTGGAGAACTAACATGGAATTTCAAAAAGACTTAATCAAACTGAATCAAACATTTTCCAGCAAAGAAGAAGCCATTCGCTATTGCGGACGAGTTCTTTGTGATGCTGGTCATGTTAATGAAGCTTATATCGAAGCCATGATTGAACGAAACAACGAATTGTCTGTTTACATGGGCAATTTCATTGCCATTCCTCATGGGACAGATGCAGCCAAAAAAGAAGTGGTTTCATCAGGCATCACCATTGTTCAAGTGCCAGCTGGTGTCAATTTTGGGACAGAGGAATTACCTAAGATAGCGACGATTTTGTTTGGCATTGCAGGAGTGGGGGATGATCATTTGGAAATGATTCAAAAAATTTCACTCTTTTGTGCCGATGTCGAAAACGTGGCTCAATTAGCAGATGCTCAATCAGAAGAAGAAGTGATTGCCTTGTTGAACACTGCAGGGTAAGCAGGGAGGAAAAAGATGAAAAAAGCAGTTCATTTTGGTGCTGGAAATATTGGCCGAGGTTTTATCGGAGAAATCCTATTTGAAAATGGTTTTGAGATTGCTTTTGTAGATGTCAATGAAACCATCATTGATGCTTTAAATGCGCGTGGTCAATACGAGATTGAAATTGCAGAAGAAGGCAAGCGCCGTATCGCTGTTTCGGGTGTCCGTGGCATTAACAATGGCAAGAATTCCGAAGAAGTTATTGCAGCTATTGCAAAAGCAGATCTCGTGACAACAGCCATTGGTCCAAATATCTTACCTTTTATTGCACCATTGATTGCAGAAGGCATTGAGGCGCGTTTGAAAAAAGGCAATACTCAACCGTTAGATGTATTGGCTTGTGAGAATATGATTGGTGGATCTAGCTTTTTATATGAAGAAGTACAAAAACACCTTACTTTAGAAGGCCTAGCATTCGCCAAAGCCTATATTGGATTTCCAAATGCTGCAGTAGACCGTATTGTACCAGCACAGAGTCATACAGACCCTCTATTTGTAGTGGTAGAGCCGTTTAGCGAATGGGTCGTTGAGACAAAAGCTATGAAGAATCCAACTTTAAAACTGGACAAAGTTCATTATGAAGAAGACTTAGAACCCTTTATTGAGCGGAAATTGTTCTCAGTGAACTCTGGACATGCGACGTCAGCCTATACAGGAGCTTTTTATGGCGCAGCAACTATTTTAGAAGCCCTTCAAAACGTGACGGTAAAAGAGAAAGTCGAAGCTGTTTTAGCGGAAATTCGTAGTTTGTTGATCGCTAAATGGCAATTTGATGAACAGGCTTTAGTGGATTACCATCAAGTCATCATAAGCCGTTTTGAAAATCCATATATTGTCGATGAAGTGAGCCGTGTTGCCAGAACACCGATTCGCAAATTGGGCTATGATGAACGTTTTATTCGCCCTATTCGTGAATTAAAAGAGCGTGGCTTGTCATACGAAAACTTATTGAACACTGTTGCGTATATCTTTTCTTACAAGGACGAAACAGATCCCCAATCTGTTGAATTGCAAGAGTTGATAGCTGAAAAGCCATTAACAGAAGTTGTGGCTCAGGTAACAGGCTTATCAGATACTGAATTGATTTCACAAATTGTTTCAGCAGTAGAAGCCTTATAATTTAAAAGAAGTTGGGACAAAATTTTAACCCTAAATATAAAAAGCGAGCAAGACAGAATTCTGTTTTGTTCGCTTTTTAGATCTAATTTACTAAATTGAAAAGTGGATGATAAAGAATTTCAAAAATCAAAATGTTTTTGTCCCAGCCTCTTTTGTGCACCAAATTGTAAAACGAAGCTGTCCTTTTGTTGTGCTACTCAACTGGAAAGGAAACTGGTGGCGGTCGAGGATTTCTTTGACGATAAAAAGACCAATACCGCTCCCTCCCACTTTTTTAGAACGGGAAAAATCGGGTCTGTAAAAAGGTTGAAACAGGGAATCTATCTCTTCTTTAGACAAGCTGGACTCGGGAGTGTTTTCAATGACCAACTGCTTATTGTTTAAGGATAAGCACACCGTGGTATCTGCTTTTCCATAGCGAATGGCATTATCTAGAATGTTTTTAATTGCTTTTAAGAAGTAGTCTTTATCTGCTATAATACCTGTTTCTTCTATATGGAGCTTTAGGGTTATTTGCTTGGTTTGGGCAAAGGCAGAGTATGTGGGGAGAATCTCATTTAGGGATTCTGATAGAGAAAAGCGGTCCGTCAACAGTTGATTTGGAAGCTCTAATTTAGTCGCTTCTAAGATGGATTGGACAAGTTCAGCCTGTTCTTTTAAAATATCTAGGCATTTTCTTAGGTAAAGATCGTGATTTTTAAACTCTCCAACATTGTACAGCATGCCTTCTACAAGCCCTGTCATACTAGCTATGGGCGTTTTTAATTCGTGAGAAGCTATCCTGAGAAAGTCAGATTTTTCTTTTTCACGTTGTTTGGCCCGTTTGTTTTCGGATTGCAAGTCTTGAATACTGGTCAATAATTTATCATATAAACTATTGATGTTTTGTGCTAAGGTCGCAATTTCATCTTTTCCATCAGTGGTACATAATAAGTCGGGCTCTAAGGAAAGCATCTCCTTGGTTTTGCTTGAGATAGCTTTGATGCGTTTGTTGGAATGATAGCTATACACGAAGGCGACTAAACTGGTCAGACAGACAATGCCGATAAGAATAAAGGGGTAAAAGGTGACTAGGATTTCACTGGTTTGTGATAAAGACGAAAAGCCATAATCTACTTGGACAATATATTCTTGTCCCTCTTTTGATGTGATGTATTCTGCCCAAGCTCCAACGGAATCATAGTGTGTATGTTCAAAATAACGGCTCGATTTTTCAGCCCATTCTTGATCGGTCAATACAGGGTACAGTTCATGGCCATCCTGGTTCACTAAACGAAAGAACATACTTGGGATTTCGTTGTCTACTTGTTCAATCGCTTTTAACAGCTCTGTTTTGCTTAATCCCTCTAGGGAGTTCACAACTTTTAGGTATTCTGAGTGGAGTTCTCGTTGTTTTGCTTGATTGTAGTAGATAGGTAGTGTCACATAAAGAAGGCCTAAGAAAAAGAGAAAGGTTGCAGACATCATGGCGGTAACGATGAAAAATTGTTTTCGTACGAGTCCCATATCTTATTCCTCTTCCTCCATCTTGTAACCACGACCAATAATGGTCTTTAATGGTAAATCTGGAATCTTTTTACGTAGATTTTTCATATGATTATCCAGTACGCGACTATCTAATTCAGTATAGCCCCAAATGTCCATCATGATAGCATCTCTGGTTAGAATATGGCCTTTTTCTCTGGATAATAGAAGTAAAATCGCATACTCTTTTTTGGTTAATTTCACTTCTTTTTGATCCCAAAAAACAGTTCCATGTTCTGGAGAGATTACCAATCTACTGAGTGTAATCGTATCTGTCGGCTTTTGTAGTCGAAGGATATTTTCAATTCGTTTCATCAAAATGAGGGGGGAAAAGGGTTTGGTCACATAATCGCTGATGAGGTGCTGAAAGCTAATGAGTTGTGTATATTCATCGTCCATAGCTGTTAGCATGACAATAGGAATATCAGATTCCTGACGGATAGCTTTTAGGACCTCAAGACCGCTTAAGGAAGGAATCATAATATCCAGAATAATCACATCAAATGAAGTATTGGCATATAGTTCCATGGCTTTTTGTCCGTCGTCAGTTGTCGTGACTTGGTAGTTATTTTCGCGTAGAAATTCACAAACAACTTGATTGATAATCGGATCATCTTCAACAACTAAGATATGTGGCATACTCATTCCTCCTTTTGTCTTTATTATACTATAAATGACTTCTAGGGCGCCCTATTTCCATGAGGTGTTGAGAAAAAACAGAGGAAAAGTAGATAGAGGGTATAAAAAGAATAGAAAGTTTTGGTATACTAAACGTGATTTGAATCAAAGGAGGATAAGATGAGAACAGAAAATCGAGTAATATCATCAAAGCAGGTTTATACGATATTGGGTCTTTATTTAGGGTTGACTGTTTTGAGTTATTTAGTGATTCATGGTGTGTTTCAGATTGATTATGGGACAGAAGCCTTTGTGTTCTATAAATTTCCCTTTCTATTAGTAACAGCAGGGATGATGGTCTGGTTTGTGAACAGATACAATAAAGAGTTATCGATTTCGTATATTTTTCCTAAGAAGTGGTCTTTTTATTTGGTAAACTTTGTTCCTCTTGCTTCTTTGGTTCTCTTTTTTATGGGGACAAATTTGACTTGGAAGTTGTCGTTTTGGTTGCCATTTTTGTCGACGCTATTGGTTGGTGTTGGGGAAGAGTTTTTATTTAGACGGGTTATTTTGGCCTATTGTTTGAAACGTCTACCTTTTCATAAGGCTATAATTGTATCTGCATTGGTATTTGGACTCAGTCATGGAGTTGTGATTCTCAGTGGAAGTGCTTGGAAGCAGGTCTTATTGCAAATCATCTTGGCTAGTTTGATGGGGATCTATTATAGTTTCCTATACCTATTTACAGGGAAAATTGAGGCCTTGGCTTTGGATCATGCTTTGTGGGATTATTTGCTAGTAGGTGGGGCTTTAAGAGTCTATCCTTTATTGGCGCTATCGGTTCCCGTTCTACTAGTGCTGCGTTTTGTAACTAGTGGTATGATGGTCTGGAATTATCAAAAAAGAAATGAGAGACGAAGATGACGAAATTAAAATATTTAAAATGGTTTGATATTCTGGTCTTATCAGTTTTGTTGTTTGGAGAAGCGAGCTACTTAGCAGTATTGGGGTATCAATCTTTATTAGAAGAGACAACAACTGTCTCAGATGCCTTGGAATTCACAGTGCAGGATGATTATAGTAGTTTGTTGTTGCAAGCGATTTTATTAGTACTTGCGTTTGCCTATTTAGGGTTTCGTAAGTTTGATCTGAGTGCTTGGAATGTCAAACCTTCTCTAAAAAGTTTTGTTAAAGGAATTGCGTTGTTTTTCTTTGTCGCAGTTGCGATGGATTTATTTTTCCTGCTAGCACAGCCGCTAGCAGGGCAGCTTCCCTTTCCAGCTCCTCTTTCTTTCATCTTCGAACACTTTCGCTTGTCTTCGGTCTTATATGCCATGTTGAATGGGGTTTACGAAGAGATTTTCTTTCTAGGGATGTGTATGTCTGTATCGCCCAAAGATCGAAAATGGGTTTTGGTTTGGGCTTTCTTTGTTCGCTTTATTTTCCATATTTACCAGGGAATGTTGTCGGCGGTTGGGATCGGTTTTATATTTGGTGGGATTTTTTATGTCCTGTATCAAAGAAGTTCGGATAAAAATTTATTTCCGTTTTTTGTGGCCCATACCATTGCGGATATCCTTGGATTAAGTATCTTATATTATTTATTTTAGGAGGATGAGATGAAAGAGACGATTATTGAGGCTAAAAAACAATCAGCATTTAACTTATCGTGGTGGTTGGCACCGATTGTGGCACTTGTCCTATTATTTCTTGGAGAACTAATTGGAATAGTGGGATTGATGTGGATTCCAATACTGTCTCCAGAAGTGCTGGAGGATAGTTTTTTATCTTTGGTGATTGAGTTAGCTAGCTTTGCCTTTATCGCGCTTGTAGTCGTGCTATGGGCTCGTCAGGTTGAAAAAACACCTTGGCAGGGAATGGGACTGTCCAGAAAAAATGCCCTAAAGGAGTTTTTGAAAGGCTGGGGCTTGGGCGCTGCTTTATTAACGGTCACAGTTCTGGTTATGATGCTGTTTGGGGTGGTCAACATTGAAGCATTTGATTTCTCGGTAACAACTATTTTAAAATTTCTTGTCTTATTATTGGCTTGGTCCATTCAAGGGACAACAGAAGAAGTACTCTGCCGAGGTTGGCTATTTACAAGTATTTCCGCTAAGAACAATATTCCGGTGGGCGTGATTGTATCCTCTATCTTTTTCACAGCTATTCACTTGGGAAATGATGGGATTAGCGTGATTCCGTTACTTGATTTAACATTGTTTGCCATTTTAGCCTGTCTGGTGATGCTCAAGACAAATAATTTATGGGTTATTAGCGGTATCCATGCTGCCTGGAATTGTTTCCAAGGAAATGTTTTTGCTTTTCCAGTAAGTGGTAGCCAGACTGGCGACGCCTTTATCCATGTAACGACGACGGGGCCTAGTTGGCTTAGCGGTGGCTCCTTTGGTGTGGAAGGTAGTATGATCAGTGTTGTCATTCAAGGGCTTGTGATCATTTGGCTAGTTCATGACTTGTTTCTAAGAAAAGATCATGTTTCGGTTTAAACAAAAGGTCTGTTTCCATTGCTTTTCCTACTAGCAATGTTCTAACAAATATTTGTAACGAAAAGGATTCTTTTCAAAAGAGACAATAGAAATCGCCTTAGAACAGAAAAAGTTCTAAGGCGATTTTTGTGGGAGATTATTCGAAAGGAGTACGACTTGTTACCTGATGGTAAACCATCTGCCAATCTTCATGCCGTCTCCAAAGCGAAGTATGGATGCAGTTTCCAATTTCATAAGTGGCTAGTTTTGACTTTTGGCTAATAGAAACCAATTGGTAGTTTTTTAAATAATGACTTTTTTCCGTATGGGTTTCGAGGAATTCCATACGGTTTATTCTTTTGCCATTTTCATTTATTCCGACGAAGTGCTCTTCAATTAAACTTTCAAAATTGACTTCGTGTCCTTGGACCTGTGAATCAAAGCGGTAGAGTTTATCATAGACATGTTCATACAATTCATCATGTGGGATTTCCGAAGGCTCGACATGGATATCCACATCAAAGACACCGTATTTTAGCTTGAGTAGATTTTCAACTTGCTCCGTTATTTCGTGGCTTTCGTAAACAGATAGATCAGGGTTCATCTCCAGAACAATATCAAGGTAGATATTGGCTCCGTATGTTCGTCCACGTTGGGATTTAACGGAGATGATCTTAGGAATTTTTAAAATATCTGCCTCGTAGGTTTCCAAGACTTCTTCGTCAAAACCATCTGATAGTGTGAAAAAGCTTTCCATAAAAATATCGTAGGCTGTTTTGAGAATAAAGAAGGTGATAATGATAGCTGCAATTTGATCTAAGACAGGAAAGTTCAAGGCAGAAGCAAAGATAGCAACGGCCGTTCCGATAGAAGTGGCAGCATCTGACAAATTATCTTTAGCAGCTGCTTCAAGTGCTTTTGAACGAACTTTTTTAGCTAGTCGCTTGTTGTAAAAATAGACGGTTATCATGGCGAGCGCAGAGACAATCCCTACCCAGGCACCAGCCATGTCAATAGGGACCACTTCATGACTCATTAGTTTTTGAATAGTCGAATGAAGAACTTGAATCCCTACAACAAACATGATAAAGGAAGTGATAAGGCTAGCAAGATCCTCTATCTTCCAATGACCAAATTTATGGTCGCTATCTGCTGGTTTTTGCGCCATCTTCAAACCGATTAAAACAGCCACATTTCCAACAATATCAGATAAGTTATTAAATGCATCTGCAATCAGTGCATCGGAGTGAAAGCTTTTCCCAGCTGCAAATTTTACACCTGATAAGACGAGGTAGACAATAATGGAAAGAACTGCCCCGCGCTCAGCTAGTTTTAAATTGGATACTTGCTGTTTCATATGAACTCCTTTTCGTCCCTTTATTCTAGCAGAAATGCAGTGTGAATTCAAACAGAAGAATAGATCATCCTCTGTCTCTTTTTGCATGCTTATTCAAGATTCTATTTGATTTTAAACGGTTAATATATTATAATAAAAGAAAAACTGGTTATAACCAGTTTGTGGTAAAAAGGAGTCGATATGATTACAACGGTTACACTAAATGCTTCGATTGACAAGGGGTATCAGTTGATTGGGACTTTGGAGCCTGGGACGGTCATGCGAGTGAAAGAGACCATTAACAATGCAGGTGGTAAGGGTGTCAATGTCGCAAAGAATGTCAAGCTCTGTGGCTATCCAGTTTTAACAACTGGTTTTGTAGGGGGCTTTAATGGGCAATATTTGGAATCTCTTTTGAAAGAAATCGACATTCCAACTTCTTTTACGAAGGTAGCAGGGGAAACCAGATCTTGCATCAATATTTTGGAAGAAAAGTTTGGTTCAACGGAATTTTTAGAGCCGGGTTGTGACATTTCAGCGCAAGAAGTCACTGCTTTTGTGGAGCACTTCCAACAGCTTTTACAAGAGACGGAGGTGGTAACCATTTCTGGAAGTCTTCCAAAAGGTGTTCCTGCAACGATTTATGCAGATTTGATTCGTTTGACAAAAGAAGGTGGTAAAAAAGTTATTCTTGATAGCAGTGGGGAGGCTTTTAAACATGCCTTAGCATCAAAACCAACCTTAGTCAAGCCCAATGAAGATGAGATAGCAGCACATTTTGGTGTCACGATTTCCTCCATCGACGACATGGTTTTCTACGCTAAACAATTAGTTGAAGAAGAGATAGAGTATGTTGTCGTGTCCTTAGGAGGCGATGGTGCAGTTCTTATTCATGATGGCAAAGTCTACCATGGCCGTCCACCAAAAATTAAGCCTGTTAATACGGTCGGTTGTGGTGATTCAATGGTGGCAGCTTTAGCGGTTGGTTTGGCCAAAGAAAGTTCTCCAGAAGAAAGTTTGAAATATGCCATCGCTGTTGGATCCGCCAATGCGCTTTCACCATTCACAGGGCATTTTGAACAAGCTGATTTTGATTGGATTTACAAAGAAGTTCAAGTTTCCATAGTGGAAAAATAGGGAGTTTTTATGAAATATATTCTTGAAAATGAACATTTAACCATCGCATTTGATAGCTTTGGTGGCGCTCTAACCTCTATTAAAAATAAGACAGGTCTAGAATATCTTTGGCAAGGAGATCCAGCTTATTGGTCTGGACAAGCTCCTGTTCTCTTTCCGATTTGTGGTAGCCTGCGGGAGAATCAAGCACAAACGCAGACTGGGGAAAGAATTTCCATGCCTCGCCATGGAATTGTCCGTAAAGAGGAATTTATCTGTAAGGAGCAGACAGCTAACCGTATTGTGTTTTCAATTTCTGCGACAGAAAACATGTTGAAACAATATCCATTTCCCTTTACTTTATCCATTTCCTATGAGCTGAAAGAGAACCAGCTTGAAGCGGCCTATCATGTACTGAATCAATCCGATAAAGAAATGCCATTTTTTATCGGTGGACATCCTGGTTTTCGTTGTCCATTGGAAGAGGGGTTGGATTTTTCAGATTATGCTATTTTCTTCGATAAAACAGAAGAGCAGGCGCTACCTGCTTGTGAAGTAGAAACAGGCTTGGTCAATCGCTTGAAGAAAAGGGTTGTGGATTTTGATGGCAGGACTCTTCCATTGCAACACAACTTATTTGAAAGAGATGCCCTAATTTTGGCTAACAGTCACTCAAAAAAAGTAAGTCTAGCTTCTGAGAAGGGGCAGCATGAAATTGAGATGGCTTTTTCAGATTTTCCCAATTTATTAATTTGGTCTGCTGCGAATAAGGCTCCTTTTGTCGCATTGGAGCCGATGGTAGGGCTATCGACTTATACGGATGAGGGGGATATCTTTGAAGAAAAAGAACATGTCCAATGGGCTAGCCCAAAAGAAGAGAAGGTATACCGTTACACCATTACATTTTCATAATAAAAACCGTACAGAATTCTGTACGGTTTTGTTAATTAACGTGTCACGCGACGGCGTGCTGCTTTTTTACGGTTTTCTTCAACGAAAGCCTCTTTTTTCTCTTCTGGCTCAATAATGACTTTTTGAATTGCAAATCCTGCACCAACAACTGCAGCAACTGTGCTCAAGACACCTGTAAAGAAACCTTTTCCAAAACTTTTAGGCATAATTCGTACTCCTTTTTCTGACATGGGTCCGAGACAATCGTTGAATTGGAAATAGAATTTTCATTTTCAACAAGCTCAAGACCGTGTTCCAATTTACTTATGTTATAATATATAGTAGCGAAAAAATCCAAAATTTTCAAGGAAAAAAGATGAAAACAAAAATAATTGTGGTGGTTGGCCCAACGGCAGTTGGAAAGTCTGCCTTAGGAATACAATTGGCACAAGACTTCAATGGGGAAATCATTTCTGGCGATAGTCAACAGGTTTATAAAGAGCTCTCAATTGGGACGGCCAAGGTAACAAAAGCAGAGCAAGAACAGGCTGTTCATCATTTGATTGATGTCCGTTCAGTATCAGAAGGCTATTCCGCCTTTGAATTTGTACAAGAAGCAAGAGTAAAGATTGAAGAAATTGCTGACAAAGGCTTAGTGCCGATTCTGGTTGGAGGAACTGGACTCTATATTCAAAGTTTATTAGAAGGTTACCACCTAGGTGGAGAGATTGACCAAGAAGCCCTACTGGAGTACCGAAAAGACTTGGAAAATTGGACTGATGACGAGTTGTTTGTGGCTGTTGAAAAAGCTGGGCTAGACATTCCACAACTCAATCGCCGTCGGGCCATTCGGGCACTCGAACTGCATCGATTTGGTCAGAATATGACAAACCAGGAGCAAGACTATGATGTTTATTTGCTTGGGCTGACAGATGAGCGGTCGCGTCTTTATGATCGTATAAACCAACGCGTGGATAGCATGATGGACGTGGGGCTTTTAGAGGAAGTAGAATGGCTTTATCAGCAGTATCCTGACAGTCAGGCTAGTCTAGGGATTGGCTACAAGGAATTTTTTCCTTATTTTAAAGGGGAGTCTTCTTTGGATGAGGCGGTTGAAAAAGTTAAACAAAACAGCAGACGGTTTGCCAAGCGGCAATTGACTTGGTTCCGAAACCGTATGAATGTCACTTTTTACGATATTTCCCAAGAAAATACCATGGAAACCATCAAACAAGATGTGGAGGCTTTTTTACATGATTGAAACCAAGAAAACACAAGAAACCGTCCTCCTAGTCGGAGTAGAATTACAGGGAACAGAGCAATTTGACATGTCGATGGCAGAATTGGCTAGTCTGGCTCAAACAGCTGGTGCAGAGGTCAAAGGTGTCTACACGCAAAAAAGGGAAAAATACGATAGTAAAACCTTCGTTGGCTCTGGTAAACTCGATGAAATCGCCCAGATGGTGGAAGCAGATGAAATCGATACGGTGATTGTTAATAACCGTCTGACACCTCGTCAGAATGCCAATTTGGAGAGTATTCTAGGCATCAAAGTGATTGACCGCATGCAACTGATCCTAGATATTTTTGCCATGAGAGCTAGAAGCCACGAGGGGAAATTACAGGTCCACCTGGCGCAACTCAAATACATGCTACCCCGTTTAGTTGGACAAGGGGTAATGCTCAGCCGGCAAGCAGGTGGTATCGGATCTCGTGGACCAGGTGAGAGCCAGTTAGAACTCAACCGGCGGTCCATCCGGAATCAGATTCATGACATTGAACGGCAGCTAAAAGTTGTTGAAAAGAATCGAGCAACTGTCCGTGAACGCCGCCTCCAATCAGGAGTCTTTAAAATCGGCTTAATTGGTTACACCAATGCTGGCAAGTCCACCATCATGAATGCCATGACGGACAAGCAACAATACGAAGCAGACGAGCTGTTTGCGACCTTGGATGCGACCACCAAACAAATACATTTGGCGGATAAGTTTCAGGTAACGCTAACAGATACCGTTGGCTTTATCCAAGACCTGCCGACAGAGTTGATTTCAGCCTTTAAATCAACCTTGGAAGAATCCATGAATGTGGACTTATTATTGCATGTGATTGATGCCTCAGATGCCAATCATTCCGAGCAGGAACAGGTTGTTTTAGACATCTTAAAAGATTTGGATATGTTGGATATTCCACGTTTGGCGATTTACAATAAGTTGGATAGGGTGGGGGACGATTTTCACCCAACCCAGTTTCCCCATGTTATGATTTCAGCGAAAGACAAGGATGCCAAGTCACATATTCAAATGATGGTGCTAGCAAAAATCAAGACCATGTTTGAGCCTTTTACCATCAAGGTACCTTTGGCCCAAACCTATCGTTTGCATGAGTTAGCCAATACGGTCCTTATCGATAAGCGGGAGTTTCAAGAGGATGTTGAGGTAGTTTCAGGCTACATTGCCCCAGATAATAAATGGAGATTGGATGATTTTGTAGGATGGAAATGATTGACTTAGCCTTAAAATATGGCGGCTTTACCAGTATGGACAAGGTATACTTGGAGCGTGTTTTGAAAGATTTAAACAAGGAACAGCAATTGCTGTTTCTAACGCCTCCGCCTTCTGTTATCAATGCATATTTTGCAGAAATCTACCAAAAGCAAAATCCGCAGGCAGCGACTGATTATTACTTGGAATTAGCAACAGCCTGTGACTTGTTTCAAGAATATCCTGATTTTTCCGAAGAAAAGCCCTTTGTCCGCCTCAATTTGTCTGGTAAAGCGTTTGGCTTTACCTTTGTAAATGAAAGTGGTCTAGCCCGTGTCTTTTCGGAAAAACAAGAAGAAATTAGCTCTGAACTGCTCTTTGAAGTAGCCCAAATCTTTCCCCATTTTTGTGTCTATGAAAAAGACCAAGCTCTTTATATGGAGACAATGGATTTTCAAGACCAGGAATGGACTGCCATCGCACAAGACCGATTTTTAATAACCAATTTGGCAGAAAATGACCATTATGTCCGCATCAGTGGCCTCAATCAAGAAGAAGTGATGGAAGCTGCCCAGCAGTATCGTTCAGATACTGTCTATATCCAGTGGTCAGGCAACCAAGCCATTGTCTACTGTAAGAAATAGGAGAACTATGTTTATACAATTTTTGGGGACTGGTGCAGGCCAGCCCTCTAAATCCCGTAATGTGTCCAGTTTGGCTCTCAAACTCTTGGACGAACTCAATGAAATTTGGCTCTTTGACTGTGGTGAGGGAACGCAAAATCAGATTTTGGAGACCACCATTCGCCCTCGTAAAATTTCCAAAATTTTTATCACCCACTTACATGGCGACCATATTTTTGGTTTACCAGGCTTTTTATCGAGTCGCTCTTTTCAAGCCAATGAAGAACAGACCGATTTAGCCATTTATGGCCCGGTTGGCATCAAATCCTTTGTCTTGACCAGCCTAAAAGTATCTGGCACTCGCTTGCCCTACCGGATTCAGTTTCATGAATTTGACAAGGACCATCTTGGAAAAATCCTTGAGAATGAAAAATTTCAAGTCTATGCAGAAGCATTGGACCATACCACATTCTGTGTGGGCTATCGCGTTATCCAAAAAGACTTGGATGGGGTACTAGATGCGGAAAAATTAAAGGCAGCAGGTGTGCCCTTTGGGCCGCTCTTTGGACAGGTTAAAAATGGCCATAATGTTACCTTAGAAGATGGTCGTGAGATTATTGCCAGTGACTACCTTTCTCCGCCACGGCCTGGTAAGGTTGTAACGATTCTAGGAGACACCCGCAAATGCCATGCCAGTGTTCGCCTGGCTGTCAATGCCGATATACTGGTACATGAGTCTACCTATGGCAAAGGGGATGAAAAAATGGCTAGAAAACATGGGCACTCGACCAATATGGAGGCAGCTCAAGTTGCCAGTGATGCAAGCGCCAAACGCCTTCTGCTAAACCACATCAGTCCACGATTTTTATCCAAGGATGTCAGCCAGTTAAGGCGTGACGCCCAAACCATCTTTGAAAATGTCCACGTTGTCAAAGACCTGGAAGAGGTGGAAGTATGAGACGGATTTTGCTGACAGGGGCTTCAGGTGGTTTGGTTCAATCCATGGTACCATTGCTCAAAAATGATTTCTTAATTTTGCTAGGCCGTGATTCTCAGAAAATCGAGTCCCTCTATGCAGACCATGAAAACAAGGTTGTCTACAATACCGATATTCGGGACGAAGCAGCCTTGATGGAATTAGTAGAAGGTATTTACCAAGACTATGGTCCGATTGATATTGTGGTCAACAATGCGGGGTATGCCACTTATGATGCCTATGAGAATTTTTCGGACAGTCAAGTGCGTGCCATGTTTGATATCAATGTATTTGCCTTGATGAACCTCTGCCGTATCGTGGGAAAGAAGATGAAAGAAGCCCGTTCAGGTCAAATTATCAATATTGTCAGTATGTCAGGTAAAGTGGCCTCTGCCAAGTCTTCCGTCTATTCAGCGACCAAGTTTGCGGCGATTGGTTTTTCAGATACCATTCGTTTGGAATTAGCTCCATACAATGTCCAGGTCTTGACTGTTAATCCTGGTCCAATTGCCACTGGCTTTTTTGACTTAGCAGATCCTGACGGTTCCTACCAGGAAAGTGTCAAGGCTTTTCTCTTGCAACCAGATGATGTAGCTCGTAAGATTGTCAAGGCCATGGGAACCAAAAAACGGGAATTAAATCTTCCCTTTTTGCTGAATGCAACCCATAAATTTTATACCTTATTTCCTCGACTATCCGATTATTTAGCTAGAACGGTATTTAATTTCAAGTAAGTCAATTTTTGATGGTTATTGCAACTAGAATGTGATAGAATAAATAGTTGTAATCGTTTTATTTTGTAATAAAAAGGAGAAGATTCATGTCACAGTTAAAACAACAAGTCGGTATCAAAGCAGCAGAATTCGTCACGGATGGAATGATTGTTGGTCTTGGAACTGGCTCAACTGCTTACTATTTTGTAGAAGAAATTGGACGCCGTGTAAAAGAAGAAGGACTCCAAATTACTGGCGTCACAACTTCCAATGCCACGACTGCTCAGGCTGAAAGTCTGGGGATTCCGTTGAAATCAATTGATGAAGTGGATACCGTTGATTTAACTGTTGATGGGGCCGATGAAGTTGATGCTCAATTTAATGGAATTAAGGGAGGTGGTGCAGCCCTTCTCATGGAAAAAATTGTTGCGGTCAACAGCAAAGATTGTATCTGGATTGTAGATGAGTCAAAAGTCGTTGACCAATTAGGCGCTTTTAAATTACCAGTTGAAGTTGTTCGATATGGTGCCAAAAATCTTTTCCGAAAATTTGAAGCAAAAGGCTACGCTCCAAGCTTCCGCATGAAAGATGGAGAGTTGCTCTTGACAGATCAAGACAATTACATTATTGATCTGGATTTGAAAAAAATTGAAGATGCCAAGGCACTGGCTGATGAATTAGACGTAACCGTTGGTGTGGTCGAGCATGGTCTTTTCTTAGGCCTCATTTCAAAAGTCATTGTTGGACGACCTGAAGGTCCAGAAATTTTAGAACTTAAAAAATAAGAAGGAAAATCCCATAAAAGTGGGATTTTCTAGTGTTAGAAAAGAGAAACGATGAACAAAAATTACCTACATAGCATTACTGTTTTTGAAAATTATAAGGTGGAAGCGATTGAAGACGGACGCGTTATCATCAGTACGAAGGTTGTTGATTCTTCCTTAAATTATTATGGGAATGCACATGGTGGTTATTTGTTTACCATGTGTGACCAGATTGCTGGTCTTGTTACCCTATCTTTAAAAACGGCAGCGGTAACCATGCAGTCTAGCATGAATTATATGAGAGCAGCAAGATTGGGCGATAGATTATCCGTTGAAGGGATTTGTGTCCATAATGGAAAATCGACTAATATTGTGGAAGTTACAATAACCAATCAAGATGATGAAGCTGTTGCAAAAGGCGTTTTTACCATGTATGTTACAGGAAAACACGATGGGATTCCAAGAGATATGCAAACAAAAAAATAAACCAAATCAATCGATTTGGTTTATTTTTTATTTACGATAGAGTTGATTTTGCTGGTAGACGGGATCAAAAGTAACATTGATGCCGAGTTTCCGGAAGACGTTTTTATCTTCTTCTGGTAAATTCACAGTAGAGTGAACTTCGCTTCCTTTCAAATTCCCCAATTGTTTCATTGCTTTGTCAGCCTCTGTATTGTTCATAGCAGTAATGGCCAGTGCAATTAACAATTCTGTTGAATGAAGGCGAGGATTTCGGTTTCCAAGATGGCTAATTTTCAAATCTTGGATTGGTGTTACGTATTCTGGTTCGATTAAGAGGGTTTGTTTGTCAATGCCTGCCAAGGCTTTAATCGCATTGACAATAACGGCAGCAGATGGGCCAAACAATTCAGATGTTTTACCTGTGACAATTTGACCATTTGGTAGTTCCAAGGCAAGGGCAGGATTTCCAGTAGCTTCAGCTTTTTGACGTGCTGCAATAGTTACTTTTCGATCTAAAGGAGAAATTCCTAAATCATTCATCAAGAGTTCGATTTTCTTGATAGCGGAAGCTTCAACACGTTCAGCCTTAAACTCTATCAAGGTCTGGTAGTAACGACGAATGATTTCTTGCTTGGAAGCTTCGATGGCTGCATCGTTGTCGACAATGGCAAAGCCCACCATGTTGACGCCCATGTCTGTTGGAGAAGCATAAGGTGACTTGTCCAAAATCCGCTCCAGCATGCGTTTTAGAACTGGAAAAATTTCAATATCACGGTTGTAGTTAACAGTCGTTTTTTCATAAGTTTCCAAATGGAATGGGTCAATCATATTGACATCATCCAAATCTGCAGTAGCAGCTTCATAGGCCAAGTTGACCGGGTGATGAAGTGGCAAATTCCACACAGGGAAAGTCTCAAATTTGGCATAACCAGATGTAATCCCATTGGCTTGGTCATGATACAGGTTTGACATACAAGTAGCCAATTTACCAGAACCTGGACCAGGGGCTGTTACAACTACGAGATTACGACTGGTTTTGATGTAGTCATTTTTTCCCATGCCTTCTGGCGAAATAATCCGGTCAATCGCAGTAGGATACCCATCGATTGGATAGTGAAGATAGGAAGCAATCCCATTTTTTGTCAATTCATGACGAAAGGCATCGGCAGCAGGTTGACCAGCGTATTGTGTGATGACCACGGATCCAACAAAAATATCGAGATCGTTAAATTTATCAATGAGACGGAATACTTCCTGGTCATAAGAAATACCCAAATCGCCACGGGCTTTAGAATGTTCAATGTTATTAGCATTAATGGCAATAACAATTTCAACTTGGTCTCTTAATTCATGCAGAAGACGGATTTTGTTATCCGGCTCATATCCGGGTAGGACACGCGCAGCATGGAAATCTTCCAGCATTTTGCCACCAAATTCAAGATAGAGTTTACCATTAAACTGGTTAATCCGCTCCAAAATATGGTCGCGTTGCAAGTTTAAGTACAGTTCGGAATCAAAAGCAATGTTTTTCATTTTTTTCACCTCTGTCTAAAGATTATATCAAAAAAAAATTCATTTGTAAAAAGTTTTATTAAAATTTCTGACAATTTAATAAATGTGCATATTTTTATAGACCTCAACCGATTTTGTTATTGATTTCACAAATAAGAAGTAGTAAAATATTATTATAAAAACGTTTACAAAATACTAAAGGAGGACAAGTAATGTCAGTATTTTACGTACCAGCGGTTAACCTTATCGGTAAAGGTGTTATCAACGAATTCGGTGACCAGGTTAAAGAATTAGGCTTCAAAAAAGCCTTGTTGGTGACAGACCACTTTATCGCTTCAAGCGACATCTTACCGAAAGTAACAGCCCCACTTGATGCTGCAGGAATTGACTATGTCGTTTTTAAAGATGTTGATCCAAACCCATCTTGTAAAAATGTCTATGATGGATTGGCAGTCTTGAAGGAAAATGATTGCGACTTTATCTTATCAGTCGGTGGCGGTTCTCCTCAAGATGCGGCAAGCTGTATCTCCATCATGGCAACCAACGGTGGCACACCTCAAGATTATGAGGGCTTACACAAGTCCAAAGAAAAAGGTCTTCCAGTTGTGGCCATCAACACCACAGCAGGAACATCAGCAGAAATTACCATTAACTATGTCATTACTGATGAAGAGCGAAAGGTGAAGATGGTGATGGTGGACAAGAACAGCTTAGCCATCATGTCTGTTAATGACCCAGAACTCATGCTCTCAAAACCAGCTGACTTGACGGCAGCAACTGGTATGGATGCAATGACACATGCCATTGAGGCTTTGGTAACACCTGGGGCATACGGAGTGACCAAGAAATTATCCATCGGTGCAATTGAACTGATTAAAGAATTCTTGCCACGTGCGGTTGAAAATGGTCAAGACATTGAAGCGCGTGAAGCCATGGTCAACGCGATCTTCTTAGGTGGTATGGCCTTCAACAATGCCGGTCTTGGCTATGTGCACTCAATGGCCCATCAACTGGGCGCTGTCTACCACTTGCCACATGGTGTTTGCTGTGCCATGCTCCTTCCAATTATTGAACGTGAAAATGCCAAACGCGTTCCAGCGGCCTTCCGTGATGTAGCCAAAGCACTCGGATTGGTCACAGAAGGCAAAACAGATGAAGAATGTGCAAACTATGCGATTGCTGAAATCGAAAAACTTTCAGCAACCGTCGGTATTCCTAAGAAACTGACTGAATTAGATATCAAAGAAGAAGAGTTTGACTTTGAATACCTGTCTAAGAATGCCTTGATTGACGCTTGTGCACCAGGCAACCCATTCATGCCAACACTAGAAGAAACCATTTCCTTTTACAAGGAATTGTTTTAAAAATGAATAAATAAAAGATTGGGCTGTCCCAGTCTTTTATTGTAAAGAATTGTGATTTTCTGAGCATAAAGTTTGAAATCGGTATCATTATCTAGTATAATAGAAAATGTAAAAAATTATTTTGAAAGAGGATTTTACTATGTCTAAAATCGTTGTTGTTGGTGCGAACCACGCTGGTACTGCATGTATCAAAACTATGTTGACAAACTATGGTGAAGCCAACGAAATCGTTGTTTTCGACCAAAACTCAAACATTTCATTCTTGGGCTGTGGTATGGCTCTTTGGATCGGTGAACAAATCGCCGGTGCTGATGGCTTGTTCTACTCAGACAAGGAAGAATTGGAATCGCTTGGTGCAACAGTTTACATGGAGTCTCCAGTACAACACATCGACTACGATGCGAAAACTGTTACAGCTCTTGTAGATGGTAAAGAGCACGTTGAATCATACGAAAAATTGATCTTCGCTACTGGTTCACAACCAATCTTGCCTCCAATCAAAGGTGCTGAATTCAAACCAGGTTCATTGGAATTTGAATCAACTCTTGAAAACCTTCAATTTGTTAAATTGTACCAAAACTCTGCAGATGTTATCGAACGTTTGAAAGACAAAGACATCAACAAAGTAGCAGTAGTTGGTGCTGGTTACATCGGTGTTGAGCTTGCAGAAGCATTCCAACGCAAAGGTAAAGAAGTTGTTCTTATCGACGTTGTTGACACTTGTCTTGCTGGTTACTACGACCGTGACCTTAGCGATATGATGGCTAAGAACATGGAAGACAATGGTATCCAATTGGCATTCGGTGAAACAGTAAAAGAAGTTGCTGGTAACGGTAAAGTTGAAAAAATCATCACTGACAAGAACGAATACGATGTCGACATGGTTATCCTTGCAGTTGGTTTCCGTCCAAACACTGCCTTTGCTGGTGAGCAAATCGAGCGTTTCCGAAACGGTGCATTCCTTGTTAACAAACGCCAAGAAACTTCTATCCCAGGTGTATACGCTATCGGTGACTGTGCGACAATCTATGACAACGCAACTCGCGACACAAGTTACATCGCGCTTGCTTCAAACGCCGTTCGTACTGGTATCGTAGCAGCACACAACGCTTGTGGTACTGATCTTGAAGGTATTGGTGTTCAAGGTTCAAACGGTATCTCTATCTACGGCCTTAACTTGGTATCAACTGGTTTGACACTTGAAAAAGCAAAACGTCTTGGTTTTGATGCAGCTGTAACTGAGTACACTGACAACCAAAAACCAGAATTCATGGAGCACGGTAACTTCCCAGTTACAATCAAGATCGTTTACGATAAAGATTCTCGTCGCATCCTTGGTGCACAAATGGCGGCTCGTGAAGATATCTCTATGGGTATCCACATGTTCTCACTTGCTGTACAAGAAGGCGTGACAATCGAGAAATTAGCATTGACTGATATCTTCTTCTTGCCACACTTCAACAAGCCATACAACTACATCACTATGGCAGCACTTGGTGCAAAAGACTAATAAGTCAGCTAAACCAGCTCAACTGAGCTGGTTTTTTTACTGCGTAGCAGATTTCTGACAAATTGTTACGACTTTGATACACTTAGAATGAATAAAAAATATGAGGTATTTAGAAGATGAAAACCTATGATGTCGTTGTAATTGGATTTGGTAAGGCTGGCAAAACACTAGCTGGGAAATTGTCTGCTTCAGGCAAACAAGTAGCTTTGGTTGAAAAAGATGCATCTATGTATGGCGGAACCTGTATCAACATTGGTTGTATTCCAACCAAGTCTTTGATCACCATCGCAGAAAATGGTGGCTCTTTTGCTGACGCTATGGCCCATAAAGAGACTGTGGTAACACGCTTGCGTGGCAAAAATGAAGCTGTTTTAACCGGTGCTGGTGTTGACTTGTACAATGCTCAAGCTCGTTTTGTAGCAGATAAGGTGATTGAAATTTCATCTGGTGAAGAAGTGGAACAATTAACAGCAGAAACCATTGTGATCAACACAGGTGCTGTTTCAAATGTTTTTCCAATTCCAGGCTTGCTAGAGAACAAAAATGTAGTTGATAGCACTGGCATTCAAAAACTAGCTGAACAACCAAAACGCTTGGGTGTCATTGGTGGAGGAAACATTGGTCTTGAATTTGCCAACCTGTATGCCAAATTAGGATCAGCAGTAACTGTGTTTGAAGCTGCTCCGGCTGTTCTTGGTCGTTATGATGAAGTTGTAGCCAATATGGCAAAAGGTTATTTGGAAGATGCAGGAATTTCTTTTGTGGTTGGAGCAAAAGTAGAACAAGTTGCCAACAAGAGTGAGGCTGTCCTTGTGACTGCAAACGGGCAAGATTATGAATTTGATGTTGTATTGTATGCTCTTGGCCGCAAACCTGCTATTGAAGGATTAGGTTTGGAAAATACGGCTATCGCAGTTACCGAACGTGGTGCTGTCAAAGTCGACGACTATTGTGAAACCACTGTACCGGGTGTCTATGCTGTTGGAGATGTCAATGGTGGCTTGCAGTTTACCTACACATCTCTAGATGATTTCCGCATTGTTTTTGGTAAATTAACTGGTAATGGCGACTACAACTTGCAAAGCCGTAAAAATGTTCCAACTACGACCTTTATCGAGCCAGCGTTGTCGCATGTTGGTTTGACAGAAAAAGAAGCCAAAGAAGCTGGCTTGAACTACAAGACAAATGAATTGGCTGTTGCTGGTATGCCTCGTGGGCATGTGAACAACGACCTACGTGGTATCTACAAAGTCATTGTTGATAGTGATACGCAATTGATCCTAGGTGCGACTCTTTTTGCAGAAGGCTCTCAAGAAAATATCAATTTAATCAAGATGGCTATCGACAATGCTATTCCATATACCTACATCAAAAATCAGATTTTCACGCACCCAACCATGGCTGAAAACCTCAACGATGTCTTTAACTTTTAATAGAAGAAAACCTGATGTTCAATCAGGTTTTTTGTTTGTCTGCTCTGCTTTTTTTTCTAAAAAATGGTATGATAAGAAGGTTAAGGAATTGTAATGAGAAAGGAAGCGTTGCTTTTTGGGCAACCAAAGGAAGATGAATCCATTATTAAACGGAATGAATGACCGGCAGGCGGAAGCGGTGCAGACGACAGAAGGTCCGTTGCTGATTATGGCCGGTGCTGGATCAGGTAAGACGCGGGTTTTGACCCATCGGATTGCCTACCTAATCGATGAGAAGATGGTCAATCCATGGAATATTTTGGCCATTACCTTTACCAATAAGGCGGCACGGGAGATGAAAGAACGAGCCATGGCCCTTAATCCTGCTACTCAAGATAGTTTGATTGCGACTTTTCACTCCATGTGTGTCCGTATTCTGCGTCGCGATGCAGATCATATCGGATACAACCGTAACTTTACCATTATAGACCCTGGTGAACAGCGGACCTTGATGAAACGAATTTTGAAAAATCTTAATCTCGATCCGAAAAAATGGAGTGAGCGCTCCATACTCGGTACGATTTCCAATGCTAAAAATGATTTGATTGATGATGTGGCTTATGCCCAACAAGCAGGCGATTTGTATACGGAAATTGTGTCCAAGTGCTACACGGCTTACCAAAAAGAATTGCGTCAGTCTGAGGCTTTGGATTTCGATGATTTGATCATGATGACCTTGCGTTTGTTCGATCAACATCCTGATGTTTTGACCTATTACCAACAGCGCTACCAGTACATTCATGTGGACGAGTACCAAGATACCAACCACGCCCAGTACCAGCTGGTAAAATTATTGGCTTCCCGTTTTCGCAATATCTGTGTAGTCGGGGATGCCGACCAGTCTATTTATGGTTGGCGTGGAGCGGATATGCAAAATATCTTGGACTTTGAAAAAGACTACAAGGATGCTAAGGTTGTCCTTTTAGAAGAAAATTACCGCTCTACCAAAACCATTTTGCAAGCAGCCAATGATGTCATTGAGCGCAACAAAAACCGTCGTCCTAAAAAATTGTGGACGCAAAATGAGGATGGTGAAAATATTGTTTATTACCGGGCCAATGACGAGCAGGATGAAGCCGTTTATGTAGCCGGAAAAATGGTTGACTTGGCTCGAACAGGTGTTGCATACAAGGACATGGCGGTCTTGTATCGGACCAATGCCCAGTCGCGGACCATAGAAGAAGCCCTGCTCAAGTCCAATATCCCTTACACCATGGTTGGTGGAACCAAGTTCTATAGCCGGAAAGAGATTCGAGACATCATTTCCTACCTCAATATCATTGCCAACCCTGCTGATAATATCTCCTTTGAGCGCATTGTGAATGAGCCCAAGCGTGGGGTCGGTCCAGGAACGGTAGAGAAGATTCGAGATTTTGCTAACATGCAGGAATTCTCACTGCTTGAAGCCTGTGATAACATTATGTTATCGTCGATTAAGGGGAAAGCTGCGCAGGCTGTTTGGGATTTGGCCCAGACGATGTGCAGACTGCGGGCGGATTTGGACAAGCTCAGCATTACAGAATTGGTTGAAGCCGTCCTAGCAGAAACGGGTTACCTCAATGCTTTGACTGTGCAGGCTACTCTGGAAGCTAATGCCCGTATCGAAAATATCCAAGAATTCCTATCCGTTACCAAAAACTTTGATGAAAAAGAAGTCGAAGAAGAAGAGACGGGCCTAGATACCCTCAGCCGTTTCTTGAATGACTTGGCTTTGATTGCAGATACCGATGACGGGGATAGTGAAAGCTCAGAAGTGACCCTAATGACCCTGCATGCGGCTAAGGGCTTAGAATTTCCTTATGTCTTTTTAATTGGCATGGAAGAAAATGTTTTTCCCCTTAGCCGGGCTTCAGAAGACGAAACGGAGCTGGAAGAAGAACGCCGTTTGGCTTATGTGGGCATCACACGGGCAGAGAAAGAGCTCTATCTGACCAATGCCAAGTCCCGTCTCTTATACGGTCGGACCAATTACAACCAACCGAGTCGATTTATTCGGGAAATTTCATCGGATTTATTGGATTACCAAGGACTGGCTAGACCGGCCAATACTAGTTTTAAAGCTTCTTATGTCAATGGCAAAACCAGCCAATTTGGACAGGGCATGAGCCTCCAACAAGCGCTTCAAAGTCGCAAAGCCGCTGCTCAGCCTGTCCGCAACCTTGGACAAGACCTGCCATTTGGTAAAACGGCCAAGGACTCAACTGGAGCAGACTGGTCGATTGGAGACATCGCCATTCACAAGAAATGGGGAGAAGGAACTGTCCTTGAAGTCTCTGGTAGTGGCCAACAACAAGAGCTCAAAATCAACTTCCCAAATATGGGCTTGAAAAAAGTTCTGGCAGCCATCGCGCCGATTGGGAAAAAAGATTAAACATCAACTCTAGAGCTATTCTAGAGTTCTTTTTGTAGCGCTTAAAGTGGCTTTCAATATGGTATAATAGTAAGACAATATAGACTTGTTATGAAAAGAAAGTTGGGATTATGAAGTTACTGTATACAGCTATTTCAAATGATATGACAACCTATTTGGCGCAGGAAGCCCAGCAATTCGCAGAGGCGGGCAAGCGTGTATTTTATATTGCTCCCAATTCGCTTTCCTTTGAGAAGGAACGAAAAGTTTTGGAAAGTCTTCCGAATCAGGCTTCTTTTCGGATCACCATCACGCGCTTTGCCCAGATGGCCCGTTATTTTGTTCTCAATAGTGATGTCCCACAACAGACGATGGATGATACAGGCTTGTCCATGATTTTTTTCCGTGCCTTATCCCAGCTGTCTGATATGGATTTGAAGCTATATGGCAGATTGCGGAAGGATCCAGCCTTTATCAAACAGTTAATGGATCTCTATCGGGAAATGAAAACAGCCAATTTGACTTTGTTTGATTTGGAAAGTTTATCGGATGAAAAAGAGGCTGACTTGGTCACGATTTTTTCTGCTGTAACAGCTTTGTTGCAGGATTTACAAGTTGAAAATCGTTCCCAGTTATCCGTTTTTGCCCAACAGGTAGAAGCTGGATTTTTAGATAAGGAGCTTTCAGAAACAGTCCTTGTCATTGATGGCTTTACCCGTTTTTCGGCAGAAGAAGAAGCCCTGATTGCCATGCTTTCTGATAAGTGTCACGAAATTATTATTGGGACCTATGCCAGTCAGAAAGCCTATCAAGCTAATTTTATCGCTGGAAATGTCTATCAGGCTCCAGTCGAATTTCTCCGTCAATTGGCTATTAAATATGCTGTCAAACCCCATTATCTAAATGGAGACAAGGAAACTGAAACGGATTTGGATGTGCTGATGCAGCATTGGGAAAGCCTGCACGACTTTACTCGGTCTGAAGATGCACCTACCGTTCACCCTGAAAACCAAATCCAAATCTGGTCTGCCCTCAATCAAAAAGAGGAAATTGAATTGGTTGCACGACGCATCCGACACCTCTTAGCTGATGGAGTACGGTATAAAGATATCCTAGTTTTACTGGGAGACGTGGACAGTTACAAGCTTCAAGTAGAGCAAGTTTTTGAGAATTTTGCTATTCCATATTATTTTGGAAAGGCTGAGTCCATGGCGAATCACCCGCTAGTTCATTTTGTGGATTCCTTGGAGCGGCTTCACCGTTACCGGTTCAGAGCTGAAGATGTCTTAAATCTCATGAAATCTGGTCTATTTGGAAGTTTCAGCCAAGCAGAAGTGGACCGCTTTGCCCATTATGTTCGATTTGCGGATATCAAGGGAACTCGCTTCTCCAAGGATTTTCGGGCAAACAATGGGGGGGCATATGATCTAGGCCAGCTCAACCAGATTCGCTTGTCACTCATGGAGTCTTTGGACTATCTTTTTGTGAAAAAGGAACAAACAGGTCTTGACTGGCTGACGGATTTTCATGTCTTTTTAAATCGGGTGTCTTTAGCTGAGAATATGGAACAATTGACCGAGAATACTAGCCCAGAAGAACTGGAGAAGCATGAGCAAGTTTGGACCGTTTTTTCGTCAATTTTACAACAGATAGAATTGATTTTTGGCATGGTGTCCTTGTCTTTAGAGGACTTTTTAGCCCTGCTCAGAACGGCGATGCTGGCGGCAGAATACCGAACAGTCCCAGCAACTGTCGATGTGGTCAATATCAAATCCTATGATTTGGTTGAACCCCATAGCAGTCCATATGTCTTTGCCCTAGGCATGACCAAAGGCCATTTTCCAAAGGTGGTACAAAACAAGTCACTTCTAAGTGATGAAGAACGCCTGGCCATCAATGCTCTTTCAGGAGAATTTGCTTCGTTTGAAATTGCCAGTCAGGAAATTAGCAAGAAAAATCGCTTTACAGCTCTATCCCTCTTTCATGCTGCAGAGCAAGAATTGGTTCTTTCCTATCCTCAAGTCGTCAATGAAGCTGAAGATGATGTGTCCGTATATCTGAAAGAATTGAATGAATTGGGTGTGTCGATTCAAGACAAATCCAACAGTCGGTTTGAAGCCAAGTCTGAATCCATCGGCAATTATCGGGATGTTTTGGGAACTGTCCTAGCTTTGAATCAAGATGACCTTGGTCGGGAATTGAACAAAGAGGAGGAAACTTTCTGGGCTGTGGCGTCTCGTTACCTCTCCAAACGCCTTGCGGCTAAAGATGTTCTGATTCCTGGAGTGGTTGACGATATTGCGACAGTTCCAGTTGGACAAGATGTGCTCTCGATTCGTTTCCCAGAAGAAGAGCCGATTTCCCTTTCAGTTTCAGCTTTGACAACCTTTTATACCAATCAGTATCTCTACTTTTTACGTTATGTCTTGGGCTTGAAAGAATTGGAAACCATTCATCCTGACCATCGTCACCATGGCCAGTATTTGCACAAGGTCTTTGAGTTAACGATGAAAGAGGAGGGCGATTTTGACAAACGGTTGGAAAGAGCGATTGCGAACGTCAATCAATCAGAGCCCTTTGTCTTGTTCTATGACCAGGACGATGAAGCGCGCTATTCCAAGGAAGTATTGGAAACCATTGCCCGCTCCACTGCAAGTCTCTTGAAACGCCAAGAAACGGTCAGCATTCAAAGTCAGGAAGAACTCTTCCAATTTTTAGTCCAGGACAGTATTCAAATCCGAGGGATTATTGACCGGGTTGACCGCTTGTCACAAAGTGGTGGTTATG
Source organism: Streptococcus cameli (assembly GCF_053207365.1). NCBI lineage: Bacteria > Bacillati > Bacillota > Bacilli > Lactobacillales > Streptococcaceae > Streptococcus > Streptococcus cameli. Next base: position 79,839 of record NZ_JBRUIM010000005.1, on the reverse strand, counting down.
GTGTCGTGGACTACAAATCAGGTGCCAATCAGTTTGACATTCAGCAATTTTACAATGGACTCAATTCTCAGTTGGTCACCTATTTGGAAGCCTTGAAAAAGAAATACAAGATTGACGTTGATCAACTCTTTGGGGCCATGTATTTGCACATGCAGGAGCCTAAGGTAGATTTGAAATCCGTTACAAGTTTGGAAGAGTTGCCGCAAAAGGCTCAAACTGAGTTGACCTATAAAGGACTCTTTAACGAGCAACAAAAAGGGTTCTTAGGCGATGGTTCCTACCATCTCAACAATTCCCTTTACCAAACAGATGAATTGCAGACCTTGCTAGATCACAATGCCTTCTTATTCCAAGAGGCAGAAAAAACAATTCGCAAAGGGCATTTTCTCATCAATCCTTATACCAAGGATGGGAGAAGTGTGGCGGGTCAGCAAGAAAAGAGTATCACCCATTTTGAGGCGGACCGGCATATGGGACAGGCTAGGCGCTTGATAACCGGTCCGAGTCGTGGCAAGAAAGAAACCTTTATCCAACTGATGAAGCAAGAAAATCCAGAGAAAGGAGGACAAGATAGTGAATAAGCCCTTTTTAACAGAGGACCAAATCCAAGAGCGAATTACCCAAGAAAAGGCTTCTGACAAGGTCCAAAAGATGACCCCAGAACAATTAACAGCTATATACAGCAATGGCCGTAATATTTTGGTGTCGGCTTCTGCTGGATCTGGAAAAACCTTTGTCATGGTTGAGCGGATTGTGGACATGATTGGACGTGGTGTTGGGATTGATGAGCTCTTTATCTCCACCTTTACGGTCAAGGCGGCTGGTGAATTGAAGGAACGGTTGGAAAAACGCCTAACAAAGGCGCTTTCTGAAGCGGAGACAGATGAAGACCGGCAACACTTTTCGGATCAAATAGCCGGTATTCAGACCGCAGATATTGGAACCATGGATGCTTTTACCCAAAAGTTGGTTAACCAATATGGCTACTTAATCGGAGTTTCTCCCATTTTTCGGATATTAACGGATGAATCTGAGCAACAAATCTTAAAAAAAGAAGTCTATGAGGACCTCTTTCGAGACTATATGAATGGCGACCAGAAGGAATTGTTTACCAGTCTGGTTCGGAATTTCTCAGGACATCGAAAAGACAGCCAGGCCTTTCGTCAGATTGTCTATAACATTCACAACTTTAGCCAATCAACTGCTGGGCCGAAAGAATGGTTGGAGACGATCTTTCTCAGCTCCTACCAAGGTCCTCAAAAGGAGCAAGAGCAGCTCTTTCTCCAGAGCATCCTATCTGGTCAATCTCTGCAATCATTGGTCGATGAGGCCATAGACTACTTTAAGCGCCACTTGGAGACAGTTCGAAATGAGTTTCAAAAGTCCTATAAATACTTGGACAATGTAGACAGTCTCTTAGAAATTTTGGAGACCTACCAAGAGGGGCAAGATGTGGAAGCTCTGTATGAGTTTGCGACGGAGGTTACAAGAGCAGCTGCGGGACGCAATTTGGTCATGGCGGTTGGCTCGACCAAGGACGAAACCATTAAGTCTTTTGCTTCGGACTACAATAAGGAACGCAATCTCTATATCCTGCCGTTTAAAAAGCTTCAAGCGGCTATCCTAACCCTTTTGGCCTTAAAACCCCATGAAGATAAGATCCTGCCCATGCTCGAATTGTTACGGAAATTTGTCCTTGATTTCTCTCATCAGTATTTGCAGGTCAAAATGCAGGAAAATGCTTTTGAATTCAATGACATTGCCCATTTTGCCATTGAAATTTTAGAAGAAAATCCTACGGTTGCTAGTCTTTTCAAACAAAAATACCATGAAGTCATGGTCGATGAATACCAGGACAACAACCACATGCAAGAACGAATGCTGGAGCTCTTGTCCAATGGTCACAACCGCTTTATGGTAGGGGACATCAAGCAGTCCATTTACCGTTTCCGTCAGGCTGATCCACAGATTTTCAATCAAAAATTCAAACGGTATCAGGAATTTCCAGAGGACGGCCAATTGATTTTGCTGAAAGAGAACTTCCGTAGTCAGTCCGAAGTCTTGGATGCCACGAATGGCGTCTTTGCCCATCTGATGGATGAAAAAGTGGGGGATATTCTCTATGATACTACCCATCTCTTGGTTGTCGGAAGTCCCAAGCAAAAAGAGGGGCATAAGGAATATGAGACAGAGGTACTCATATTCAATACGGAGCAAGAAGAATCCACTTCAGAGGCGGACGAGGAGTTGCCAGTTAGCCGTGGGGAAATCGATCTCGTAGCAAAAGAAATCATCCGCCTCCACAATGAGCAAGGAGTTTCTTTCTCAGAAATCACCTTACTGGTTTCTTCGCGGACCAGAAATGAGCCCCTGATTGCTGCCTTTGAGGAGTACGGCATTCCTGTTGAATCAGATGGTGGCGAGAAGAATTACCTCAAATCTTTAGAAGTCATGATTATGCTGGACACTTTGCGCGTGATTGACAATCCTTTGAACGACTATGCCCTAGTTGCCTTGTTGCGTTCGCCGATGTTTCATTTTGATGAAGACCAGCTGGCTCGCTTGGCTATTCAGGCAAAAGAAGGAGAACTCTATGACAAGTTGCTCTTGGTCTTGGAGCAAACAGGTGCGCATCCAGAGCTTGTCTCTGTAGAACTCTACGAAAAGTTGTCTCGCTTTATGGCATACCTTTCTGATTGGCGGCAGTTTGCCAAAAGCCACAGTCTATATGACTTGATTTGGAAGATATATAGAGACCGATTTTACTATGATTATGTGGCCGCATTGCCAAAACCTGACCAACGCCAAGCCAATCTCTATGCCCTAGCCCTTCGGGCCAACAATTTTGAAAAATCAGGCTTTAAGGGCTTGGCCCGTTTTATCCATATGATCGATAAGGTCTTGGAGACGGATACGGATTTAATGGAAGTCGTGGTCGGAGCTCCGAAAAATGCTGTCAAATTGATGACCATTCACCATTCTAAGGGGCTGGAGTTTCCCTATGTTTTCGTTCTCAATGCCGATAAGAAGTTCAGCATGCAAGATAGTCATGCAAGCATGATTTTGAGCCGTGATAATGGGATTGGAATCAAGTACCTGGCAGATATGAAAGAGCAAGTGAACACTGTTTTGCCCCATCTTCCTGTGAGTATTGAAACGGTTCCCTACCAGCTCAATCGCAGAGAATTGAATCTGGCCACCCTGTCAGAACAGATGCGGTTGCTCTATGTTGCCATGACACGTGCTGAGAAAAAGCTTTACATTATTGGCAAAGGGCAAAAAGAAAAACTCAGTCAAAAGTTTGACGGAGCTAAAGAAGACCATCATTTACCAGCTACTTTGCGGGAAGAAATGCAGAGCTTCCAAGACTGGCTTGTGGCGATTTGGACGGCCTTCCCACATCAAGAGTTGGCTTATCAGCTTCGCTATGTAGAGGCAGAAGAATTGACTGCTGACAAAATCGGCTGTCTCCAAGGCCGTATTGACAAGGGAAATGTTAAACACAATCGCCAGTCCGCAGACATTCGACGGGCGCTAGATGTGCTGGAAAGTGTTGAGAAGGTCAACAAGGAGTATAAAGCGGCTATTGAGTTGCCAACCGTACGGACGCCTAGTCAAATCAAGGCCTTTTACGAGCCGATTATGGACAGTGAAGGTCTGGACATCATGGATAAACCTGTACTTTATAGAGAGCAGTCGAAATCCAAATTTGTCCTTCCAGAAATTGGTAGCCTCGAGACCGTTTCTGGTATGGCGGTTGGATCAGCGACCCATGAATTCATGCAACGTTTGCCTCTGTCAGGCCAGGTAACACGAGCTGTCTTGGAAGAAACCTTGGAGTCCGTTCAAGCCAGCCCTTCTGTCAAAGCTGCCCTGCAATTGGACAAGATTTTAGCCTTTTTCGATACCGATCTAGGCCAACTGATTATTCAGAATTTGGATAAACTCTACCGTGAGGCTCCTTTTGCCATGTTGGAAAAAGACCCAACTAGTCAGGAAGACTTTGTGGTACGGGGGATTGTTGATGGCTATCTGGTCTTTGAGGACCGCATTGTCCTCTTTGACTACAAGACAGATAGCTACACCAATCCTGAGACCTTGCGGGAACGCTACCAGTTTCAAATGGAACTTTATGCTAAGGCCCTTCAAAAATCCTATGGAATTGCGCGGATTGATAAATACCTGATTTTATTAGGTGGCAAGGAAATTGAGGTTTTAGCGCTTTAAAAAGACACTGCTTAGCAGTGTCTTTTTTATAGACTGTTTTCCTTGATTGTTACCATAGCATCTTGGGCTCTGATTTTTAGGCGGCCACTTGCATTTGGATTCTCTGTTTGAAGGGTTGTTTCATCATCGATTTCTTGAATGAAAGGCTTGAAGGCGTCTGATGCGATAAGATAGCCATCTTCTAGCTGAATATCCATCGAAAGTTTTTGCGAATCCAACGTGTAGAAGGAGAGGTTGCAATCTTCGGCTTCCACCTCTACCAAACCGATAAAGGAACACTGTGTCGTGTGGACATTGCAATCCTGTAAGGAGATACGTGTATCAGCAAACCTTGTCGATAAACTGTTGAGGTTGCAATCCTCTAATTCCAAATTGGCATGCTGGAATTGGCAATGGTTTAAATCCAGATTCACATCTGTTCCTAAAATCTGAACTGTTTGAGCTTCAATTCCTTTTAAGCTCACATTGCTATCTTCGACTTCAATGCTGATCTCATCTAGGGAATATTCTGTAGGAATGAAGAGTGTGATTTCCTCAATTTGTTCATCAAGATCATCCAACACGAGTCGGCCATCGATCAGACTATAGTCTAGAGTGGTTTCAGTATCGTCTTGATTGACTTTGTAGATGATGGATGGCGTTGTGTCTTTTACTTGGCGGATATGGATATTCTGTTCGGAAGCAGTCACAGTTAATTTGCTAACGTTTTCTAATACAATCGGTTCTTTTTCAATCAAATCTTGGTTGAAGGAGAAGGAGGTTTTGAAAGATGTGTGCTTGAAAATTTCATCTTGGAAATGAGCATTAAAAAGCTGCTTAAAGGTTTCTTTGAAACTTTTCGACGAATCACTTCTAAGGTCTGATTCGCCTTGTTCCGTACTTTGTTTTTCATGATTGTCAGCTTCACTTGTACTATCTAAAATTGCCTTGGCAGCTTCAGCAGGGGTACCCAATTGTTTAATAGCAGCAGCATCATCATTGCAATCCGCAAAGTACTCTGCGAAATAGTCCAGAACATTTTCTCTCTCTTCTTGGGGCAAAGCTGTTAGATAGAGGCTTAATTCTTGTAAATACTCGTTGCGTGTCATTTTCGGATACTCCCTTCTAATATACCATCGATGGTCGATTTATAAGTTTCCCACTCGTGTTTTAAAAAAGCAATTTGTTCTTTTCCCAATAAAGTAATGGAGTAGTACTTTCGTTTGCGGCCTTGGTATTCCTGCGAATAGGTGGTCACAAAGCCAGCCGTTTGCAATTTTTTGAGAATGGGGTAGAGCGTGGACTCTTTGATGTCAGCCACTATCTTAATAGTCTGACTGATTTCGTAGCCGTAGGAATCCTTTTTCTGCAACATGGCCAAAATCAAGTACTCGATTAAGATAGAAGATACAGGATAATACATGTCTGACCTCCTATGTATAATTATTTTATATATAAATAATATACCTATGTTTGGAATTTGTCAAGAAAAATATATAAAAAAATTATATATCTTTTAAGAAATCCGTTAGCATCACTCTTTATGATATAATAGAAGGGTTTTAAGGAGAGAAAATGAGTGCAATTTTGTTAAAAGCCTTGGGCTTTATTTTGATTATTTTGTTAGGTTATACCTTGCGAATCAGAGGAGTAGTGAAAAAAGAGGATTCAGGGATGTTTTCCGGTATTGTCATGAATGTGACTCTGCCTTGTGCTTTGTTGTCTTCCGCTTCCTCTATTTCATTAGGAAGAGGTTTTTTTCTACCGATTCTACTTGCAATTCTCATGAATTTGGTGATGGATTTTGTCGGTTATTGGACAGCACGTCATCAGGATGCAGTTGGACAAGGTACAGGATTGGTTCAAATTTCAGGATACAACATTGGGACTTTTAGTTTGCCTTTCATACAAGCTTTTTTTCCAGCAGCATACCTTGCACCGGTTATGCTCTTTGATAGCGGCAATGCCATAATGGTGGTGGGAGGCAATTATACCCTTGCTACCTTATTGAACAAAGATAAAGAGTCGATGTCTATCTTCGCTATTTTGCGCAAACTTTTTGGATCTATCCCTTTTGTGGTCTATCTATTAAGCTTTCTACTTGCTGCTATTGGTATTCGGCTTCCGCAATCGCTATTGGACATGGCTGCGATAGCAGGAGATGCGAACCCATTTCTGGCTATGTTAATACTGGGGATTTTATTGGATTTCCGTCTTGAAAAGCAGGAGTGGGGGCGTCTTTTTCAACTCTTATTCATTCGGTTGACCATGAGTAGTCTTGCTGCACTGTGTGTCTACTATTTTCTTCCCTTGCCCTTGCTTGTTCGCCAAATGTTGGTCATTTGTCTCTTTTCACCGATTTCAGGTCTAGCACCCGTTTTTGCCCTTAAATTAGGGAGTCGTTCTTCGGAAGCGGCCAATATCAACTCTCTAACCATTCTAGCGACGATACCGATTATGATTGGTTTGGTGCTTTTGTTTGCAAACTAAAAAGACGTTCCTTGAACGTCTTTTTTTGAGTTTTTAATCACGGCTTGAAACAATTCCTAGAATCACATCAACCGCTTTTTCCATGGTTTGCAGGCTGACAAATTCAAATCGGCCATGCATGTTTTCCCCACCAGCAAAAAGGTTTGGTGTTGGAATCCCCATAAAGGAAATTTTAGACCCATCTGTACCACCACGAACCGGTTCAATGATTGGCTTGATGTTTAATGTTTCCATGGCTTTTTTAGCAATGTTGATTGGTGTCATGTCTTTTTCGATGACTTTTTTCATATTGTAATATTGGTCGTGTAGGTGAACAATAACACGTGGGCTATCAAATGCAGCATTCATCTTCTCAGCCAAGTCTACAAGATATTGTTTGCGAGCTTTGAAATCTTCTTCTTCAAAATCACGGACGATATAAGAAGCAGAAGCCTCTTCAACTTGACCGCTAATATCCATCAAGTGGTAGAAGCCTTGGTAGCCGTCTGTTTTTTCAGGACGATCGTTTTCTGGAAGGCTATTATGGAAATCAATAGCTAGTTGCAGGGCGTTGATCATCTGATTTTTGGCAGAGCCAGGGTGAACATTTCGTCCTAGGAAATCAATTTTAGCAGCCGCTGCACTAAAGGTTTCGTATTGTAATTCACCAAGAGGGCCACCATCAACCGTGTAGGCAAAATCAACATCAAAGTCTTCCACGTCGAATTTGTCGGCTCCAACTCCGATTTCTTCATCGGGACCAAAACCAACACGGATCTCACAATGCTTGATTTCAGGATGTTGCACTAAATACTCGATGGCTGTCATAATTTCTGCGATACCAGACTTGTCATCGGCTCCAAGAAGTGTTGTCCCATCGGTTGTAATGAGGGTTTGCCCATGGTAGTTGCCCAATTGAGGGAAATCTTTTGGATCGAGTGTGTAGCCAGAGGTCCCAAGGGCAATGGCAGATCCGTCATAGTTTTCAATGATTTGCGGAGAGACGCCTTCTGCATTAAAATCGGCAGTATCAACGTGGGAGATAAAACCAATTTTACGGTTTAAAGTTGGATCGTTAGCTGGAAGCGTACCGATGGCAAAACCGTTTGGCAAGTAATGAACATCTTGCAAACCAATCCGTTTCATTTCAGGAATCAGAATGTTTTGTGAAAATTCTACTTGGCTTTGCGTACTTGGAGTCGTTGTAGAAGTTTCATCTGAGCGGGTGTTTTCTTTCACATAGACCAAGAAGCGGTCCAATAAGCTAGGGTATTTCATGGTTTCTCCTTTTTATAAAATTTTTACGATTGTAAAATCCATTTTTCAATGGCTTTGGCAACGCCGTCTTCGTTGTTTGATGCTGTGATGTCATCAGCCAAATCCTTGATGTGGGGCGCAGCATTTCCCATAGCAATAGAAAGACCGGCAAACTCCAGCATTTCAATATCGTTGTTGGCGTCTCCAATTGCCATGATTTCCTTTGGCAAAATGCCCAAATGCTTGGCTAATTTTTCAAGAGCAGAAGCCTTGCTGGCATGTTTTGGCAAAATTTCGTAAATAATGTCTTGGGAACGGACACCGTTGTATTTTTGATTAAAGGCCACATCGTGTTCTAGTTGGAAAGCATCGACTTGGTCTTTTGGCCCTACAAACATGGCTTGAAAAAGGTGGCGATCGCCACTGATGGCTGTTTCATAAGGCAAGGTTTTTGGCTCGACAAAGACAATTTCGGTGTCTTCACGGACGTATTGATTGGCTTCTTCATCAAGGACATAGTAGTCTTCCTCATCAAAAAGTGTCAATTGGATATCGTTGTCCGTTAAGAAACTTGCCAGATAAGTAATATCTTTTGGATTCAACTCTTCCCAATCAATTAGTTTCCAATCGGAGGTTTGATGAGTCGAACAGCCATTGTTGACGATCACGTACTCATTTTCAGCGTCTAGGCCTAATTGTTTAAAATAAGGTTTGACCCCGTTTAAAATACGCCCCGTGCATAGAACCAATTTTACACCAGCATCAACCGCCTTATGAATGGCATCAATCTGTGCTTGAGTGAGTTTTTTCTGGTCATTTAGTAAAGTCCCGTCCATATCGAGGGCCAGTAATTTAATCATAGTTACCTCCATTTTTTCTAAAAATAGTATATCATAAATCGCTTCCACAAGCAGTTCAGAACACAAGAAATTTCAACTTAAAATCTAATGATTTTGCTATTGTGTCCATAAAAATAGAGCCTGCCATCTTTGTGGTATAATAATTAAAATACAAGATTTAGAAGGGGTCTGCTATGCACCATATTAAATGCCCACATTGCGATACCGTTTTTCAGGTTAACGAAACAGAATACAGTGAATTGCTCAGCCAGGTTCGAACCAGTGAGTTTGAAAAGGAAATCCATGATCGCTTGGCAAAAGAAGTTGCACTGGTAGAAGAAAGAGAAAAAAATAAACAACAACAGGCCCTCGAGCAAAAAAATCTGGAATTGCAAACTCTGCAATCTCAAATAGACCAATTTGAAGCCCAGAAGGAACTGGTAAAAAAATCGACTGAACAATCCATGTCGAGTCAGTTAGTCGAAAAGGACAAGGAATTGCAAGAGTTGCAAAGTCAGTTAGAACGCTTGCGTTTGCAACACCAAAATGAATTGCAGCAGAGTTTAACAGCCGTCGAAAAAGAACGCGATACCGTTAAAAACCAGCTTCTCCTCCAAGAAAAAGAGAGGGAATTAGCCCTTTCTGCTGTTAAAAATGATTACGAGCTGCAATTAAAGGCTGCCAATGATCAGGTTGAGTTCTATAAGAATTTCAAGGCCCAGCAATCAACTAAGGCCATCGGAGAAAGTTTAGAGGCCTATGCCGAAACGGAGTTCAACAAGGTTCGCTCTTATGCCTTTCCACGTGCCTCATTTGGCAAGGACAATCTCGTATCCAGCACCGGATCTAAGGGTGATTTTATTTTCCGAGAAGCCGATGAAAATGGGGTCGAATTCATCTCCATCATGTTTGAGATGAAAAATGAAGCGGACACGACCAAGACCAAGCACAAGAATGCGGATTTCTTTAAGGAATTAGACAAGGATCGGAGGGAGAAAAACTGTGAGTACGCCGTTTTGGTGACCATGCTCGAAGCAGACAACGACTATTACAATACGGGGATTGTCGATGTCAGCCATGAATACCCTAAGATGTATGTGGTCCGCCCACAGTTCTTTATCCAGTTGATTGGTCTTTTGCGAAATGCTGCGCTAAATAGCTTGTCCTACAAGCAGGAGCTAGCTCTGGTTAAGGCTCAAAACATTGACATTACACATTTTGAAGAAGATTTGGAAACCTTCAAAACAGCCTTTGCTAAAAATTACCAATCCGCCAGCACCAATTTCCAAAAAGCCATCGATGAGATTGACAAGGCCATCAAACGCATGGAAGCCGTCAAAGCAGCACTCACCACCTCAGAAAACCAGCTCCGCCTCGCCAATAACAAACTCGATGACGTCTCTGTTAAAAAGCTAACGCGAAACAACCCAACCATGAAAGAAAAGTTTGCAAAATTGAAAGAGGAGTAGAATGGATCGATTTCCATTCTACTTTTTCCTTGCTTATGATATAATACCACTATGCTAACAGGAATTATTAATCTAAAAAAAGAAGCTGGTATGACTAGTCATGATGCGGTCTTTAAACTCCGTAAGATTTTACAAGAAAAAAAGATTGGTCATGGTGGTACGCTGGATCCCGACGTGACAGGTGTCTTACCGATTGCGGTTGGGAAAGCGACCCGCATGATCGAATTCATGCAAGAAGAAGGTAAGGTCTACGAGGGAGAAGTGACCCTTGGTTTTTCAACCACGACGGAGGACGCTTCAGGAGAAGTGGTAGAACGCACTGTCTTACCAGAAGGTTTATCAGAAGAGATGATTGATCAGATGATGGCGTCCTTTGAGGGGGAAATCTCCCAAATCCCTCCCATGTATTCTGCGGTCAAAGTTAATGGGCGAAAACTATATGAATATGCCCGTGCGGGCGAGACGGTTGATCGTCCGATTAGACAGGTAACCATTCATGAATTTGTCCGGACTAGTTCCTTACGGTTTGAAGACGGCCTGGTGAGATTTGATTTTCGGGTCAGGTGCAGCAAGGGGACCTATGTCCGGACCTTGGCGGTTGATTTGGGGGCAAAACTGGGTATTGAAAGCCACATGTCTCGTTTGGAGCGAACCGTATCAGCCGGTATGCAGTTGGAAGACGCCCTCACTTTATCTGACATTGCCACAAAAGTAGAAGAAAAAGATTATTCTTTTCTTAGACCGATTGAGCAGGGGATTGGTGATTTGCCAATTCTGGAATTGACTGATGAGCAATTGACTGAAGTTGGCTACGGACGCTTTATTGAAGCAGCGACATCTGCTGATTTGCTGGCTGGTTTTCACCAAGGAAAACTAGTTGCCATCCTGGAGAAAAGGGATAACCAATACAAACCTAGAAAAGTCTTTTTGTAAGGCTTTTCTCTCTTTTTGTGATAAAATAAACTATTATGGACATTGTAGAAATAAACGATTTAAACGCATTAAAAACGAAAAAAGAAACCGTCCTGGTGCTGGGCTATTTTGACGGCATTCACCTGGGGCACAAGGCCTTGTTTGATAAAGCACGGAAACTAGCCGATGAGCATGGCCTCACCGTATCGGTCTTGACCTTTCCAGAATCCCCCAAATTAGCTTTTGCCCGTTTTACACCAGAATTGTTGCTTCATCTGTCAACTCCTGAAAAACGCTTTTCTTTGATGGAAAGGTATGGCGTTGACACCCTTTATCTGACTGATTTTACGAGTTCTTTTGCCAAACAAAGTCCCCAAGAATTTGTGGATCGCTACATTGCAGGCTTACAGGCAAAAATCCTTGTAACGGGATTTGATTACCATTTTGGCAATAGCAGAGCAGATGTGTCTGATTTGAAACGGCTTTTCCCTGGGCCAGTAGAAGTGATTGAAGAAGTTCGTCTTCATGATGAAAAAGTCTCTTCGACGCGGATTCGCAAAGCCATTGCAAGAGGAGATGTAGCGACAGCTAATCAGTTGTTGGGCTATACTTTTAGTACAGAGGGGATTGTTGTGCATGGAGATGCGCGTGGTCGAACAATTGGTTATCCAACGGCAAATCTTGCCCCAGTAGAGCGGGTTCATTTGCCAAGTGACGGGGTATACGTAGCAGATGTCGAGGTCGAAGGGGAACGCTATCGTGCCATGGCCAGCGTCGGAAAAAATGTGACATTTGATGGGACCGAATTGCGTCTAGAAGCCCACATCTTTGGATTTGAAAAGGAAATTTATGGCCAGAAAATGACCATTTATTGGCTTGATAAAATTCGAGACATGGTCAAGTTTGATGGAATTGACAGCCTCATGCAACAGATGAAATCAGATGAATCGATTTCATTGAAATGGACAGAAGGATAAGAAGCTGGAAGTTTTCCGCTTCTTTTTAGTTGATCAAGCAACTTATGGTATACTGTTAAAAAAGAAGAAAGTGATGATACAATGAATTACCAAGAAAGTTTAGATTGGATTCATGGCAAGTTAAAATTTGGAAGCAAGCCTGGTCTAGAACGAATTTCATGGCTTTTACAAGAATTGGGGAATCCCCAAGAAAAGATTCGAGGGGTCCATGTCGTTGGAACCAATGGAAAAGGTTCAACTGTTAACTATCTTCAAAAAATCTTTACCGGTTCTGGATATGATGTGGGGACCTTTGTTTCCCCATTTATTGTTGACTTCAGGGAACGAATCAGTCTCAATGGGCAAATGATTGATAAAGAGACCTTTGTTTCCCTAGTAGAGAAGATTGAGCCGATTGTAGAACGTTTGCCAAAGGAAACCAGTTGGACACCAGCTACGGAATTTGAAATTATTACAGCCCTTATGTTTCTTTATTTTGGTGACGTTAGGCCAGTGGACATCGTCTTTGTAGAAGCGGGGCTTGGTGGATTATACGACTCGACCAATGTCTTTTCACCGATTGCCGTCATCTGTCCGTCTATTGGCTTGGACCATCAGGACATTCTTGGTCAGACCTATGAAGCTATCGCTCGCCAAAAAGCAGGTGTGTTGAAAAATGCAGCTCCTTTTATTTATGCAGTGGAAAGAGAAGAAGTTCGAAACGTCTTTCAGGAAACTGCAGCGCTCTATCACGCACCGACCTACGAGTTGGGCAAGGACTTTAAGTACCAAGATAAGGGAGATTCTTTTGATTTTTCGTTTGGTCAAGAAAAACGCTCAAATTTACGATTGACCATGCCAGGTAAGCACCAGAAAAACAATGCTAGTCTGGCCTTAATGGCGACTGAATTACTAAAAAAAGACTATCCTCAGCTTTCAGATACAGCCATTCGTCAGGCACTAGCAGATAGCCAATGGGTAGGACGTACGGAATTTCTCCGGCCTAATCTAATGATTGATGGAGCTCACAACCAAGAAAGTGTTCAGATGCTGGTGGATGTTTTGAAAGCAGATTATACAGGCAAAGAGATTCATATCTTGTTTGCAGCCATCAATACCAAACCTGTCGATGAAATGTTGACACTATTAGATGAATTTACCAGCTTGACGGTTACCAGTTTTGATTATCCAACGAGTCTTCAGTTAGAGGACTATCCAGCTGCTTATGCCCAAATAACAAATTGGCAAGAGTGGATTGAAAGATTTGCGACAGTGGATGATAACTCCTTATATGTTGTCACAGGCTCGCTTTACTTTATATCTCAAGTCAGAAAGTTTCTTGCTAACTAGTTCATTTTTCTGCCCATTTTGATTGCTAAAACCACTTTAAACAGGCTTTATTTGATTTCTTCTTGTCAAGCATGCTAGACTATTGTATAATGATAGTAGACAGATGTTTAAAAAAGTAAAAATTTATAGAAAGGTATTGGTATGATTACTCTGTTTTTATCACCAAGTTGTACGAGTTGTCGAAAAGCACGGGCTTGGCTGACCAATCACGAAGTACCTTTTACGGAACACAATATCATGACGAGCCCATTGACTGCTTCTGAGCTTAAGAGTATTTTAGCGCTGACAGAAAACGGAACAGATGATTTGATTTCGACACGCTCAAAAATTTTCCAAAAGCTAAATGTTGATGTAGATGAATTGTCTATTTCAGAATTAATTGGTTTGATTGAAACCTATCCAAGTTTACTTCGCAGACCGATTATTTTAGATGAAAAGCGTATGCAGATAGGTTTTAATGAAGATGAAATTCGTGCATTTTTACCTCGTGACTACCGGAAACAAGAATTAAAAAATGCAACATTAAGAGCGGAGATAGGATAAACGATATGGACAAACAGTATTCATATCCACTTGATTTTTCGTGGAGCACAGAGGAGCTTTCCTCCGTGCTTTCTTTTTTAAATTTAGTGGAAAAAGCGTACGAAGGAGGTGTTTCTGCTGAAATGCTTCTAGATCGATACAAACAATTCAAGTCAGTTGTTCCCGGTAAAGGGCAAGAAAAGCAAATTGATAAGGAATTTGAAGCTGTATCTGGCTATTCAACCTATCAGGCTGTTAAAGCTGCTCGTGAAAAAGGAAAAGGAGCTGTTCGTCTTGGAAACTAAGTACCTTTTTGCTCAACAAATTGTTAAGGAAGCGGGAGAGTTCTTGCGAGAAAATCTCCATGTTTCATTGACAATTCACGAAAAATCACATTTTACAGATTTGGTCACGCATTTGGACCAGCAAGTTGAGGCGGATTTGACTCAGAAGATTTTGGAATCTTATCCAAACGATATGATCCTTGGAGAGGAAACGACTTCACAGACGGATATTCACAGTGGAAATGTCTGGGTCATCGATCCAATTGACGGTACGACTAATTTTATTGCCCAAAGAGAGGATTTCGCCGTTTTAGTCGCTTATTATGAAAATGGTATCGGTCAATTTGGTCTCATTTATGATGTGATGAAAGACGAACTCATTTGTGGTGGTGGAGACTTTCCCGTTGAATTAAACGGCAAGCTTTTATTGCCCTTCAAAAAACGCTCCTTAAAAGAATCGTTAGTTGGGATCAATGCAGGACTTTACCAAGAGAACTGCCACGGACTTGCTGATCTTGCTAAGCAGACCCTAGGAACAAGATCGACAGGCAGTGCTGGAATTAGTTTTTCAAAGGTACTAAAAAATCAGCTCCTATTGGTAGCTTCTAATTTATACCCGTGGGATTACGCAGCAGCCTCTATTTTAGGTAAATCCTTGGGCTACACATTACTTTGTCTTGACGGGGAAAAGCTAACCTATCGCAATCGTGAAATGGTCATCTTACTGCCTAAAGCTATGGAAAAGGAAATAAAAGGTTATTTAAAATGAGCCAACTACCACAAGCGTTTATCGATAAATACACTCAATTGCTCGGTGCCCAGGCGCCGGCCTTTTTTGCGAGCTTTGAAAATGAGCCGATAGCTGCTTATCGATTGAATCCACTAAAAGAATACCAGCAAGAAAAACCTGATAAGATTCCCAACATGAACTGGTCCTACTATGGAAAAGTATCTGGAAAATCACCAGAGCATGTCACTGGACTGGTTTATTCACAAGAACCTGCTGCTCAAGTAGTTGGTCAAGTAGCAGCGCCACAACCACAAAAAGGAATGAAAGTTCTGGATTTAGCAGCTGCGCCAGGAGGAAAATCAACCCATTTATTATCCTATTTGGACAATACAGGTCTCTTAGTCAGCAATGAAATTTCCAAAAAACGTTCCAAGATTTTGGTTGAAAATATTGAGCGGTTTGGTGCTAGAAATGTGCTAGTAACAAATGAGTCAGCAGATAGATTAGCTAAGGTTTTTCCAGCCTATTTTGATATGATTGTACTAGATGCCCCTTGTTCTGGAGAAGGCATGTTCCGCAAAGATTCAGCAGCCATACAATATTGGAGTGAAGGCTATCCAACAGAGTGTGCCGTGCTTCAAAAAGATATCTTGGAGTCAGCCATGGAGATGCTTAAAGAAGGTGGTGAATTGATTTATTCGACCTGTACTTGGGCGCCTGAAGAAAATGAAGCTATTGTCAAATGGTTGTTGGAAACCTATCCTCTTGAACTGATTCCGATTTCGAAAATAAATGGTATGGTTGAAGGAATTGGTTTTCCAGAAACAGCCCGCATGTATCCACATTTGTTTAAGGGAGAAGGTCAGTTTGTAGCGAAATTTCGTTTTTTAGGCCAAGCCAGCTCTAAAAAAATCAAATCTGGAAAATCCAACTTATCCCAAGAACAACAAGGACTTTGGAAACAGTTTTTAAAAGAACAGTTGACAATCCAGTTAGATGGCTTGCTGCAAGTTTTTGGAGAAGAACTCTACCTTGTTCCAAATGGTTTGCCAGATTTGTCAACGATTCGAATTGCTCGAAATGGTCTGCACCTAGGAACCTTTAAGAAAAAACGCTTTGAGCCTAGCTTTGCTCTTGGTTTAGCTTTAAAAAAAGAAGAAGTCATCAGCACTATTTCCTTGTCAGAAGCGGAATTCTATCTTTATACGGCAGGACACCCAATTACTCTTTCAAAACCTGTACCAAATGGCTGGTATCAAATATTGGTAAATGGAAATGGCTTGGGTTTTGCCAAAATTGCCTCTGGAATCTTAAAAAATAACTTTCCAAAAGGCCTCCGTTTTCACTAAGGTAATATAGTAGAAATAGTTTGCAACTTAATATCTTATATGTTATATTTGAACTAGCGGTTTTTTTGTAAAAAATGTGTAAAAAACTGCAAAATTCTCTTTTAAAAAAACAAAAGGAAACTAAAAATGAAGAAAAAGCACAAGCTGGGAATTTTATCAGCGATTGTTATTGCAAGTGTTAGCTTGTCGGCCTGCTCATCTTGGATCCAAAGAGGAGAAACGATTACAGCAGTTGGCTCAACAGCTCTTCAACCCCTTGTTGAAGCGGCGGCAGATGAATTTGGCAAAGAAAATCTTGGGAAAACTGTGAATGTCCAAGGTGGTGGTTCTGGTACAGGTTTGTCTCAAGTTCAGTCTGGAGCAGTTGATATTGGAAACAGTGACGTATTTGCTGAGGAAAAAGATGGGATTGATGCCAGTAAGTTGGTTGACCACCAGGTTGCAGTTGCGGATATGGCAGTCATTGTGAACGAAAAAGTAACTGTTGATAACTTAACAACTGAGCAATTGCGAGACATCTTTTCTGGTAAAATTACCAACTGGAAAGAAGTTGGTGGAAAAGATTTAGAAGTATCCATTATCAATCGTGCTGCAAGTTCTGGTTCTCGTGCGACTTTTGACAGCATTATCATGGATGGAGTTTCTGCCAAACAAAGTCAAGAACAAGATTCAAATGGTATGGTAAAATCCATTGTTGCACAAACTCCAGGTGCGATTTCTTATTTGGCCTTCGCCTATTTAGATGATTCTATTAAAACGATTAAATTAAATGGTTTTGAGCCGACAACCGAAAATGTTGCTACTAATTATTGGCCACTTTGGGCGTATGAACATATGTATACCCAAGGCGATCCAGAAGGTTTAACAAAAGAATTTTTAGACTATATGATGACAGATGAAGTCCAAGAAGGCATTGTTGTTGGAATGGGCTATATTTCGATGAATGATATGAAAGTTATCAAGTCGCCTGATGGAACTGTAACGAAAAAGTAAGAGGAGAAGTATGAAAAATCAAGAATTGGCTAAAAAATTGGTATCCCCTTCAAAAAATTCTCGTTTAGAAAAATTTGGTAAGACCATCACTTTTCTTTGTTTGTCATTGATTGTCGTGATTGTAGCGATGATTTTGGTCTTCGTTGCTCAAAAAGGATTGTCGACCTTCTTTGTCGATAAGATTAGTCCAGTAAAATTCCTATTTGGAACAGAGTGGCAACCAAGTGTCAAAGGAGCTGATGGTAAACCATTGTTGGGAGCTTTTCCGATGATTTCGGGCTCCTTTATCGTTACCATTTTGTCTGCCTTGATTGCGACTCCCTTTGCCATTGGTGCAGCGGTCTTTATGACAGAGGTCTCTCCAAAATATGGTGCAAAAATCTTGCAACCTGCGATTGAACTTTTGGTTGGTATTCCATCAGTAGTTTATGGATTCATTGGTTTGCAAGTTGTTGTGCCATTTACCCGTTCTATTTTTGGAGGAACTGGTTTTGGTATTCTATCTGGTGTTGCGGTCTTGTTTGTCATGATTTTGCCAACAGTAACCTTTATGACCACAGATGCTCTTAGAGCTGTTCCGCGCCACTATCGTGAAGCCAGTTTAGCTATGGGAGCAACCCGTTGGCAAACGATTTGGCGTGTCATATTGAATGCTGCAAAACCGGGGATTTTTACAGCTGTTATCTTTGGGATGGCTCGTGCTTTTGGTGAAGCTTTGGCAATTCAGATGGTCGTTGGTAACTCAGCAGTTGTTCCAACTTCCTTAACGACACCAGCTGCAACCCTAACTTCTGTCTTGACAATGGGTATTGGTAATACTGTTATGGGGACGGTGCAAAACAACGTATTGTGGTCGTTAGCCCTTGTTTTATTAATTATGAGTTTGGCCTTTAATATGTTGATGAAATTTATTACCAGAGAGAGAAAGGTGAAGAACTATGAACGCTAAAAAAGTTGATAAATTAGCAACAGGAACTCTCTATACAATTGCTGCTATTATTGTAACGATTTTGGCATCACTGATTCTTTTTATTCTCTTAAGAGGTGTTCCGCATATCAGTTGGAAGTTTTTGACAGGCGCCTCTTCCTCTTATAAAGCTGGAGGCGGGATTGGAATCCAATTGTATAATTCCCTCTTTCTTTTGGTTGTTACTTTAATGATTTCGATTCCATTGTCAATGGGAGCAGGAGTGTACTTGGCTGAATATGCTAAAAAAGGCCGTTTAACTGATTTTATTCGGACCTGTATTGAGATTTTGTCTTCCTTACCCTCTGTTGTTGTTGGTTTGTTTGGTTACTTGATTTTCGTTGTGCAATTTGAATATGGATTCTCGATTATTTCAGGTGCCCTCGCCTTAACAGTCTTTAACTTGCCACAGATGACACGGACGATTGAAGATAGTCTTCGTACGGTTCACCATACACAGCGTGAAGCTGGACTTGCTCTAGGCTTATCAAGATGGGAAACGGTACTTCATGTTGTTATTCCAGAAGCTCTTCCAGGGATTGTGACCGGAATTGTATTGGCATCTGGTCGTATTTTTGGTGAAGCTGCCGCTCTCATCTATACAGCTGGACAATCAGCACCAGCTCTTGATTGGAGCAATTGGAACCCACTTAGTGTGACCAGTCCGATTTCAATTTTCCGTCAATCTGAAACATTGGCAGTGCATATTTGGAAAGTTAACAGTGAAGGAACCATCCCTGATGCAACACAGGTCTCAGCAGGTAGTGCAGCAGTCTTATTGATCTTTATTTTGATCTTTAACCTTGGCGCTCGCAGACTTGGAAAATTCCTACACTCAAAATTAACTTCAGCAGCTTAATTGAAAAAGCATTAACGTATTAGGAGAAACAATGGCTGATTACGATTGGAATGAACGGCATATCATCACTTTTCCTGACAAGGAACTAGCCTTGGAAACTAAGGATTTACATGTCTATTATGGACAAAAGGAAGCCATCCATGGCATTGATATGCAGTTTGAAAAAAATAAAATTACAGCACTTATCGGACCGTCAGGTTGCGGAAAATCAACCTTCCTCAGAAGTTTGAACCGCATGAATGATACGATTGATATTGCGAAAGTAACAGGAGAAATTTTATATCAAGGAATTGATGTCAATGCTCCAGATATTAATGTATATGAAATGCGTAAGCATATTGGAATGGTCTTTCAACGTCCCAACCCATTTGCAAAATCTATTTATAAAAACATCACCTTTGCTTATGAGCGAGCAGGGGTAAAAGACAAAAAAGTTTTAGATGAAATTGTTGAAACTTCATTGAAACAAGCAGCTTTATGGGATCAAGTAAAAGATGATTTGCATAAGTCTGCCTTTACCTTGTCTGGTGGTCAGCAACAACGTTTGTGCATCGCCAGAGCGATTTCGGTGAAACCAGATATTCTCTTGATGGACGAGCCTGCCTCAGCTTTGGATCCGATTGCGACCATGCAATTGGAAGAAACCATGTTTGAGTTGAAGAAAAATTATACGATTATCATTGTTACGCACAACATGCAACAGGCTGCCCGTGCTAGTGATTACACTGCATTCTTCTACTTGGGCGATTTAATTGAATACGATAAAACAGCGAAGATTTTCCAAAATGCTCACTGTAAATCAACCAGTGACTATGTGTCTGGGCACTTTGGATAGAAAGGAAACAGTATGAGCGAACCTATTTTACAAGTAAAAGATTTATCCGTCTATTACAATAAGAAAAAAGCCCTAAACAGTGTTTCCATTGATTTTTATCCAAATGAAATCACCGCTTTGATTGGACCGTCAGGATCTGGTAAATCAACCCTGCTTCGATCCATTAACCGAATGGGGGATTTAAATCCAGAGGTGACTGTCACAGGAGCTATCAGCTACAATGGCCAAAATATTTATAGTCCTCGGACGGATACTGTTGATCTTCGCAAGGAAATCGGGATGGTCTTTCAACAACCTAACCCTTTCCCAATGTCAATTTATGAGAATGTTGTCTACGGACTTCGAATCAATGGTGTGAAAGACAAACAGGTATTGGACGAAGCGGTTGAATCTTCTTTAAAAGGTGCCTCCATTTGGGATGAGGTGAAAGATCGTCTGCATGATTCGGCACTTGGTTTGTCAGGGGGGCAACAACAGCGTGTCTGTGTCGCCCGTGTATTGGCAACCAGCCCAAAGATTATCTTGTTAGATGAACCAACTTCAGCACTGGATCCAATTTCTGCTGGCAAAATTGAAGACACCTTGTACGACTTGAAAGAAAAGTATACCATGCTAGTCGTGACACGTTCCATGCAACAGGCATCACGTATCTCCGATAAAACAGGATTCTTTCTTGCTGGCGACCTAATTGAATACAATAAAACAAAAGAAATGTTCCTAAATCCTGCTCATAAAGAAACGGAAGATTACATTACAGGTAAATTTGGTTAATCCATAGAAAAGAGGAAGATGATGTTACGTTCACAATTTGAAGAAGAATTAGATAAATTGCATAACCAGTTTTATGCTATGGGAAATGAAGTATTGGGCCAAATCAATAAAACAGTCCGTGCTTTTATTACACATGATCGTGAATTGGCAAAAGAAGTTATTGAAGCAGATTCGGACATCAATGACTTTGAAGTGAAATTAGAAAAAAAATCACTTGAAATCATTGCCCTTCAGCAACCCGTATCCTCTGACTTGCGTCGGGTGATCACAGTATTGAAGGCAACTAGTGACTTAGAGCGTATGGGAGACCATGCTTCTGCGATTGCTGAAGCTACTATTCGTATGAAAGGTGAAGTTCGTATTGCCGCTGTTGAAGAAGAAATCAATCAAATGGGACGGCAAGTTCGTAAATTGGTTGAGGCCGTTCTTGACTTGTACCTAAACAAGGGGGACAGCGACCAAGCTTACGATATTGCGGCTCAAGATGAAATTGTCAACCAATACTTTGATAGCATTCGTGAGTTAGCAACCGAAGAAATCAAGAAAAATCCAGATTCTATTATTGCTGGTCGTGATTACTTCCAAGTTATTTCTTACTTGGAGCGTATCGGGGATTATGCCAAGAATATCTGTGAATGGGTTGTCTACCTAAACACTGGTAAGATTACAGAATTATAATAAAATGGTTCCAATGGAACCATTTTTTAGTTTGTTTTAAGAAAAGAAATATATACTGTTTGTTACAAGAAAGAAGAGAGGTAACGATTATGAATGTTGAAAAAATGGCCCAATATGTTTCGATTGTAAGACGAATATCCACAGTTTTATTGGTCTCTCTAATTGCACTCTACCATATTTCAAAAGTTTCCTAATATGAATGAAAATAGTGGAATCCGTGGTATAATATTTTTTAAAGGAGTTTAGTATGATTAAGATTTTATTGGTTGAAGATGATTTAAGTTTGTCCAATTCAGTGTTTGACTTTTTAGATGATTTTGCAGATGTCATGCAGGTATTTGATGGGGAAGAAGGGATTTACGAAGCAGAATCTGGTGTTTATGACCTGATTTTACTGGATTTGATGTTACCTGAAAAAGATGGCTTTCAAGTCTTAAAGGAACTACGTGAAAAAGGTGTGGCAACACCGGTTCTCATTACGACGGCAAAAGAGAGCATCGATGACAAGGGAACAGGATTTGAATTGGGAGCAGATGACTACTTGACCAAGCCATTTTACTTAGAAGAATTAAAAATGCGGATTCAAGCTCTTTTGAAACGTACTGGTAAATTCAATGAGCATCTGCTAACTTATGGCGATATTGTAGTTGATTTAGCAACCAATACAACAAGAGCAGCTGGATCTGAAGTGGAACTTCTAGGGAAAGAATTTGATTTATTGGTCTATTTCTTGCAAAATCAAAATGTGATTTTACCAAAGACACAAATTTTTGACCGCATTTGGGGATTTGATAGTGACACAACGATTTCTGTTGTCGAAGTTTATGTCTCAAAAATCCGTAAAAAATTGAAAGGAACAGCATTTGGAGACAATCTTCAAACATTGCGCAGTGTTGGGTATTTATTAAAAAATGTTCAATAAGATGAAACGACAATTACAAACGGATAATCTTTCGTATTTTATCCGTTATTTTGCATTATTTACCTGCATTTTCACCCTCATGACGCTGATTATCCTCCAATTAATGAGGGGAACTATGTATGAACAAGCAGATGAAAATTTCAAGGCATTTGAAAAAGACCCTACCCTCTTGTTAAATTTTGCTTTGATGCGAGGGATCTCGTCAGAAGCAGAAGTTGTGATTGATTCAGACAATCAAACAGATGACAAGACAGATAAAAAAATCTCTCCTAATTTTAAACCATCTGATAAATTACGCTTAAATACGAATTACCATGTGATTTTATATAATCAGGAGGGGGGCATCGTCAATCAGATAGACTATATCTCAGGTTTGGCAAATCTAGCTGTTGATGCTGAAAAAGTGAATAAGATAGAAGACCAGACAGTTGAAACCCTATTTGGTCAAGAAGAGAGTTACCGTATTTTGACCTTAGATGTGTCACAAGTAGATGTGATACAAGCTGCGGGATTAGATATCCAGTATGCATCGATTGTTTTTAACACCACTCAAATTACGGACTCTATTGCACGTTATGAAAAGACGGTGATGTTGGTCATGATTAGTTTTTGGTTGGTTTCTATTTTTGCTAGTCTATATTTAGCAAAACTCAGTGTGAAACCGTTACTGATTAGCTTTCAAAAGCAAAAAGAATTTGTGGAGAATGCTAGTCATGAATTGCGGACGCCGCTCGCTGTTTTACAAAACCGCCTCGAAGCTCTTTTTCGTAAACCAGAGGCCACTATTATGGAATCGAGCGAAAATATTGCGTCTAGTTTAGAGGAAGTTCGGAACATGCGGATTTTAACCACTAATCTCTTAAATTTAGCGAGAAGAGATGATGGGATAAAAGCAGAGATCCAGCTCATTCAACCAGAAGTTCTTGTGGATGCCTTGGATAATTTTACTATCATGGCTGAAGAGAGCAATCGCGAGCTGCAGATTATAAATTCTGTATCGATGGCTTTTTATTCCGACAAGGCACTGATCAAGCAATTAATGACCATTTTATTTGACAATGCTTTGAAGTATACAGAAGAAGATGCTCAGATTGTGATAGAAACTGGGATAAAAGATAAGCAGTTTGTATTGACAGTTGCTGATGATGGTATTGGGATTAGTCCAGAAAATAAAACAAAAATTTTTGATCGTTTTTACCGAGTGGATAAGGCAAGGACACGTCAAAAAGGTGGCTTTGGTCTCGGCTTGTCCTTAGCAAAACAAATCCTACATACTCTAAATGGTACAATTTCAGTCAGAGACAATCATCCCAAAGGAACTGTTTTTGAAGTGCGTTTGCCAATAAAAAAATAAGAGACTGAAATGGCTTTCCAAGTCTCTTTTTGTATAAAATACGACAAACAAAAAAAGCCGAGTGGCTCTTTTTTAAGCAAGTTTTGATGCAAGACGTGCTTTGTCGCGGCTTGCTTTGTTTTTGTGAATCAAACCTTTAGTTTCTGCTTTATCGATTGCTGAGCTTGCAGCGCGGAAAAGCTCCTCAGAAGGATTTGCTTCAAATGCTTTAATAGCAGTACGCATAGCTGATTTTTGAGCTGAGTTTTGTGCGTTTTGAGAAACGTTCTTTTCAGCGCGTTTGATAGCTGACTTAATATTTGCCAATGGTTTCACCTCCACCTTTTCTGTACTAACCATATTATTATATCGGAAAATAGACAATTTGACAAGGGAAATCTACCGTTTCAAGTAAATTTTATCAATAGAGTGATTTTG
This sequence comes from Streptococcus cameli, assembly GCF_053207365.1. NCBI lineage: Bacteria > Bacillati > Bacillota > Bacilli > Lactobacillales > Streptococcaceae > Streptococcus > Streptococcus cameli. Next base: position 55,700 of record NZ_JBRUIM010000005.1, on the reverse strand, counting down.
GGCCTTGTGAAGGATAATATCTGCCCTATTTTTTGTTGGCTCGATATAAGTTTTAAGGTTGGCGAGATTGATGTTTTTCCAGGTATCTTGGGCAATGGCTAATACCTCGTTAAAAGGCATCGTTGTAAAACGATGATAGTAGTTGTTAGGATCTTTTTCAGCTAGTTTCAAAAGGCTTTGGAATCGTTCCAAGTACCAGTTTTCAATATTAGAAACCTCTGCATCCACATAGATAGCCAAGTCAAAATAATCACTCACATAAAGGCTTTGGTTTTGTGGATTTTGCAGAACATTAATGCCTTCGACAATGACAAAATCCGCCGGTTGAATAGTTTGCTTTTCATTTTCAAGAATGTCATAAACTTCATGGGAATAGACCGGAATTTGGAAATCTTGTCCATTTTTGATGGCTTCTAAAAACTCCAGCAATAATTCCATATTGTAAGATTCAGGAAATCCTTTTTTATTTAGAACGCCTTTTTCTTCTAAAGTTTGGTTGGGATATAGGAAACCATCTGTTGTAATCATTTCAACACTCGCCCATTTAAATCTTCTTGATAATAGGATTTGCAAGAGACGGCTCGTCGTTGATTTTCCAACAGCTACACTACCTGAAATCCCGATAATAAATGGCTTTGGCCGAATTTTTTCTTGTAAGAAGATACTTTTTGAAAAGGATAGATCTTCACTTGATTTTTTATAGATTGCAATTAAATTGAGCAGTGGTAGATAGATATCCACGACTTCTTGAAGGTTGATTTTATCATTTAAACTCTTAATCGAATTTAATTCTTCTTGTGTTAGTGGAGCGGTTGTATCTCTATGAAGTCTTTGCCAGGTTGTACGGCTGATTTTTTCAAAATTTAATAATTCATTTTTCATAGCATTATTGTAGCATTAAATACAGTGAATGTAAAAATATTTTCGAGGATTTGTGATAAAATGATAGTTAAGAAACTACTGAGGAAAAAAAGATGGCTCGATTAGATCATGTAAGCATTAAAGGTAAAAAATTAAAGGATTTGTTACCAGAAGAAACCCTGTCTTCACTTCAAATAGCCTACTTTTCAAAAGGTGATGTAGTGGCCTTAGTTGGACAAGATGCGCCACATCTCTATATTATTTTATCTGGACGAGCTGTCATAAAACAACTTGGTAGCGAAGGACAAGAGACCGTATTAGGCTATGTACAACATGGTGATTTAATTGGAGAGCTTGAAATCTATACAAAAAATTGTTTTCTTCATTATGTATATGCTGATACAGATTTAGAATTATTATGTATTCCAAGCCAGCGTGCCCTAACTGATTTGTTTTGCCATATTCCATTTCTTCATTTTGTAATGGAGGGCACCTTTACTAAATTACTGAATCGTACAACACATTATTCAGATACGAGACTATACGGACACAAGGCAAGGACATTGGGATATATCAAGGATTTAAGGATTCGGCACGATAGTAATACAATCCCATTTGTCATTCGTGAAGTTGCTCCATTTATAGGGGTAAGTGATCGACAATTAAGGCGGATAATCAAGGAGTTGGAAAGAAAAGAAATTGTACGAAAAAAATATAAAGTTCTAGAAATTATAGATGTAGATTATTTATTAAAGAATGAAAAAGAATCGGACGTTTGACCGATTCTTTTTCTTTTAGAAAGATTTATAATAGAATCAAGCAAAAAAAGAAAACGCTTTCTACTTTAGTTTTTAATCAACCTTGAAAGAGGGGAGGGTTTCTTGTAAACGGTTTTCAAACATGCTATAATAGTCTTATGTCAAACATGTATTATGAAAAAAAACCAACAGTAGCACATGATGTTCAAGAGTTGAATGTCTCCCTTCTGAATACAGAAATGTCCTTTTTTACAGATGCGGGTGTCTTCAGTAAAAAAATGGTTGATTTTGGAAGTCAAGTATTGCTGAAAAACCTTGACTTAAAAGAAAATAGAACCCTTCTAGATCTTGGCTGTGGCTATGGCCCCATCGGGCTTACCTTAGCTAAGGTTTTTGGTGTTAAGGCAACTCTAGTTGATATCAATGAAAGAGCTGTTGAACTGGCTAAAAAAAATGCAGTGAAGAATCAAGTAGAAGCCAGTATATTTCAGTCGGATATCTATGAAATGGTGTCTGGCCAATTTGATTATATTGTCTCAAATCCTCCCATTCGAGCTGGTAAGACAGTTGTGCATGAAATGATTTCAGGCGCTTATAATCATTTACTAGAAGGTGGGAAATTAACCCTTGTGATACAAAAGAAACAAGGGTCTCCAAGTGCCAAAGCTAAAATGGAAGAAGTGTTCGGAAATTGCACAATCAAAAAGAAGGACAAGGGCTACTATATCCTTGAGAGTGTAAAAGAATGAGAGCAGTTGATATTATTCAGAAAAAGCGAGATGGTTTAGAACTGTCAAAAGAAGAAATAAATTGGCTGATTGACGGCTATGTTACTGGATCTGTACCAGATTATCAAATGTCTGCATTTGCCATGACTATTTATTTTAAAGGAATGACTACGCAAGAAATCTCTGATTTAACCATGGCTATGGTTGCAACTGGTGAACAAATTGATTTATCGGAAATTGCTGGTATCAAAGTGGACAAACACTCAACTGGTGGAGTTGGTGACAAAGTGACCCTCATCTTAGCTCCCTTGGTAGCGAGTTTTGGTGTTCCAGTAGCAAAGATGAGTGGACGTGGTCTAGGGCATACTGGTGGAACCCTTGATAAGTTGGAATCCATCAAGGGGTACCAAATTGAAGTATCGCAAGAGAGTTTTATCAAACAAGTTCAAGAAACTGGTCTTGCAGTAATCGGCCAATCGGATAATCTTGTAAAAGCAGATAAGCTCCTCTATGCTCTGCGAGATGTGACTGCAACTGTTGATACTATTCCACTGATTGCAAGTTCGGTTATGTCTAAAAAGATTGCGGCAGGAGCAGATAGTATTTTACTTGATGTGACAGTCGGTGACGGCGCGTTTATGCAACGGATAGAAGATGCCCGTATTTTGGCTAAAACTATGGTGGACTTAGGAAAAGCTGTTGGAAGAAAGACAATTGCTGTTTTAACCGATATGTCACAGCCTTTAGGGACAAGTATTGGAAATCGCCTCGAAATACTAGAGGCACTTGATATTTTACGTGGAAAAGGAAGGGAGGATATCACAGAATTCATATGTGAGCTCGCTCAAGTTATGTTGCGTCTTGCTGATATAGACAAGACAGTCGAAGAAGTTCATTCACATCTTAAAAATGGTACTGCATTAGCAAAATTTGAAGAGATGGTAATAGCGCAAGGTGGTGATCTACAAGATTTGTATCGTCCGGTGCAAGTCCAACATACGATAGCAGTTAAAGCGGAGTCAACTGGTTTTATTACAGAATTGCCAGCAAAAGAATTTGGTCTTATTGCCATGCGATTAGGTGCAGGACGTGCTGTTAAAACAGATTCATTAGATTATGAATCTGGCATTGTATTCACCAAAAAAGTTGGAGAAGCAGTTCAAGTTGGTGATGTTATTGCAACCATATATAGTAATGTAAAAATTTCGGATAAAATACTTACAGATTTCCAAAAAAATGTTAAAATAGAAGATGTTGTTGTAAAGACGAAAGAAATTATCGAAATCGTCTCATAATGTACGGAGAAAAACTCATGGAATTAAATAAATATATTGATCATACTCTTTTAAAACAAGACGCAACCGAAGAACAAGTTCGTGTTATTCTAGAAGAAGCAAAAGAATTTGATTTTGCCAGTGTATGCGTGAATCCAATCTGGGTTTCACTTGCAGCTCAAGAATTAAAAGATACAGATGTGAAGGTTTGTACGGTTATTGGTTTTCCTTTGGGAGCTAGTACCTCAGCTGTGAAAGCATTTGAAACCAAAGATGCCATCGAAAACGGTGCAGATGAGATTGATATGGTACTGAATGTTGGTGCTTTGAAATCTGGAAACGTAGATTTGGTAAAAGCGGATATTGAAGCAGTTGTCGCAGCAAGTGGAGACAAGTTGGTAAAAGTCATTATTGAGACTTGTCTATTGACAGATAAAGAAAAAATGCTGGCTTGTGAATTGTCAAAAGAAGCTGGCGCAGATTTTGTCAAAACTTCAACAGGTTTTTCAACAGGTGGTGCAACCGTTCATGATGTGACATTGATGCGCCATATTGTTGGCACAGAACTTGGTGTGAAAGCATCTGGTGGAGTCCGTTCTTTAGAAGATGCAGAAGCCTTTATTAAAGCAGGAGCCAATCGCTTGGGTGCTTCTTCAGGTGTTGCAATCATGAAAGGACAGAAAGCAGATGGCGACTACTAACCAGATTGAAAAAGCAATCTCTGCAAGCCAAAATGCCTATGTTCCCTATTCTCATTTTCCCATCGGAGCACTATTGGTTGCAGAAGATGGACGTGAATACACAGGTTGCAATATTGAAAATGCGTCTTTTCCATTGACAAATTGTGGAGAGCGTACTGCAATCTTTAAAGCTGTTTCTGAAGGTGTAACGGAATTCAAAGAGCTCGTTGTTTACGGAGAAACAGAAAAACCAATCTCTCCTTGTGGAGCTTGTCGTCAGGTTATGGCTGAATTTTTCTCGCCAGATTTACCGGTAACCTTAGTTGCAAAAGATAAATCGACAGTCGTGATGACAGTCGGGGAATTACTTCCATATTCTTTCACAGATTTAAACTAATCTGTGTCACAGTCATCAGACTGTATCCATTCCAACATGCAACAATTGTTGCAAAAGATTTTTTTAGGAGGGTTCAGAAATGAACAAGAAATTTGTCGGCCTTGGTTTAGCTTCATTAGCTGCACTTGCGTTAGTAGCTTGCGGCAATAAAAGCAATTCATCAGATGCTTCAAAATCTAAAGAAGATTCCGGTTCTTCATTGAAGGTTGCGATGATTACTGATACAGGTGGTGTTGATGATAAATCATTTAACCAATCTGCTTGGGAAGGTATTTCAGCTTGGGGTAAAGAACATGGATTAAAGGAAAAAACAGACTATGCGTATTTCCAATCTGATGATGAATCTCAATATGAGACAAACCTTGAGTCAGCAGCATCAAGTGATTTTAACTTGATTGCAGGTATTGGTTATAAATTAGCAGATGGCGTAAAAACTGCTGCAGCACGTCACCCTGAATTGAACTATGTACTAATTGATTCAGCAACTGAAGGGGATAATGTTTTGAATGCCTTGTTTGCTGACCATGAAGGTGCTTACTTAGCAGGTATTGTTGCTGCTAAAACAAGTGATTCTAAGAAAATTGGTTTCGTAGGTGGTATGGAATCAGACGTTATCACGCGCTTTGAAACTGGTTTCGTTGCCGGTGTTAAATCTGTTGATCCATCTATTAAAGTTGAAGTTCAATATGCTGATAGTTACAGTGATGCTGCTAAAGGTAAATCGATTGCTGCGACAATGTACGCTTCTGGTGTTGATGTAATCTACCATGCTTCAGGAGCAACTGGTACTGGAGTTTTCCAAGAAGCAGCAGACATCAATTCTCAATTGCCAGCTGATAGCAAAGATAAAGTTTGGGTTATCGGTGTAGACCGTGATCAAACTGAAGAAGGTAAATATACTTCTAAAGATGGCAAAGAATCAACCTCAACCTTAACATCAACTATTAAAAAAGTTGGACATGTTCTTCAAGAAATTGCAAACGATCAATTAGACGGTAAAGAATTCCCTGGTGGGCAAGTCCTAACTTATGGTTTGAAAGATGGTGGTGTTGATCTTGCAACAGAAGGTCTTTCAGAAGATGTATTAAAAGCTGTTGAAGAAGCAAAAACAGCGATTGTTGACGGAAGCTTAACAGTTGACTCTGGTGTAAAATCAGATAAAAAATAATTTCATTTGAGAAAAAGCGACCTTTTTCGCGGTCGCTTTTTTAAAACTGAGACTTTTGTCTCAGTAAAGCTAAGCCTTTAATTTGTTGGATTGGTTTTACTGATATAAAAAGAATGTCGAAAGGAAAGAGATATGACGACAGATTATGTCATTGAAATGCGTGGCATTACAAAAAAATTTGGTGATTTCGTAGCAAATGATCAGATTAATTTAAAAGTCGAGCGAGGTGAGATTCATTCTTTGCTCGGTGAAAATGGAGCAGGAAAATCAACGCTGATGAACATGTTGGTTGGACTTTTAGAACCAACTAGTGGTGAAATTTTTCTAAATGGGAAGTCAGTTTCGTTAGATTCACCATCTAAAGCAGCAAAATTAGGGATTGGAATGGTTCACCAGCATTTTATGTTGGTAGAAGCTTTTACAGTAGCCGAAAACATTGTTCTTGGAAGCGAGAAAACAAATGCTGGTGTCTTAGACATGAAAGCAGCTATTAAAGAAATTAAAGAGCTTTCTGATAAATATGGCTTGTCCATTGATCCAACAGCTAAGATTTCTGATATTACAGTTGGTGCGCAACAACGTGTGGAAATTTTAAAAACCCTCTACCGTGGTGCAGATATTATCATTTTTGATGAGCCAACAGCTGTATTAACTCCTGCGGAAATTGCAGAATTATTGGATATTATGCGCAGTTTAAAAAATGAAGGAAAATCTATCATTCTTATTACGCATAAACTTGATGAAATTCGTGCCGTTTCGGACCATGTAACTGTTATTCGGCGTGGAAAATCTATTGATACTGTGACAATCGAAGGCACTACTAGTCAAGAATTAGCAGAGATGATGGTTGGCCGCTCCGTGTCTTTTAAAACAGAAAAAATTTCGGCTAATCCTAAAGAGGTGGTTCTTGAAGTAGAAAATTTGGTAGTTCATGAGAACCGTGGTGTTCCTGCTGTAAAAGAATTAAATCTCTCCGTCAGAGCTGGTGAAATTCTTGGTATTGCTGGTATTGATGGAAATGGCCAAACAGAGTTGATTCAAGCCTTAACGGGACTTCGTAAAGTAAAATCAGGTTCGATTAAAATTAAAGGAAAAGAAGTAACAAATTTAAGTCCACGTCAGATTACTGAAATGCAGGTTAGTCATGTTCCAGAAGATCGTCATCGAGATGGGATGATTCTGGATATGACCGTTGCTGAAAACATTGCCCTTCAGTCCTATTATAAAGAACCACTTAGTAAAAATGGATTTTTAAACTATCGTAAAATCAATGAAAATGCTCGTCGTTTGATGGAAGAATTCGATGTCCGTGGAGCTAGCGAATTGGTCTCAGGTGGTTCTCTCTCTGGAGGAAATCAGCAGAAAGCTGTTATTGCTAGAGAGATTGACCGCAATCCTGACTTGATGATTATCAGTCAACCAACTCGTGGTTTGGATGTTGGGGCAATCGAGTACATTCGCAAACGTCTAATTGCAGAAAGAGACAAAGGAAAAGCTGTTCTTGTCGTAAGTTTTGAATTAGATGAAATACTAGATGTGTCAGATCGTATTGCTGTCATTCATGATGGAAAAATACAAGGTATTCTGTTACCAGAAGAAACAAATAAACAAGAGTTAGGTATTTTAATGGCTGGTGGAACATTAGCAAAGGAGGAAGTACATGTCTAAAAAATATCAAGAATTGGCAGTTCCTTTTATTGCTGTCTTGTTGGGGTTGATTGCTGGTGCAATTATTATCTTAATTTTTGGTGATGACCCAGTTGCTGCGTATACAAAATTAATTGATACGGCATTTGGTTCACCGTATAATATTGGTGAAATTGGTCGCGCAATGGCGCCTTTAATTCTGGTTGCCTTGGGATTTGCTGTTTCTTCTAAAGCAGGATTTTTCAATGTTGGTTTACCAGGACAAGCGTTAATTGGTTGGACTGCAGCTGCGTGGGTAGCTCTTGAAACACAAAGTTTACCCAAAATAGTTTCTATTCCTCTTACTATCGTTGTTGCCTGTGTAGCCGGAGGTTTTGCTGGGGCTATACCAGGTGCCTTGCGAGCCTATTTAGGAACCAGTGAAGTCATTGTGACCATCATGTTGAACTACATTATTTTATATTCTTGTAATGCAGTTGTAAATGGGTATATTTTAGAGAAATTTTCTCAAAAAGGTTCAGATTTAGCCAAAATTCCTGAAAGTGCATCTTACCAAGTTGAGTGGCTTTCGAATCTTTTTAATCATTCACGTATCAATTTAGGCCTATTTTTTGCACTGATAGCTGTTGTTCTATTTTGGATTATACTGAAAAAGACAACATTGGGTTATGAAATTACTGCTGTTGGACTTAATCCTCATGCTTCTCAATATGCCGGTATCTCTGCAAAACAAATGATCATTATCTCGATGGTTATTTCTGGAGCACTTGCTGGTTTAGGTGGAGCAGTTGATGGCCTTGGTACTTATGAATACGTTAAACAACAAGATTCATCATTAAGCATTGGATTTAATGGCATGGCCGTTGCCTTATTGGCAGGAAATTCTCCACTAGGTATTCCATTAGCTGCCCTTTTATACGGTATTTTAGAAGTTGGTAAATCTGGTATGCAGGCTATTGTACCACCTGAAATTGTTGATGTTGTTTCTGGCTTGATTATTTTCTTTGTTGGAATTAACTATCTCATCAAATATGTTATTAAACCAAGAAAATTAAAAGGAGGTCAATAAGGTGGATTTAACAACACTTTTGGCATTAATTGTCTCAAATACTTTAATTTATGCTGCACCTCTTATTTTTACCAGTATTGGTGGAACATTCTCTGAAAGAGGTGGAATTGTAAACGTTGGTTTGGAAGGAATTATGGTAGTTGGTGCCTTTGCTGGAGCAGCTTTTAACATTGCTTTAGCCCCAAATTTTGGGAATATGACACCATGGATTGCTTCTGTTCTTGCTGGGCTTGTAGGATTAGCTTATTCTGCAATTCACGCACTTGCCACAATCAATTTTCGAGCAGATCATGTTGTCTCTGGTACAGTTTTGAACTTAATTGCACCTAGTTTATCTGTTTATCTCTGTAAAGTGATTTATAACCGTGCGCAAACAGATACGATTAGTAAGTCATTTGGAAAATTCACTTTCCCAATTTTATCAGATATTCCGGTTATTGGTAAAATTTTCTTTACATCAACAAGTTTACCAGCTTATGTTGCTATTCTTGTTGCTTTTCTTACTTGGTTCATTATTTATAAAACCAAATTCGGCTTACGATTGCGATCAGTAGGTGAACATCCACAAGCGGCAGATACACTCGGTATCAATGTTTATTTCATGCGCTATACAGGTGTATTGATTTCAGGATTTTTAGGTGGTATTGGTGGCGCGATTTATTCACAGGCTATCTCTGGTCAATTTTCTGGTGCCACTATTGCAGGCCCTGGATTTATTGCTTTGGCAGCTATGATTTTTGGACGCTGGAATCCAGTCGGTGCGATGCTTTCTAGTTTGTTCTTTGGTCTTTCTCAGTCCTTAGCGATTGTAGCTAAACAATTACCATTCCTTCAAGGAGTCAATCCAGTTTACCTGCAAATTGCACCTTATTTATTGACAATTGTGGTACTGGCTGCTTTCTTTGGAAAAGCGGTAGCTCCAAAGGCAGATGGTGTCAACTATATCAAGTCAAAATAATACAAAAAGAAACCAATTGTGGTTTCTTTTTTTTGTATAAAAAAACTTGTCCTAGGACAAGTTTTAGATTATTGTTTAACAGATGCAGCAATTTCTGGATTTGCAAAAGCTTCGTCAATAATTTCCTTTAATTGTCTAGCAGAAGCTTGCATTTTTTGCAATTCTTGGTCGTTCAATGGAACGTTTACTGGGCGAACGATACCGTGTGCCCCAATGATGGCAGGTTGTCCAATAAAGATACCTTCAACACCTTCATATTGGCCTGATTGGAAAACAGAAAGTGGAAGTACAGTACGCTCATCGTTAAAGATTGCTTGTGTAATACGAGCAAGAGCAACACCGATACCGTAGTAGGTCGCACCTTTTTTATTGATAATTGAGTAGGCGGCATCACGAACTGAGATAAAGAGATCAACAAGACCTTGAGCATCAACATCACGATTATCTTGTAACCATTGCTCTAATTTAACGCCGGCAACGTTGGCATGTGACCAAACAGCAAATTCTGAATCGCCGTGCTCACCCATGATGTAGGCATGGACTGAACGCGCATCAATACCAATTTTGTCTGCCAAGGCTTGACGGAAACGAGCTGTATCAAGAGAAGTACCTGAACCGATGACACGCTCTTTAGGGAAACCAGAGAATTTCCATGTTGAGTATGTCAAGATGTCAACAGGATTGGCAGCAACAAGGAAGATGCCATTGAATCCTGAAGCGACGATTTCACTAACGATTTGTTGGTTGATACGAAGATTTTTTTCGATCAATTGAAGACGAGTTTCACCTGGTTTTTGTGGCAAACCAGCAGTAAGAACGACTAAATCTGCATCATGGGCATCAGAATATTCAGCGGAATAGATTTTCTTTGGAGAAGTAAACGCAAGAGCGTGGCTCAAGTCTTCAGCATCACCTTGAGTACGGTCTTTGTTAATATCAACAATACCGAGTTCTTGACCAATACCTTGGTTAACCAAGGCATAAGCATAAGCAGAACCAACGGCACCGTCACCGACAAGGATGACTTTTTTGTGTTGTTTTGAATTTGTCATTTCAGATCATCTCCTTTTATTCATTATGGACCCCTTGGTCCAACCACTTATTATTCTAGCACTTTTTGAAAACAAGTACAAGCAGAGTAGGGAATTTGAAAATGTTTACATTTCAAACAACTCTTATCTTATTAAAATAAATATAACTTATTTTGTGGTATAATAGTAGTAAGTATTTCTAGTGGAAACGAGGCCATTTAGTGCAAGATAAAAATTTAGTCAATATCAATTTAACCAGTGAAATGAAGACCAGTTTCATTGATTATGCGATGAGTGTTATCGTATCTCGTGCGCTTCCTGATGTACGAGATGGGTTGAAACCAGTTCATCGCCGTATTTTGTATGGGATGAATGAATTGGGGATAACACCTGATAAGCCCCATAAAAAATCTGCTCGTATCACGGGTGATGTTATGGGTAAATACCATCCACATGGTGACAGTTCGATTTATGAAGCTATGGTTCGGATGGCTCAATGGTGGAGCTACCGTCACATGCTTGTTGATGGTCATGGAAACTTTGGTTCGATGGACGGAGATGGTGCTGCCGCGCAACGTTATACCGAGGCAAGAATGAGCAAGATTGCTCTTGAAATGCTTCGTGACATTAACAAAAACACAGTTGATTTCCAGGATAACTATGATGGAAATGAGCGTGAGCCGTTGGTGTTGCCAGCACGTTTTCCAAATCTTTTAGTCAATGGGGCAACAGGGATTGCCGTTGGTATGGCGACAAATATTCCACCACATAACCTTGGTGAAACCATTGATGCTGTCAATTTAATTATTGATAATCCTGAAGCAACAACACGTGACATCATGGAAGTTTTGCCTGGACCAGACTTTCCAACAGGTGCCCTTGTAATGGGCAAATCTGGGATTCATAAGGCTTATGAGACAGGAAAAGGCTCCATTGTTCTTCGTTCTCGTACAGAGATTGAAGAATTTGGAAATGGCCGTGAGCGGATCGTTGTTACTGAGTTCCCATACATGGTCAACAAGTCGAAGGTACACGATCACATTGTTCGCTTGGCTCAAGAAAAGCGGATTGAGGGTATCACAGCTGTTCGAGATGAATCGAGTCGTGAAGGTGTCCGTTTTGTGATTGAAGTTCGCCGTGATGCGTCTGCAAGTGTTATTTTAAATAATCTTTTCAAATTAACGCAGATGCAGTCCAACTTTAGCTTTAATATGTTAGCGATTCAAGGCGGAGTACCTAAGATTTTATCCGTCAAAGAAATCTTAACTGCCTATGTTGAACACCAAAAAGAAGTGGTAGTGCGTCGGACGCAATTTGACAAGGATAAGGCTGAAAGCAGAGCCCATATCTTAGAAGGTCTCTTGATTGCACTGGATCATATTGATGAAGTTATCCAGATTATCCGCAATTCAGAGACAGATGCGATTGCTCAGGCAGAATTAATGAACAAGTTTGACTTGAGCGAGCGCCAAAGTCAAGCGATCTTAGACATGCGTCTTCGCCGTTTGACTGGTTTGGAACGAGACAAAATTCAATCTGAATATGATGAGTTAATGGCTTTGATTGCAGATTTGGCAGATATTTTAGCCAAACCAGAACGAGTCATTGCTATCGTCAAGGAAGAGCTGTCAGAAGTCAAACGCAAATATGCTGATAAACGCCGGACAGAATTGATGATTGGTGAAGTTCTTTCTCTTGAAGACGAAGACTTGATTGAAGAAACGGATGTCTTGATTACCTTGTCCAACAAGGGATATATTAAACGTCTTGCACAAGAAGAATTCCGTGCTCAAAAACGGGGTGGTCGTGGAGTTCAAGGAACTGGTGTTAAAGATGATGACTTTGTCAAAGACATGGTTTCCTCCAGTACGCATGATCGCTTGCTCTTCTTTACGAATACTGGTCGGGTTTACAGATTGAAGGCCTATGAAATTCCAGAATATGGTCGAACTGCAAAAGGCTTGCCAATCGTGAATTTACTGAAACTGGATGAAAATGAATTTATTCAAACCGTTATCAATGTTGGTCGTGAACGCAATGATGGCAATTATTTGTTCTTTGCAACCCGCCAAGGTGTGGTCAAACGGACAAGCGTCTCAGAGTTTGGTAACATTCGTCAAAATGGTCTGAAAGCCTTGAATCTAAAAGAAGATGATGAATTGATTGCAGTCTTCTTGACAAATGGTCAATCCGACATCTTTATGGGGACAAAATTCGGCTACTCTGTTCGCTTTGATGAGACTGTTGTTCGTAATATGGGTCGATCTGCAACAGGGGTTCGTGGTGTCAATCTTCGAGATGGGGATCAAGTCGTTGGTGCAACGGTTATTTCAGATGATCAAGAAGTACTCGTGCTAACAGAAAATGGATACGGGAAACGGACTCCAGCAACTGAATACCCGACAAAAGGCCGTGGCGGTAAAGGGATTAAGACCTTGAATGTCACGGATAAAAACGGTCACTTGGCTGGTGTTGTTACCGTTTCTGGTGAGGAAGACATGATGGTCATGACCGATACAGGCGTCGTTATTCGAACCAATGTGTCAAATATCTCTCAAACAGGTCGATCGACTATGGGTGTAAAAGTTATGAGGCTAGATGAAGATGCGAGAATCGTTACATTTACCTTAGTGGATCCAGAAGATGATACTGAGGAAACAGAGGAGTAGCATTGATGAAACAGCATTCTAAAAAACGAATGAGACAAAATCATTTTATAAGAAACTTCTTTATTTCGATTTTGTTAATACTTTCTATGTTACTTATTTTTAGTACTTCGATTCGCAATATGATTATTGTTTGGTATTCGAACCATTACCAAATTAGTAATATTTCAAAGGATGAAATTGAAAAAAACAAGAAAGCCAATACTACATTTGATTTTTCACAAGTAGAATCTATTTCAACAGAAGCTATTTTAAAATCGCAGTGGGAAGCCCAAAATCTTCCAGTTATCGGAGGGATTGCTGTTCCGGAATTGGGTGTAAATTTACCAATTTTTAAAGGTTTATCAAATACAGCCTTAATGTATGGTGCTGGAACAATGAAAGAAAACCAAGAAATGGGAAAAGGGAATTATTCTTTAGCTAGTCACCATGTTTTTGGTATGACTGGAGCAAGTGAAGCCCTCTTTTCTCCTCTTGAAAATGCTAAAAATGGAATGAAAATTTACATTACTGACAAAGATAAGATTTATATCTATATCATTGATTCTGTTGAAGTTGTTGTACCAGAAAGAGTAGATGTTATCGATGATGTCCCAGGTCAAAATAGGATTACACTAGTAACTTGTGATGACTTTGCAGCAACAAAACGAACGATTGTTCAAGGAGCTTTAAAGTCAGAAATTGCTTTTGACGAAGCTTCTGATGAAATGAAAGACTACTTTAAAAAATCGTATAATCAGTTACAATTATAAAACCTAGTATCTTTTATTAGGTTTTTTCTTTATCCTAAATTACGAATAGAGAGATAGGAGGTTACCGATGTATACAATTCAATTTAAAGAAGAAGCGCTATTACCTAGAGAAAGGTTAATGGCTGTTGGTGCAGAGAGATTAAGTAATCAAGAATTATTGGCCATATTACTACGAACAGGGACAAAGACGCAACCAGTCTTACACCTAGCCCAGGAACTCTTGGCCAAGATTCAACATCTGGCAAATCTCAAAGAGCTGTCCATTGAAGAATTACAGACACTTACAGGCATTGGTCGCGTCAAAGCGATTGAGATCAAAGCTATGCTGGAACTTGGAAAGCGGATAAGTCAATCGGAATTAATTTTGGAAGAACGGGTATTGGGAAGTGAACGTTTGGCTAAAAAAATGATTAGCGAGATTGGTCATGAGAAGCAGGAACATCTGGTAGCCTTATATTTGAACACGCAAAATCAAATTATCTCCCAAAAAACGATTTTTATCGGTAGTGTGGATAGAAGTCTAGCAGTTCCTAGAGAGATTTTGCACTATGCAGTCAAATGTATGGCGACATCGGTTGTTGTTGTCCATAATCATCCTTCAGGTATGGTCGAACCCAGTCGAAATGATATTGATTTTACAGGGAATTTAAAAAAGTCCTGTGAAACACTAGGACTTGTCTTATTGGATCATGTAATTGTGGGAAAAAGCAACTATTTTAGTTTCCGTGAGGAGAGTGAATTATTTTAAAGGTGATTTACTACAAAGGAAAAGAGATTTTTCTCGAGTGTTCTATCTTCTACCATCAATTCTGGATGCCATTGAACACCAAGATAGGGATACTGATCTTTTCGTTCGATGGCCTCAATGATACCATCATCAGAGGATCTAGCAGTGATTATTAAATCAGGTGCCAGTTTTTTTATCGCTTGGTGATGAAAGGAGTTGATTGAGGCATGCTCACCGTAAATAGTTGCTAATAATGAATCTTTTTCAATCCCGATATCATGAACTGGTGTAGCAGAAGCAGCCGTCTGCCAATGATTCGGAATATCTTGGTAAAGGGTTCCTCCCATTAAGACATTAAAGAGCTGGGTTCCACGACAGACTGTAAAGATTGGTTTGTTTTGAAGAAGGGCTTCTTTCATTAACGCTAATTCAAAGAGATCCCGCTCCAATAAATAGTCGTCGCTGTCAATGCTTTGCTCTTCCTGGTAAAATTGTGGTAAGACATTTTGTCCACCCGTGAAAATCAATTTATCCGCTAAAGTAACGTATTCTTTTGCTAATTCTGGTTCAGATATGGGCATGATAAGGGGGACACCACCAGCTTCCTGCACCGCTGTTACAAAACCAGTAGCGCAGTAGCTAAGGTGAGGGGAGACGGTGTCGTTTGAATCAAAAAATTGATTTCCCGTAATAGCAATAATTGGTTTTTTCATGAAACTTAGCCTTTGCGCATGAAATAAAGAAGGGTTTGAAGTTCACTTGTTAAATCGACATACTGTACAACAACATCTTTTGGAACAGATAGATTAACAGGTGAAAAGCTTAAGATCCCTTTAATGCCAGCTTTTACCAAAGTATCAGTTACTTCTTGAGCCACGCTACTTGGAACTGTTAAAATGGCTGTTTTTGTATTAGTACCCTTAATTTTCTCTTCTACTTCGGATATGGCATAAATAGGAACATTTTGGTCTTCTGTTCCGACAACGGGATTATCATCTGATTCAAAAGCCATCACAATTTTCATTTTATTGCGTTCATGGAAGCGATAGTGAAGAAGGGCGCGTCCCATATTTCCGACTCCAACCAACATAACATTAGTAATGGAATTGTCGTTTAAGATATCAGCAAAAAAATCCATCATATTTTTGATATCATAGCCAAAACCACGTCGACCCAATTCTCCAAAATAGGAAAAGTCACGGCGGACAGTGGCAGAATCAATACCAATTGCTTCTGCAATTTCTTTTGAACTGGCCTTCTCAATTTTTTCTTTGTGGAATCGTTTGAAGATACGGTAGTAGAGTGACAAGCGTTTAGCTGTGGCTCTCGGAATCGCACTATCTTTTTCTTTTTTCACAATCTATTTCTCCATTCGTTTTCTGTTTTTCTCTATTATCTATTGTAGATGATGTTTGTGAAAAAATCAACGTATATGCATTTAAAAATAAAAAACAAGGATTTTCCTTGTTTTTTTGTAGTATTATTGTTCGATCTTTGTGAAAATTTCACGGTCCACTAAACTTTCCATGAGAAAATAAAACTTCTCTTGTATGACTGTTCTTTCCTGGTTTTTAAAAATATTCACAAGATGCAAACCAGATTTGTCAGTGATATTGATTTTAAAACCAGTTAAATCTGAATTGATGATGATTTTTAACAAAAATCCTTGATTTGAATTTGGAACTTCCTCTAACATACGAGTTAGTTGGTAATTTCCAACTTTTGTGACTTCAAAAGTATTGTCACGTAATGTGTATTTTCGGATTGCTGGATGAATCTGATAAGTGTAGCGGCAATCTTTTAGGGTTACTTGTTGTTCAAATGCCATTAGGCGGCACCTCCAATGATTTCATTTATTATTTGTGTTGCTCTTTTTATCTCTGCAACTGTGTTTTCTTCTGAAAAGCTAATTCGGATGGATTCTGTAAGACGATGAGAATTTGGACCGTAATAAGCTTCCAATACATGGCTTTTTTGGACTACACCAGCCGTGCAGGCTGATCCACTTGAAACGGCAATTCCTGCTAAATCCAATCTCATGAGGATTTGTTCGTTCAGTTGGTCTGTAAAGCCAATGTTTAAAACATAGGGCAGACAATCTTGTGTCTGATTTAGATAGTAGTTAGTTGCATCTAAGTGTTGTAAAAATGATTTTTTTAAAGCCTCGACCGTTTGAAAATTGGTATCTAGCATGTCAATTTGATGAGAAAGAGCAGTGGCCATAGCAGCGATACTTGGGATGTTTTCGGTCCCAGCACGATGCTCGCTCTCTTGTTTGCCACCATGAATTAAGGCATCAAACCGTGGCAAGCGACTGTATAGAAATCCTGTTCCTTTTGGACCATGAAATTTATGAGCGGAGGCAGACAGAAAATCAATGTGTAGCTCTTCAGGTGATATAGGAACCTTTCCAATAGCTTGAACCGCATCGACATGGAAGACAGCTGGATGATTTCTTAGTAATAGACCGATTTCTTTGATTGGCAATACATCACCGGTTTCGTTGTTAGCAAACATGGTGCTAACCAAGATGGTATCTGGTCGAAGTGCTTCTTGAATCTGTTGAGCAGAGATGGTTTGATTGATTGGTTGAATATAGGTTATTTCAAAACCAAATCGTTTTTCAAGGTATTCCATTGTATGCAACACAGAGTGGTGTTCAATGGCAGTCGTAATAATGTGTTTTCCCTTATCTTGGTGGGAAAGAGCGTAACCTTTTATGGCCAAATTATTTGCTTCGGAGCCTCCTGATGTAAAGATAATACAACTTGAAGGAACCTCCAAAATCTTCCCAATTGTTTCCCTTGCAGTGCGTAGAATTTGATTAGCCTTGCGTCCAAAAGAATGAATACTAGACGGATTGCCGAATATTTCTTTTGATACTTCTATCAATGTCTGGAGGGCTTGATCAGAAAGAGAAGTCGTTGCTGCATTATCAAGATAAATCAAAGACAGGTCTCCTTTTATTTCTTATTGGGTACAGAATAATTAAACAGAGGGCTAACTGGACGGCGTTCGTGGATACGAATAATCGCATCCGCAATCAATTTACTAGCAGTGATATAAGCAATATTTTTAGGTAGATTTTCTTTACTTACTACGGAATCTGTTACTAAGATTTCCTTAATAGGAGCCTGATCTAGTAATTCTGTCGCATTTCCTGCAAATAACCCATGACTTGCTACGGCATAAATTTCTGTTGCACCATTTTCTTGGACGATTTTTGCTGCTTCTGAGAAAGTACGGCCAGTATTTAATATATCATCAATTAAAATGGCTTTTTTACCAGCAACCTCCCCGATGATATAGCCTTGTGAGCGCTCAGAATCATCTTGTGCATAATCGATAATGGCAATCGGAGCGTCAAGGTATTCAGCTAGACTACGGGCCCGTTTAATGCCTGAATTTTTTGGACTAACAATGACAACATCATTTCCTGTTAACCCTTTTTCAACATAATAGTCTGCAAAAAGAGGAACTGTAAAGAGATTGTCTACTGGAATGTCAAAGAAGCCTTGAACTTGAACTGCGTGTAAATCTAAGCTAACAACACGATTCACGCCAGCTTTTACCAGCATATTGGCAACTAATTTTGCTGTAATTGGTTCGCGCGGTGCAGCGGTTCGATCTTGTCTTGCGTAACCAAAGTATGGCATGACAACAGTAACAGAATTGGCACTAGCACGGATGCAGGCATCAACCATAATCAATAATTCCCATAAATGATTGTTGACAGGATAGCTGGTTGACTGAATGATATAGACATCGACACCCCGAACACTTTCTTCGATGTTGATCTGAATTTCTCCATCGGAAAATTGGCGAGAAGAGGCTTTTCCAAGCGGAATACCAGCGGCTTCTGAAATTTTTTCAGCAATAGCTCGGTTTCCTGAAAGTGAAAACAACTTAATTTGTTTGTCGGCATATGGTTGAACCATGTCAAAAAATTCTCCTTTTGAATGTTCTAGCAGGAACAGCGTTTGTTAGCTGAACCGATGAGATCTACATACAGTACTATTTTACCAAAAAACCGTAATTTTTTCATTTCTAAAACAAAAAAATCAGCACTTATTTGGCTGATGGAAGAGAGGCAGCAGCGCGGGCAACCTTACTACTAGCATATTTAAATTTGATGGATTGTTTTTTTAGAAAATAATCAAAAGCAATTTTTCCTTCATCTGGATTCTGGACTTCAATTTCTAGTTCATAATCTGTGATACCATTGTAATGATTTTCATCAAGGGCAAATAGTCCAAGGCCATCGTTGATTTCGATTCGATTTGTGGTTAAATATCCCCAGATAGATAGCGTTTCGAAAGGGATATCCGTGTCTTGGATTATTTTTTTTATTTCACCATTAGGCAGCTCAAATTTTTGAATCAATTGATTGGCTTGTTCTAAGCTGATTTCTTGATTGTATTCGATGTTTCCAACGTCGAGTGGTTTTTTTAATGTCAATTCCGCACGATCCATTAGTGTTCTAATGCGAAGAGATAAGCGGTTTTTCTTTAGTTCAAATTCTGGTGTATCGATGTAATAATTGGTTTGCTGAAAAAGGGCATGTCCAGAGAAAAACTCTTTTAGCCTTTTATACTCTGATTTTGTGAGCAATGTCTTGTATTCAATTTCTAATTGGTTCATTTTTAGTAGAGGAAAAGCCTTTCGTATGGTATAATAGTCTTTGTGCTATTCTATAAAAAAAAACGATTTTTTGACAAGAATGGACTATTGCATCCAGATGAAATCTTTTTTCATTTTGACTAGAAAGAGGACCGTATGGAGTTAAATTGGGAAGAATTTTTAGACCCGTATATTCAGGCTGTTGGAGAGTTGAAAATCAAGCTGAGAGGTGTTCGTAAGCAGTACCGTAAGGCCAATCGTCATTCTCCGATTGAATTTGTCACAGGTCGTGTCAAGCCAATTGAATCAATTAAAGAAAAGATGATTTTACGTCATATCAAGACAGAAAATTTAGCCCAAGATATGCAGGATATTGCAGGTGTTCGGGTTATGGTACAATTTGTAGATGACGTGGAAGAAGTACTTGCAATATTGAGAAAACGCAAGGATATGCGTATTGTACATGAGCGTGATTATATCAAAAATATGAAAGCGTCAGGCTATCGTTCTTATCATGTCGTGGTGGAATACCCAGTAGATACGATTAATGGTAACCAGACTGTCTTGGCAGAGATACAGATTCGTACTTTATCAATGAATTTTTGGGCAACGATTGAACACTCTTTGAATTATAAGTACAAGGGAAATTTTCCTGAAGAAATTAAGCAACGTTTGGAAATTACGGCAAAGATTGCCTATCAATTAGATGAGGAGATGCGAAAAATCCGGGACGACATTCAAGAAGCACAGGCCTTATTTGATCCTGCTCACAGAAAATTGAATGATGGTGTTGGAAATAGCGACGATACAGATGAAGATTACAGATAGAAAAAAAATCGCACTGCTCAGTAGCCGCAATCCCAAAAGTGAGGCAGTTTCAAAAGAGTTGTGGGATAAGTTAAAAGAAGCTAATTTTATTTTGACACCTAAAAATCCTGATATCGTTATCTCGATTGGTGGTGATGGAATGTTGCTGTCAGCCTTTCATAAATACGAATCGATTTTAGATCGTGTTCGATTTGTAGGGATTCATACTGGTCACCTTGGTTTTTATACCGATTATCGAGATTTTGAGGTCGACAAGTTAATTGAAAATCTAAAATTGGATACTGGGGCTCGTGTTTCTTATCCGATTTTAGGGGTGCGTGTCCATCTAATGGATGGGCGACAGATTACAGGTAGAGCTCTCAATGAAGCGACTGTTAAACGACTTTCAAAAACGATGGTAGCAGATATTATCATTAACAATGTTCCCTTTGAACGTTTTCGAGGTGATGGTATTTCGGTTTCAACGCCGACTGGCTCAACTGCTTATAACAAATCACTTGGTGGAGCTGTTTTACATCCGACCATTGAAGCTTTGCAAATTGCGGAGGTAGCGAGTCTGAACAATCGTGTTTACCGCACGCTTGGCTCCTCCATTGTTGTTCCGAAAAAGGACAAAATCGTGATTGAGCCAAAACACAATGACAGGTATTCTATTTCAATTGATAATCGTACTTTTGTCTATGACAGCATCGAGAAAATTGAATATCAGATTGATCGTAGCAAGATTCACTTTTTAGCGACACCAAGTCACACTAGTTTTTGGAATCGTGTGAAAGACGCCTTTATTGGAGAGGTGGAGTAATGCGGTTTGAATTTGTAGCAGACCAGCATGTCAAAGTCAAAACATTTTTGAAAAAACATGAGATTTCAAAAAGTTTGCTAGCCAAGGTGAAGTTTAAGGGTGGCAATATCCTAGTAAATGGCATAGAGCAAAATGCGGTTTATCTTTTAGATATTGGAGATAGGGTAACCATTGATATTCCAAGCGAAACAGATGAAAACGGACGCTTGGCTCCTGTGGAACACCCTTTAGATATCGTGTATGAAGACCAGCATTTTCTAGTTCTTGATAAACCATTTGGCTTTGCTTCGATTCCAAGTAGCATTCATTCGTCAACCATGGCTAATTTTGTCAAGGGATATTATGTTCGCAAACAGTATGAAAACCAACAAATTCATATTGTGACGCGGCTCGATCGTGATACATCAGGTTTGATGTTGTTTGCCAAACATGGCTATGCTCATTCACGTTTGGATAAGCAATTGCAAGCCAAGACCATTCAAAAGCGGTATTATGCTTTGGTACACGGTCGAGGGGAATTGGCTAAGACTGGTGATATTATTGCCCCTATTGGTCGCCCTGAAGACAGTATTATCACCCGATGTGTCACGAAAAAGGGGAAATATGCCCACACTTCGTATGAGGTTATAAAGTCTTGGGGAGATGTTCATCTAGTGGACATTCAATTGCATACTGGTCGTACCCATCAAATTCGGGTACATTTTTCCCACATTGGCTTTCCTTTGCTGGGAGATGATTTATATGGTGGCCGTTTGGATTTTGGGATAAAACGGCAAGCCCTTCATTGCCACCATCTTTCTTTTGTCCATCCTTTTGATGAGGAGAGACTAACTTTACAACGTTCATTACCAGCTGATTTTCAAGCTGTAATAAATAATTTATCAAACTAAAGGAGTTTTAAAATGGAAATTCGTAGCCTTATTGGTGACTTAAAGCACAAGATCGTAGGAAAAAAATTAAGAATTGTCTTTCCTGAAGGAAAAGATGAGCGGATTGTTCGTGCGGCAGCCCGTCTTAAATTTGAAGGTTTGGTGGAGCCGATTATTTTGGGGGTCCCAGAAGAAGTTCATGCCTTATTGATTGAATTTGGTTTTTCAAATCCTGGTATTACAGTTATTGATCCAAATAACTATGCGAACTTTGACACTATGAAGCAAGAATTTTTGACGCTTCGCAAAGGAAAAGTGGAAGAGTCACAAGCTGATGAAATCTTACGTGATGTGAATTACTTTGGTGTTATGTTGGTTCAATTAGGACTAGCTGAAGGGATGGTTTCTGGTGCGATTCACTCGACTGCCGATACTGTTCGTCCTGCTTTGCAAATTATTAAAACCAAGCCAGGTGTGACACGTACATCAGGTGTGTTCTTGATGGTGCGCGAAGAACGCCAATACATCTTTGGAGACTGTGCAATTAACATTGATCCAGATGCAGAAACATTGGCTGAAATTGCGATTAACTCAGCTGAAACTGCTAAAACATTTGGCATTGATCCAAAAGTTGCCATGGTTTCCTACTCAACAAAAGGATCTGGTTCTGGACCACGTGTTGATAAAGTTGTTGAAGCGACACGTATTGCCCAAGAAAAACGCCCTGATTTGCTAATTGATGGCGAATTGCAAATGGATGCTGCTTTGATTCCAAATACAGCTCGTTTGAAAGCTCCAGATAGTCCTGTTGCTGGTCAGGCCAATGTCTTTATCTTCCCAGCTATCGAAGCAGGAAATATTGCTTACAAGATTGCTGAGCGTCTTGGTAACTTTGATGCAGTGGGTCCAGTTCTTCAAGGTTTGAATAAGCCGGTTAATGACCTTTCTCGTGGTTGTAGCTCAGAAGATGTTTACAAATTAGCGATTATTACTGCGGCTCAAGCAGCTGATGCAATTTAGTATGAAATCGTTATTGTATTACTTTAAGAACTATTTAAAAGAGTCCATCCTAGCTCCGTTATTGAAGTTACTAGAGGCTGCTTTTGAATTGATCGTTCCTTTGGTCATCGCCTATATCGTTGACACTATTATTGTTCATGGCAATCAAGAAGACTTGATTGCTATGATTTTATTATTGGTCTCATTTGCAATAGTAGGTGTTCTTGTTGCGGTTTCTGCCCAGTATTTTGCATCAAAAGCAGCTGTTGGATTCGCAAAGGATTTAACCGTAGACTTGTATCAAAAAGTCCTAACCCTTCCGAAAGAACGCCGTGATCAACTAGGGCCAAGTAGTCTTTTAACTCGCCTGTCTAGCGATACCTTGCAAATTCAAAATGGGATCAATACCTTTTTGCGTTTGTTTTTACGGGCTCCGATTGTGGTGTTTGGAGCGCTGTTTATGGCTTTTTATATCAGCCCTGATTTGTCCATCATCTTTTTGGGGATGATTGCTGTACTATTTGTGATTGTGATCCTTATATCAAAGATTTCAAGTTCTTACTTTGCAACGATTCGAAAAATAATGGATCGTCTTGTTGGCTTGATTCAAGAAAGCATTTCTGGGATGCGGGTTGTGCGTGCCTTTGTACAGACAGATAGAGAAGTAAGGCAGTTTCACACCGCCAATCAGTCCTATGAGAGCCAGCAGATGAAGGCTGGTTTTTTGTCTGCTAGTTTGACTCCTTTGACCTTTTTGGTGGTCAACGCTTCGTTATTCATCTTGATTGTGCAGGGAAACCAATTTATCGATAGCGGCTTATTGGAGCAAGGAAAGTTGGTTGCACTGATTAACTATTTACTACAAATCTTAGTGGAATTGGTCAAATTGGTCATGGTTGTGACAACTTTAAATCAAAGTTTTGTCAGTGCTAAGCGAGTAGAAGAAATTTTTGAGCAAGAATCAGAAAACCTTCTTGCCCCTCTACCAGTAAAGAAAAGTTCTTATCAAAATTTACAAATAGAGGTGGATCATCTCTCCTTCCAATACCCAACGGCATCTGAAACGGCTCTTTCAAACATTTCATTTAAAATTTTTAGAGGTCAAACGTTTGGAATTATTGGCGGAACGGGATCAGGTAAGTCGACTCTGATCGATTTGTTCTTACATCTCTATGCTGCTAGTGAAGGAGAAGTTGCGGTTTTTCAGGCTGGCTATTCTCCTAAGAATTTGAAAGAGTGGCGGCAGCAATTTGCTCTTGTTCCGCAACAACCCCAATTATTTGCCGGGACTGTTCGGACGAATTTGACACTAGGATTATCTGGTATATCAGACCAAGAATTATGGAACGCCCTTGAAATTGCTCAAGCCGCGGACTTTTTAAGGGAAAAAGAAGGATTGGACACTCGGGTCGAGGCCATGGGACGAAATTTTTCAGGTGGCCAAAAGCAACGCCTGACCATTGCAAGAGCCGTGCTACAACCGGCTCCGATTTTGATTTTGGATGATGCCACCTCAGCCTTGGATTACTTGACCGAAAGACGCTTATTGGATAGTTTGAAAGAAAAAATGCCTTCAAAAACCTTGATTCTTATTTCTCAGCGAACCAATAGCTTAGCTGTGGCGGATTCAATTCTGGTCTTGGACAAAGGAGAGCAAGTTGGTTTGGGACGGCATGAACAGCTTCTTGATCACTGCTTTGTCTACCAAGAAATTGCCCGTTCACAAGAAAGCAAGGAGGTGGTGTAGATGGGATTGCGTACAGACCGTTCCTCTAATTTGAAGCGATTGATTGCCTTATTATTCCAACAACCTCTCCAATTGATTCTTTTCTTACTAGCCAGTATTGTCCAAGTTTTGCTGAGTGTTTATTTGCCTATCTTGATTGGTCAATCTGTTGATGCTGTTTTACAAAATGGCTTGAGTGCAGATTTATTGAGGATTTTAAAAATAATGGCTTTGGTCATTGGGCTAAATACTATAGTCCAATGGGTGACACCTTTATTGGTGAATCGTCTTGTGTACACATTGGTGACTGCTCTTCGACAGGAAGCCTTTGATGCGATTCAACACTTGCCCTTGTCCTATCTTGATCGGCAATCAACGGGTGATTTAGTGGCTAGACTCAGTAGTGATAGTGAGCAATTAACCAATGGGCTTTTGATGATTTTTAATCAGTTCTTTATTGGTGTGTTGACGATTGTTCTGACGATTTTCACAATGGCTGATTTAGATTTACTAATGATGGTAATGGTGGTTGCATTGACACCAGTCTCCCTCTTGTTGGCGCGCTATATTGCGAAAAAATCATTTTTGTATTATAGAGAACAAACCAAGGCCCGAGGTCAACAGGTATCGTTTTTAAGTGAAAGTATTGGGCAGTTGAGCTTGATTCAGTCATTTAATGCACAAGAACAATTTTCAAGGGAATTTAATGACATCAATGCAGACTACGCCAAGGTATCCCAAGTGGCTATTTTCGCTTCCTCAACGGTAAACCCTACCACGCGCTTTATCAATGCATTGATATATGCTTTGTTAACAGGAATTGGTGCCTTGCGAATCATGCGTGGAACCTTTTCAGTGGGGCAATTAACAACTTTCTTAAATTATGCCAGTCAATACAGTAAGCCTTTTAATGATATATCATCAGTCTTGTCTGAATTGCAGAGTGCCTTGGCATGTGCAGAGCGGCTATTTGCCATCTTAGACCAAGAACGCTTGTCCGAGGAAGAGACAAAAGAACTGCAATTTGAAGATGTCACAGGGGAAATTGAATTTCAAGATGTCGATTTCTCCTATGTTCCGACAAAGCCTCTGATGAAAAATCTGAATTTAAAAGTGGTTGCAGGTAGTAAGATTGCTATTGTTGGCCCAACAGGTGCTGGAAAATCGACCTTGATTAATTTAATGATGCGTTTTTACCCAGTTACAAAAGGACAAATCTTATTGGATGGTGTTCCAATTACCGCTTATAGCCGAGAGTCCTTACGGAAACAAATTGGCATGGTCTTACAGGAAACCTGGTTGAAATCAGCAACGATTCATGACAATATTGCCTATGGTTATCCAAATGCTACCAGAGAATTGGTGGTAGAAGCAGCTAAGGCTGCCAATGCTGATTTCTTTATTCGACAGTTGCCAAATGGATATGACACCTATCTAGCGGATGCAGGAGAGTCCCTTTCGCAAGGGCAACGGCAACTCTTAGCCATTGCGCGCGTTTTTGTTCGTGTTCCGAAAATCTTGATTTTGGATGAGGCGACGTCATCTATCGATACACGGACAGAATTGCTGATTCAAGAAGCCTTTGAAAAGTTGATGAAAGGGCGTACGAGCTTTATCATCGCTCATCGCTTATCAACCATTCAAGCAGCAGATTTGATTCTGGTAATGGTAGATGGAGATATTGTGGAAATGGGCAATCATGCTGAATTGATGAGAGCAAAGGGAACCTATTTCCAAATGCAACAAACGCAGAAAAATGTATCAGATTAAGAGTTGGGAAACCAGCTCTTTTTTCTTTTATGGTATACTGATTTTATGTTAGATTTACAAGATTATGGCATTAACATGTGGCCAACAGACAAGATTGTAGCCTTTCGAAAAGCTCTCTTAGACTGGTACGATGAGAACAAACGTGATCTACCTTGGCGGCGTACGAGTGACCCGTATGCTATTTGGGTATCTGAAATCATGCTCCAGCAGACCCGTGTAGACACCGTCATTCCTTATTATGAAAGTTTTTTATACCGCCTGCCGACGATACAAGACTTGGCTCAGGCACCAGAAGCTGTTTTGTTGAAAGTCTGGGAAGGGCTAGGTTACTATTCGCGCGTTCGCAATATGCAAGAAGCTGCGAAACAAATGGTTGCTAATTTTAAGGGAGAATTTCCCAAGACACACGAAGAGATTCTGAGTTTAAAGGGTATTGGACCTTATACAGCAGGTGCCATTTCTAGTATTGCTTTTGGCCTTCCTGAGCCAGCTGTTGACGGAAATGTTATGCGCGTGCTCAGTCGCTTATTTGAAGTTGATTACGATATCGGCGTCCCAGCCAATCGCAAGATTTTTCAAGCCATGATGGAAGAATTAATTGATCCAGAAAGACCGGGAGATTTTAATCAGGCCCTGATGGACCTGGGCTCAGACATCGAATCGCCTGTTAATCCACGTCCGGAAGAAAGTCCTGTTAAAGACTTTAGCGCAGCTTTTTTACATGGGACCATGGACAAGTACCCCATTAAAGCACCCAAGAAAAAGCCAATTCCTGTCTATTTGAAAGGGTTTATTATCCGAAATAAAAATAATGAATTTTTATTGGAAAAAAATCTTTCCTCAGGTCTTCTATCAGGTTTTTGGTCCTTTCCTTTGATGGAAGTAACTGAAGCAAGCCAAAAAGAACTTAGTCTCTTTGATGAAGTTGCGGAGAAAGAGGAAAAGTCTGTATTGCAATTGTTTGAGGACCATCATTCTATGGATATTTCTTGGCAGGAGACTCGTTTTGAAAAAATCCAACATATCTTTAGTCATCGTAAGTGGCAAATTGAACTAATTGAGGGGATTTTGGAAGAGCAAGCTCAAAGTGAATTTGCAAATAAAGAACTCACATGGGTTGCAGCAGATGACTTTTACCACTATGCCTTTGCCAAGGCCCAACAAAAAATGTGGCAGGCTTATCAAGATGGAAAGTAGGAGAAATATCCTACTTCAGAACGTAGACAAACCCTTTAAACGCTAGAAAATAGCAAATTCAAATCCTCCCCCAACTCTTTAAAATGCTAATTTATCAGCGTTTCTAAAGATTTTGATGTTTACTAACCAAAGAAAAAAATTGAAGAAAATGATCCAAAATGGACTTTTTCTTCAATCTAAAGTAGGATAAATATCCTACTTTTTATTTTTTTAGAAGAATTGCACATAATTATTTGAAAGCGTTTAAAAAAAGAGGTATAATACAAGTGAAAAGAGGAAATTCCTCTTGAAAACAATAGTCGCTAGACTACAAATAACAGCACAACTCAAGAAAGGAGTAGGGAGAAAATCAGTGTAGGTGAAAGCTGTGAATATGCCTACAAGGTTTTGGAAACCATATTGCGTGTATATACTCCAAGTGAGTATTGTTTATCGTGTTAGATTCTTTCTGAGGAAAAAAGAAAGAAGTCGTGAAATCATTCTTTAGTCATTTGTTGATGAGTGTGTTTTTAATTTGTATCTAGCTTGTCTGGGAGAAGGACTGTTTCACTTAATCGGATGCTTTTGGTATACAACAAAAGCTAGTTGTGAAATCTTGTTAAGAAATCCTACTTATTAGCCTAGCTATCCTTATTTAAAAGTATATATAAAGGCTAATTGACTACCCTAACCCTTCCTGAGCTAGCTCGATTCTTTCATCGTGAAGTTTCAGTTGAGCGTCATAGACAGCGAAGGGGTGATAATCTCATCTTGTTAACACTATAACGACTTAGACAACCATTATTGTTTGAATCGCATAAACAGGATAGCGTGATTCTATTTTCAAAAAAGAAGTGGGACAGTCACTTTTCCTCTTATATCCAACCGCCACCTGCTGAGTCAAGCAGGTGGTTTTTGACTTATCCATTTGTATAAAACAAAAAAATCAATTAGAATGAGAAAGTTAATCCCCTTCTCAAACGTGTCAGCCCTTCGCTTCTTAACCTTCAGTGGCTTTTTGGGAATGGATTACTGGAAATTAGAAAGAGACTGGATGTGGAAGTGGATGGAGTAAACAAAAAAGAGGCCTTGGCCTCTTTTTGTGTTATTTCACAAATGCGTTGATTTCAGCTTCGATGTTGGTGATTTTTTCTTCTGCTTCAGCAAGGGTTTCACCAACAGTAGCGATATAGAACTTGATTTTTGGTTCTGTCCCTGATGGGCGAACGGCAAACCAAGAATCATCTGTTAGGGTGTACTTGAGCACATCGCTCGGTGGAGTGGTCAAGTTTGTTACTGTACCGTCAAGTGTTGTAGCTGTTTGAAGGGCAAAGTCTTCAAATAGAGCGATGTCTGTCTGGTTGAATTGGCTTGGGGCATTGTCACGGAATTTAGCCATGATCGCCTTGATTTGCTCTGCACCGTCTTTACCAGATAGGGTTACTGAAATGGTCTTTTCAGCAAAATAGCCATATTCTTTGAAGATTTCATCGATACCGTCAGCCAGTGTCAAACCACGTGAGCGGTAGTAGGCTGCGATTTCAGCGACTAGTAGGACTGCTTGAATAGCGTCTTTGTCACGAACAAAAGGCTTAATGAGGTAACCAAAACTTTCTTCAAAACCAAACATGTATGTATGATTGCCTGTTTCTTCAAATTCCTGGATTTTTTCAGCAATAAATTTGAAACCTGTTAAGACGTTGAACATGGTTGCCCCGTAGCTCTCAGCAATCTTGGTTACTAATTCAGTAGACACAATCGATTTGCAAAGGGCTGCGTTAGCTGGTAATGTTCCTGCTTGTTTGTGTGCTTCTAAGATGTATTTGGCTAAGAGAGCACCGATTTGGTTACCAGAAAGGTTCCAGTAGCTACCATCTGCTTGACGAACCTCAACGCCTACCCGGTCAGCATCTGGGTCTGTCGCAAGAAGCACATCAGCTCCAACTTCACGGCCTAATTCTTCTGCTAAAGCGAATGCTGCCTGGCTTTCAGGGTTTGGTGAAGCAACTGTTGAGAAATCAGGATCAGCAGTGGCTTGACTTTCTACAATTTCAACGGAGTCAAAACCAGCTTGAGCCAAAGCACGGCGGGTCAACATTTCACCGGTTCCGTGAAGTGGCGTATAGACAATTTTCATGTCCTTACCATGCTCAGCAATCAAGTCTGGATTGATGGTAATGGCTTTGAGCTCTTCAAGGTAAAGAGCGTCTGTTTCTTCACCTAAAACGGTAATCAAACCAGAAGTCTTGCTTTCTTCTAAATCTGCAAGCGCCACGGTAAATGGATCGGCGATTCCACGGATATAGTCTGTTAAAGCATTGGCATCGGCAGGTGGCATTTGACCACCATCTTCACCATAAACCTTGTAGCCATTGAACTCTTTTGGATTGTGACTGGCCGTTATCATGATTCCAGCAATAGCATTGTAGTGGCGGACAGCAAAAGACAATTCAGGTGTTGGGCGGAGGCTTTCAAAGACATAAGATTTGATCCCATGAGCAGCCAAAACTTGGGCGGATTCAAAAGCAAATTCTGGAGAGAAGTGGCGAGAGTCATAAGCGATGGCTACACCACGTTTTTTAGCTTCCTCACCCTTTGACTCAACCAGCTTAGCCAATCCTTCAGTAGCTTGGCGAACGACAAATACGTTGATACGGTTTGTACCTGCTCCGATATAGCCCCGCATACCTGCAGTACCAAATTCTAGATTGGTATAAAAAGCATCTTCTTTTGTTTTCTCATCCATGTCAAGTAAGTCTTTACGGAGATAATCTGGAAGATCAGCATAGTCTAACCATGCCTGATAAGTTTCTTGATAGGTCATTGGAATCCTCCTAAAAATTAATCGCTTTCATTATACCATTTTCAGAAAAAAAAAGCACGCTCTCACATGCTTTTTCCATTTATTTTTTGATTTTTTCCATAACTGGAACAATAGCAACTGTCAATACAGCTGAGATAACCATTTCAGCTAGGGCATTGGTTCCAACAATGGAAGCTAGCATGGCTTGGATATTGCCATTGTAAACAGCTGAAAATAGAACAAAGATTCCTCCCAAGACAAATACGGTATTGGTCATAGACCCAATCGCCCCAGCAACGGTTAATCCAGTTTTATTGTGGAACCATTTGTAAACAAAGTAAGGTGTCACACCAATCAGAATCCGTGGCACCATAGCGATGATAAGGGAATTAAGATTCCCGTTTTCAACAAATGGAGAAAAAAGATAACTGGTCGGCAATAGGTAAAGTGTGTTGGTTACGACACTAATCACTCCCATCAGGCCACCAAGAATAGCTCCAATCCGTGGTCCGTAAATAATAGAAGCAATGATAACTGGAATATGAACCAGGGTTGGTTTTATTGGAAAGGGTAGGACATTAAAAATAACGGAGCTTAGCAAGTGAATGACGAGCATAGTGGCGAAAAACATAGCAATGACAGCTATATCGGTTGATTTTCTTCTTTTCATAACTTATTTTGTACCTCTTTTAAAATATCTTCTAGGTCTGCTAAGGCACCGGTCCCAAAATCACCACAAGCTAACAAAGCTTCACGTGGTTGAATTTCTTTAAAGCCATAGTTTGCCAAACGCTTTAGATTTTCTTGTGTTGCAGGGTTTAAATACATATTGGTATTCATAGCAGGCGCAATGAGTTTTGGAACATATGATGGTAATGCGAGGGCAACAGACGTCACCATATTGTCAGCAAAACCATAGGAGAGTTTAGCAATAGTTGTAGCAGAAGCGGGTGCTACCAAAAATACATCTGTTGCTTTTGCAATATCGATGTGTTTGATGGATTTAGGGTCTTCTTCAATCATGACATCAGTTTGTACAGGATTTTTAGATAAAGCTTGTAGAGTCAATGGAGTAATAAATCGGGTGGCAGATTTGGTCATCAAGACTGTTATATTGTGACCCAATTTTATCAATTGACTGGTTAAATCAGCAGCCTTGTAGGCAGAGATGGATCCTGTGACTGCAAGTGTAATATTGGCCATTTTTAGCCCTCTCTTTCAGTGAGAATACTCAGGAGTGTTTGTGCGATTTCGTCCTTGGTTTGAACTTGTTTCTCTTTTTGAGCGTCTACAATATAGGCGATATGTTGCCCATCTTTGATGTCTAGGAGGTCATTAGCCACAATGTAGTCAGCCTTGTTTTTCTCAAGACTAGCGCGTGCGACACGAAGCAATTCTTCTTTTGAAACATCCACTAACAGTTTAAAGCCGATTAGTGAAATGGACGGATTCCATTCTTTGACGAGAGAAATGACCTTTGGTGTCTTTTTGAGAAATAAAACTTGCACCTCATCAGCAGATGAAATTTTGCTTTCTGAATTAGATCGTTCCAATAGGTCTTCAATCTTTTCACTTGCCTTGACTTCCTCCAAGCATGTCATATAAACAGGTGTATAATCAGAAACTGCCATACTATGAATGAGACTGTCATGGGATTTGACCAAGGGTTCCATAGTATCTACTAAATCAGCTACATTTTTGATTTCATATATGGTTAAATTAGGGTGGCTTTCAGGTTTGACAGCTTGCTTAGTTGTAACTAAGGATACAGTATGACCAGCTGCTAAACAGACCTCTGCAACACGCTTACCAAGATATCCCGTAGAATGATTGGTAATCGAACGGACTTGATCAATGGCTTCACTCGTACCACCTGATGTAATTAAAATTTTCATGCTAATATTGTACAGAAAAAAAGCGTTTCCGTAAAGTTTTTGGTATAGAAAAAACTTTAGAAACGATGAAATCCTCTCTCTTGTTTACTTATAAAATACGAATGTTCTGACGAAGAGTTGTTTCATTTGTTTCTTTTTGTCTTGTTTGTTGGTAAAATAAGAATAGAAAATGTGAGGTGGATTATGAAAACAGATATTGAAATTGCACAAAGTGTCACATTGAAACCGATTCTCGATGTGGTTGCCCCCTTAGGGATTGATTTGGATGATGTAGAGCTCTACGGGAAATTCAAAGCAAAACTAACCGCCGATAAAATCAAGCAGGTCCAATCCCGTCCAACAGGTCGTTTGATTCTGGTTACAGCTATTAACCCAACCCCTGCTGGAGAAGGCAAATCAACGATTACAATTGGTCTGGCCGATGCACTCTCGCACATTGGGAAGAAAACCATGATTGCCCTTCGTGAGCCATCACTTGGCCCAGTCATGGGAGTCAAAGGTGGAGCAGCAGGAGGGGGCTATGCCCAGGTCCTACCAATGGAAGATATCAATTTGCACTTTACAGGTGATATGCACGCCATTACAACAGCTCATAATGCTTTGTCCGCCTTAATTGACAACCACTTGCACCAAGGAAATGAGCTCAATATTGACCCACGTCGCATTATTTGGAAACGGGTTTTAGATTTAAATGACCGTGCGCTGCGCCAGGTAACAGTTGGGCTTGGTGGTCCTTTAAATGGTGTTCCCAGAGAAGACGGTTTTGATATTACCGTTGCTTCTGAAATCATGGCAATTTTGTGTCTAGCAACCGATTTACAAAACCTCAAAGAGCGATTGGGCAATATTGTCATAGGTTACCGCTATGATCGAACACCTGTTTTTGTTCGTGATTTGGCAGTAGAAGGCGCTCTTACTTTAATTCTGAAAGATGCATTAAAACCAAACTTGGTTCAAACGATTTATGGTACACCAGCTTTTGTCCACGGTGGTCCGTTTGCCAATATTGCACATGGTTGTAATTCTGTTTTGGCAACAACAACGGCCCTTCGTCTGGCAGATTTCACTGTAACAGAAGCAGGTTTTGGTGCTGATTTAGGAGCAGAAAAATTCCTTGATATTAAAACGCCCCATCTACCTAAAAGTCCTGATGCCATTGTAGTTGTTGCGACCATTCGTGCCTTGAAAATGAACGGTGGGCTTGCTAAAGAAGAACTTACAAAAGAAAATACTGCTGCACTTAAAGATGGCTTTGCTAACTTAAAACGCCATGTCAATAATATGCGTGGCTATGGTATTCCAGTAGTCGTTGCTATCAATGAATTTGTGTCAGACACAGAAGCAGAAATTGCACTTCTAAAAGAACTATGTGCAGAAATTCAAGTTCCTGTTGCCTTAGCAAGTGTTTGGGCAGATGGTGCTGAAGGTGGAGTTGCCTTGGCTGAAACAGTTGTAAAAGTGATTGAAGAGAAGCCAGCTCAATACAAGCGTTTGTATGCAGATGAACAGTCTGTTGAAGAAAAAATAGAAGCTATTGCGCGTGGTATTTATGGTGCTTCGGGAATTGTTTTAGAGAAAAAAGCCAAAACCCAACTGGCTCAAATTGTGCAAAATGGTTGGGCTCAGTTACCTGTGTGTATGGCCAAAACCCAGTATAGTTTTTCAGATGACCCAAACCTTCTTGGTGCTCCAACTGATTTTACGGTAACTATCCGAGAAATCGTTCCCAAATTAGGAGCCGGTTTCCTGGTTGTCTTAACAGGTGAGGTCATGACCATGCCAGGACTTCCTAAAAAACCAGCAGCTCTCAATATGAATGTGGACGAAAACGGACAAGCACTTGGTTTGTTTTAAAGACAGAAAAGCAGGCTTTTGCCTGCTTCAGAACGTAGACAAACCCTATTTTTAATAGAAAAATTGTTATTGTAGAAACTGACTACGATATAATAGAAACTCTCATAAAAGCTGATGTAGCAGTATTTAAAAGAGTTTCTTTATTTCTCAAGTATATAAAAAAAGATTGAAGAAAATTGCCCAAAATGGACTTTTTCTTCAATCTGAAGCAGGCTTTTGCCTGCTTTTTGCCTGTGAAATATGCTATACTAGTTCCACCAAAGAGAAAGAAGTAGTATATGATTCAGATACGAGAAGCCCAGATTCGTGACGCTAGTGACTTACTCCAGATTTATAGCCCTTATGTCCTAGAAACAGCCATCACCTTCGAAACAGCTGTACCAACCATAGCGGAATTCCAAGAGCGAATGATGGGAATTATGCAATATTATCCCTATCTAGTAGCAGAGGAAAACGGTCGGATTCTTGGCTATGCATACGCTCATGAATACTATGGAAGAGCAGCTTACGATTGGACAGTTGAAGTTTCAATATACGTTGATCAACAAGTCCGCCAGTCGGGGATTGGTACGCTTTTGTATGATGCCTTAGAAGCGATGTTGGATGAGCGTCACTATGTCAGTCTCTTGGCTTGTATCTCTCTTCCAAATACAGCCTCCATTTCTTTTCATGAAAAAAGAGGTTACAAACAGGTCGCTCATTTTGACCGACTTGGCTTCAAATTTGACCGGTGGTATGACATTGTCTGGCTTCAAAAGCGATTGAAGGAAATCGATCGACCAAATCCTTTGATTGGCAAACATAGTTAACTTGTGCTATACTTAGTGTATGCGATGAGTCGATGTGGTCTTTGGACCATATTACGCTGGGGAAATCTACATTCAATTGTAACGCAGGAGCGGATTTTGGACAGTTGTGTGAACCTTCTGTTCTCATGGAAACATGCCCCAAATCTCCTATTCTTTTGAATAGGGGATTTTTTTTATTTTCTACTGACAAGTCCTTAAAAAAATAGTATAATGGAGCTATTATAAAATTTTTAGAAAATTATGAAAGTAGAGCTTTGGCTCTTTTGAAAGAGGAAATTATGGGATACACAGTAGCAGTTGTAGGTGCAACAGGTGCCGTAGGAGCACAGATGATTCAGATGTTAGAAGAGACAACTCTTCCAATTGATAGCTTGCGTCTTTTGGCTTCGGCCCGATCGGCAGGCAAAACGCTCAGTTTTAAAGGACAAGACATTGTCATTGAAGAAACAACAGAAACAGCCTTTGAAGGAGTGGATATTGCCCTCTTTTCTGCAGGTGGTTCTATCTCTGCCAAATATGCGCCATACGCTGTCAAAGCAGGTGCAGTAGTAGTAGACAATACTTCGCATTTTCGGATGAACCCAGATGTTCCATTGGTAGTCCCTGAAGTCAATGCCCATGCCATGGAAAATCACAATGGTATTATTGCTTGTCCAAACTGCTCTACTATTCAAATGATGGTGGCTTTGGAACCAATTCGCAAGCAGTGGGGCTTGAACCGCATTATCGTTTCGACCTATCAAGCAGTATCAGGTGCGGGTATGGGTGCCATTATGGAAACACAGGATCAACTGCGTTCTGTTTTGAATGATGGTGTGAATCCTAAAGATGTTGTTGCAAATATCCTACCATCAGGTGGGGACAAGAAACATTACCCCATCGCTTTTAACGCTCTTCCACAAATCGATGTCTTCACTGACAATGATTATACCTATGAAGAGATGAAAATGACCAATGAGACTAAGAAAATCATGGAAGATGACAGTATTGCTGTTTCGGCAACCTGTGTCCGTATCCCTGTTTTATCAGGTCATTCAGAATCTGTCTACATTGAAACCGATATTGTTGCGCCAATTGATGAAGTAAAAGCAGCGATTGCCAACTTCCCAGGTGCAGTATTAGAAGACGATGTTGCGACACAAACTTACCCGCAAGCAGTCAATGCTGTTGGAAGCCGTGATACATTTGTCGGCCGTATCCGCAAAGATTTAGATGCTGAAAAAGGTATCCACATGTGGGTTGTTTCAGATAACCTCTTAAAGGGAGCAGCTTGGAATTCAGTACAAATTGCAGAATCCCTTCATGAACGTGGCTTGGTTCGACCAACTACCGATTTAGTATTTGATTTGAAGTAAAATATCAGAAATAGAAAAGTGAGAGGTCTCCTATGTCTATTGAACAATTGCGAAATGCAAAAATAATCACAGCAATGGTGACACCATTTCATGAAGATGGTTCTATCAATTTTGAAGCTTTGCCTAAGCTGGTGGAGCATCTGTTGGAAAACCATACAGAGGCGATTTT
This sequence comes from Streptococcus cameli, assembly GCF_053207365.1. Classification (NCBI taxonomy): domain Bacteria; kingdom Bacillati; phylum Bacillota; class Bacilli; order Lactobacillales; family Streptococcaceae; genus Streptococcus; species Streptococcus cameli. Next base: position 19,309 of record NZ_JBRUIM010000005.1, on the reverse strand, counting down.
GTTGGCTGGAACCACAGCTGAAAGTCCAACACTGACCCACGATGAGGAATTAGAACTGTTTGCTGCTGTTCAAAAAATCGTTAATGGACGCGTTCCATTGATTGCTGGTATTGGTACAAATGATACGCGGGACTCTGTCGATTTTGCAAAGGAAGTAGCGGCTTTCGGTGGTTTTGCGGCTGGTTTAGCTATTGTACCTTATTACAACAAACCGTCCCAAGAAGGATTGTACCAACATTTTAAAGCGATTGCGGATGCTTCTGATTTGCCAATTATTCTTTACAATATTCCTGGTCGGGTAGTAGTTGAATTGACACCAGAAACCATGTTGCGCTTGGCGGAGCATCCAAATATCATTGGTGTCAAGGAATGTACGACCTTGGCCAATATTGCCTATCTGATTGAAAACCGGCCAGATGATTTCTTGATTTATACTGGTGAAGACGGCGATGCTTTTCATGCTATGAGTTTGGGGGCTGATGGTGTCATTTCGGTTGCATCTCACACTAATGGTCAGGAAATGCATGATATGATGGAAGCCATTTTGCAGAATGATGTGAAAACTGCGGCTGTAATCCAGCGTAAATTCATTCCAAAAGTCAATGCCCTCTTTTCTTATCCAAGTCCAGCACCGGTCAAGGCAGTCTTGAATTATCTAGGCTTCAATGTTGGGCCACTTCGCTTGCCTTTAGTTGCTGCACCGGAAGAAGATGCTAAACGGATCATCAAAGTCGTGGTAGATGGTGATTACGAAGCGACAAAAGCTACGGTTAAAGGCGTTGTACGCCCTGATTATTAAGTTGAAAGTATGGAGGCGGTTTTGCCTCCATTTTTAGGAGACTAGTATGGAAATACGGAGAGCAAATCAGTCTGATATTGATGGGATTATTTCTGTTTGTTCAGCAGGTTGGCGAGATACTTATGCTGATTTGCATACCCAAGATTACATTGAAGAAGTGATTCAGGAATATTATAATCCAAGTAGAATAGCAAAAGAAATTGAGGAAGAAACTCCTGACTTTCATGGTTATTGGGTCGCAGAAGAAGATGGAAATGTCCTCGGTTGTATCGGTGGGGGTATCGATGCACAAGGTGGACATATCTATGTCTTTTATGTTGAGCCAACTTTAAAAGGTCAAGGAATAGGAACTGCCTTATTAAACGGCTTTACCCAGTACCAGAAAGATAAGTATGTGATTGATACACAATGGATCACTTATGTTACTGAAGGTAATTACATTGGCCTATCTTTTTATCAAAAACAAGGATTCCACTTGGATAAGATTTTACCAAATCGCTTCAATCCCGACTTTCCAAGAAGTTTGCAATTAAGAAGGACCATATAGAAGTACAATTTGGAAACAGGATCAAAATGATAGAGCATTGAATTTCTCGGATAGAAATTAAAAAAATCAGGTTGTTGAAAACCTGATTTTTTTCTTCTATATAATAAATAAGATTTAAAACACTTTCGCAACAGATTATTTGTAAAAGAATTATCTTGGTGTTACAATGAGAGCGTAGGACATGTCTTACTTTATATGTCCTATTTCTTTTTATAGTTATTATATAAATCTAATTTTGCACTGATCGTATTGTAGAGTTCAATTTGTCCAGCGTACAAGGCGTCAGCTTGGCATTTTTTTAGACGATTGACATATGACGTAATATGTGTCGATAGATCATAGCCTAGGGACGCAAGTAGTGCAATTCTTTCTTCAGCATTGCTAATCATAGTTGTAATATCAGCTTGCATAACTGTTCGAGATAGACTATCTTGGCGTTGTGAATAGTAGTAACCTGGTGAATTGATGAAGCTAATGGTCTTGGCTTTTAAGTATAGCTTATAGATTGTAGCATCGTCTTCACGAACACGATTGACAGGGTATTCAATACCATCAAATAATTCGCGTTTAAATAATTTTAAAGGCGAAAAGGTAAAGACTAGATACATGTTGTATCGGGCAACACCTTCTTGATCAAGCCATTCTTGTGTATTGTAGACTTTTTCAAAATAATCTTCTGAGCGGGTAAAGAACAAGAAACTTTGTCTTTCTTCGTTGAAAGAAGCAAAGTTGCATACTGCTATATCAGTCTTGTTTTTAACTAAGGAAGTATGCAAGGCTTCAAGATAGTGTTCTTCTATAAAATCATCTGAGTCAATAAACGTAATATATCGACCAGTTGCTTGTTTAATAGCATTATTCCTAGCCTGTGATACGCCAGAATTGCTTTGGTGGATCACTCGGATACGCTTGTCTTTTGCAGCATATTCGTTACAAATAATGGCGCTTCCATCAGTTGAACCGTCGTTAACTAGTATAATTTCTAGATTACTATATGTTTGCTTGAGAATGGAATCCAAACAACGTTTCAGATATTGTTTAACGTTGTATACAGGAATAATGATACTGATGATTTCATTTTCTATTTTTACGGTTTCTTGTGCCATGAAAGGCTCCTCATTTTGAATGCCCACACGAGCGATAATTTGAGAAAAATACTCTTCGTCCTCTACTGGAGCAATATCGGTATCGCGATTGAATTCTGCAGTGTGTTTATGGTTTAGTTTTACTTTGTGAGTAGCTTTCATTTTGAACCATTCATATTCTGAGTCAATGTGTCCTAAATCAATAGCTTGAAAACCATCTTGATGTAAATCATATGCTAATAGTTTTGCGGTAGGGCCCAACATAATAAGGACTAATTTGTCTTCAGCATATTGTTTTGCAGTTTCATAAATTTCTGTGTAATGTGCAAAAGCATCTTTTGATGGACAGATAATACGAGAAATCGACTTGGCATTTTGAAACAAATCGTTGCCTACTCCCGATCTAGAAGTTTCTCCTTCTATAATCAATAAGTCTCGTTGGTTCCATAATGCGGTCAAACGTTCAAATGATTCTTTTGCAGGAGTTTTGTCTTCTAAATCAATATAGGGTCTTGATAGAAAAGTAGAACCATACCAAGGCGAAGTACAGGTTGCTTCATAGAATGTACGATATTGCTTCATGTGGGTTTCCCAAAAGAAATTAGCATTTGAATTATACCGTTGCCGTCTTTCAAATACATCAGGCAAGCAAACCAAAAATTCTGGTGAACTTTTGGTTTGTAAGATTTCCTTGAGGCGTTTACCGAGTTCTGGTTGGTAAGTTTGATAGGGAATGCTATGGCCTGTAATGATATCGATTTCTCCATCACCAAATCTGGCAACTGAAGATTGGTTTTTCAAAATATAATCGAGGCTTTCTAAGATAGGTTTAACTGTAATAGTTGGGAAATAGCTCATTTGAGTCTCCTTATTTTTTTAATGCGTGGAACACAGCATCCGTTAGTAATTTTCGTGTGAAGTATCCTTGACGAACCAATGGGCTAAATGACCTGACGGATGAAACCAGTGATTGATACTCTTCTGGACTCATGGAGTTGATTTGTTGAATAGCATCATCTAGATTGTCAACGATGATTCCGAGATGATTATTCCGTACAATATCTTCATTAGCTAGGCCTTTTTGAACGATGACAGGGATACCTGCTGCAATAAAAGCACCTAATTTATAAGGACAATACATGGTTTGGTATTCCTTATCGTGATCGTCCATCCAAACTAAACCAAATCCTCCCTCAGACATTTCAATGAGAAGTTGTTCGGCAGGCCGATAAGGGATTTTGGTAACGTTCTGTGGTAAATCAGTGACATCGCGTCCAGTATAGAGACGAAGCTCTATGTCATGCTCCCACTTTGTTACAAAACTAAAGCGATCAGGATTTCCAGGGAAATGGATGACTTTTTTGAACTGAGACGGAAGTTGTGGTGCAGTTGTTGGATGATCCCACATGCCCTGTATAATTGTCTTTTCAACAGTTAAGCCATGTTCACGCAATTTGTCAATCATCGCTTGACTTGGAGCAATGATGACATCTGCGGTGTTGTAATATGGAATGGTGTGTTCCATCAAATAGAAGTTTCCAGCAAACATTAATGGAACAACGTCATGGATAAAGACAACAACCTTAACATTGTGTGCTTTGATTTTTGCCATTAAACGAATATCAAAAGCGGTAGTATTCCAAGTGGGTGTTTGAAAGATAATAACATCACCATTTCGAACACTTGCTAAAATACCATCAATTCGCTTGGAAAGCTCTTCGTTGCTATCAGAACTCATTGGATAACAAAAGACACCGAGCTCTCTGTACCCTAATTCTGTGGCGATATCTGTTACCATATTTTGTGCAATTTGTGCAGTACTAGTTCCAGAGTGACCGTTGATATTTGTGATATAAACTCTCATATTAACCTCTATACTTCTTCATGATTTGTTCAATAAATTTCAAGTGCTTGTATTTTTCCATTTGACCTTTATTGAGGGCATCATTACGGTTAATACCAGCTCTCCACTCATAGGCTTTGATTTCTTTTGAAACATCAAAGCCAATTAAACTGAGTGTCGCTAGTCTTTCAAAAACAGGTTCTGTATTGAAGATAGTAGCTTGATTAGCGGTCTGAGTCATACTAGCCGAGTTTAGACGGTAAACAAGACTTGGGCGATTCATGTATGCAATTTTATCAGCAACAAGATAGAGTTTCCATGTTGTGCGGTCATCTTCACCAAAACCATCAGTAAAATACAGAATGTTTTCAAATAATTCTTTTTTATACAATTTAACCCAAGGAACTGTAAAACAAGAACTTAAAAAATTAGGCATGCCGTACTGATAGGCTAACCACTCTTGTGAAGTATAGACCGCTTCATAGTAGTCATCAGGGTGAATATGGATTTTAAAACGTCCCTCATCCTCAATGTACTGGGAGAAGTTGCAAACGGCAATATCACTATCTGTACGAGTTAGTAAATCATATAAATCGGATACATGATTTTTGTCCATCCAATCATCACAATCAATAAAGCAAATGTATTGTCCAGTAGCTAAGGCTAGCGATGAATTACGTGCAGCGCCTAATCCCTCATTTATTGATTTGTGCAAAACACGAATACGTTTATCGTGTTGACGATAATGTTCAATAATCGCTGAGCTGCCATCAGTAGAACCGTCATTAATAATGATAATCTCAAGATTATTATAGGACTGGTTGATAACACTCTCGATACACTGCGCTAGGTGCTTTTCACCATTATATACGGGAATGATAACTGAAATCTTCTCCATTTATTTCTTTAATTGGTTTCAAAGTATAGAGACCAACATCCTCTTTTCTATTGCTAAATTATTTTTTCTACTCAATTATAGCATTTTTTGTAGCCTAAATAAAGCAATTTAAATATGCATATTATTATAGGTTTTTATTGATTTGATAAACAATTCACAAACGAAGTTACATCGATGTTGATATATATATATATATATTGATTTTTACAAAGGAGAAAAAGCATATTAGTAAGTGCATTGCCATTTATTTTATGCTATAATACGAACATGGAAAATATTATGTTTAAAATTAAAGTTAAATTTTTAGAAAATCCAGTCTGGGCACGTGGATTATGGACTATCTTTTTTATCTTTGTATACCTTGTTGGGAGAGGGATACCGATTTCGACAATGCCACTTAATAATCAATTTATTGCAGATGCAGAAACAAAGAACTTGCTCGAAAGTCTAGCGGTTTTTTCAGCGGGAAATCTGAGTAATCTAACTCTGTTTAGCCTAGGAGTAGGTCCTTGGATGACCTCCATGATTTTATGGCGCTTTTTTGCTGTTTTTGGCATGTTGAAAAATAAAACAGCCTTACAAACTCATCGTTACCAAACGACATTAGCGATCGCTATTGCCATTTTACAAGGCTATGGTTTGACAATGAATTCTACCTTTGAACACGTTGATTTTATGGGAGGTTCATACCCAGGATTGGTTCGAATAATGACGATTGTTTTACTGGCTTCTGGCGCTGCTGTACTGGTTTGGTTGGGGAATCAAAACAGTCGGTTGGGGTTAGGCGGTATGATGATATTCATTATGTCAAACATGATTTTGTCATTTATAAATAATGCAACCCTGTATTTTAGAGAGAATACTTTTGAACAGTCGGAATTGTTTTTGAGACTTGTTCTTTTTGCTGCTATACTGGTGGTTTTAATTCTGATTGCTATATCCAATTATCGTTCGGAGTATCGTATTCCAATCAAGCGGATAGGATTGGCGAATTCCAATTCTCGTGACAGTTATCTACCAATCCGGATGATGCCGGCTGGAAGTATGCCATTTATGTATGGTATCTCTTTAATGATGTTGCCACTCTACATTGTTTCTATTTTGCTTCGTACAAATCCAGATAATGAATTTCTTTTGTTCTTGTACCAAAATGTTGGTATTTCCAAATTAATGGGTGCGATCATTTACATCTGTCTATTGTATATTTTAGCGATTGGATTTGCATATTATAATTATGATTCATATGAAATTGCTAAATCAATGCGCCAAAATGGTGATTATATTGAAAGTGTTACACCTGGTTACGATACACAGAGGTTTATTTCTCGAAAAATTGGTATCATATCACAGATTGGTGCTTTGCTGACAGTTATAATCAGTGGTGTGCCATTATTGTCTATTGTTTTGAGTTCTCAACCGATTAGTCCGGCTTTACTAATTAGTAATGCGTTTGTGATTACAATGTTGATGCTTGGTATTATAGAACAAGTTGAGTCTTTCCAAATGTGGAAGAAATACAAAGACATACTTTAATTAAGGAGAAAGCATGTATTATTTTATACCTTCGTGGTACAACAATGAACGGACTTGGTTTGATACTGCTCCGTTATGGTTTCGTGTATACAACAGTGTTAAATTTGATGACACGATTAATCAATATCGAATGTTTTCAAATGCGGATGAAGAAGCAGGTTTACTTATTTTGAATTACCAACCACAGCTTCGTTACTATTTTCATAAGCAAGACTTGTTAGGGGCACAATACTGGTCTTTCTTTGACGATATCCAAAGCATTCATTTAAAGCACACCGTTCCGATTGATTTTAAAGCCTTGAATTGGCCAGAAGGGACAAATTTTGTTTATACACCTTTTTCCATTATAGCGAGAAATCAACAAAGAGAAACAATTGCTGTAATTGATTTTGCAGAAAATGGGAATATTGTCACCATTACTAATTATAGTGGTAATGAAACAACAGAAATTCTTTATTTTGATGATCGAGGTTTCATTTCTAGTATTTTATATTATGTCGATGGAGAACCATGCCATCAAGATTATTTAAATCGAAATGGTGTTTGGCAAATTAGAGAATATTTGATTGAAAATATGCGGATTGAAATCAATCCATTGGCAGATTGTATTTTTGATAAATATACTTACCATTCTTGGGAAGAATTGTTAAAAGAACGGTTACAGAAATTAAAGACTATTACAGAGGAAGATATCTTGGTTATATCTTCTGACAGAAGACACAATACACTCTTGTTTGATTCTTTTCCGAACCAGAAAAAAATCTTTTCATTCTTTTCTGGTCGAAATGAGCATGTTGAGCAGGATCGATTAAAAGATGTTTTAGAACAGTCAAAGGTCTTATTAGTAGATAGTTTAAAATTAGAAGAAGAGCTCCAGTTAGAACTCTCTAATTTCAATTTAGGTCACTTGTCTCATAAAATTTCGAGAGTATCACCATTTGATACTCGTCTGAGACTTGGGAATAGTCAAATGATTAAAGAACTAATCATCTATTTCTTCATTGATACTATTTCAGAACAAGAGGCTGTCGATTATTGCAAATTGATTTTAGAAAGCATGGCAGTGAATCCGTTGATTCATTTGCAACTTGTTACGTTCAGACAAGACGGTGTTTTAAAACGTTTAGAAGCCGCAATTGAAAAAGAAATCCATTCTAAATATGATTTAGAGTTGTTTTTCCGTGTGGCAGAAAGTGAGGGTGAAAATCAGATTGATGAAGCCACTGAATTGGAATTAAAGTCAATTATCTTTTCACATTTCACAAATGAGACTCAAATTATTAAAGCATTGGATAAGGTTCGATTGGTGCTTGACTTGGGAGAAGTCCCTGATTTATATACACAAATTGCAAGTATTAGTGCGGGATTACCACAGGTCAATTCTGTTGTCTCAGAATATGTAGAACACCAAAAAAATGGCTGGATTTTACAAGATGATTCAGAATTGAATCAGGCACTTCATTATTATTTTGATGGATTAGCCAACTGGAATCGTTCGATTGTATATGCTGTACAAAAAATGGCTGATTACACAAGTGGAAGAATTTTAGATAAGTGGAAGAGTTTGCTCTACGATGAGGAGGAGAGATAATGGAAATACTACAAATCGGTAGAGAAGACTGGACAATAGACCATAGCGCTGATCGCTCTGTAAAATGGCATTATTCCACGATAGAAGCTCTTCCAGATTTTTTAGAAGCACTCAAATTGCATAAGCAATCACAGCTTCCCCTACAAGAAAATGGTGAACCTGCACATGTAGCGATTTATTTTGGAGCAGTTGTGATTTCGGATACGGTAAGGGAGGAAGATTTAACTCCGATAAGTGTTAATGTTGAAGCCTATGCAGTCTTTTTAGATAAAGGTGTTTCTATTTTAGAGCAAGAAGACGGTGGTTTTGTTAAAAGAAAAAGACCTCAGACGATTAAGATAGATGGTAGTACCGAAGAGAAAGTTGCCCATATCGAAATGGTGGCATTTCCTGGACAATATGGTGCCAAGCTAAAACTGCCAGACATTGATCCTAATCCATTATTTAAAGGAAAAGTATCCTACCAAGGGCATGTTCATGCTATTTTTGAAGGTAACTTTGGTGAGGATTTTACTCAATTATTTACTTATCGCTACAATTTGAGTTCGTTTGAGGTGGCTATTGAATTATGGCAAGAATACGTCAAAGAAGGGAATTGCTCCATTCAAATTGAATTGATTCCAATTCAAAGAGGTAGCACAAGAGGACTTCTTGAGTCAATCTTTATTACGGAAGAAGAAATGCAAGATGTCTATATTATTCCAAAAAATCCTGATGCGGGTATGTACTCTGTCGTCGTCCATGCCAAAGGGAATGGGAAATTAAAATTTGGTGCAATGCACTGGCGTTATTCACGTCAAGGATACGGAGAAATGGTCCTTGGTGGAAAACATGCCTTTAATTCCCAACGCCAAGAATTCTTTTCTTACTTCAATCCAGGAGACTTAAAACCACCATTGAATGTTTATTTTTCTGGATATCGAACTGCGGAAGGTTTTGAAGGTTTTGGGATTATGAAAAATCTTAAAGCACCTTTTGTTTTGATTGCAGATCCTCGCATTGAGGGTGGCGCCTTTTACACTGGGTCAGATAATTTTGAAAGCCAATTAGAGCAAACACTTCAAGAAGCATTAGATTATTTGAATTTTGATTCCTCGCAAATGATTTTATCGGGATTATCAATGGGATCTTTTGGAGCTTTGTATTACGCTTCAACCTTCAATCCATATGGGGTAGTAGTTGGAAAACCATTTACCAATCTTGGGGATACTGCATTAGGTATGAAATTAAAACGTCCTCATGAATTTGAAACATCAGCTGATGTACTCTTGAATGTGACTGGGGCAGCAGAGTTAGAAGAAGTGAAAGCATTAAATCAGAGATTTTGGGATAAGTTTTCCCAATCTGATTTCAAAGATACAAAATTTGCGATTGCTTATATGGAAAATGATGATTATGACGGAACAGCTAAAAATCTGTTGATTGACCATTTTGTAGAACATGATACACATATTTTTACAAAAGGATATGAAGGACGTCATAATGACAACAGTCGTGCAATCAATCAATGGTTTATGAGGCAGTTTGCGAACTTTTTAGAAGAAAATTTTGGAAGGAAATTCTAATGGGAAAAATCTTAATCAAAAAGATTGAGTGGCCGTATGTTCGAAGCGGACAGTCTTATTTGTATGGTTCTAAAGTTTCTTTCGAAGAAAACGAAACGCTTTTACACAATCCTAGATTAGCAGCTGGAAAACCACTTCGGACATTTCAATCACGAACAAATTACCAAGGCAATCGCAGTGTTCCTGACTTGCCAGCCTTGATTCCAGGTAAAAAATATGCCATTGAGTTGGATATGGAAACAACGCCACCGCTTCGCTATTTTGTACAGATTATGTTTTACAATCGTCAGGGAGAGATAGTAGAGACAACTGTCCTTAGAGAAGGCGAAGAAGAATTTGCTTGTCCTGAAGATACTTTTACATATACAGTATATATACGTAGTGCGGGTTGTTACACATTATCATTTCGATCGTTATCAATTTTAAAAATTGCTGAACCAAGCGATACAGAGGTTCTTCCAATTGTTGGAAAATATAAAAGTGCTGATTTGCCAAATGAATTGGAACTTGTTAGAAACTTTATTGAATTAGACTAGAAGTATGAAATTAAAAAAACACCACTCACTCTTTAATGAGTTGAAATTAATGCGTTTACGCAAACAATTAAAAAAAATAAATCTATTTAAGTCCACTATGAAAGCTATGTCTGACGCTGACTTACAGCACCAAACTGTTCTGTTTAAAGAACGATTGGCAAATGGTGAGACATTAGAGGACTTATTACCCGAAGCTTATGCAACCATTCGGGAAGCTTCAAAGCGTGTCTTAGGGATGTTCCCTTTTGATGTACAGGTTCTTGGAGGAATTGCTCTTCACGGTGGAAATATTGCGGAAATGAAAACTGGTGAAGGGAAAACCTTGACAGCAACTATGCCACTATATTTAAATGCCCTCTCAGGAAAAGGTGCCTTGTTGGTAACAACCAATGAGTATTTGGCGAAACGTGATGCAGAAGAAATGGGAAAGGTCTATAAATGGCTTGGACTAACAGTCGGAGTAGCAGTTTATAGTGAAACGGATGAAGTAAATCCTTCTTTCAAGAGGGAAATCTACTATTCAGATATTACCTATACAACCAGTACAGGTTTGGGGTTTGATTACCTGGCTGATAATTTGGCCAGTTCTAAAGAAGATAAGTTTTTAAGACCCTTTAATTTTGTTATTGTAGACGAAGCAGATGCCGTACTACTTGATAGCGCTCAGACACCTCTTATTATTTCTGGATCACCGCGAGTTCAATCGAACTTATATGAAAGTGCCAATCAATTCGTTTTGACGCTAAAAAAAGATGAAGAATATTTCTTTGACAAGGACGACAAGGTAGTTTATTTAACAGAAGAAGGTGGTTTATACGCAGAAAAGTATTTCGATATAGAAGACTTGTATTCTGATAAACACTTCGAATTATTCAGACATATCAATCTTGCGCTTCGTGCCCACCATGTTTATAAAGTAGATGTAGACTATGTCGTTGATAACGATGAAATAAAATTATTGGATAATAGAACGGGGCGCTTAATGGAAGGAACACGCTTACAATCCGGTATCCATCAAGCGATTGAAACCAAAGAAAAAGTAAAGCTAACTAAAGATTCGAAAGCTGTGGCATCTATTACCTACCAAAGTCTCTTTAATATGTTTCCGACCTTATCTGGAATGACAGGGACAGGAAAGTTGGCAGAGGATGAATTGATTTCTACCTACAAGGTTCCTGTTGTTGTGATTCCAACTAATGCTCCTCTTATTCGGGTGGATTACCCAGATAAGGTCTATACAACTTTACCTGAAAAACTGTACGCAACCATCGAATATGTTAAAGAATTGCATGAAAAGGGACAACCAGTATTGCTCATTTCTGGAACAGTAGGTGTAGCAGAGATTTATTCCCGTCTGCTTCTTCAAGAAGGTATTCCGCATAATGTTCTTACTGCCAAAAATATCGCAAAAGAGGCCATGATTATTAAAGAGGCTGGACAAAAAGGTGCAGTCAATGTAGCAACGTCTATTGCGGGTCGTGGTACCGATATTATATTGGGAGAAGGCGTGCGTGAACTAGGAGGATTGGCTGTTATTGGAACGGAGCGTATGCCGAATATGCGTTCTGACTGGCAATTAAGAGGACGCGCTGGAAGACAGGGCGACCCCGGTCTGAGTCAGTTTTTTGTCTCATTAGAAGATGAATTATTGATTCAGCATGCACCTTATCTAGTAAAACGATATTTTGACCGTAATAACCATACTGATCGGAAAAATTATGGACAAGAAATTACAAAGCGTAGATACCAAAAGGCATTTGAACGTGCACAAGAAAAAAGTGAAGACAAGGCGGTTCGTGGAAGACAAACAACTATCAAATTTGATGAAAGTCTTCGTTTTCAACGCAATCGAATTTATCGGTTACGTGATAGCCTGATTTATGGCGAGAAAAAATTAGCAGATCAGTTAGAAGGTATTTTTATTGATAGCATTGATCGATTCTTAGAAAAAAATGAGTCCTTAACAGAGAATCAATTAAAACGCTACATTCTTGAGAATTATAGTTATCAGTTTCGAGCTATTCCAAAGGGATTTCAAGTTGAGAACAAACAGGAAGTGAAAAATCTACTGTTAGATTTATACCATAAAGAGCTACAAAAAAAGCAAGAAATCTTAATGATAAATGAGAAAATAGATGAGTTTTATCGATTATCTGTTTTAAAAGCCATTGATGTTTGTTGGATTTCTGAGGTTGATAACCTTCAACAATTGAAATCAATGGTTTCATTAAGACAGGTAGCTCAAAGAAATTCAATCAATGAATACTATTTAGAATCGTTTCGATCTTATCTCAAAATGGAAGAAGACGTTAAAGATTCGATTGTGCGCAATATTATGCTAAGCACCATTTCAAAAGATAAAGATGGTGAATTCTCGATTTATTATGTTTAGATTAAAAAGGAAGCATTATGACTATTTACAATATCAACAAAGGCATCGGATGGGCCAGTAGTGGAGTTGAATATGCTCAAGCCTATCGTGCAGGTATTTTTCGTCAACTGAACATTCCGACTAAATTTATTTTTACTGACATGTTCCAGGCAGAAAATTTACAACATTTAACTGAGAATATTGGATTGGAAAATCAGGAGATTATTTGGCTGTATTCGTTTTTTACAGATATAAAAATAGCCCCTTCTACCTATCCTTTAGTGGAATTAGAACAAACATTTTCACACCCCATTGCTGAAAAACAGGTAAATGGCCAGATTATCCGTTATACTTTTGAAGAAACAGATATTCAAATAGTTGTAGCCCTTAAAAGAGACACAACTGACTGTGTACAGCGAGTTGAATATTTATCTGGTCAAGGGCAGCTGTTGCGGAAAGATTATTACACGTATACAAAACAATTTAGCGAATTCTTTGTTTTTAATGACGATAAATTAGAAACTATCCAACGAACCTTTTATAATGAAAATGGTAGTATTGCTTTTGAAGAAAATATGGCCTTTGGCGGAGAGTTTTTCGAATTTCCAGATGGGCGAGTGTATGCTAAAGAAGATCTAATTTGTCGAATGTTAGATCAATTGCAGTTGACTAACAAAGATATTCTGCTGTTAGATAGGGCAACCGGTATTGGACAAGGAGTTTTTGAACATAAAGGGGCTGCAAAACTAGCTGTTGTGATTCATGCTGAGCATTATAATGAAAAGGCAAGTAACGAAGAAAATATTCTCTGGAATAACTATTACGAATACCAATTTTCTAATGCAGATAAGGTAGATGCTTTCATCACTTCAACAGAAGCACAAAAAAGATTGCTAGAACAACAATTTCAACAGTATACAGATTTTCAGCCTGCTGTATTTGCTATTCCTGTTGGTAGTTTGGATACCTTGAAAATTACCGGCAATCCGCGCAAAAAATACAGTTTAATTACTGCCTCAAGATTAGCAAGTGAAAAGCATATTGATTGGCTTGTAAGGGCCGTTGTAAAAGCGCGTGAGGTCTTTCCGGTGACATTGGACATATATGGAGAGGGTGGCCAAAGGCAGCAATTAACGGAGTTGATAGAAGCCCTAGACGCAAAAGAGTATATTCAATTAAAAGGCCATCATTCGCTCCAGGATGTGTACAGAGATTATGAACTGTACCTTACTGCTTCAACAAGTGAAGGATTTGGGTTAACACTTTTAGAAGCCATTGGTTCTGGCTTAGCTATGATTGGATTGGATGTACCTTATGGTAATCAAACGTTTATTAAAGAAGGTAAAAATGGTCATCTGGTACCTCGATTAGAGCCAGATGATGCAGGAATTGTTTCAACGCTAATTGCAGATCGAATCATTTTTATGTACGAACAAGATACAATAAAGCAAGCGGCCATTGAATCTTATGAAATTGCAAGTGAATATTTAAGAAATATTTTAGAAAAAAAATGGAAACATTTTGTGGAGGTTTTGACAAATGATTAAATTATTTGATTGGTTGAGCAATGCTTCCCTTGATTTAGAGTATTCATTAGAACAAGCTGGATTTACTGGAAAAACAATCGTTATAAATGATGATGGGAATATCGGACCTCAACGAACATCCCCCTATGTTTTCTTTTGTGGTATGGAAAATCAAACAGGAACCGGTCTTTATTTTAATAAAGTTCCTCTGCCAGATTTTTGGCAAATTACAGGAACTAACGCTAGTGGTGAAATCTGGAATCGAAACATCAAAATGGGAGAAATTTTTTACCACGAACCAACTCATCTTCGAATTGTAAAACAAGTGGATTGGTTTGATAGAGAACACCGTGTTCGCTATTCAGATCATTATAATTTAGCTGGTTTTAAAGTTGCAAAATCATTCCGAGATGAGAAAAATCGTATTGTATTAAAGAAATATTATTCTTTAGACGGTCAAGAAATCATTTCAGAAAACTATTTGTCGGGAAACATTTTGCTGAACTGGAATGAAAAGACCTATATTTTCTCAAAAAAGGTTGACTTTGTTCAATTTTATTTAAAAGAATCCAATCAAGATACGTCACAGATTTTTTATAATACCTTATCGAGCTCCTTTATCGTGTCACATTATTTTGACCAGCCGGGAGACGACATTCTGTTTTGGCAGGAAAAAATAACAGACACCATTCCTGGCAATATGAGACTAATCTTAGAACAAAAAACACGTCGTAGTAAGAGAGTGGTTGTCCAAGACCAAGAAAGCTATAAAAATATGCTGAAGTTGTTACCGCAGGAACAAGCAGAGCGGGTTTCATACTTGGGCTATATCTATCCAGAAAAACGGCAAAATCAAAATGGAAAAGAAATCCTGATTTTAACAAACTCAGATAATATTCAAGATTTATCTACCCTTGTGATAAGTCTTCCAACTCATAAATTTCATATTGCAGCTTTGACAGAAATGTCTCCACGATTAACCAGTTTTGCGGCTTATGAAAATGTGACACTGTATCCAAATGTTTCAAACCAAGTAGTTGAAAAGCTGGTTGCCCAGTGTGATATTTACTTGGATATCAACCATGGAAGAGAAATTTTGTCTGCAAACAGAATGGCTTTTGAACATAATCTACTCATTTTAGCATTTGAAAATACAGTACATCAACCAATGTTTATGGCTAGTGAACACCTATTTGCTGAAGGTCAGGGCCAAGAAATGGTGGATTATATAGCAAATGCCGATTATCTGCCAGATCTTGTTCGTCTACAACGGCAAAAATCTGGACAAGATTCAAAAGAACAATATATTGCAGTATTAAAGAAAGGAGATTGTCATGACAAAACGTAATGAATTGTTAGAAAAAGATATATCAGAAAAAATTAGTAATGCACGCTATGTTAAACCAGAAAAGAAAAACAACCGTCGTCCAATCTTTTATTTAACGGTTGTCTTATTGGTCACCATATCTGTTGTGTTCTCTCTTATGAGGTACTTTAGGTAGCAAAGCAATTTTAATGATTAACATTTTCTTCTTTTCTCATCAAAAATATAGGATTATCACATTCTTTTTAAAAGATATAGATAGTCCTTTTAGGCTTGGAATGAGAACTATATTATAAAATATGAAAGGGAGTTTATGAATGTAAAAGTCAATAATTACAAAATTGTTTCAGCATTACTTTCGCTAATCCAAAAAAAAGCTTACAAAGATATCACAATAAAAGACATAATTGAAGAAGCAAAGATAAGCCGTTCATCTTTTTATTATTATTATTATAATGCGAAAGACGAAGTGATTCAATTTGCATTTGAAGATTTAATGGCAGAGACAACGACTATACTCAGTCAAGACCTAACATTTGGGTTTGGAGTGTTGTACCAACTAGTTTCTTATTTAGAAACTAGAAGAGAATTGTGTTGTATGTTGCTAGATTATATTGCTGATATTGATCATATTATAAAAGAGCATATTGCTTTGATTTTGAAAAATTCTGATATTCAAAATAAACTCGCTCATTTAGATAAAAAATTCAACCTTCCGCAAGAATATGCTTGGGAAACTTTTGTTGTTTGTTTACATTTTTTGTTTATTAATTGGATCAGAAAACCTGGAGATACTTCAGCAAGAGACATGGCGAATATTTTAGTAAATTTTATGGATTAGTTCAGAAAGCGTTCGCAAAATGGACACTTAACCACTTAAATGTATCGTTAATATTCCGAAAAAACATTGAAAAACAAAAAATTTAAAGTTGTTTAATGTTTTTTTGTATTTTTTAGACATATATAAGAAAATGTACAAATAAGGGCATAAAAAACTAGTATAATTCATTAGTCTATAAAAATAGTAAAATAATTTAGTATATTAAGGTAGCAAGCTGGTACAAATAGATACTGGATTATTAGGAGGAAGGCGATAGCGTGAAAGGTAAACTTAGAAAGTTAAATTATAGTGAGGTCTCGCGTAAGACACGAGTAAAACTTCACAAAGCTGGGAAACATTGGGTTCGCACCATTATGACCCATGTAGGCTTGGTGAAAGTATCATCAAGTCCAGAACCAGAGAAAGTAAAAGTCCGCTCTATTGATACAGATGCTTACAACCAAGCTTCTGTTTTGATTAGAGGTGCGGCATCGCTAGGTGCAATTGTAGGAGCAGGTGCAGCGGCTAGTCAGGTAATGGCAGAAGATACTGCAAGTTCAACTACTAGCACTCTTGCGAGCACTGATGAGGTGTCAATGTCATCATCGACAAGTGCGCAATCATCTAGTACATCAACTGCGTCAAGTAGCACAGTTGAACCAGCTCAAGCGTCTTCAAGTACCGCTACTGTAACTCGTACAGCGGCTGTGTCTTATAAAGTTCGCTATGTGGACCAAGATGGAAAAATTGTTGGTTCAACAAATAAAATTGTTCCAGTTAAAACTGAAAATCCTCGTTCTGAAAAAGTTTCAATCACCGTAGCAGAAGTTGCTGACCCAGCAATGATTCCAGGTTATCGTCTAGCAGACGGACAGGTAGCGGAAGTTGTAACAACAGTAACGGAAGGTGCAGGACAAGTCATCACATTTAATGTTGTGAGTGAGGGTGTATCTCCGATTGACTATGCTCATTATTCGAGTTTGCGTGCAACAACATCAGGAACCAAAACAACCTTTACGATTTCAGACTTCACAGATAGCCACCAACAAATTTATTGGGGAGGATCAGGTTCATCTACAGTTCAACCAAAAAACTTAATTCAATCTGTAACTGGTGTATATGATTCAGCAACTAAAACAATTGACTGGACAGTAGTTTACGTTCCAGGACAAGCTGTAAAAGTAACGCAATATACGGCCATTCATATTGATACTTCAGCAGATTCGAAATTAGGCGATCCAACAAATGTCCTTATTAATGGTGCTGCAACTAATAAAATAACATATAGCCAAGCACAGGCACAAGGTACCGTCAAAACTAGTCGTACAACCGGTGCAGAATATGTTGCCAAAACTAAAACACTTGCTGGAACAGATACAATTAAATTCCGTACTACATATTCAGGTTCCATTCAGGATTTGAAGACCTTAAAAATGAACTTGGTTGCAGCAAAAGGATCATCACCATATGTGTATGAAACGGCCAATGTAGTCCATAATGGATCATATAGTGGACAGAATATTCCTTACACAGTCGCTGATGCAGCTGGTACTGCCATCTCTGGATACCGTATCAATGGTGTTAACGCAAGTGTTATTGATCAACTTGCTCCTAAAACATACAGTGTAAGTGGCCGCCTATGGGAAGACAAAGACAAAGATGGTATTCGTGATGCAGGTGAACCTGCTATCTCAGGTGCTTACGTTACAATCCGTAATACAGCAACAAACCAAACCTTCTCAGTTCAATCAGCAAGTGATGGAACATATAGCTTCAAAGATTTACCAAATGGCAACTATACACTTTCTGTTATTGCGCCAAATGGCTACCTTTTCACTAAACAAAACATTGGAACAAATGATACTATTGACTCAGATGTAGATGCGAATGGATCTGTTGCAGTTCGTGTGAATAATGCAAACGTAACAAATGTCGATGCAGGTTTGTATAACCGTAAGGCCGAAATTATCTCTGAATCAATTTCTGAGTCCGTATCAGAATCAGTATCAGAATCGACTTCTGAGTCAACATCAGAATCTACAAAAGAATCAACATCAGAATCAACTTCTGAGTCTGTTCAAGAATCTGTATCAGAATCAACGTCAGAATCTGTTCAAGAATCAGTAAGTGAGTCCATCTCTGAGTCAGTGTCAGAATCCATCTCTGAGTCAGTTTCTGAATCAATTTCTGAGTCAGTTTCAGAATCCATCTCTGAATCCGTTTCTGAGTCAGTAAGTGAGTCCATCTCTGAATCGGTATCAGAATCAGTATCTGAGTCCATCTCTGAATCGGTATCAGAATCCATCTCTGAGTCAGTAAGTGAATCCATCTCTGAATCCGTTTCTGAGTCCATCTCTGAGTCAGTATCAGAATCCATTTCTGAATCCATTTCTGAGTCAGTAAGTGAATCAATCTCTGAATCGGTATCAGAATCCATCTCTGAGTCAGTCTCCGAATCAGTAAGCGAGTCCATCTCTGAGTCAGTATCAGAATCCGTTTCTGAGTCCATTTCTGAATCAGTATCTGAGTCAATCTCTGAGTCAGTATCAGAATCCGTTTCTGAATCGGTATCAGAATCCATCTCTGAGTCAGTAAGTGAGTCAATCTCAGAATCAGTATCCGAATCAATCTCAGAATCCGTATCCGAATCCATCTCTGAGTCAGTATCTGAGTCAGTATCCGAATCAATTTCTGAGTCAGTTTCAGAATCCGTATCCGAATCCATCTCTGAGTCAGTCTCTGAATCAGTATCAGAATCCATTTCTGAATCGGTATCCGAATCCGTTTCTGAATCAGTATCCGAATCAGTATCCGAATCAGTATCTGAATCCATCTCAGAATCCGTTTCTGAGTCAGTATCCGAATCAGTAA
>NZ_JBRUIM010000004.1:0-173764 GCF_053207365.1 Streptococcus cameli | reverse complement strand
TTACTTAACTGCGTCTTTTTACTAACGTTGTTATGATTAAAATATAATAGAAGAAAGAAGCCTGTTATAAGGGGGGGTTAGTATAAAAAGTAAATAAAATCGCTATATAAAACTATGAAAGTTTTAAACTTATACCCCTTTTTTGCCCCCTCTGATTTCAAATTACTTAGGGGGCAAACATTTCTGCCAGCAAATCCTCCAATTTCATAATCTCCACTTCTTCATTCTTGCTGGCAGTCTCTCCTGGCAATAAGTAGTCCACTATCTTTCCCTTCTTACGTATGATGCGGATGTTATTTCTGTCAATTC
Organism: Streptococcus cameli; assembly: GCF_053207365.1. Taxonomy (NCBI): domain Bacteria; kingdom Bacillati; phylum Bacillota; class Bacilli; order Lactobacillales; family Streptococcaceae; genus Streptococcus; species Streptococcus cameli. The sequence goes on along the minus strand of NZ_JBRUIM010000004.1, from coordinate 173,455 downwards.
CTCCTGTGATCACTGCTCTATGTAAATCGTTTAAATCCATTTGATTTCCTCCTTACTTATTTATTCGTAAAACTTTCCGATAAAATAGACATTTTTTAAAATTTCCGTTTTGAAGACATCAAAAAAAGCCCCAGCATTAGCTGAGGCTTAATTTTTATTTAAACGTCCCCCATGCAGGACCGAATCGTTTGCCGTTACGGGTAGCTCCTGTCGCTACATAGTTTCGCTGGCCACTGCCACCTATATAGGACACCCAGACATAGCCATTGGTATCGATGATAACCTTATCATACTTAAACGACTGACCTTTGGTATAGGTTGCGACAATCCGCCCTGAGGTACCTGGAGCACGTCGCACGTTAATAGCGTCAACTGTAACTGTCATAGTGCCATACTCTGTATAGCTACGTGAGCTACTCGGTGCACTAGATGTTACTTCTGCGCCTGGAGGCGTGATGTAGTGCGCAACATTGCGTGCGTATTGACTGGCACTGTAATGACTACGGACTGGGTAACGCTTGCCGCCTACATTTTGCTCCAATACAGTGAGCGAGTCCCCATTGATTGCCTCAACGATGACCACGTGGCCATAAGTTCCACCACGCAAAGTCACGATTTGCCCAACCTTAAATGGTCCAGATGTTGATACAGACCAGCCGTTCGCTTGCCAAGGGTAGGCTGTACCAATATTGTGCGCTGCGATCGTGTCTCCAATAGCTCCACTGACCCAACCAACACCAGCTCCAAGGCCAACTGTCGAATTAGGTGTAATCATGGACTCGTACCAACTAGCCAGAGCGTAGCACTCGCCATTGCCAACAGGACGCCCAGAGCCAACCAAGGCCCTAATATTGTTCAATGCTTCATTTACTTTTGACATCTTCAACACCTCCTTTCCAAGCATCATTCATTTGTTTAACTGCACTCTCAATGAATGTTTCTAATTGAGATTCTGACATGTAGATATTGTATTTTTCCAATTCGCTCGTTACACGGCGTTTGGCCAAGTCATATTTATCAACATGGTCACCAGTCACGATTTGCTCTACTGCGTTGACTGCATTTTTGGCAACAATTTCTGTAATTTCAACTGCTCGTTTCCCACCCTTTTTCAAAAGATATTTCTTTAGCTCCTGGATAGCAATACCAGCTAGAATTGTCAAAACACTAATTGCTCCATTCAGTATAATTTCTGTAATTTGGTTCATCTTCTTTTGCCCCTTTCAATTTCATCCATACGGTCATTCATTCGTACCAACTCACGTTGCACATCACCAACCGTATTTGAGATGCGTGTAAGCTCAACAGTTGTTTGATCTAAGTGATTCATCAGCCTTTCTTCACGCTTATTGCTGTCAATCTTTGATTGCTCATGAAAATCCATCAATTTAGCCTCTCGCTTATCAGATGTCTTGATTAGAAATCCGACAACAAATATAAACAAAATGATGAATAGGATCTCCCAGGTGAGTTGGCTTTCTGCTATTTTTTCGACATTTTCAAATGGCACAAATCTCCCCCTCCTTATTCAGTAAGCTCTACTCCATCTGCCTCAATCTCCGCCAGGATCTCATCTTCGATTTTATAGCGCAACTCTCGTAACTCTTGCTCATCCTTGCGCATCTCTCGACGATTTTTAGCATAAAGCTCTGGCTCGTGCAAGGTTTCAAATACAGTTGACACTGCATCATTGCCTGTGTTGATTACCGTTGTTTTAACAAGTTTAGTCTCCTTGCCCTCGGTAGCATAAAATTCTGCCGTTGTTTGTCGTGTTTTGATGACTTTTAACATAATCTTTTTCCTCCTTTATGTTATGGTTTCATTATAATTTTGATATGATGGGTTTTTTTACTACTTATGGATAACGGTCATCTGTGATGAATGTGACTGTACCTGTCCAGACCCTGTTACCAGTAATGTTATTAGTCAATCTAACCTTTCCATCTGGTGCTAAATGGACGATTGCTGTACCAGATATATCTGCACCTGTGTTAGCTTGCATTACTAAATGAGCTTCTTTTATTGGCCTATATCCTACTGGTATAGTTTCATCCATCAAGCTATATTCCACCGTTGAGTTAATGTTTTTGATAGCTCTATTGACAGTTAATGTCACTAAATTACCTTTTCGCATCGCACTCAATACAACTCCCCACATAATTCTGATGTTAATTTCTGCGGTATCGGTAATGTTGATATTAGCAAATTCTGCATTGCTCAAAACTGTTGCATGGACTTTCCAAGGTTGCCATACACCTCTAGACATTGCCCTCGTTGCACTATATGCCCCCTCAAAATCATAAGCTACCTGCATTACCCAACTATCATTGTGATTGAAGACTTGCACAAATTTCCAGCTGTGACCTCCCTTAGGAGCATTTGCTAAACTTAGGCCTCTGTAAAATCCAGTTTCTAGATAATTATTCCAGTCTCCTGTTGCTATCAGAGTTTTACCATCATTCTGAGATAGTTGTTTTTGCTGTATAGGATTATCATTGGCATAGATGTCCCCTTTAACATCTAGCGCTCCACGCTCCCTAATTTTGTTGACACCAACTCCTGAGCGGTCATAAGAAAATACCACGCTTTCCGTGGCAACATTTATCGCAAACTCGGTCTGAGTAAATTTGTCAGCAAGAGTACCAATAACCACCCATGACTGATTAGCAGCATAACTGCCTGAGAGATTAGCTTGAGAGTTTGTCAGACTAGAAAGGCTAGTCCAAGACCCAGCTGCAGCCCCAGTATCTGCTGTGTAGGTAGTAGTTCCTAGCCTAGCAACCTTAAAAGATAGTGTCATGGTATTCTTTTGAGCACTTCCCACTGTCAGAGGGGCTACCTTTGCATTTCTAGTGACCGTAAAGGTACTGGAGCTTGAGCCTGTTCTAGCGATAGAGAAACTTAAAGCAGGGGCAAAGTATTCAAGAACCGTTACCGTGACATCTTTAGTATCAGACCAACGCCCACGACTATCAGATACACTTGCTCTGACAGTGATAGTGCCGTTGTAATTCATAATGCCTAAGGTCCCACCATCCCTATTCGTGGTTTGGTTTCTGCCCACAATCTCAGCCTTGTAACCTGTAATGGATGAGCCGTAAGAGCCAGCTGCTCCGTTAAAAGTGACCTTGATATTAGATACAACTTGTATAAAAGTATTACCTGGCATTAGGCTTTGAGCTGCTGTATTAGCGTCAGATAGTGTAATACCTGTAAAGGTAGGCTTAATTGTATCTGGAACTGTCACAGTAAAGATATAGTGACTAGTTCCTATTTTGGTATTTCCAGAGTAGGTATCACACCAGATTGTACCTTGAGCACTTGTACCATTCGGGATTTCTTCTGCAAAATTGATAGGCACAGCCCAAGTTGTGCCAGTCGCTACACCTGTTGCGATAGTTCCACTTTTAGAGCCAAAACCATAGCGTAGAGTGTGAGTAAAGCTACTTGAGGCTCTATTGATATTGATAGACATATTAGATCCTACTGCTACTGTTTGCCCTGAAAATGAGCTAGTACGTGGTATAGTTGTCAAGCCAAAATTACCAGATAGAGACAGCGTGCCAGGAGAGTATCCACCACTACCGCTAAAACTTGCAGACCAGCCAAAAGATTTTTTACCATCTGCATTGTGCCCAACTGTGATAGTTCGATCAATCAGCATGATAGTCTGATTGTAACTAAGCATAGACGGACGGCCTGACCAGTTTATAGTTTGACCATTGACAGTAGCCGAGGCAGTACAGTTATAATCGGAAAAGGTAGTAGTCGTGTTAAGCAAGGCAAGTCTCACCCTGACCTGACTACTATTCCCTGCGATATTCTGAGAGGTTTGATCTATCCATAGGCGGATACGGTAACCTCTATCAGTATTTGACCAAAATTCAGCCATTCTATCCTCCTACATACCTAATAACATTCATGTCAGCATTGAGATGATACTGCTCCTCTCTAAACCGACCAATTTGGATAGTCTTAGAGAAAATACCATTTTCAATGTGAATGACACCTTGAGAAATATACATAACCTCCACCCCTGCCGAGAACATTGAAATACGACCGTTAGGGTTGAACATCATACTAGAGCTACCATCATTCTTACCGATTACCAAGCCCTCGTTAGAACTTGACATATAGGTATCAATGAAATTCCAGCGGTCAGAGAGTTCTCCAAGATCTTTAGCTATGGTAGAGACACGCTGGCTCGCTGATATCAAATCCTGCTCAGCCTGCGCCCTTGCCGTGTCGTTAGCTTTGACAAAGTCCTGATAGGCCTTTATCCAGTTATCCAAGGTATCAGCACTAGCCTTAGCCTCTAACTCAGCTTGGATAATATTAGCCTTCTCATTAAGAGCATTGAGCTGTTCCTGGGTCAGGACTTGGTCAGCTTTAGAATCAATCTCATTTTTTATATCACTAGGGTTGAGCGAAAAAGTTGTTGAGACGCTACCATCTTCCAATTTTGGTCTATCAATAGCCAATAACGAATTGCTGGTAAAATTGTAGCCATAGAAATAAAACTGCAAATAACCTTTGGACCAATCCACATTTTGCGCATCAAACGGCACCTTAACCGATACTCTATGCCAGGATCCTACTATCTGGATAGGCAGAGTAAACTGACCACTACCAAAGACCCTAGCGGTAGCGCCATGTTTTACATAATGCATGCCACCAAATAATTTAGTTCCTGATCCGCTTGCGTAGACATCTACTGATACGACCAGCTCCTTTGCTGTGTGCGGAATGTAATCAATCAAACTAACTGACAGTCCCTTCCAATTACGCTGTCCATTCGTTTCATCAAAGATAAAAACATTCGTCCGCTCTCCTACATCTCCTAACCGACCATGCATACTCGTTGTTGGATTCGGAATGTTAGCATTGTATGGATTGTTCCATTTTTGTGGAAAGCGATTAGTATATGTTGTTCCGTCTACGGTATAGATAGTATTGTTTTGGGTAATTTTATCGAAAACAGCGTTTGGAAAAAAATTGACCCCACCAATAGAGCCCTCAAATTCCCCACGGTCACCCTTTGGACCTGGGTCTCCTTTTTCTCCCTTAGCACCAGTATCACCTTTGACACCGTCAGAGGCGTTCAAAAAGGTAATTTGTTCAGAGGCTACTTCCAGATTGTCAACCCATGCAGCAACGGTCAAGACCATTGTCTGGTTGATGTCAGCAGCTTTGACAATGTAAGTAGGGCTTGTAGCCTTAATTTCGCCATTAACAACCCAACGCCAGCCACTATTGATGACCTTGTTGCCTTTCATCAGAGTAGGTACCACAACTGATTGCCCCTGTCCATTCTTAAAGGCCGTACCATTAGATGTTGCAACCTTAACGGTGTAAGGCTTAGCGTCTTCAATCATACGGTCTAGGCGCTCCTGAATACCGTTTGACAGCATGTTTTCAAGTGCTTTGGCGTTAGAGAAAGTGGTCCTGTTGTTTTTTGGGTTAGTAAAGCTGATAGTTTGCTCAGACACCCTCATCTCAAGTAAGAGTACAGGGCTAAAGCCATCATCATAAACCTTTACAGTATCTCCTATTTCAAGGTCAGCAAATCCCTCAGCCTTATAAGTAACAGCAGGGTAGCAATTTTTCTTGAGTTCACGGTAGGCCATGGAACGGATAACCTCTGGATTTGCACTCTCTACCTGCATGTCCTTTCTGATCCATTGGTCATTGGTTGTGTTGCTAGTAAATGCTGATGGATACATCTGCATTGAAAGAGGAGCATATAACCCCTCTCCTGATTGGTAGAACTCACGCTCTCCCTTTTCGTTGTTTACTGACCAAGCGCCCAGACCAGAAATAGTGACAATGCCCCCATTTTCTGTCCGACCTGTAGGTCTAACCATGTTGTAGATGTTTGTTTTATCTACCGTTCTAGTCAATGTTTTTAGGTTCTTTCCGTATGTTAAAACAGTTGGACTAATACGACCTACGCCTTGATGAGTATCATCATTCTCATGGTAAACATTGACAACGAAGGACTTGATAGAGCTATCAGCGTTGAGGTGGGTATCAAATTCAATTTCTGCACCAAACTTCTTAGCTAGGCTAAGTAGGCGATTCAACTTGGTATCTGCTCCCTCCCACTCAGCAGAAATTTTCTGAGTAGAAACCTCATTGACACCGATTTTCAAGAATGTAAAGTTTAGCAAGTCCATAGCGTCACAATACTCTTTGAAACTCATTGCTTTTGGCGCTTTGTATGGATTAGAATACTCATTGATAAGCTCAAGGTTCAAGTTGATACCGTAACACTTGATGATTTTCTCGTTTTCCTCAACTTTTCGGATAGTGTGTAGGTAAGTGTGCCCCTTATACTGAAACGACACAAAGGCCTTTTCATTCAGATAGTTATAGGCTCTTTTACGGCCGACATCTGAAACAATGGCCTTTTTGAATACCGTAAAATCAAAAGTACTAGAACCTGTTTCAAGGTACCTAGTCCATGTATCGTTAAAGTAATTCAACGTACCTTGTTTGTCATTGTCTATAAACGCAACTTTCCTCAAACTTGCGTCATGGACTGTTAACAACATAAGCTATAGATACCTTTCTTCAAATTCTATTTTCACTGTGGGCTTGGTTTTAACCCAGCTTGAACTATACACCTCTAACTGACTCTTGCCAGGTGGGATAGTCAGGAAAGACGATCCGTGAACAACATCAACAATACGCTCCAGCCCATCAACGGTTACCGTGTCATTTTCGCTATTAAGCACAACATTTGAACCGATAGGGTAGCGGTTTGGAATATCCCTTGTAACGCTGACATAGTCTTTGCGGTAGAGGATACTATCTAAATACATGCGCGCTACTACTGGTTTATTCCCAATAGCTCCAAATGCCACATGGACTTTAGCTGACTTTCTGCCCTTAATTTCAGGGATAGTAAAGGTGTTGTACGATCCCCACCAAAAGACCGTCACCTTGTCATCATTGCGCTTGAGGTCTGTCCAACCTCTAGACTCATTAAACGGATTTTGGCTGTCTAAGTGGGTTCCTGTAAATGTCCACTTTTTGAGCATGTTATAGCCACCCTTACCGTTAGCAGCCATAAAGTTAAATTCACAGCCTAAGCCGTTGTATCGTTTGTAAGTCTCTACCCCATACAAAAACCGCCCCTGTTCATCAGAGACGGTCAGCTTGATAAAGCCAAATTGGTTAGCAGCACCAAGCCAAAAGACTTGCCTCCACCAAATATAGTCATTCAGAGAGGTTGTGGCCCCTGAGCTATCTGCTGGAATGTTCCAAGTTAAACTCCCTGCATTGTTTCCAGTCGTCCCTCCTGGGTTCTGCAAAAACAAATGAGGGCGACCTTGCCAGTCCACACTTGCCACGGTACCCCTCAAACTCTGTGATGTGTCATTCAAAATGGCCACGTTCTTAGTTGCAGCACTCAGACCAGCTGTGATTTTACTGTCTCGATAATCAAAGAGTAGCTCTGATTGTCTGACTTGCTCTGTATCAGCCTCCTCACGGTCTCCGACTTCAAGAGCTCCGCTAGTGTTGACTACGCCAATATAGCCATTCTCGGCATTGTTTCTTACTGTGACCACAGGAAAAGCTGGCACATTGCCATCATTGATAAGGTCAAAGACAATCTTGTCAGAAGACTCAGTCCCATTATCAAACATTCGATAGGTTGAGCTGTGAGCTACACCATCTGGGATCAGTATTTCAAACTCTCCCTTTTGGAACCATCTTGTAATGTTGTCCATATCAACTGAGCCAACAACAAGGCCCATATAATACTTATCAGGTTCGTCAGAAATGATAATCTTGACAGCCTCTGAGGTATTAAAAACCCCTGCTAACGTGTGCTTGGCCTTTTCAAGTGTCATACCATTTTTTTCTTGCATAGCAAACTTGACCTTGATAAACTTAGCCCCTGTTCTTATTTCTTGTAAGTTCACTCCAAGGAGTGGAGCGTCATTGATTCCAATGCTACGCTCATTACCCACAGGGCGAATAATTTCAATAATTCGGATAACCTCAGAGAGGTCAAATCCGTTGATAGTGATTGTGTCATTAGTCATCAGACAATCCCCCTCATCATGTTATCTATTTTGATTTTGTCATTTTGATAATTAGTCATTGGCTCTCCAATTTGCCCTACTAGAGCTCCTGTGTCCATAATCATATTGACTGGGCGCTTAACAGCCTGCTCAGCTACTTCAAGTGCTCTAATGAGTGCTTGGTCAGCTTGTTCTCTAATAACCTCAATTTGGCTCATTTCAGCACGTTCTGTGATTGATTTGAGTTTGAACTGACTAGATAGGGAACCATTCCCAAGACCTAGTAATTCCTCAGCGCCAAACTTAAAGGCTGACATCTCTTTTTGCACATAAGCTAGGCTATCAGTCACATCAGAGGTGTTCTTTTCAATACCTACAGCGATACCTTGGGCAATGTATCGACCCACATTGTCCCTGAATAGTCTTGATGGTGAGTGAATTTTAGCTTTAGCCTGTGCTGCTCTCTCAGCTTGTGCTACAAGGGCGTTAGCGGCCGCTGTAACGGATCCAAGCGCTGAATACATACCCTGAGCCAAACCTTGGCCAATCATAGCCCCTACCGAGCGCATAGCGCCAACGCCAGACATGCCAGTTGAGCGGATTGCGTCTACCATTGATGACATTGCAGTTCTTGCTGAACCAATACCGCCACGGATACCGTTAGTAACTCCGTCTGATACGCCTTTACCAGCTTGTCGTCCTGCTTGTGTCATCTGACTTGCAGATTGCCTTACTACAGATACCATCTGTTGCATGCTAGATCGCATGGTTGAGACCGCTTGACTCATAGCTGATCGTACAGCTGAGTTTAATTGGCTCATTGCAGAGGTTGCAACGCTTGAAATGCTTGCAAAGCCAGAGACTACCATAGGAGCTGATGTTACTAGTTGCATGATTGAGGATCTTGCGGTCATTGCAGAGGTGGTGATCGCCGTAAATCGACCAGGGACTGACCCAAGTACACCACCAAGAGCACTTATTACTCCAGAAACAGCTGAGAAACCTGCTGACATTGCAGAGGCTCCTGTTTTGGCCATCATCATTGCTGTTGACAAAGCTGTAATCCTGCTTTGTAATGCAGAAATGCCAGCCACTGAACCTGATAAACCTGCAAATGAAGTCATTACAGCACTAGCAAAACTTCTCATGGCAGAGCTAGCTGTTGTCATAACTGCTGGTAATGTTCCGATACTTGAGTTGAGAGAGCTAAAAGCAGCAGGCAAGGCTTGCATTGCCACACTAGCTACCTGTGCTGATACTGCGATAAGTCTCAACCCTGTCCCTGCTTGTTGCAATCCTGGTCCAGCTGAGGCAATACCTGAGCTAGCGATAGCGCCCAATCCAGTTGCCACGGCTGATAAAGTTCCGACCAAGTCCCCAAGTTTTAGGTCAACTAACATTTTGACCCCTTGAGCCATCAATTTAACACCTTGACCAGCATTTTTAGCAGCGTTACCCATGCTCTCAAAAATACCAGCAACCCCATCTAGTACATTACGGATAGCTGAGCCAAAGCTCTCTACCACGCTACCAGCACTCTCTAAGATTGAGCTGACCTGTTCTCCGAAAGTTTGGAGTAGTTGGGTCAGACTGTCAATAATAGGGCTGATTTGACTGATGAGGTTGTTAAATGCCTCTACTAAGGACTGTAATACAGGGGCAACTGCCTGGACCATTTGGGTTATAGCTGGAATAAATGGAGCTAGTGCCTGAATGATTTGGACGATTGCTTGAGATACCACGGTCACGACTTGGACAAAGGCGCTAGAGATAATCTCCACAATAGGGGTCACTGCCGTAGCAATTTGGGCTATTCCTGAGCTTATCGACGCTATGACCTGGCTTAGGGCAGAGCCTAGGGCGGTTATTACAGGAGCAAGACTGCTAAAGGAACTGATCACCGTAGCGATTGCAGAGCCAGCCGCCGTGATAAGCGGTGACAGCATAGCAAAAGATGAGGCTACAATAGGTAGCACAGGAGCTACAGTAACCAACGCTTGAGCTAGTCCTTGTAGTGCCATATTCAAAACAGTTCCTATAGCCGTACCAACGCTGACAATAACACTACCTACTCCTTGGAGAATTGTAGCTATCCCTTGTCCTTGCATACCCATTAAGGCAAAGGCTGCACCAAGTGCCAAGATAGGCACTGCCAAGGCTGCGATAGTGGCAGGATTGACCATAGCCAAGCCTTGGCCAATACCACGAAAAGTAGCACCTATACCTTGTCCAATTCCTCTAGCAGCGGTTGCTACACTTTGTCCAAGGCTACGGATAATTGAGACAACGCTTGTACCTGCTGATCTGACAACTGATGTAGCACCACTAACCCCACTTGTCGCATTCTTCTTGAATAGACTGAATGGGTTAAAGGATTTTAGGAAGTTAAAGGCCTTAAAGCCAGCTACTAAACCGACTAAACCACCAACTATAGCCTGAATAGCTCCTGTAGGTAGTGAACTTATAAAGTTAGCCGCTACGGTTGCAGCCTGAGAAAGCCACTTAACAACATTTCCTAGAGCGCTACCCAATGTTGACAAAACACCAGAGGCCGTCAGACTGTTAAACACATTACCAAGGGCGCTACCAATGCTCTTGATAGCTCCTATAAAGGCAGATACTGCCCCTGTGTTTGAGAAAGCGTCCCAAAAGGTTTTTACTTTACCAACAACATTTGAAATAGCATTACTAATATTTGCAATGATTCCCTCAATGTTGATACCCTCAAGGAATTTCCCTAAGCCGTCAGCCATTCCTCCAAAGTCAATGCTTTCTAAAGCGTCTGATAAGGCATTTACCGCCTTAATACCAAATTTGTTGAGATGTTCAAAGGTTGGCATAAGCTTATTGGCTAGTCCCTCTTTTGCCCCATCTATTGCCTGATCAATGGTTTTAAACTCTGTAGCCATCTTTTGAAAGGCGTCAGAGTTACCTGCCTTGTTCATGGCGTCAAAAAACTCCTCTGTATTGACCTTGCCATCTTGGACAGCTGCAACCAGTTCAGCGGTTGACATTCCCATTTCTTTGGCTACCGCCGCCATACCTGCTGGAGCTTGTTCCATCATGATTTTAAAGTCCATCCATGCAACCTTGGGCTTACTTGCCATTTGTGTTGCTTGAGTAGATAGTGACTTCATGGCTTGGGCTGGATTTTCTGCTGAGGCTGCCAGTCCTCCAAAGGCTTTTACCAAACTACCAACATTCTTAGTACCAACTGCGTCAAGTTGAGAATAAGTGCTAGCCATCTCAGAGGCTGAGTAAATTGTTTTGGTGGCAAAGTCTTGCATTTCAGTCTTGGCTACCTTGATGACCTCAGGAGAACGCCCAAAGGCTTGTAGGTTACCCTCAAAGGTCTTCCATGCCTTTTGTGAGCTGTTCAGTTCTCCAGCCATTTCACGGATACCGCCAGTGACAACTCCAATACCAGTAGTGAGAGCAGAACTAATCAGGTTAGCTCCTAAAACCGACTTAAAAACAGACCCAACCTTTGAGCCTGTGCTTTCTAGTCCACCTAACAGGGTCTTTAGTTTTCCAACCCCTGACTGGGCTTTTTCTCCGTCTAGGTCAACCTTGATAGTAACTGAACCATCTGCCATAGTTTTTCTCTCCTTTCCTGATTAGTAGTCAAAATCTTTAGGTAGTGCATACTCTTTCTTGAGCCGTTTCATGCTTTCCTTATACTTCTTACTGTCGCCTTTCTGTGGCTTGTAAGAGCGTATTTTAAGCACCTCAGCAAACTTAGTATCACTAGGTAGCCCATTGAGTAGGGCATTGAATTTCTTCCAGTGCAACGTATTTTGAGAGTCAATCAAATCAATACCGTAAGCCTGCATGAATGATGAGTAAATGTACTCAGCGTCATGTTTCAAACTAAAAAGACGCTCTCCGTCCTCTGATTGACTTTTAGAGCGTATCTTACTTTTGATTGGATTTCCTGCCAGGTCTAACACTGGAGAACTATCTTTTGCTGGAACTATTCTGATGTGCTCCTCAAATATCAACTTAAAAATTTTTGTCGCCTGCTCAGGGGTCAAATCCTGTGTAAAGTCAACATCTGTAAATATCTGGATGGCTAGATAAGGCTTGTATAGATCATCAAACTCATCATCATTGATGAGCTCCATAACCTTTAGAACCTTGTTAAAAGCCATATTCATTGGGTACACATCATCACCAAGGACTAACTCATCTGTCAATTTCCTTGATAAATCCAGCATATTAGTCACCTAGATACTTCTTGAGAGCGTCACCGTTGTTACGTTTTTCCCACTCATCTACCACGCCTGAAATAGTTTCAAGCAAGTAAACCATAGTATCGACGGTAGACTCATCAGAGTAAGCATAAACCTTGTTATAGGCCTCCTCATCAAACAATCCAACCCATGACTCTTTAACCATGACTTGCAAAGCGTCAAAGGCTTTCTCATCTTCTGTATCTGCCACTTTTTGCCCCTCTTTTTGGAGCTTTTTACCGACTTTCTGCATATTCAGGATATTCTTGTCATTAGCTAAAAATTCAAGGGTAAATCCATCAAATTCTACAGGGATGACATTACTACGCTTTTTAATTACTACCATTTGTTTTTTTCTCCTACTAATCAAAAATAAAAAGGGGAGCGTCAAACTCCCCTAAGCTGCTTTATCCACCGACTACAGCAGATTGTTTAGGTACTGCATTCCAGCTGATAGTGCACTCAAAAGCCTCATACTCAGCAGCCTCTCCGCCTCCGATTTTGATTTCAGAGACTGTGGCAGGTGCTACGTATTGAGTTTTACCATCAGCGTCAACAACCTTAAACCATACTTTCCGCTGGTCTCCAGTCAAAAAGCGCATATCAGCAATGATCTTCTGCGCCTCATCTTCCTTGATGTAGTCACCCTCAAAGGTGTAACCATATTTGACAGATGTTACCGTTGTTTCAGGCGTTCCGTCACCGTTGTAGTAAGCAACGTCATCTGTCTCTTCATCATTTTCAACATCAGCGGTTGTGACCCCGTCCGCAAGCCATTTCCAATCGTCTGTACTTGGCTCTGCTTTATCAGATGTCCAAGGTGCTACGTAATGCTTGCGTAGGGCATTTTTCATTTTTGGCATTTATTTTCCTCCATTTGTTTCAAGTTTTGCTGTGATGTCCAGCATGTAAACATAAAAGCCCTGGTCATCACGGTCATTTAAGAATGGCTGTGAGACTTCAAGGCCTCTGAATTGATATGAATTATTTTGACTTGGTAGCTCAAGGTTAAAATCAGCAAGAGCACTATTGACAGCCCACAGAATAGAGCTTGTCTTTTGGTGGTCAGTCGTTTTGATTGCCACCTCAAAAACAAGGCTAATATCTTGCTTGCCATTCATATACTCTTTTTCAACCTTGCCACCAGGTAAAGGATAAAGAACTAAGCTCTCCGTCTCTGACAAGTAATCAAGTCTACAAGTCAGAGGGAGGCCTAGTGTGTTGATGAAATCTCTAAGGACTTCTGAAAAATCATTGTTATTCATGTCTTAACTCCCATTGCTCTCAGTCCAACCTTGCCCCAATCCTTAACATGGAGCGCTGAGGCTTTCAAGTCCCAACGTTTCCCTGTTCCAGCCGTGGTATAGCGCCTAAAAACAAAGCTCCTCTTCTTGTTGTATGATGATCCGTAGAATTGGGCCCTTGCGTGAGGGCCAACATAAACTACACTGTCACGCTTGGCATGACCGCCACCTCTCAAAGCTCCGCTCTTAAAAGGAACAAAGGGGTTCATGTTTAATAGCATTTGATTAGCTATGGCTAATTTACCTTTGGCCAGAGATGATGATGATACTTTTTTCTCAATGCCTTTCAGGTCAACTTTGACAGATACTGTTGCTCCCATCAGATACACTCCAGCTCATAGCAAAAGATTTTTTTATTATGTGGATAACTAACAGGAATAACAGCAGTCACTCTGTACTCCGTCTCTCCGTCATTGATTATGGCATTTTCAAAAGTTTTATCTAGCACCACTGGGCAATATTTAGGATACACAAACAAAAGGCTAGGTTTGGACTCCTTGCGGTTGTTCTGGGTGCCTTGCACTTGATACTGTCTATCAAACCTAACAGATTTAAGGGTCACTGGGCTCTCTAACATTACTTTTCCCCATGCGTCTTTTTCTCCTGTGGTTTTCTGGATAGTCACAGTATCGACCAGCAAACGTTTATCAATATCTGTCATAACCTACCCCCCTATAGCCAAAACCTGCCCCTTTCAGAGCGTTCAGAGCGTCAAGGGATAAATTGTACCTAGAACTCTCTAAGGAGGTCTTTGTGGTGTCTTTGTAGCTCACAGAGGTACGACCAAGCGACACACTAGCCACTGACTGCTTATCATCAGCCGTCATGATACCGCTAGTGTCCAAATAGGCCACTTGAAAAGCAGTAGCTAGCTTGACAGCTTGCTTTCTGTGATCAATCTCTTTCTCAAAGTCCGCAAAGTCATAGAAACCATTAAGAAATAGGTTGACAGACACCTCTGCTCTTTTTAGTAGTTTTTCAAAGTCATTGACTTCATCAAATCCAAAATCCTTAAATTCATCTTGCGTTAAATAAGCGATAGTAACCACCTCCAATTAAAAAAGGCGGTGTTACTTATCCGCCTTTGCTGCTTTTTCGTCATTGTCAACACGTTCAAAGAACGGGCTGAGCTCTGGGTGAGTAATTTTGCCCTTGGCGTTCAATTCATTGGCAGCTTTGATGTCAATGTCGTATTCAACACCTTTGTCAAAGCTTTCTTCTTTTCCGTCAACGACAAAGACTACATTTGATGTTGCTTTGAATTTAGCCATTTAGACTACTCCTTTACTGCTTTTTCTTCGATAACTACCTGAAAACCAATATTGTTATTGATTTCCTCGGCACGTTTTTTTGTGACATCAATAACTGAGCCTTTTTCAATATACTCATCTTTTTCAATATCCCAAAAATCCGATACTACTTTGAATTTAGCCATTTAGACCTCCGTTTAACCTGCAGGAGCTAGCTTAGCTTTAAGGATACCTACCTTGTTCTCATCAGCAATATACTTACCGTATTTACCTGCTCCTTGGATTGCAACACCGTAGAAATCGTCAGCGTCAATGGTACGTACAATCTGCAAGCCTACACCTGCAATACCTACGCCATCAACTGCAAACATGACCTGTTCTCCCTCTTGGAAGTATTCATCAGGGGTTTCTTCCAAAACAAACCCTTTGAATTTATACATTGTTTGATCATCAATGTTAGCTGATGAGTTTTTAGCTGTTGTTGCAAGTTTAGAGTCAATCAAGAAATCATAAACATCTGATGTGACATAGGCTACCCAAGCAATGTTTTTAGAAATCTTGTTATTAACAAATTTCTTGTGAGCTGTGGAGAATGCTTTGATTACTCCTGCCTCGTCCATTGCGCCTGTGATCGTTTCGCTTGCATTATCTGACAATGCTTTTGCAAGTAATTCATTGATGTATTCTGTTTGTGCCAATGCATTTTCTTCCAAACGCTCAGCTACAACTTTATCCGCCACGTCATTTACCGTTACATTGTCAATCCCCTCATGGATTGAAATAGGAGCCTCATAAGGGACAGCCTTATCAACTGATTTAATTTCAGTACGTTGACCAAAGCGACTTGTTGATCCTGTGCCTGTTCCAAAAGCTACATTTTCGCCTTTGTCGTACTTCTTGATAATGGCTTTTGTAGTGTTTACTTTCAAATGCAGCATTGTATCAGAGTCTGATACACCGTCAAAGATTTGGATTTTTCCACCAAAAGAACGTAGGAAACGTGAACGGCTCTCTGTGATTTTTGCCAACAAAGCCATATAGTTTTTAGTATAAATTTTTGTAGCCATGCTACTCTCCTTTTAATTTTAATATTTGCTCATGATTTCATCAAAAGCGTCACCTTTAGCACCTGGTTCGGCTGACGGGTTGCCTCCGACTGAAATCGTAGGGTTAGGCTGTTTGTCTTCACCTTGGAATAAGTAAGGGCTGGACTCTTTGAGGCTGTTGATAATGTCATCTAGGACAGGTTTACCGTCCTCGCCTAGCTCAATCTTGTCTAGGTCAATGAACTTCATCAAATCCTCTGAGTTGTAAGCTCCCACATCTTTCAAAGCAAGGGCCACAGCGTTGGTTTTAGTTACCTGAGCAAGTTGAGCCTCACTATCAGTCTTATACTGATCAAATTGGGCCTGTAGGTCTGCCAGTTGTTGCTTGCTTTCCTCGCTTGCCCCCTCTTTGTCCTGTAAATCCTTGATAGCTTGGTTCTGTTGTTCAAGCTGCTGTTTTAATGTGTCGTTTTCTGCCTGTAGATCTGACTTAGCTTGTGCTTTTGCATTTTCAATACCTGCACCGTACGCTTGCATGATATTATCTAGCACCGCTTTATCTTCAATACCTGCGTCAACTAACATTTCACGCTTAAGACTCATGTCTTAACTCCTTTGTTTTACGCCACGAGGGGCAGAATTTGACAGTTTACGTCATGTCAGACAACACACTCTGTAGGAATTGAACCCACGCTATCAAGGTTGGAGCTTGATGTGCTACCGCTACACTAAGAGTGCAAAATAAAAACCGCTTGGATTTCCAAACGGTGTAAAAGTAGTCTTTCCTACCAGTCAAGACGATTGACCACCTCCTAATCTACCTGTTCATAGGTTTCTGCAAAAATATCTGGTTTGCATGGGTAAAACTCGCCTTGCACGCCTTTGATGATATAGTCGCCTTTGTTAGCAATCATAACCCCTTCAAGAGTTGTGATTGACATCTTCATGGAAGGTTCTTCGTAACCAATAACCGCCGTTTTTGCAAAGCCAACTATTTCATCAATGTTCTTTCCAGTCCACTTGACAGCTTCAACGACTACTGGCTTTTTCCTGTATCGCATATTTGCTCCTTTACCGCTTATACCACGGCTTCTTTTGCTTCTTCTTGAGGGCTTTAATCTCATCTTCCACCTTATCAAAGCGGTTGTTTGTTGATTTTACGTTTTTAGAGTTGATTGCTTCCATTTTTTCAACAATACGCCAAAGTTGGTTATTTTGATCAATCAAGAAATCAATCGCCCTAGCTGCAATCCTTAAAGAGTTCTCTAATTCACGTTTCTTTTTGATACGTTTGTTCATGGTTGCCTCCTATTTTTGGGTATAAGAAAAGCGCCTAGGTTTATCTAAGCGCTAAGTTTTACTAATTGCTTTGCCTTTTCGTAGTAAGGCGTTAGGAAGTTGATAAATCCTTGCTTATCACTTGGGTCATGTTCCTCTAGGAACATCATCAATTCAACATCATTGAGAGCGTCAAACATTTCAGGATTTTCATTATCCCAAGCCTCAGCAAACTCCTCATCTTCTCCAAAAAGAGCATTAAACTTAAAGGAAAAATCCCAAAAATTATCAATCTGACCACTGACTGCTTGATTGAGCATGTCTAATACTTGCTGACTGTATTTCATAATGGCTTAAATCCTTTCAGTTTTTTACGTTTCATCATAGTCACTACAATATCTGTATCAGGTTCAGTGATGTAAAGAATGCCGTTGTAGTATCTAGCAAGCCTACCATTCTGTTCTGATACATAGTTAGGAGATAGAGAAAAGGCTGTTTTAACAGTTTCATAGTTATAGGTAAATGTACCATCATTTCGCCTCATACGCTCTATATAGCGTGCTATCGCATGATCTCCAAACACTATACCATCATTTTTGAAATTAAAGTAAGCCTCCACCGCCTGCTGTTTCTGTTTATCAGACAGTTTCTCGTGAATATCTCCCTTGAAATAATTGACAATCCTATTATCATACCTCAAAGACTCTTTTTCAGAGTGGTTCAGAGCTTGGAAATCACTATAAGACTTGGGTGCTTTATTTCCCAAATTTTGTAGTATTTCAGAATACTCTTTTTTAGAGCGTTTGTCAATAGATTTGTATAATTTTTTAACCGTATCATCATTGTAGTAGTATTTCTCCCTAGCATAATCACGGTGTAGGAATGGGTGCTGTCTGAGGTAGTCTCTCATAGCTCCCTGTTGTATCCTTACCTTGTTCTTATACTTGTCTATCAGCTCCGTGTCGCCTAGTTTCTCGGCAACGTGGAGAAATTCCTTAGATTGTCTGATAGAACGCTCTAGAGCTCTCTGTTTAGCCTGTACGTTGGCATTTTCAATAGCTTGCTCAGGCGTTAGGTCTTTCAGCTCATCAGGCAAATCAGGCTTATAGTTAGCACCAACCACAAAGGGAGTAATTTCATGGGTGCAGTTAATACCCAAACACCCCCCAGCAGTTCCGTAGCCATAATCTGACAAGGAAAGGATACGCTCTCCTTTTTCGGTCCTGGCAATTCCAGTAGTAACTACCTGATGTTGCAAAGGGGCACACATTTCACGGGCTGTGGACTTCTTGGAATAGTAAAAGGTATCTATCCCCAACTCCTCAGCTGGTGCCATTCTGACCTCACGATAAACACGCCAAGCTGTAGACTTGATGACCTGCCTAGCATAAGTGTCAGCTTTCCAGTGCTTACCTTGGCTATCTGTAAAGCCATAAAAGCCCTTTTTAGCCCACTTCATGACAGTATCTGAAATAGCCTTGTCTGATGTTGCAAGACCAGTGACAACCTTTGCTGTAGCCTCCTCAATAATGGATTGATAAGCTCCTATAACGCTCTTTGGTAGCGTAGTATTGATAAGGTTGTTAATGTCGTTCATAGTTTGATTGACATAGGCTGCAAGACTATTCTGAATGAGAGAGTTACTAACAAAGCCGCCACTACCAGTAGCCTCTAAAAGCCGTTGTTTGGTGTCCTTGTAGATTTGGTAGCCCTCGTTTTGGATAACATGCCTAAGCTGTTCCTCAGCAATCCCTGAACGGGCAGAGATTAGCTTGAGATTATCCTCATTGAGTAGCCCCATCTCATTCATTTTCTCCAGTTGCCAAATATAGGGGTTATCATCAAGGCTGGCAGAGCCACGCTCTTTGATATGATCTATAACTTGGTCAAACAAGTCAAGGGTGAGCTGATGATAGATGTCTGCAACCTGACTAGCGTCAAGCATAAGCTGCTCATCATTTAGCTTGATTGGTTTCTTCTTGTCATCAGCCATCTAATTACTCTCCATATACTCCCACATCATCAGGACTGCGCTCTCCGCTTGCCTCGTCAATGGCATTACCGCTGATTTCAGCTTTAATTTCCTTGGCTTTCTCAGGAGTTACGTTGAGAACTTTCTCAATGGCCATGACATCTGTACCAAAGCCAGCATTTACAACCTTAATCCAGTAGTCAAGCTCAGCGTTACGGTCTGTAAAGACACCATCATCAAGGTTAATGCTGATAGCGTCCATGTCTGGGATATTCCCCTTGTAGAGCTTATAGGCTTTACCAAGCTCTAACATGGAGATAATCAGCTCTTTCAGAGACTGCTCAACAAGACTGACAATGCTATTCCGCATTTGGTAAGTGTCAGAGTTCTCAGAGACAATCTCTGTTGCTGTCTTCATGCTCTTACCATCAAAGCTAAACATTCCAGCTGAAACGCCTATCTGCATTTCAAAGAGCGCCAGCCCCTCATTGATAGCCTTGATATAGTCATCAGAACGGATAGGGGTTGTAAGGTCTGTAATGCCTATCCCCTTGTCCATATCTCCTGAATCAAATTGCTCATAGACATTTTGGCCAGTCTCAAACTCACGCTTAACCGTGACCTTGTCTCCATCCTGATTGTATTCAGTCTTAATCATCTGGGTAGGAACTGCTACCCTGCGCTGTCCCATTTTGACCTCCCACATAAACTCATCATAGGTGGTATTTAGGAAGTCAATAGTAGTCTTAGCATTATCAAAGATTGATAACCCAAGAGGACTGTTGATGTCCTTGTTATTCATTCCTGGGGTCTTCAAGTAGGTAAACAAAGGGCGAGTTAAGCCATTAAGTTCTGCCACTTCCTCTAAATCCTCATAGATCTCTGACAAAGGCACCCTAGCTCCTACAATGTTCTGATTATCAGACTTGTAGAGTTCATTGGTGATAGTGTACTTATCATCTTTGTTCCATTCATGGAGTTCAATAAGCGTGTAGTATTTTTGTTTATTGCCCTCTGATTTGATGGTTTTAGTGATGATAGCGGCGCTAGAAATATCTTGAGTATTAGACTGTAAGGGCAAAAAGACAGGAGCTTGAACAAAAGAGACCCTTACCTTATCCTTATCAACGTATGGTCTCATGGCCAAACCACCAAGGGCAAGGCAACTCTCCAAATAGCGTTCAAAATTTTTGATAAACCTGTCATTTTGCAGTTGTTGCTGAATGAACTCATTAGCGCTCTCATCATCAATCTTGATTTCTGCTTGTTCATTGAATACCAGGCTTGCAATTTTCTTAGAGGCGGTCCTGCCAATAGGCAGATGGTTAAAATCTCGCTTTTGTTTAGTTCCGTTACTGTCTTTGTACTCAATCTGTGGATAACGCCCTGCAAAGTACTTGAGGTTTTCCCTGATACGGTCATACTCTCTACTAGACACCGCTATTTTAGGGTGGTCAGTAATGTTTGTTAAGTTTTGTGTTGTCATCACATACTTACTCCTTGTAAAGAAATTCTTGATAGTTTGTACTATTCCCATTGTTAGCTCCTTTAGGCTTTCAAATCTAGCTCCCTTGCATTGTCCAGGACAAAGTACTTGAACTCATCCACCGTATGATCATCTTCTTTGATAACTTTGGGATCATCAGTGTTAAGTGTTTTGTCATCATAGCGATACATCTTATGCTCCTCAACAAAAACCTTGTTAGCTGGGATGTCAATGTAGTAAAAACGTCCCTCTGCAAGTAAGCTGATAACCATGTCTATCATGGTCTGATTTTTCTTCTTGGCCACTGGGTGCCAGCGTTCACCATAGTCCTTAAAGTATTGATTTCTCAAAGCACCCTCAGCACTATCAATAGTCATCTTGAGCTTTGGCACTCTGTACTGTTTCATGACCTTGTCTATAAAGTCATGTATCATCACAGATAGCTCACTTGGTGCTTTTTTAATCGTCTTGCCAGCTGGTGAGTAGTAGAACGTGTCCAGCAAGATAACATTACCCTTAGCAGTAAGCCCATAAGCCCCACAGGCTGTAGCTGACTGCTGGTGTCCAGTATCTAGGGCAAATGATATACCTATCAGCTTGTCATCATCAGGCAGGCTGTCTAGTGGCTTAAAATAGTTCATGTTGTAGACATGATTACCAAGCCCTATGACCTCGCCTAGGTACATCCAGCGATAATAGTCAGGGTCAGTTTCCTTGTACCGTTCTATCTTTTCTTTCATCTGCCTAGACAAAAAACCTAGCTTGTCATCAAGATAGGTGCTGTGATGTATCAGATAAGTAGGGTCACTAGCTTTCTCAGCTACCCACTCATTTATCCAGTCATAGGGGTTGCGTGGTGGGTTGTATGTGAAATAAACCTTGACCTGTTTGCCATTTGGCAATTCTTGACGGATAAAGGTATCCTCAACTATATCAATGTCCTCACGCCCTGCAAACTCTGCCAATTCCTCAAACCACACAGACATAACATAGCCCTTGGCTATCTTCTGTGATTTTAGTTTCATTGGGTCATCAACACCGTAGAAGTAAAAGGCTGTTCCTGTCTTCTTGTGAGTGATCTGCAGAGGTGACTTACCAAACTTGAACTGATTGGCCAGTCCCATCTCATAGATGGCCCACCGTATCTGTTCATAGACAGACATTCTCAGGTATTTACCGACTTTCCGCAAGACTACCACATTACCCAAAGGATCACTGATAAAGTCATTGACTAGGTCAATAGATACCACAGAGGACTTAGTAGAGGCACGGCCGCCCTTTAACACCACATGGCTCTTGAGCGTGTATAGCACTTCATCAAATACTGGGTTAATCAACTTTGCTAGGTTCAGTATCGCCATTGTACTCACTCCTATCAAATGTAAATCCAGTAATGACTGTATCATCTTCATCATCAGAGCCAAGCTGTGCTTTGAGGTTATCGATCCTCAAGCGCTGCTCCTCTGTGACAAGCGGAGAGCGTGTCAACTCATCATAGGTCTTAATCATGCCTTTAAGCTCTGACTGCGCCCTTGCAATTGCAGCTAGTGCTTTCCCTTGCTTGTCCCATGCCGTATGGTGTTCATAACCTGTACCAGCTTTCCCTGTGCTAGTAACAAAGGTATCACTATCTTCTACATCTTGAACAAATAAAATACGCTGAGCGTGCAGTAAATTAGCATAGGTCAGCGTGATATTTTCCCAGAGTATATCTATAGGCTGTTTTTCTGACAGTTCTTGAGCTATCTCATAAACCTCTTGCGGGAGATACTTAGCAAACAATCCATGTTTGAGGGCGTTAGTGTTGCCTTTAGGTGCTCCATGTCCTAGAGCGTTCTTACTCCCCTTAGGAGCGCCCCTTGGCTTTTTGGAACGTTCCGTATTTCTCTTTTGGAACGTTCCTTTTATTTTAGGTTCCCATTTGTCTTTACTTTTCCAACCTCGGACAGTGCCAGCTGAAACACCCAAACGCTCAGCAATCTCAATCAGTTCAATGTTCCCATTGTGTTCTGAATAGATTTCAAATGCTTTGTCTCGGTTGGGGTCTCTTGCTCTACCCAAGCCTAAACCTCCTGCTGTTTATTTGTTTTGAAAATCAAAAAAGGCAAGACACTTTGTAGGTGCCTTACCCTTATTTCTTGATACTACCATTCTAGCAGATTTTTAGAACCGTGCATTTCAACTTAGTTCACTTTAGTTCACTTTTGTCAATTACAGCACCTAGTTCACGAATTGCGTCGTTCTTTTTCTTGTAAAAAGTCGTTTTGCTACATTGCAAGAAGTCAATTATATCGTAAACGCTAGCTTTTTGAATATATACCATTCTAAGAATCGTTCTACTGGTTGGTTTTGGCAGTTTATCAATAAGTCTACTCAGCTCTATTCTACGTCTAATAACTTCTTCAGTAGCTTCTTTCATATATTCTTTTAACACATCCTGCATGCTAAAGATATCAATGTACCTTTCGTCCAGTTGAACACGCTGACCACCTTGAACTTTATTCACGTTCATTTTAGGGCTAGAAAGTAAACTAGCTTCATGATTAGCAAGTTCATCAATTCGATTCTGTATCTCTTCATCTAAATTTTGTAGTTCATCAAGCAATTCCTTAGCCTTATTCACTCTCCGTCTCCTTTGTGGTATAATAATCTTGTGTTAATTATTGCTGAGGCAGAGAGTGCCTTGGCTTTTTTTGTTATTTTGAGGCACCACTTAAACATCGTGCGATTATTCTTAAACATTCAATTAAATCATGTGCCATAACTTTGAAAGGATTTTTTCTTATTTCATATCGCCTGAGATTTCTTTTTGCGTTGGCGATAGCTCGTTTCCTGGCTTTATTCAGGCTCATCAATTCGCCCTCCCCTTAAGATAATCAGGTATCTCATCCCCAACCTTAATAGCCTCGTACTGCTCCTTGGTCACCAAGAATTTTCCATAAGCCTCAGCTGTCACCGTGTAGCGACCGTCTATGATCTCCTTGTCGGTAATCTTACCAACCATGAGACCGCCTGCATTGTCGACGACGTGGATAATCGGGCGTTGCAGCTCTTGGTATGCTTGCCTATATCCCAAAGCATAGGTAAGGCATATCATAATAATTGCACCGAAGACCATGAGGTAGTAACCCCAATAGTCTAAGATATAATCTCTAATATCTTCTAGTAAATCAGTCATTATCAGTCCTCTTCGTAAATAATCAAAGCACTGTAATCAATTTCTGAACCACTGCCATAGTTTGTTGCAGCCATTGCTAGACTTGATGAATATTTTATATCAATAACTTTCTTGTTCCTGATGAAGTCATTTATTTGAGTATCAAGAGCCGTTGCTTTATTGATTGATTCTCTACCATTGCAAAAAATATGTTTAACTTTCATTCCACCACCTCCATTTCAACCTTATAGAGTCTTTGCCCCCTGTATTTCCGTTCCAGGTCCGCTTTGCATTTAGCTGCACCCCCCTCTTTTTCAAAGCGGTAAGTTGCATCTAGCATATTGTCAAAATAGACATTTACTACCCAATACATATTTACTCCTTCTCTGCTGCATTTTTAATATCTTTAATAATATACCCTGCAGTCTTGTGACTGATTTTAGGGTAATATTTTTGGAAAATTTCTTCTAATGCTTCTATAGAAATTTCAATTTTTTCAACTTGCATATTTTCTCCTTTTTATTCATTTTTTTGCATATTTTATAAACTGTAACACCGTAACATCACTTTTCCAACAAATATAATTATAAAATATAAAAATGCTGTTATATCAACGTTTATAGCACTTGCTATTTTTACTTATTAAATATTTTATATAAATGATGTTACCTAGATATAAAACAGCCCAAAAAACCAGTCATATCAGCAGTTTAGGGGCGTAACATCACTTTTTTAGATTTTTCCTAAAAAAACAGACTCAAACTATTGATAAATAAGGCTTTTTTAGGTGTAACATCATTGATGTTACGTTGATGTTACGTGATGTTACATTTGAAGAAAACGTAACATCATTTTATATAAAACGTAACATCAAACTTCCTGCATATTTTTTCTAAAATAACCTCTTGTTGGCTTACCATTGATTCGTTTTAACTTGTACTCCCAATCCTGGTTATTGTCCATGATCAACTTAATTTTCCGGGCCAATTTATCACCCTTCGCCACATCGATGTCAAAGACATTTTTTAGAATCTGCTTGGCTGATACGCTTGATTGAAGTTTGACGCCCTCGTAAACAAACCCAGCCTCATTTCGATACTTGCCGTTGTTAAAATAATGCCAAGTATATTGATGTTGCTGCACAACCGAAAACTCCTCCCATTCTTCAGGAACTAGCATATCAAGATAGTCATATACCTGCGACTCTGCTTCGTCTTTGTAAGTAAAGCGCTCTTTGTAAACTGCCAGCTCATCCTCGAAATCGTCATCAAAAGTAAGCGTAAAACCTTTTTTGTAGATGGCGACCGCTTCACCCCAAAGTTGAGTCACATCATTGTTCGTCATGTCAAATGGTTTAACAAACTGCCTGCTTGCATCAACTAGAATAGGGAGAAAGCGCCGCTCACCGGTTTTGTCTCCCAGGTACTCGACCTTATTACTGGTCCTTGCAATGACAAAGTTTTTAGGGAATTTCTCTGCACGTCGGCCATAGGATCTACGGAATGAAAGTTCCGTCTTCGTCACAAAGGCCTTGAGTTCGTCAAAAGTAGTCTTCCTAGATGCCACCATCTCATCATCATTGACGATGAGTGATTTTAGCATGATTTCATAGTTGTCTTTATCCATGAAATCTTTTGCAGAATCTGTGTACCAGTCCCCTGCAATCTTTTGCAGGAAGGTGGTCTTACCTGCACCTTGGCCACCGACCAGGTCCAATGTATAGTCAAACTTAACCCAGGGATTGAACACCTTGGAAACCGCACCAACAAAAAACATGACTGCTATCTTTTGAACAAAGATGCTATCTTCTGCACCTAACCAAGTTTGAAAAACCTGGTTAAGCCGCTCTTTATGATCCCAGGATTCGTAGGCTGATTCCATGTACTCCTTGACGGGGTTGTAGGTCTTTTCCGCAAAAAACGCTTCTATACCATCTCTCAAAGCTCCTGCTTTAAAGACCGTTTTGAAATGATTTTCCAAGTATACGCTTAGATAAGACTCAAATGCCGATGGAAGTTGCCCTTTTCGGAGTTGGATTGCGTCCAGTTTGACATCTTCCACGATTTCATGCTCTCCAGTAAATTCGTTGTGCCGGAGAAAATCATTCAGCTTACTATCACTCTTCATTGCCAGCAACACATTTCTGGGACTGTCCGCCACAATTGAATCGATTTCAATCTGCTCGCCTTCTTCATTCAGGATCTTCTTTTTCCGACGTGAAAACTGTTTGATTGAAATATTTACGACATCACCTATTATGGCCACCCCCCCTCATGTGTTTTTTGATCATTGACTCAACTGTTCTCCTTAACTCTTTATTTCCAAGAGGTTCCATCGAATTATTGTTGGCCATTTCTGCTAGTGGTAGAATGCAGTTTGGATCAACTGCTCGACTCAACAACCCACCAACAAATTTTGCAAGAGTGTCATTACGACTACCCTCATCACCAAATCCTAGAACAATCATTTCCAGTATTTCAGTGGTCCGGTTTCGCTTGCCAGCACCTTTACTGATTTGGTAGTAAATATTGTCCAGGTCACTGCCACCATTCTTTTTGTTGTACTCCTTTTTGATAGCCATAACAAGTTGACGGCTGGCTGTGACCATAGTGCCACCCTCTTTAGATTTCTCCAAGTCCCATGAGTAAGACCCCTTCTGTGTCTTTGATGGTGCTACCAGTACATAGTTATTCGGATGTGCCTTTACATCGACACCAGGTAAAAAACCAATCATCTGCGTCATTGACACATCCGGATGCTTGAAGTAAAAGATATGCTTACCTCCGCTGGCTGTCTTAGCTTGTAAAGTAGGAGTTATTAAATCCAAATTCTCCCACTCGGCCAAGCTCTTATATCCGTTGTGCTTACCGTGCAGGTCAATATCAATGACAAAAAACTTGTCAGTTCTCACAGCTATGTTACTATCCGGATATTGATTCCAGTAATCTTCAATTTCCTGGGCAGTCATGGCCGGCTTATCTGCAAATTTTATGGCTGGTTGTTTTCCATTAGGCATAATGGGAATTACCGAAAAACCAGCCTTTTGATATTTGAGCGCGTATTCTTTCATCCCCATTTAGCACCTCCTTAAAATGGTAAGTCATCGTCAGAAATATCCATTGATTCTGACTGACTAGTATTGCCTTGTTGTTGGTTACGACTCTCCAGCATTTGGAAGTTTTCTGCCACAACTTCTGTCACATAGACCCGTTGACCATCTTGATTTTCATAATTCCGGGTCTGGATCCGACCGGTAACCCCAATAAGCGCTCCCTTTTTAGCCCAGTTAGCCAAGTTTTCAGCTGGCTGATTCCAAATCACACAGTTAATGAAATCAGCTTCCCGCTCCCCATTTTGGTTTTTACGGTTTCTGTTCACAGCTAGAGTAAAGGTCGCAACAGCAACATTGTTGGGGGTGTAACGAAGCTCTGCATCTCGGGTCATACGTCCGACAAGTACAACATTATTAATCATCATTTTCTCCTTTTTGAATTGTGATATTAAAATCCATGCCGTTCAACTCAATGGGTATGATCACACCGTTTTTTTGTTTATCACTAAATAGATCTAGTAAAGCTACTATAATCTCCTTCCCAATTTGTAACTGAGTTCCAACCATTGCTTCCTGGTTATTAATTTCAATTTCTTTTGTTTTCATCATCTAGTCAATTCCTTTCGTTTTCTTTGTATCTGCAATAAGCTTTTGGGCTTCTTCCAAGCGATCAGCTGGGATCTGTTCAATTTTTTCAACGCCCATCTTGCCAATGAACCATGTTCCGATCGTAACAACTGGACCTCCCGTTGCTTCCGCTATATTTTTGATGTCTGTCCGCAAAGCCTTAGCTTGGGCACTTGTGATGGTTTTGGATCCATTACTTTTTGCAGGTGCTTTGGACGTTTTTTCTGGTTGACTAGCTTGTTTTTTAGCTGAATTTTGCTGTTTACTTGAACTCTGATTATTCTGATTGTGATAAGCGTCTGTATCGGCATCCTTGTTGTCGTCGATCATAAATAATCCATTCAAGGCATACTTGCGGGCATAACTGGATGCAGCACCAGTGACCTGGCTCCCATCCATCCCCTTTTTGTTTTCATCTTCCCGAGCATAGGCCTTGGTTCCGATTACATCACCCATAGCATAGAGAGTCGCCGTGGCCTCGACATAATAACGATCTCCAATTTGGACGATTTCATCTTGCAAAATTAGAGTGGCATCATGCTCTTGTAAAATTGGTTTCAGTGCCTCCAAAATATCCTCTGCGCTACGGTAAGCATATTTACCAAAAGAATTATATTGTCCCTTCGGCGCAACTAATTTCCCTTGGATACTTTGTAGCACCACAAAGATTGGAGATTGTGTTTTATTTGCCATAGATTACCCTCGCTTCATAATCGATGCAAGAATGTCTACAATTTCCGGACCTTTAGGACAAGTCGGCGTAATTTCAGGAGCGTATGCACCGTTTGGATAAGTCAATGTATAGTCGGCTTGCACTCGTACAATTTCTGCCTCAGACATTTTAGCCAACATTTTTACATCAGCTTTGTTTTGGAGATAAGCTGTGTAAGGGATGACCTTGGCAAATCTGATGTCATCGACAAAAGTACAATTAAGTCTTAAATACTCATCTCTTGTCTCGATCTTTTGCAGGAAGTGTCCCCGCTGGCGGTCACGCAATACGATAAAGTCTTCAGTAAGTTTCATGTTTATTCTCCTTAGAAATAAAATTCAATAACACGCACGTCATGTTGTTGACGGCTGCCTGTTATTCGCCATAATAATTGGCGGTAATCGTCATAGTCCCCTTCAGATGGACTGACTGGATCTAGTACTACAATCGTTTTAAAGCGATGCTGCAATCCATCCACACCCACACCCAAAACCTGGCTAGTAGCCACAATGTTGGTCTGTTCCAGGGAGTCTTTCTTGTCCCCGGTCCATATCCCAATTTCTGGATGTCGTTCACGGATGACCTCTACAATCTGCTTTGATTTGCTGACTATCAACATTTCTGTATGATTGGCCAGTAATAAGTCAAGCTGGAGCAGCATAGGCGTATCCGCATTGACTGCTTTCAATTTTGGGAAATCAACTTCAAAGCCTGTCTGGATAAGATACCTCTCAAAAGTCTTACGGCCAAAAGTTTGTTTAGCCATGGCAAATTTGCCATCTTTCCCGACTATATTTAGATTTCTAAATTGTTCCAGTTCTTTCTGATTGGCAGGTAGACACCAGACTGGCTCAAAGATGACTTCAAATCCGTTATTTTCCTCTGCCTCTTCGATAGTTTCAACGTCTTCCCATCTGAAAAAGTTAGGTAAGTTGGCCACATAGCTTTCATAATCTTTGAAATCATCCCATTCCTGTTTAGAGTAACTGAATTTGGAATATTTCATTTTCCCATGGGCAAGTTGCCAATTCTCTTTTTGGTTCGGCTCAGCCATGCCAAAGATTGTCTTTTCCAACGGATAGAAATTTTGCCCTTTCTTCCTGATAGGCGTTGCAGAAAGTCCTACTGTATAGCCACGTTTGACCTTCTTATATGCTTTCACGTTGGCATCGCTTGACATATTCTGCCACTCATCGATGACAAATACATCGCACTTGATGGATTCACCACTTGCTAATCGGTTCTGCAATCTGCGGTCCGTCATGATTTCTAACTCAAAATCATTACTATAGCCTAGATTCTGATGAGTGTTGTTCCAACCATTCAGGATAGCTAATCGGTTATTGATAACCAGAACTTTCTTAGCTCCCTTATGCTTTGCGATTTCAAATGCACAGATGGTTTTTCCACGTCCCCCGTACGCCTCAAGGAAGATACCAGGGCAGTTACGGTCACTTCGTTTAACAGCTTCAGCTTGCCATTTGCGTAATTCGATTGCCAATGTCCACAATCACCTCCTCGATATCATTCCTTTGAGCCCAGAACAACCCTAACCGTGCTGCAGCCCTTACGTCGTTGTGATGGCTCTTTTCAAAGGACCATAATCCCAATGCCTTTAGTAGGTCA
Organism: Streptococcus cameli; assembly: GCF_053207365.1. Classification (NCBI taxonomy): domain Bacteria; kingdom Bacillati; phylum Bacillota; class Bacilli; order Lactobacillales; family Streptococcaceae; genus Streptococcus; species Streptococcus cameli. Next base: position 143,680 of record NZ_JBRUIM010000004.1, on the reverse strand, counting down.
TTTGGTATATCGGTTTGATAACCTGCATTCCGCTGCAGGACTAAATCCGGATAGCATAACTCAATTGCTACAATAGTTTCCACAACTGAGTTATCCCTGGAGTAATCGTTGTCCCTAACTTCGTATTTCTCAACCACTACTGTGTCAAATTCAAGAGTCCGACCAACTTCTTTAAACCAGGTCTTGAAATTTTTGGCACCGAATGGAACAACCCAATAATCAACCAATCCCGCATTATCCAGCAGCACAATTCCGGTTGTACTGGTTTCGATTCTATTACTAGATGGATCAATTGCGAGAATTCTCATTTGATCACCAGTTTCTTGGTTCGTATGAGCTCCGCACCCTTAATTACTTTGCCAGACTTCAAAAGCTCTTTGAGTGTTGTTTTGTCCGGTTTGAGCTCCACCTTCTTAGCAAAATATTTCTTAGGCAAGAGGTCCTCATTGACTTGAACAGACTCTGGATTGTTGGCCACCTTAATCGATAGAGAGCCCCCACGGACTTCTAAAGTGTCCGTTAAAATCATTGCATCCATGATATTGGACTTGATATGGTCCAACTTTTTCTGCGCAGCCTGCTTCTTAGCTTTGAAGTTAGCTTCCTCTTGTTTGAACATGGCCACGTCGGCTTCCAGGTTCTTGATAACATGCGCATACCCTTCAGCTTTAGCCTCAAAGTTTTCTTGCCAATCGATAGACTCCAGCGTTCCTTCCTTGGTTTCGTCATCGATGTCCATTTCGTAAATCTGTAAATACAGACCTGTCAACTCATATAAACTAGCCATTTTTTTCTACCTCTCTAATTCTGTTTGTTAGTTTTGTCAATCCGATTCCTGACTTAGTAAGCTCAGGGTCAGATGTAAATAAATGATTTTGGTTCATCCTAGCTACTTCATTTTTACTCAAGCAAGCCAAGTTTGAAATATCCCAGTTGGTCTTATCCCTGTCTAAAAACACGACACTGTAACCTTTTGGGATAGGTCCATTGTGCTTTTCCCATTCTGCTCTGTGGCAATATTCCCAGGTACTAGGCTCTGCTATCTTCCGCTTTGGAAAGCCGTCAGTAGTGTATCTGATAGTTCCTACAGGGACCCAGTTAGGAGGTCTATTCCTTTTTTTGAACTGCCCGCTATTCGTCATACCAGGATACTTCTTACCCTTATTAGCAGGGGTATGACCCTTTGGAAAGTGGCCTGTCAAACCGCTATTTAGCTTATGATTGTTTCGATAGGCCTTTACCTGACTAGCAGTCAAGGACAGCCCAAACTGATCGTTCAGCAAATCCGTTAATTCTTTTGCTGTTTTACCAAGATGATGCTCGACCAAGTAGTTATGCTGTTCCTTTGTCAACAGGAATCCATGTCGCACCTTGCCCACAGGCAGTCCTAACCTTTTGCGGACACCACCAATTTGTTCTTTTGTATAGCTGGTCCCAAATTTCTCATTCAGCAACATTGTGACTTCTGGTGTCGGCCTTCCTGACGCAATCTTTTTCAGATAGGCCGTGTATTCATTCTTCCAATAGAGCGATCGGGGCATATTTATTTCCTACCTCCTCTCTAAATTTTTCAGCTTCCAACGCGAGCTGTCCTGCTTGGAGAATTTGATTCGATATCGATACCATTTGCTTCGAACGGTTAAGTTCTAATTTCAACTCCTCGTCTGTCAAGTCACGATCATCAAGCGTCTCGAGCTGGGCAAAAAGTGTATTGGTTAAATCTGACAATTTATTTCTTACCACTTTCCATCCCCCTCAATTGATTACAATTATTACGACCCATTTCTTCATTGAAGGCCTGCTTTCTTACGTTCCTCTTTTAGAAAGTCGTACGCTGCTTGTTGTCTGTAAGAATACGAATTGTATTTTTTTACCAATTTAAAACCATAGATGATTGCTGCAAGAGCGACTGCCGTCATTAGAATAAAACCAATAATTAAAATTTGTGTTAGTGTCATGCCATCACCCCTGACTTGATATATTTCAACTTCCATGCTAGGTCCCACATAGAGTACCCCTGCAATTCGTCTGCTGTCTGTCCAGTGTAAGAAATGATCTCTTCAATGATGTTCATTTTTCCAATCATGTTAGGCTCCTATTCTTTCTTCAAACTTGATATTCTCCAGCATTTCAGCCAGAGTTTCTTTTTTGGTCCTGTATCGATTACGGCTTTTCCACTTTACATACAGACCAAATCCAACGTAGTCAATAAATACAATCCGGTGTGTTGGGTTTAAAACATACTGTTTAAAATCAGGATGTTCTCTCATTTCAGTGGCCCATACTTTTGCGGTTGCCTTAGTCAAACCTTCCCAACGTTGCATTAAGTGTTCGTAATCGCCATGAGTGGCTTCTTCGTTAATGCCAACTGGCCTATATGTTATTTCTGCTTTTGGCATAGATTTTTCCTCCAGTCTATGCTATAATCTAAGTAAGTATTTTTAGCAAGCCATCTGTTCCCGCAGTGGCTTTTTTTGTTTATGCACCTTCGAATTCTTCCCAAGGCTCTCGGATGCCCAATAGTTTTGAAACTCTAATCTTGAGATCAGCACTGCCTTTCCCAGTTTTAAGTAAATCTGTAATCGTCCCTTGGCTACGAAGGCCAACAGCTTGTGCTAGATCAGCCTTATTCCAATCTTTTTCCTTGAGTCGTTGCTCTACCAGGGCGACCCATTTTTGATGTTGTTGGCTCATTTATAACCTCCTTTCGCTTTCTTTAAAGTAGTAAAGCGAATTTTTTTGCGAAGTTTTTATATTTTTCTCTTGACTGATTGTAGAGAATACGCTACAATCAATGTATAAGAAAAACATCAACAAAAATATTGATAACACTACATTTACAACTCGCCAAAGTTTATTTTTTTAGTTTTATCATTCGCTTTTTGTTTCGCTTATTTATTCGCTTTACATTTTATATTTTAGAGTATTCTCTTTTATTTGTCAAGAATAAAATAGAGTTTTCTCTAAAATATTTTTCGTAATGCTTAGAAAGGTTGATAAATCAATGTTTTCGACATTCGAAAAAATAAAAGAGCTCTGCAAAAGTAGAAGAATCTCTATCGCAAAGCTAGAAGAAAATCTTGGGTTGAGTAAAAATGCAATCTATGCGATCAAAAGAAATCAACCCTCAGCTGAACGTCTTCAGGAAATTGCAGACTACTTCAACGTCTCAACTGATTACTTGCTAGGCCGTACTGATAATCCTCGGATTGCAAAAGAGTCTGATGCTCCCTCAGAAGTTGACCTTAAGGAATTAGCTAAAGACTCATTCTTTTACGATGGTCACCACCTCAATGATGAGGATATAGACTTGATAGCGTCATTGCTTGAGACAAGAATAAAAAACAGACAGGACTGATGCCATATGACACAAATTGCCTACTTCGATGGCAGAGACACTGGAGTCAACGGTGTCTATAATAAACCTTTTGACACAGTCTTTGTTAACAGTTACCTGGATGACATTGACAAAAAGAAAGTCACCTATCACGAACTGGGTCATAAGCATCACACCAAAGCAGATTATGAATTCAACCGTGAGCGCTGCGAACTTCAAGCTGATAGAAATATGATCCATCATCTTCTGAAGGAAGAACTGGATTTGATGGACGACCATAAAGAATTTAACTATGTCAGCTTTATGGAAAAATACAGATTAAAAACCATGGCTGATGAGACCATGGTCAAAGAAGAGTTTAATAACTTAATTAATTTTTAAAATAAATACGTGCAAGGCCTGAACCACGTTAAAAGCAGGGAAGGGAGTCTAAAGATGGAATTGGATAAACTTAAAGATAGTTTAAAGCAATTAAGCAAGCGTGTGTTAGATTTAGAATCAAGCATCACAAACGAGGAGCAAACAAAAAATGCTTTTATTATGCCATTCTTTCAAGCCTTGGGATATGATATTTTCAATCCGCTTGAGTTTGTCCCAGAGTTTACAGCAGATGTTGGCATTAAAAAAGGCGAAAAAGTCGATTACGCCATTATCATCGACAATCAACCTCAAATTCTAATAGAATGTAAATCAATTACTGAAAAACTAACCAAACATGACTCGCAGCTTTTTAGATACTTTGGAACAACTACCTCGAAATTTGGTATTTTAACAAATGGTAAAGAGTATAAATTTTTTACTGATTTAGATGAGCCAAACAAAATGGACACAACTCCTTTCCTGACAATCGACATTACAAATATACGTGATAATCAATTCGCCGAAGTTATCAAGTTTCACAAGGCTAATTTTGATATTGATAATATTGTTTCTTCTGCGTCAGAATTAAAATATTTAAATATTTTAAAAGGATTTTTAACAGAAAATATTCAAGAACCATCTGACTCATTCCTTAAATATATTGTTTCTGAAATATATGAGGGCCGAGTTACACAGAACGTTTTATCAACATTTAAACCCATCATTTCCAAAGGTTTTAGCCAGTTTATTACTGATCGAGTAAATGAAAAATTAAGCGCTGCATTGAACACAAATGTAGAGACGAAAGTTGAAACAACCACTGAGGATAATTCCGATAACGAAAAAACTATCGAAAGCGATATTGTGACAACCCCAGATGAATTAGAGGCATATACTGTAGTTAAAGTGTTGTTAAAAGATATTATTGATCCTGACAGAGTTTTTTACAGGGATAACAAGAGCTATTTCAACGTTTTAATTGATAACAATATCAAAAAATGGGTTTTACGTTATATATCAAATTCACGTAAAACATGCATTGAAATTAGAAATGTTGGAACTTTTGAAATATCTTCTCCTTTAGAAATTTCAAACCATGCAGAATCAATTATTAGCGTAGCTAAAGACTTTATTTAATAAAACAAAAATCCCCACACTCTCCGCCGGCAAGCTTGAGTGTGAGGTATCTTGTACAATAAAGAATAGGCATTAAATGGCCCTCTTTACTGTACCCATTTTAACACAGAAATGAGGTAAAATCAATGTGGATAGAAGAAACAAAAGCTGGAAAATTCAAATTCCGTGAGAATTATAGGGACCCATATACAGGGAAATGGAAACCTGTCTCCGTGACCATGGATAAGAATAATACTAGAACCCACAAAGCAGCTCAACTAATTCTTGATCAGAAGATAGCAGAAAAGTTAGATAACCTTAAAACCTCTGAAATGCTCTTCACGGAACTTTTGGAACAGTGGTGGGCATTTTATCAGCAAGAGATAAAACGCTCCTCTATCGCTTCATTAAAAGGCAATATAAAGGAGATAAGAGAGACTTTTGGAATTGGCGTCAAAGTGGTTAACATAGACCCTAAATATGTCCAGAATTATTTGGATAACCTCAACTGCTCCAGGAATAAGAAAGAACGGAACAAATCTATGCTTAACCTGGCTTTTGATTATGCATTAGGATTAAACATCATCAAAGATAATCCTGCTAGAAGGGCCAAACTTCCGCGAATCAAGAAAACTTTACAGGACTGGAAAAAGGTTGAAGAGAAATACCTTGAAGAAGACGAAATCAAGCCACTCCTTAAAGAATTATACCGAAGACCCAGCACCTATCGTTTAGGGCTTCTCTCTGAATTTATGAGCCTTAACGGTTGCCGTATAGGAGAAGCTGTCAGTATCGAACCTCGCAATTACAATTTTGAAACCAAGGTCCTACAACTGCACGGAACATTTGACCACACCGAAGGTTATCGAAATGGCGAAAAGACCGATCCAAAAACTCTTGCATCTCATCGAGAAACTATTATGACGAACAGGGAACTGGAAATTATACAAGAGTTGGAATTTATGAATGAATTAGAAAAAAATACCAATCCTAGATATCGAGATATGGGATATATCTTCACAACTAAGAACGGTGTGCCAATCCAAACAAATTCATTCAACCTGGCGCTTAAAAAGGCAAATGAGCGACTTGATAAGCCAATACCGAAAAATCTCACCAGTCATATTTTTCGTCACACCTTGGTTAGCCGTCTCTCAGAAAATAATGTACCACTAAAAGCCATCATGGACCGTGTTGGTCATGCAGATGCAAAGACTACTACTCAAATTTATACCCATATTACTAAAAAACTAAAAGCTAATGTGGCAAATATCCTGGAAAACTACTAAAACTCTACGCCCTTTATACACCCTCTAGACAAAAAAAGGCCCGTCAACCAACGAGAAACGTTGATATGACGGGCTTTTTAATTCGCAATTACTTAACTGCGTCTTTAAGAGCTTTACCAGCTTTGAATGCTGGAACTTTTGAAGCAGCGATAGTGATTTCTTTACCAGTTTGTGGGTTGCGACCTTTACGTGCAGCACGCTCACGAACTTCAAAGTTACCAAAGCCGATCAATTGAACTTTTTCACCAGCAGCAAGGTAGTCTGCTACTGCAGCAAATACTGCATCAACAGCTGTTGCTGAATCTTTTTTAGTCAATGAAGTTGCTTCTGCAACTTTTGCGATTAAATCTTGTTTGTTAGCCATTTTGCTAAGTCCTCCAATAATTTTCTGAGTAATTACTCACCCTCTTATCTTACCTAAAAAACTTGAATTGGTCAAGTTTTTTATATGTTTCTGCTACTTTTTTCGGTAAATATCAAAAATAATCTGATCATTATAGAGGTCAATGGTATTGGCTTTAATATAAATATCCAACTCATTTTTTATCGCCGATAAATCGATTAAGATCGTTGATGCTTTTACATTAATTGAAATAAATTCTGGTAATTTATAATTTTTCTTTAAATAATTTAAAATTTCAACCTTCGGAAAAGACAAGGTTCCAGCTGATACTTCAGATACCGTTAACAAGACATTTCCATCTTCTAATTTATTTGGTACAAAATAGACATAGAGAGGAATTTTTTGACCAAATATGGCATATTCCCCTTGAAATAAAACCTGTTGTTTAGTTGCATATAATGTATAGGTGAAATCTTTGGTCTGATAATCTTCTAGATAGGTCGCTATCGTACCATTTAATTGTTCACGATTGGTTGTAAATGTTCCAATCTTAGTTTCTTCCGATCGTGCCAATGCAATTTGACTTGTATCTTCTCGGTAGGTTGTTACACGAAATGTTAGCAATAAAAGCAATCCGAAAACGGCTGACAAGAGGAGTAAAAAAAGCCATTTCCAGATATTTATTCTACCAATTTTCTTTTGTTTCACTAATTTTCTCCAATACTGCCCGTTTCATGATTTCATAGCCTGTTCCATTTGGATGGAAATTGTCTTCCTTGTACAATACTTCGTTGATCAAATTTGCATTGCTATCAATCGTCTGCTCCAATCCTTCTTCATCATCTATCCCCTCGTATAACAAGTCATGAATAGGAACAAAATACACATTTTCTAAATCAGATACTGTCTCTTCGGTAGCTTGATTCCAGTTATCTACAATGATTTGGAACTCCGTCATCTCTGAAAAATTCAGATAAAAAGGATTGTAAATCCCCAATACATAGATTGGAAGATCTGGATTGTTCTTTCGTGCTAGTGCAATAATTTCAAGTAGACGTTTCTGATAACGTGTGATTGGTTTGTCAAACGTTTTTAATTCCAACCTGACAATATTATCCAAGATAACTTTTCTTAGGTCATTTCCTCCAACCGTCAAAGTCATCATATCTGCTTTTTTCAAAGAAGTAGCGATTTGCTTTTCCTGCTTCATTCGCTTTAAAATCTGATTGCTGGTATTTCCTGATATTCCAAAATTATCATAGCTGACTTGATAGCCATAATCATTGATCAGACTTTGAGCCACCAAGGGAACAAAGCCACCTTGATTGGTAGTATCTCCAACTCCTTGTGTCAACGAATCCCCAATTGCAACATAATGAAAACTTTGTACTTTTTGTGGCTTATAATCTCGACTGGTCAAAACAGGCTCCGCTGCTGGAATCAAGAGATGAAAGAGAAAAACAAATCCCAAGAGACTGAGAAAAAAGAAAACGAGACCTTGTAATACTTTTTGATTATTCATAACGCACTAAAATAGCCCAAGCATCTTCGCCTGTATGGGTTTGAATGATAGAGCCTGTTTCTAATACAGAAATGGGAACAGGGACATAGTCTTGCAATTTTGTTTTGATTTCTTGTGCAAACTCTGCACCTCCTGCATAAGAAATTCCAATCTCTGCAACTTTTTTATCAGTAAGACCAGTTGCAAATTCCTCTATCCATTTTTTAAAGGTCTTTGTTCCACGGCCCTTGACAACAGGATTCAATTGGTGATCCTTCATCTGCATAATAACCCGAATGTTCAAGAGAGAGCTAAGCAAACCCGTAACACGGCCGATACGGCCACCTTTTACAAGGTTTTCCAACGTTGAAACACCAATAAAGAGTTCTGTTTTGTCTTTCACATCTTCAATCGCAGCAAGAATTTCTTCTACACTAGCTCCCTTTCGAGCCATACGGGCTGCCTCAACCACCTGAAACTTAGTCGCCTGGTCTGTATAACCCGAATCAATTACGGTGACAGCTACACCTGACAAAGTTGCGCCTTGTCGAGCTGCTTCTACTGTTCCTGATAAAGCATGCGACAGATGAATCGCAATAACCTGATCGCCATCTCTCGCCAAGTCTGAAAAGACTTCCGCAAAGACACCTACTGGAGGCTGACTCGTTTTTGGAAGATTCTTACTAGAGCGCATCAAGGCTAAAAATTGGCCTTCTTGTAAATCCAAATCTGAATAGACCACACCGTCTACCATCACGGATAAGGGAACAACAGTGATGCCTAATTCACGGACCAATTCAGGCTCAATAGTAACACTTGAATCCGTTACAATTTTTATTGCCATATCGATTTTTACCTCGCATTTCTATTTTTTCATTATACCAAATTTCGAATCATTTTGGGAAAGAGAAATTCATTATCTGTGTTCAACGGGTTGACTATTTAGCATTTCCCATCCCATTCGGCAAAAAATTGTTGGAGATAGTTTTCTAAAAAAGCATGGCGCTCTTTTGCCAATGTCCGACCCGTTTTAGTCTGCATCTTATCGCTTAATCTTAATAATTTTTCATAAAAATGAGTAATAGCAGTCCCATAATTGGATCGGTATTCTTCTAGGCTCATCTTGTCTCTGATCGGGACTTCTGGATCATGAATCAGTCGTCCCTTATTCCCCGAATAAGCCATGGTTCGTGCGATTCCAATCGCCCCCAGTGCATCTAATCGATCAGCGTCTTGTACTACTTTTCCTTCTAGTGTCAAGGAATAACCATCATTTTGTCCAGCTTTGTACGAAACATGTTGCACAATATCCAAAATATGCAACTGCTGGTCTTTGGGGACGGCTTGTTTTTTCAGCCATTCTTGTACGAGTGCTAGCCCCTGCTCCTCACTTTTGGCTACTTTTTCATCTGCCAGATCATGAAGTAGAGCTGCCATTTGGCAAAGAAAGACATTGGCGCCTTCTTCTTTGGCCAGGCGCTCTGCCATGTTCGTCACGCGCATAATGTGCCACCAATCATGGCCACCGGCCTCTCCTTCTAGATAATCTTTGACAAAATCCTTTGTCGCTTGTAGCACTGCTGTTTCCTGCATGACCTTTCCTTTCAAAAAAGCAAGCTAGAAGCTTACTTTTCAACTAATTCTCTGGCTTGTGTACGGGCTGCTTCCGTCACTGTATCTCCTGCTAGCATCTTGGCAATTTCTTCCACCCGTTCGTCTGTTGAAAGCAAACGAACTCGAGATACCGTCGAAGCATCATTCGAAATCTTTTCAATGTAAAATTGATAATCTGCAATGGCAATGACTTGTGGCAAATGCGAAATGGCTAGGACTTGCCCAAATTGACCAATCTTGTAAATTTTCTGGGCAATGGCTTGGGCAACTCGGCCAGAAACACCTGTATCGACCTCATCAAATACAATCGCTGTCTTGCCTTCTTTTCGAGACAAGGCCGACTTAATCGCCAACATTAAACGAGACAATTCTCCACCTGAGGCCACCTTGACAAGTGGTTTAAAATCTTCACCCGGATTAGTAGAAATATAAAACTCAACAGTTTCATGACCGTTTCTACTAAATTTCCCCTTAGAAAATCGGACTTGAAAACGGGCTTTTTCCATGTAAAGATCCGTCAACTCTTGATGGATGTCTTTCTCTAATTGTTCTGCCAAGCCATGTCTAGCTTGACTCAACTCTTCGGCTGTCGCTACTAAATCGCGTTCTAAGGCCTTTAACTGACTTTCTAAATCATGGTTTCCATCACCTGTGCCTGTTAGGTGCTGGTATTCTTCCGTGATTTTTTGCCCATAGGCAATGACATCATCTACCTGACCGCCATACTTTTTGGTCATAGTATTTAAGAGGTCCAAGCGTTGTTCTACTTGCATCAGGCGATTGCCGTCAAATTCAAGAGAATCTACCAAATCCTCTAATCTTCTGGCAACGTCCTCTAAAACATAATAGGATTCTGCCATTTGTACTGCTAACTCCTGATAGGCAGGGTCATACTCTTCAATGGCTTGCAAATCATTCATGGCCGATCGCACATTGGTCAAGCTGGAAACTTCCTCATTGTCCAATAAAGCATAGGCACTGGCCAAGGTATCGGCTATTTGTTTATGATTGAGCAAACGGTCACGTTCTTGATGCAGGGCTATATCTTCTCCTGCTTGCAAATCAGCCGCCTCAATTTCTGCCATCTGAAACTCGAGCATTTCGATTCTGGCCTTGTGTTCCAACTCATTCTTTTGCTTGTCCAGTACCTGTTTGCGGACTAGTTTGTAGCGATCAAATGTCTTTTGGTAACGATCTTTCAATGACTGAAACCCTGTTTCACCAAAATTATCCAGTAGTCGGATATGGTGTTGGGATTTCATCAATTCTTCCTGATCGTGCTGACCGTGAATGTCTACGAGAAATTGACCGACTTGTTTCAGGACAGACAAATTGACCAACTGTCCATTGATTCGGCTCACAGAGCGTCCATTTGCCAGAACCTCTCTGCGGATGATCAATTCATCTGTCCACTCCATACCTTGTTCTGCTAAAATCGCTTCTAAAGCTGGATTTTTCTCCAAGGCAAATAGCCCTTCAACTTCTGCCTTCGGTGCACCATGGCGGATGACATCTGTCGTTGCTCGAGCCCCCAACATTAAATTCATGGCATCGATGATGATGGATTTCCCCGCTCCAGTCTCCCCCGTTAAAATGGTCATGCCATTGTCAAACGCAAGAGTGACTTCTTCAATAATAGCAAATTGTTTTATCGAAATTTCTAATAACATACTACCAAACCTTGATTGTTTGCTCGATCTGTGGCAATGCTTCTTCTTCCTTCACAATGACTAAGATACTATCATCATCGGCAATGACACTGAACAACTGCTCCCCAAATCTCTCCATAATCTGACGTTTTACAACCAGCGTACTACCTGGAATCAAGTTGATATGGAGCATATTGTTCATCGCTGCAACGGATAAAATGTTTCGAGAAGGCACTTTTCCTGAGCCAGACTTTGGAAAACCATAAATATAGCCTTGTTCTGAATGAGGAACTTTGATAATACCAAGTTCTTTAATATCCCTTGATACCGTTGCCTGTGTCGCATGAATTCCGAATTCTTCGAGACGCTCGACAATTTCTTCCTGGGTGTCAATTGGATAACGAAGTACCAAGTCTTTGATAAGGTTTAATCGTTGTTTTTTATTCATCTTTTGCAAATTCTCCGTGTGCGCGTGCCACCACTGTTTTCAACTCTTCTTTTAGTTGGTTGTTGGGAGCACTTGATTTTTGTAAATGAGCTAAGAACTCAATATTGCCTTGGCCACCTTGAACCGGTGAAAAATCAAGGCCTTTTATACTATATCCGTATTCTTGAGCAAAACAAAGGACGTCTTTTAAGACTTTTTCATGAACAGACTTGTCTTTGACAATTCCATTTTTTCCAATCTGCTCTCGCCCGGCTTCAAACTGTGGCTTGATTAAGGCGATGACCTGGCCATCTTCTGATAAAATATTGGCCAGTGCTGGCAAGATTAAATTGAGGGAGATAAAACTCACATCAATTGAGGCAACCGTCGGCTGACCATAGGTAAAATCTGCCCTTTCAGCATAACGGAAATTGTATTGTTCCATGCTGATGACTCGCTCATCTTGTCGCAATTTCCAAGCCAATTGATTGGTTCCAACATCCACCGCATAGACCAACTTGGCTCCAGCCTGTAACATGACATCTGTAAAGCCTCCAGTAGAAGCTCCAATATCGATTGTTGTTTGTTCTTCTACTGAAATCCCAAATACGGACAAGGCCTTTTCTAATTTGAGTCCGCCACGGCTGACATATTTGAGTTTTTCACCCTTGAGCTTTAATTCAGTTGCTTCGTCAATTTTTTCACCTGGCTTGTCATAGCGTTCACCATTGATGACATTGACAACCAGTCCAGCCATGACGCCTCGTTTGGCTTGTTCTCGTGTTTCAAAGAGACCTTGTTTGTAGGCTAATACATCTACACGTTCCTTAGGCATGCAATCGCAACCTTTCTATGATGTTAAGGATTGATGTTGGATCAAATCCTTCTTGTTCTTGTAATCTTTCAAAAATAGCTGTCGCCTGATCCAAATCCTGGTTTAAAACAGCATAGGATTGTTCCAATCCCAAAAGACTTGGATAGGTAGATTTCTCCGCTAAAAGATCTTTTTGTGGGGTCTTTCCTATCTCTTCAAAGCTGGCGGTCACATCTAAAATATCATCCCGCACTTGAAAGGCGTGGCCAATGAGAGAACCAGCCTCTTCTAATGCTGCTTGAATGGGGTTATTTTTTTCAGCTAAAATCCCTGCAGCTACAAATGGAAAGGTCAATAATTTTCCCGTCTTATGGGCATGAATGGTCTGCAATTCTTCCAAGGAAACAGGCCGCTCTTCCCCCTTCATGTCGAGCATCTGACCTCCGACCATGCCAAAGCTACCAGATGCAGCTGCCAACTGACGAACCACTTGTAAGGCTATTTCGGGTTTGAGCGCAGCTTTTGCCACCAAATCAAAGGGATCAAAAAACAAACTATCTCCTGCCAAAATAGCCGTTGCTTCACCGTACTTTTTATGGTTGGTCAAACGGCCGCGGCGGTAGTCATCGTTGTCCATGGCTGGTAAATCATCGTGAATGAGACTCCCTGTATGGATCAACTCCACTGCAGCCGCCACATCAAAATGAGCTTCCGTCAATTCGATTCCAAATCCTTCCAAGACTTCTAAAAGGATTAAGGGACGGATGCGCTTGCCGCCACTATCAACCGAGTACAAAATCGCTTCAATCAATTCTTCCGATACAGAGGGGTAAGTCGCTTGGTAGTAGCGATAAATAGCCTCATCAATCTTTTTTAACTTGTTCATTAGGCCTCTAATTCTACTTCCGTACCGTCTTCTTGCATGACTTTGACCAAGGTCTTTTCAGCTTCCTGCAAGGTTTTTTGGAGACTTTTTGAGAGTTTCATTCCTTTTTGAAATTCTGCTAGCGCTTCTTCCAGAGCTACATCGCCACTCTCTAATTTAGTGACAACTGCTTCTAAGGCTGTTAAATTTTCTTCAAATGTTTTCGTTTGTTTGGGCATGTTTGACCTCCACTTCTAGGTGACCGTCTTTCATCTGAACAATCACAGGTTTTTCTTTCTTAATTTTCTGGACGCTATCAATCACCTGGCCGTCTTGTTGGACCATGGCATAACCCCTTGCCACAATCCGGCTGGTATCTAACAGACTTAATGCGTCCATCAGTTTATCCGCTCTGGCTACCTTTTGATCATAAAGATTGGCCATGTTGCTCTTTAAGAGTCTTTCAGACTGGACAACTTGTTCCTTGTAACGCCCAATTTGACTGACTAAATCTACAGAAGCCAGGCGTTGGTCTAAGAGACGGACTTGTTGGAGACCTGCTTGGTAACGGCCCTCTATCTGATGGGTCAGGCGACTGATTAGGCTATCTACCTTTTGCAAATACCCATCATAAAGGCGTTCCGGTTGACGGAACATGACCGATTGTTGCAAGGACTGTAAGCGGTTTGTCAGGTACTGCAAGCGATTGTTCATAGCCTGTCGGCTGCGGTGTTCCTGTTGGAGCAAGAAAGCAACCAAATCGGTCTTCGTTACAGGCGTTGCCATTTCAGCAGCTGCCGTTGGAGTGGCTGCCCGCCGATCCGCGACATAGTCTGCCAGGGTCGTATCCGTCTCGTGCCCCACACTGGAAATCACAGGGATTCGGGATTCAAAAATGGCTCGCACGACCACCTCTTCGTTAAAGGCCCATAAATCTTCGATAGAACCGCCACCACGTCCCACAATCAAGACGTCTAAGTCCTCTCGCTGGTTGGCTAGAACAATGTTGCGAGCCACTGCTTGGGCAGCACCCTCGCCTTGCACTTTTGTAGGATAGAGGACAATCTCAACACCAGGAAATCGCCGGCTAACGGTTGTGATAATATCTTGAATAACCGCTCCGCTTGGACTGGTAATGACCCCTATTTTTTTGACAAAACGAGGCAATGCTTGTTTCCACTGGTCCTGAAAGAGTCCTTCTTTAGACAGGTTTTCTTTTAGCTGTTCAAATTTGACGGCTAGAGCCCCTATTCCATCTGGTTCGGCCTTCTCAATGACAATGGAGTAGGAACCGCTCGGCTCATACAATTGAACGCGTCCTACGACATTTACTTTCATGCCCTCTTCCAGCTCAAATCCTAGCTTTTTGTAGACCCCAGCCCACATGGTGGCTTGGATAACCGCCTTTTCATCTTTGAGAGAAAAGTACTGGTGGTTGGGGCGTTTTCGAAAGTTGGAAATCTGACCGGTCAAATAGACCCTCTCCAAATAAGGATCTCGGTCAAACTTCAACTTAAGGTACTTGGTTAAATGACTAACCGATAAATAATCGACCACAGAAACTCCTCTCTTTTTGACTTCTTGTATATCTATACAATTATACCAAATTTTGTATAAATAAGGTGGAAGAAGGCCGGAATTTTACGCTAAACCGCCCAGAAAAAAGACAAAAAAAGACCAGCTATTGCAGGTCTTTTCAGGAGATTATGAAAAATATTTAGGATTGACTTTAGTATACCCTAAAAAGGGGCTCTTGGTATCCGTCTTGAGGCTGATTTTTTAGTTATTTTAAAAGATGTTTTCTATTTGCCACAAAAACACGGGTTAGAGCGTCAGCATTATTTTCATTTTACATATTTTGAGAGGGATTGACCATCTTTTTCCAGCTATTAAAACTGCCCACAATTTTTACAAAGCAAAACTCGCAAGACTGGATGTATGACCACCGTCTAATAACAGAAGTTGAATGCGGGCAAAGGCTTCAAGGTCCTTGCTGCGGTTCAAATCTCCAAGGTCTAAGGTTTGAAAGTTAGCTGCTTTCAAGACTGCTGAAAATGCCTCTTTAGCAGATGCATCATTTCCAGCCACTAGGACCAAGGGGTGATCTCCAGCTGTCATCCGACTTGAAGAAAAATTGGTGTTCATGGCCTTAATCAAACGGAGTTCAGGATATTTTTGAGCCAAAAGGAGGCTGCTCGATTGGTCGTCCGCTAGGAAAGACATTTTGGTTTGGTAATCCAAAGGATTGCTAATGTCTACCAGGAGTTTCTCATCAAGCTGGTCCTCATAAAGAGCCACCGTTTCCTCCAAGGCATCATAAGGGATAGCAAGGATAACAATTGTTCCTAAGATGTCCTCTACTTGGCGTCCAATTTTTTGCACCGAAATGCCTGATTTTTCAAAATAGCTGGCAAGGGTCCGTCCCATTTTGCCGTTACCAATAATAGTTACGTATTCTGTCACGTTTTACTCCCTTTCTCGCGTGCCGTATTGGTAAGCGACGCCTAAGTTTTCACGTAAGGTTTCCCCTTCGTAATCCTTGTGGAAGCTGCCTTCTTCTTGTAAGATTGGAACGACTTCATCGACAAAGCGGGTTAAGTCAACCTTATAGACATCTGGCATCACCCAAAAACCGTCAGCAGCGCCAGCTTCAAACCATTCGGTCATGTAGTCAGCGATATCCTGTGCAGTACCAACTGCAGCGGGATGGTAGTCAATCACGGAATGGTAAACCAGCTCTCGCAAGCTCCAACCTTCACGCGCTACCTTAAGAACATTTTCAAGACGAGGATCGCTGTATGGCGTTACCACAACCTGGTCTAGCAGTTTTGGATCAATCGGTTTTTCCAGATCAGCTGGGGTAAAATCAATCCCCAAAACATAGCCGATATGGGCCACGCGCTGCAAGAAAGTATCGTCATCGATAAATTGGGCGTGTCTTTCGATGGCTTCTTTCTTGTTATTGCCAAGCAAGGGCATTACTCCAGCGATAAACTTGATGTCATCCGGTTGGCGACCATTGGCCACCGCAGCATCCCGAAGTGCTTGGCGAATGGCTTGACCTTGTTCAATGGTCCAGACTTCTCCAACAAAGACATCTGCATATTTTCCAGCAAAGGCAATACTGTTTTCAGAGCCACCAGAGTGAATGATTATCGGTTGCCCTTGCTTGGATGGTGGAATTGGCAAAGTTCCAGAGCTTTGCACGTATTTCCCTTTTAAGGAAATGGACTTGACCTGATCGTAATCTGCAAATTCTTTTGTCGAATGATTCAGTTTCAAGGCATCTTCCCCCCAAGTGGCCCATAAAGATTGAACCAACTCAACAAATTCATTGGCCTTACCGTAGCGGTCAAAACTTGGAGCGAGATTGACTCCGTAAGCGTTGGCACTGACCCCATTTGCCCCTGTTACCGCATTCCAGGCCATCCGCCCCTTGCTTAAGGCATCGAGGGTTTTAAATTGACGAGCAACATCGTAAGGGTTAGACCAAGAAGTAGCCCTGGTAATGCCCATACCGATACGCTCGGTGTGGTTTGAGATGATACTGGCAATCATCATCGGATCCAATCCCATTGTCTGCATATCACTAGTGTCACTAGCCTTGTTTCCTGGGAAGTCCCCAAAGAACATGAAATGGAATTTTCCTTTTTCGGCTAATTTAGCCGCCTCAATATCAACGTTAATATCGGGATAAGATGAGAGCTTGACCTCTGGATCTGTCCAGGATTTGAAGTTGAGCCCTGCTGCGCCGAACATAGCCAAACTCAGAATCATTTGTTTTTGTTTTGTCATACTATTGTCCTCTAAAAATGTCATTTCTACTTGTTTTTTGTAACAAGAAAAGGTATGATTTTATTATACAAGTGTCACTTAAAACGGACAAATGACACTTTAGCTCAATTTGTCACTTAACACACACATTGGAAAGGATTGTCACTTGGTAAACGATTTACGCTACTTAAAAATAGAAAAAAATATCCGCCAAGCCTTCTTAGAACTCTTAGATGAGAAAAAATATCCCAAAATCACCGTTACCGATATTTGCAAGCGGGCCAGCTGTTCTAGAAACGCTTTCTATCTTCACTATGAAAGCAAGGAAAACTTGTATGATGCTATTGTTTTAGACATTGTGCTCGATATTGAAAAAAGTTGCCAACCCATTGTCGATAAACTTTCCGATATCGGCCGAACTGAAAGCAAAGCCTATGTCACAAACATCTTATCTGCTGTAGAAATGCACCGTCCTGCTTTAAAACAACTATTGGAAAATGAGCAGGTTCATTTTTCCAAACACTTAAATAAAATCATGGTAGAGGCTATGCATTCCAACTCTAAAAACTTTCAGGAAGAAGCCAATCTCGATTATATCCATTATTTTGCTGGAGGCATTACCAGCTTTATCGAATATTGGATCACAGATAGTGAATACGATTTAGCAACTGCTAAAGAGACACTATTTGGTATCATACTTTAATGCTTACACTTATAGTTAAAAATTCTTTTCCCTTATTTCATTCAAAGAGCATCAAACAAGAAAAAACCAGCCGCTTGGCTGGTTTTTTCAGGAGATTTATGAAAAATATTTAGGAATAAGTAAAGTATACCCAAAAATCGATTGGATTGTATCCGTCTTGGGTCGGATTTCTATCTTCTTTTAATCATCGTCACAAAAAATACCGCCCATTGTGGACGGCATTTCGGAGATTTATGAAAAATATTTAGGATTGATTACAGTATACAATACCTTTCACTTCTTCACATCCGTCCTAAGGCTGATTTTTTATTTTCCTCGAAAATCGGCAAAAACTTGTAAGATTTTAGCCGCAACACTAGCCGCTACATCTCCCTCGACCTTGACCTGTTCATCCGCATAGGGTCTCAATCCCTTGAAATCCCCAACTTGAACAGCATAGAGAGAGGCTTCAAACAAGTCAATATCATTGGTATCGTTACCAAAGGCAATAACTTCTTCTCCCAACATTTCAGCAACAGTCGTTGCCTTGTTGGTCTGGGCAGGATTGATATAGAGGCATTCTTCATCCTTATGATAAGAAACCGTCAAATACTGGTCCGCTTGAAAGTGAGTCACAGTCTCCTCGACTAAGGCAATATGTTCCCCCATAAACGCCACAATTTTGACAGGAGATACCAATTCATCTAATTTTAAAAATCGGGCCCGCTTGGAGGAGTCTACTGCCGAAAAGAAGGGCATTTTCTCAATTTTTTGACCACTATAATCAAAATGATTGTCCACAAAAAATGGAATCCGGTAGGTTTCAAACCAATCAAGAAGAGCTTGATAAGAAGAACTTTCAATCGTTTTTTCGAAAACCAGTTCTCCTTTGTGATAGGCAATGCCACCATTTAAGCCAATCACCATCTCCTGGTTCAAGTCACTTCCTAAGACATCCATACAGTCACGATAAGACCGAGCTGAGGCAAAGGCAATCTCATGGCCATAAGAAGGGGCCTGAGCCAAGACTTGTTTGATTTCATCAGCAATGGTCATCCTATCAAAGCAAAGCGTTCCATCAATATCAAACACAAATTTCATAACGGCTTTTCCTTTTTATTACGAATGGCGTTTAGCTGCCTCGAAAGTTTGTTCCATGAGCATAGTTATGGTCATCGGACCAACCCCACCTGGGACAGGAGTCACATGACTAGCCATTTCAGCCACTTCATCATAAGCCACATCACCAATTAACTTGCCATTCTCGTCACGGTTCATCCCGACATCGATTACAACAGCACCTGGTTTGATAAAGTCTTTGGTCACAAAGTGTCCACGACCAATCGCCACAACTAAAATATCTGCTTGGCGAGAAAGGGCTGGTAAATCCTTGGTCCGTGAATGGGCAATGGTTACGGTCGCATTGGCATCTAGTAAAAGCTGAGCCATTGGTTTTCCAACAATATTGGAACGACCAATCACAAGAGCATTTTTTCCAGTAAGATCAATACTGTACTCCTTAAACATCTCCATGATACCGGCAGGAGTCGATGGAATCATAACAGGATGGCCACTCCAGAATTTCCCCATGTTGGTTGGGTGAAAACCATCCACGTCCTTGTCCGGTGAAATCGCAAAGAGCACAGCTTCTTCATCAATATGATTTGGCAAGGGCAACTGCACCAAAATACCATGCCAGTCTGCGTCTTGGTTGTACTCTTCAATCAAATCCAATAGCGCTTCTTGGCTTGTGGTTTCCGGGAGGCGAATAACTTTACTGTTAAAACCTGCGGCAAGGGCTGAACGCTCCTTATTGCGAACATAAACTTGACTAGCCGGATCTTCTCCCACCAGTATCACAACCAAGCCAGGAACAACACCTGTTTCTGCTTTCAAACGAGCTGTTTTTTCTGCCAACTCTCCCTGCATTTTAGCCGCCAATGCTTTTCCATCGATCCGAATCATAGGTCACTTCCTTCATCTTTTTCTACATTATACTAAAAGTGACGACATCTGACTAGAAAAGATTGGCTTTGACATCAGAATGTTCGGAGAAGTCAAAAAGGACAATGGACCCGAATGAAAAGATTCGCTCCTCTTGTCCTCTTATTACATCATAAGGATTATTCCCCTACGCTATGTCCCTCTACTTTCGCTCTTCTCCCCACCACAAGGGTAGGAGCTCTGAAAGAGTGATGATTTGGTTGCTATGGTAGTCCACCATGATTTCCGTCTGCCGGTTTTCGCTGTTCAACTGCATGAGAAATTCCCGACAGGCGCCACAGGGCATGCCACTTCCGCCGCCATAGGGTGGTTTATCCCGAAAAGCCAATATGCGTTTGATACGGGTTTGACGAGAAGCCATCTACATGGTCATGGCTGCCATCCGCTCCGCACAAAGATGAAAAACACCAGCCGTCCCTTCCATGCAAACACCTGTGTAAATGGTCCCATCTTCAGCCTCCAGGGCACAGACAACATGGTGACTATAAACAAATGACGATACTTCATGGGGATTATACAAATTCTTTGCCGACTCATAGAGTTCTTGCCAGATTGCTTCCATCTTCTACTCCTTTAAATCAAAATCTTCTGCTACTTGTTCGAGCAGCATTTTCAGGGCTGGTTTATTAAGACGATACTTATTGTTAGAGCCTGGATCCGTGTTGAAAAAGAGGAGCTGGGCATTGACCAATTTTTGCGTATGAAAGGACACGTTGGCTGCTGTAATTCCCAAGTTTTCAGCAATGTCCTTACTCTTGGCATCTTCTTTAGCCAATTCTCGTAACACCTGGTAACGGTTTTCATCACTCAAACTTTTCAGCATCAAACGGACACTCTTGTCAGTCAACTTGCTTCTAGTCTTGAGAAAATGGGCAACCCGTGGATAGATGTAAAAATAAGCTGGGCTGTCCTTATCTGGATCATAGGTAATGATGTTAAAAATATACCAAGGCGACAAGACAAAGAGCTGACAATCCGTTTTTTGGGTATTGTACAGCATACCCATCACATCAAATTCTGAATCTTGGTAGAGTGCTTCCAAGTCTACTATCCGGGCAAAATCCGTTACCTCTTTTTGGTATTTTTCCATAAACGGCTGGTAGAGCGGATAAAGGTCCCGGTAGAGTGCACAGAGACCCTGGATCAGTTCCATTGGATGATGGAAGGCCCAATTAAAGCGCCAGCGTTCGGCATCGGTTATCTCTTGCTGTTCTAGTAAGGACACCAGATCCACCTCTTCGAGTGGCTTTTTCCTTTCTTCCTTTGACAAAAGGCCGAGCACCAAATCTTGAATGGTCTGTGCAGAACAAGCCTCAAACAAAGCCAAAAGTTCCTCTAAGTCCTTGGGGTCTTGCCCTTCTTCTAAGAGATGGCGATAGATGATTTCAGGAAGATGAGAGATGCCCACTTTCAAAAAGTATTTTTCAATCCGCTTTTGATAGGGCTGGAGGAGTCCGATGAATTGCTCCGAAATCTCCAAAACATCCTGAACAGCCTCAACTTCTGATGCCTGCATCACATCCAACTGCTCTTTTAAGAGACTCTTTTTCATGATCGGAAAAAAGAGAATATCCATCAGTCGACTGCGGTAATCTTGATAATGAAATTCCATGTTAGACCTTCTTTCTTGTGCTTATAGTATAAACCACAAGACCAAGAGAAAGCAAGAGGCAAACCCAAACTAAGTTAGCAGGAGGGATAAACAACATCAAACTAGACAAGAGAAAACGAGATAGGGCAATCCCCAATGAAAAATAAGTACGAAGCGATCCTGAAATAAAAGCCATCTGTTCTTCTGGTAAACTATTAAACAGGAGGGCCTGTAATTTGGGATTGACACCGCCAGTAATAATTCCAATTAAGAAAAGAATCATTAAAATAAGGTAAATCTGGCGAAGTAATAAACTTGAAAAGACCAAAACCAGTAGGAAGCCACAAAAACCAACGATGGCAAACATATCCAGTTTCTTAAAAAGTTTTGATCCCACTAAACTACCCACAATAGCCCCAATACTCATGGTCATGCTAATCGCTGCAATGGTCGTCGGTGCATTGATCAGCACAAAATCTGGAAATTCTGAAATAATCAAAACAACCAAGGTATTAACTGCACTTCCCAAGCCATTGATGATGGGAATCAAAATCAAAACCCGCTTTAAGACATCGATGCGAAAGACTTCTTTCACCACCAGCTGCAAACTATCCTTGAATTCCTGAATTGAGAAAATACCTTCTTTCTTATCCGCTAGCTGAATCGGATTAGCATCTAATTTTCTCTGAATCTTAGGAAGAAGCAAGCCCATCAAAACAGCACACAAGGCGAATGTCAAGGCATTGACATAGGCCAAGGTCGAATAGGCTAAGATTGTGATTAAGCTTGCCCCGATAGCTTGAAATAAGATATTACCTGACACTCCTAGTCCCATGCTCAACCCCAAGGCCGCTTCACGATCTTCATTTGAAACCAAGCGCAAACTAACCGGTAGATAAAGAGCATTTTCATATTGTCCCGCCAAGTCTGATATCAGATTGACCACAATAGCCACAAGGACAATCCATAGGGCAGGCGTAAAAGACATGGCAAAACCGACTAGGAGATACAAGAAGCACCGAAAGACCTGAGTAGCCACAATCTGTTGAAACTTGTTGGCCTTACGGTCTGCCACATAAGACAAGACCATCCGTGTAAACAAAGGAATCATTTCGGAGAATCCAAGTAGGGCCAAAGCCAATTTGGTATCCGGCAGGAGCAAGATGTAATTCATCAAGGCCATGTAATAGAGAACATCACCAAAATTAGAGAGCAAGTCGGTGAACAAAACCAATAGATAGAGTTTATTGGACAATACCTTTTTCATAAAACAACCTTCACTTTATCATTTATTTAGTCATTACTTTATAAAACTATATCACAATTATTTTATTTAGTAAATACTAAATCCAAAATAAAGCAAAAACAAAACTACATTAAAAATGGAGTTTTGTTTTACAATACTTTACTTAAAAAATCTTTGGTCCTTGCTTCTCTTGTTTGTTCAAAGACCTGTTCAGGAGTGCCTTCTTCTACAATGACCCCACCGTCCATAAAGATAACACGATCTGCTACTTCCTTGGCAAAGCCCATTTCATGGGTTACAATAACCATGGTCATGCCGGACTTGGCCAAGTCTTGCATAACAGCTAATACTTCTCCGACCATTTCTGGGTCAAGAGCTGAGGTCGGCTCATCAAACAATAAAACATCTGGATCCATCGCCAAACCACGCGCAATGGCAATCCGTTGCTGCTGACCTCCCGAAAGACTTTGAGGGTAGGCCGTCGCTTTGTCTGGCAGACCGACTTTATCGAGTAAAGCGTAAGCTTTAGCTTCTGCTTCCGTTTTTGAAATTCCTTTGATCTTAATCGGAGACAAGGTAATGTTTTCTAGCACAGACATGTTGGGAAAAAGGTTGAACTGTTGAAAAACCATGCCCATTTTTTCTCTCATGCTAAAAATATCATTTTTCTTATCCGTGATGTCTACACCTTCAAAGGTAATCACGCCATCTGTTGGCACCTCTAGCAAGTTCATGGTCCGCAAGAAGGTTGATTTCCCTGAACCAGAAGGGCCAATAATGACCACAACTTCTCCTTGGTAAATATCTAAGTCAATCCCCTTTAAAACTTCATTTTCTCCAAAATATTTATGCAGATTTCGAATTGAAATAATGGCTTCAGACATTGGCTTTTTCTCCTTTATTTAACTGTTTTTCAAATGCTTGAACACCTAAGGTTAAGATACTAGTCAAAATCAGGTAATACAAGGCTGCAAATAAGAGCGGTGTCAATGAAATGTAAGTTGTAGACTGTACTGTTGTCGCACCATTCCACAACTCCATAACCCCAATTGTTGACAAGAGCGAGCTATCCTTGACAATGGTGATAAACTCATTTCCCAGGGCAGGTAAAATATTTTTAATCGCCTGTGGCATAATGACATAACGCATTGCCGCCTTTGGACGAATCCCCAGCGAATAAGCCGCCTCCAATTGCCCCTTAGCAACCGCATTGATACCCGCCCGGACCGTTTCACTCACATAAGCACCCGAATTCATACCAATAATGATGATACCCGGAATCAAACGCGACAAATCAACCGACAGAATCCCTAATTTAAATGTCGGCGCTGCAATTCGCATCATTGCAAAAGCAATCATGATTTGAACAACCATCGGTGTCCCACGAAAAATCCATACATAAACTTGAGCCAACCATGACACAGGCTTGTATTTACTACGTTGGGCAAAAGCCAAGATAACACCTAAAATACTGCCTAAAACAACCACACAAACAGCAATTAAAATCGTGACCAAGGCACCATAATTAAAGTAACCCCAAAATTTGGGTAAAAAAGAAAAATTCATTGTTACACTCCCATTTTATCAGATAGGGACTATTATACCATCTTTGAATAAAAATGCAACAAAATCGACAAAATATACAAAATAAAAAAGCGAAAACCGCTTTTCTATCTTAATACAACAATTCATAAATTTCCATTGCGATCAAATCAATGCTATCAAATGTATATGTCTCACGAGCAGCAACGTCACGCAATGTAAATACAGAACCATTTTCTTCATCGTAACTGTATGCAACTTCTGCAACAACAACACCTTCACGTTCAAAATTGCGTTTCAAGGTACCACCATCACTCGCCATTGCTTCTAAACGACTGATAATTCTCACCAAATGTGATTCCATGTCTCTTCTCCTATTTGTTTTATATAATCAGTTTACCATATTTTCCTAAAAATGTCTTTAGAGAAAGCATGTAAAGCAGGCTTCCACTGATTTTTTTGAAGAAAAATACAGAAATGAACTCAGATTCTTGCATTTTCCATCAAAATTGTTATAATTGAATTATATTTGACCTTTATTGACCAAATAATTATTCGATGAAAGAAAGAGGTAGGTTATGCTCTGTCACAATTGCCATATCAACGATGCAACCATTCATCTTTATACGAATCTAAATGGAAAAAAACAACAAATTGATCTTTGCCACAACTGTTACCAAATCATGAAAACAGATCCAGACAACGCTATTTTAAAAGGATTGGGCGATATTGGAAATCCAAACAATATGGATCCGTTTAGTGAGTTCTTTAATCAAATCGGTGGCTTCCCTGGCAATAGTCCTGCAGGCCGCAGACCCGATCAAACGCCACCAACACAATCTGGTCGCCAAGGTGGGGGTGGCCAACAAGGAGGCGGACGTGGACCGCAACAACCACCGCAGCAAGGCAAGGGGATTCTAGATGAGTTCGGTATCAACATTACTGAAATTGCCCGCCGTGGAGATATTGACCCCGTGATTGGCCGAGATGAGGAAATCACCCGCGTCATTGAAATCCTAAACCGCCGCACTAAGAACAATCCTGTACTTATTGGAGAACCTGGTGTCGGAAAAACAGCCGTTGTCGAAGGTCTGGCCCAAAAGATTGTCGATGGCGATGTTCCAAATAAATTGCAAAGCAAGGAAGTTTACCGCCTTGATGTGGTCAGTCTAGTGCAAGGTACTGGTATCCGTGGCCAATTTGAAGAGCGGATGCAAAAACTAATGGAAGAAATCCGCAACCGCAAAGAAATTATTCTCTTTATCGATGAAATCCATGAAATTGTTGGAGCTGGTGCTGCCGGTGATGGCAATATGGATGCCGGTAACATCTTGAAACCTGCTCTTGCCAGAGGAGAACTGCAACTGGTGGGTGCGACTACCCTCAACGAGTACCGCATTATCGAAAAAGATGCTGCCCTTGAGCGACGCATGCAACCAGTTAAGGTTGATGAACCAAGTGTGGAAGAAACCATTACTATTCTCAAAGGAATCCAAAGTAAGTACCAAGACTACCACCATGTTCGCTACACGGATAAGGCCATCGAGGCTGCTGCAAACCTCTCCAACCGCTACATCCAAGACCGCTTCTTACCAGACAAGGCCATTGATTTGTTGGATGAAGCCGGTTCAAAAATGAACTTAACCCTTAATTTTGTTGATCCAAAAGAAATCGACCAACGCCTGGTTGAAGCTGAAAACCGCAAGGCCCAAGCCACTCGTGACGAAGACTATGAGAAAGCAGCCTACTACCGCGACCAAATTGCCAAGTACAAGGAAATGCAAAAAACGAGTCTCAACGAGGAAGATATTCCCCTTATTACGGAAAAAGAAATCGAAGCCATTGTGGAACAAAAAACCAATATTCCTGTTGGTGATTTAAAAGAGAAAGAACAATCACAACTCATCCACTTGGCGCGAGATCTCAAGGCATCTGTTATCGGGCAAGATGAAGCCGTTGACAAAATCGCTAAGGCTATTCGACGTAACCGTGTCGGCTTAGGTGCACCAAACCGTCCAATCGGCTCCTTCCTCTTTGTAGGGCCAACCGGTGTCGGAAAAACAGAATTGTCCAAACAGTTGGCCATTGAACTTTTTGGTTCAGCCGATAGCATGATCCGTTTTGACATGTCTGAATACATGGAAAAACACAGCGTCGCTAAATTAGTCGGAGCGCCTCCGGGCTATGTTGGCTATGAGGAAGCCGGACAATTGACGGAAAAAGTTCGCCGCAATCCTTACTCTCTTATCCTCTTGGATGAAGTGGAGAAGGCCCATCCAGACGTTATGCACATGTTCTTGCAGGTCTTAGACGATGGTCGACTAACAGACGGACAAGGTCGAACGGTCAGCTTTAAAGATGCCATTATTATCATGACCTCTAATGCTGGAACAGGCAAGAGCGAAGCTTCAGTCGGCTTTGGGGCTACCCTTGAAGGCCGGACTAACTCCGTCTTGGGACAATTGGGTGATTTCTTTAGCCCTGAATTTATGAACCGATTTGATGGTATCATTGAATTCAAGGCCTTGGAAAAAGAACACTTGCTGAAAATTGTAGATCTCATGTTAGAAAATGTCAATGAGCGCCTAGCTACTAACGACTTACACCTCCATGTTACCGACAAGGTCAAAGAAAAATTGGTCGACCTGGGCTATGATCCAAAAATGGGTGCCCGCCCACTTCGTCGAACTATCCAAGACCAGATTGAAGACGCCATTACCGATTTCTATTTGGAAAATCCAAATGAGAAAAAATTACGAGCTGTTATGACCTCAAATGGAAACATTGTCATCAAACCTGCTCCAAAATAAGTCTGACAGTCGGCATTGAGCCAACTGTTTTTTTGAAATAAGATAGGAAAAATATATTAACTGAATTTTCTAACGATTTTAGTAGCATTTTTACAAGAGTTTTAGTATAATAACCATAATAAATGTGAAGGTGAATACTATGGACAACCCAGTTTTCGGAAAAAAAGAAGAAGGAATCGCTTATCAAAACCGCTATGGTGTTTATGCAGTGATTCCAAATGCTGGCAAAACAGAAATCATTCTAGTGCAAGCACCAAACGGTGCCTGGTTTTTACCAGGAGGCGAGATTGAAGCCGGTGAAGACCACCTCAGTGCGCTAGAACGAGAGTTGATCGAAGAGCTTGGGTTTACCGCTCAGATTGGACATTACTACGGACAAGCAGACGAATACTTCTACTCTCGTCACCGGGATACCCACTACTACAATCCAGCCTATCTCTACGAAGTAACATCCTTCGAAGAAATTGACAAACCTCTCGAAGATTTCAACCAATTAGCTTGGTTTCCCATCGAAGAGGCTATCGACAAATTGAAAAGAGGAAGCCACAAATGGGGCATCCAACAATGGAAATTGCAACAAAATCATCATAAAGACTAGTCAAACACTAACATTAGTGCTATAATAAAGCCAAAGAATAGGAGGTCAAGCATGAAATTAATCAACACGACCAATAGTCATATGCAATTAGTACAAAACCAATTAGCAAATACCGACGCATTTCTAGTTGAAACCTATTCAGCAGGAAACACAGATGTCATTTTTACACAAGCACCTCTCCACTACGAAGTGCTCATTAGCAATAAATACCGTGCCATTCTCCCAAGCGAAATCAATGGCATCCGCGACTTTTTTCTAAAACGTAAGATTGATATTGCATCTATTAACCAAGCAGGTATTCGGACCATTCACACAGAACGGCTGATTGAGATGTCTATCCCAATTATAAAAAACTTACCTGCAAAAGAAGCTTAAGAAAAAATCTCTAGATGAATCTAGAGATTTTTTCTTTATTTTGTATTAACTTCAAATCCTTCTGCAACTGCTTCTGGGAAGTTTTCTTCCAAGATTTTTGCATTGGCATCACTGACAAAAGCATTGTAGGAACGCATTTTTGTCGTTGGATCAATCCGGCGTGAACGCTCACAGACTTCTCCTTCTGCACGGCTCACACGATAAGCAACTGTATCAAAGGCTAAAGCGTCTGCAGGAGCTTCTGCCAAATCAGCAATCGTTAATTGGGACACAATCAAGAGAAGGGCAACATCGCTATTTAGCGAATCCAACAAGGTTTTCACTTCAGTATTCGCATAGATGGTTACATGAGCCTCTAATGATTTTCCGATAACCTTAGCATTTCGTGCTTCTTCCAAAGCCTTCTGTGCTTGGGTACGGATATCCATGAAAGCAGACCATTGTCCTAAAATCGCCTCTTGATTGGCAAATTCTTGAGCTACTGGCATCTCTGCTAATTGAACAAATTCTTCTTCTTCATGTTCCAAATAAGACCAGATTTCTTCTGCAGTATGTGGCAAGATTGGCGTCAATAATTTAGTCAATTTCACCAGCATATCGTAAAACACAGTCTGCATTTGGCGACGAGCTGGGCTATTTGCTGCTTCAATGTAAACAACATCTTTAGCAAAATCCAGATAGAAGGAAGACAAATCAACGGTTACAAAATTTACTACGGCCTTGTAGATGGCCATGAAATCAAAGGCTTCATAGGCTTTTGTAATCGTCTCTACCAATCCATTGAATTTAATCGTCATATACTTGTCAACAGCACTTAAGTTTTCGTAAGCAACTGCATCCGTAGCTGGATTGAAATCGCTCGTATTGGCAATTAAGAAACGAAGCGTGTTCCGAATCTTACGGTAGGTCTCAGAAACTTGACCTAAAATGTCCATTGATACACGTACATCGTTGTCTGTATCTACTGAGGCTACCCATAAACGAAGAATTTCTGCCCCGTATTGCTTGGCAACATCGTTTGGAGAGATAATGTTGCCTTTTGATTTAGACATCTTCTCACCCTTACCGTCCAAGACAAAACCTTGAGACAAGATTTGTTTGTAAGGAGCGTGTCCATTGACCGCCACAGAAGTAATCAAGGAGGAGTTAAACCAACCACGGTATTGGTCTGAACCTTCTAGGTAAAGATCAGCTGGATAAGAAAGATTTTCCCGCGCATTCATGACACCATTCCAAGAAGATCCCGAATCAAACCAAACATCCATGATGTCCGTTTCTTTTTTAAAGAGTCCATTTGGAGATCCTGGGTGAGTGAATCCTTCTGGTAGCAAATCCTTGGCCTTACGTTCCCACCAGATAACTGAGCCATGTTCTTCAAACAAAGCAGCAACATGATCGGTCACTTCCTTAGACATAATGGCTGTACCATCTTCTGCATAGAAAATTGGTAGTGGAACCCCCCAGACACGCTGACGGGAAATCACCCAATCTCCACGGTCACGAATCATATTGTAGAGACGCGTATGTCCCCATGCTGGATAGAATGTGGTTTTGTCAATTTCACTTAAAATATCCTCACGGAATTTTGAAACGGATGCAAACCACTGTGGGACAGCCCGCCAAATAATTGGTTTTTTAGTCCGCCAATCAAATGGGTAAGAGTGATTGATGACTTCAGATGCAAGGAGCAACTCACCTAACTTTTCCTTAACGGTTGGCAGAACCTTATCATAGAATTGACCTTCAAAGTCAGGCCCTGCTAGTTCATTCATCATACCACGGCCATCAACAGTAACATATACTTCCAGACCATATTTCATACCAACATTGTAATCATCCTCACCAAAAGATGGTGCCGTATGGACAATCCCTGTACCCGAATCTGTTGTGACATGATCTCCAAGAATGACCAATTCATCAACGCCTTCGTCCCACGGGTGTTCTGTCACGATATGTTCTAAAGCAGCCCCTTTAAAGGTTGAAACAATTTCAAATTGCTCCCAGCCAAATTTGGCAGCCAAACTATCCACCAAAGCTTCTGCCAATAGATACTTATTAGCATTGCCAGCAGGTTGCACCAACACATAATCCATATCTGGTCCAACAGTCAAACCACGTGAAGCCGTAATGGTAAATGGTGTTGTGGTCCAAACAACAATATAACTATCTGTGTCCAAAACTCCCTTGCCATCTTTTACCTTATTGGCATAATAAAGAGAGGTAGAGTCAATATCGTGGTACTCAATTTCTGCTTCAGCAAGAGCTGATTCAGATGACCAAGACCAGTAGACTGGTTTTGCCCCACGGTAGATATAGCCTTTATCCGCCATCGCTCCAAAGACACGAATTTGCGCTGCTTCAAAGTCTGGCGTTAGGGTAATGTATGGATTTTCCCAGTCAGCAGAAATCCCTAATCGTTTGAAATCATCACGCTGTTTATCAACTTGAGAAAGTGCATAATCACGACACATTTTTAAATAAGTTGCCCGGTCGATCTCTTTTCGTTTCACACCTTGTTTTGCTAAAACCTGCTCGATTGGCAAGCCGTGTGTATCCCAACCAGGTACAAATGGTGCACGAAAGCCCATCATGGATTTTGACCGAACAATAATATCTTTTGAAATTTTATTTAAGGCATGTCCTACGTGGATATTTCCATTGGCATAGGGAGGGCCGTCATGAAGATGAAAGGCTGGTTTTCCTGCATTTAATGCTTGGCGTTTTTTGTAAATTTCTGCTTCATCCCATGCTTGTTGCCATTGTGGCTCCTTGTTTGGAAGACCTGCTCGCATTGGAAAATCTGTTTTTCCTAGATTCAAGGTATCTTTTAATTTCATCATAGCTCCTTATTTGTTCTTAACTATTAATCTGCTTCAATTATGATATAGAGGATACAAAAAAACTCCCGTCAAAAAGGACGAAAGTTCGTGGTACCACCTTAATTTAGATAGGGTTGCCCCTATCCCTCAATTGTCCGTAACGTAGACAAGCCGTCTTTCCTTACTAGATTTCAGGAAAAATCAGATAAAATGATACCAACAACATGAAATATGACAGGGCTCCCACCATCTCCTGCTCGCTAAACAGCTCATTATTGTGATGTGTTTTTATCGTTTGATTGTGTTTATTCAGTTACTTCTTCCAGCGCATCAATTTCTACTTGATCAACTGTACTTTTCGCGTCTAATTCTGCTGTGTGGCGTTGTAATTCTTCCAGCTCTTCTGCTGTCAATTGACGTGTCATGTCTAAATCATCTTCCACTTCAATTGCTACATTTGAATCCAACGTTTTCTCCAAAACCTCTCGTAAAGCTTCATCTGATGTTTGCAAGTAAGAGGCTGTTGGACGAAGAATATCCTCCCATTCAGGTGAATCAATCAGTGACAATTGGCTTTCAACTGTTGATTTCAATTTTTGATGGAAAATCCGTGTCTTGTTTTTCAATTCTTCCGTCTCAACTGCTAGACGTTTTGCATTATCAGTTGCTGAACGAAGAATCGCATTTGCTTTTTCTTTAGCTTCATTTAAGACATTTTGTGCATCGTATTCAGCTTGTTTGACAATATTGGTTGCTTGGTCACTAGCAGCAATTTTTACCTTATCGGCTGTATCTTGTGCCAATAAAACAGACTGACTTAATGATTCTTTCATTTCGTCAAAATAAGCTAATCGGTCTCTCAATGATTTAATCTCAGATTCTTGCTCATGATTTTTGCGAACCAAATCTTCATAATCACGTGTTACAATATCCAAAAAATCATCGACTTCCTCGGCGTCATAACCTCTAAATTTATAACCAAATGTTTTATCTTTTAATTCTAATGATGTAAGTGCCATACTCTCTCCTAATTCTTTATGATTTCAATTTCTACTTTTAATTTCCCTTGTTTTGAGTAGCCAATTAACTCATTCATTTTTGCTCGACCAAATCCTCTCACACTAATCAATTGTGACAGCCCTACTTGGTAACCAGTTTGCTTTACTTCAGAGTAATCGACTTTTACATTGCCAGACTCAATCAGCTTTACAGCTTGTGAACGGGACAATCGGAATATGGCAGAAATGACTTTATCTAATCGACAACTGGACAATAAAAGTTGATTGGCTGTTGAACGATCTTGTTTTATTCCTTGTAAAATAGAAAAATCTTGTTCTTTCCATGTTACAGGGACACGCGCAATTTTGGTTATAGTTGATTGGATTAACGTAGTGAATTTTTGATCAACAACAATAAAAATCCTATCACCATCCATTACAATGTCACCTAGTAATTCCCGACGAATACCCAATTGGTTTAACAATGTGCCCAAAATCTGTGGATGTGTCAGACGATGAAACTTTGTTGGATAAGAAATTTCTAAAATATCAATTTCAAAATCTTCTTGTTCCAATGAATAATAATCAGGTGCAATAATGACACGATTGTATTCTGTTTTTAAAAATGCTGAGCTTGAAAAGAATTGCAAATGAAAATGATGTGCAAGTGTCTGAAGTATTTCTATCTGTCTGGGATTTAGAAATGCTGTCAATTCAAAAGCATAGGTACTATCTACTCTTTTACAAATATCCAACATTTTCTCAACGAAAATGTGCTCATCTTTTGCAAAATGCTGTAATATATGTTGTTCGTTTGTCATTTACTTGATTATATCAGATAGAGAAGCTGCCATAAAAAGCGACTGAGGAGATTCAAGGCAATCATAACCACAAATACTGTCCAATCTAACCCTGCAAATTGTAGGTTTAACTTGCGAAGGGGATCAATGACAGGTCGGACTAAGGAAATAATAAAACGACCAACAACTGTATCGTATAAACTCGGTACCCATGACAAAAAAACATAGGCTAAGAGAATATAGGAATAAATCTCCAAAGCTTTTAAAAAAATAATGATAATCAACTGCATCTTAATACCGCTTCAAGTCATAACTATCTGATTCAAACTGCAAATCAGAATGCTTATTAGCTGAACGCAATTCCTCAATATTCACCGTAACATTAACAGGGGTCAATAACCACATAGTATTTGATACTTTTTTTAGATTACCAGATAAAACCGAACGAGCCCCATCTAAATAATCCAAACACCGACGAGCTTGTGTTTCGGACATATACTGAAAATCAATCAAGACAGTTGCATTCTCCAAAAGAAGATTTACAATTTCTGGTGCCTCTTCATATTTCTTGGGAAACTTTATGTCAATTGTTGTTTTTGGCATATCGTTTACCGATGACAATTCTTGTTGTCTTGCAGTCAATTTTTCCATTCCACTAATCTGACTGTCTTCTTTCACCAAGATAGGAGCCGATCCTTGTGAACGTTTGTATTCCACTTTACCTGTATTCTCTGATGCAGGACTTGAGCTCGTAGCAACTCTCATTTTGGGCTCTTTATTCTCTAGACGATAAGCTTCTACTTGCTCATCATATTCTGAAGATGGTTCTACTTCAAAATAATTGAAAAAGTTCTTAAAACTATCTTTAAATGCCATATTCTACACCTCACTTAAAAAATGCTGTTCCGATTCGTACATAGGTTGCACCATTGGCAATGGCTTCCTCATAGTCACCGCTCATTCCCATACTCAGTTCAGTAAATGGCATATTAGGAATTTTCTTTTCAGAAAGGTTTTTTCGTATACTTTCTGTTTTTGAAAAGATCTCTTGCAACTCTATTTCACTAGCTTCAAAAGGTGCCATTGTCATTAAACCAACTAAGATTATCTTATCAAATTGCTGCATATCATTGATGACTTGTGGCAATTCCTCAAGTAAGAAGCCATGCTTTGTCTCTTCTTTAGAAATGTTTACTTGAAGAAAACATTTGATAGGCTTCTCTGCTCGTTTTTGAATTTCAGCAGCTAATTTTACTGAATCTAATGCATGAAAGTAATCAACATAGGAAATCACATCTTTTACTTTTCTTCTTTGTAGACTTCCAATTAAGTGCCATGTTACGTCTTCTTGTGCTAAAGCATGGTATTTCTCAAGGAATTTATCAACTCTATTTTCACCGATATGATGGATTCCATTTTTTATGAGGCCTTTAGCAATAGAGCTGTCAACATACTTGGTGACAGCTATAACATTTACTGAATTGGAAGGACGATGAGCATCCCGACAAGCCTCTGAAATGGCTGTCAAAACCTCATCAGTATTCTTCTTTAGATCCATATTAACGATTTCTAAAGAATGGAGGAGTGTCTAATTCATCTTCATCATCTTCTGCTGAAAATTTTTCAACATGAATATTTGAAGTTGTTTCTTTTTCAACTGGACGCAAGATATTTTCTCTACGAAGATCCCACTCTCCAAATGCAGATGCTTTTGGAGTCTCTACTGTAGTATTTGTTGAAGATACAGGAGCAGGTGCATCGTAACGTGCTGGGCGACCAGAAACTGCAACGGCTTCTGAACGATGGCGTACAGACTTGTCATTGCCATCTTGGCGAACACCCGTAGCAACAACTGTCACACGGATTTCATCCTTCATGCTATCATCAATGGAAGTTCCCAACCAGATATTTACACCTTGTCCAGCTGCTTGATGTACAATTTCAGATGCTTCTTCAGCTTCTGTCAAGGTCATATCATAACCACCAGTTACGTTTACGATGACATCATTCGCACCATCAATCGTTGTTTCAAGAAGTGGAGAATAGATTGCTTTACGAGCTGCTTCCAGAACACGGTCTTCCCCTGTTCCGATACCAATTCCCATAAGAGCATTTCCTTTGTTTTCCATAACTGATTTGACGTCTGCAAAGTCCAAGTTGATCAATCCAGGATTTGTAATCAAATCTGTAATCCCTTGAACACCTTGACGAAGAACGTTATCAGCTTCACTCAATGCTTCAATCAACGGTGTCTTTTTATCAACAATTTCAAGAAGGTTATTGTTTGAGATAATCAAGAGAGTGTCTACTTGTTCACGAAGACCTTCAATCCCTTCAACAGCAAAACCACCGCGTTTGTTTCCTTCAAATCCAAATGGACGGGTCACAACGGCAACCGTCAAAGCTCCTAAGCTTTTTGCAATGCGTGCAATGACAGGTGCTGCACCTGTACCAGATCCGCCTCCCATACCAGCTGTGATGAAGACCATATCTGCACCAGTTAAAACATTGGTAAGAGCTTCTTCACTTTCTTCAGCTGCCTTACGACCAACTTCTGGATTACCACCAGCACCAAGGCCTCGTGTCAACTTTGGGCCTAATTGAATAACGGTTTCTGCTTTTGAGCTACTAAGAGCTTGAACATCTGTATTGGCTGCAATAAATTCTACACCAGATACACCTTCTTCAATCATTCGGTTAATGGCATTTCCACCACCGCCTCCAACACCGATAACTTTAATGACAGCGCCTTGGGCAGCTGCTGCTTCAAATGAAAATGTCATATTTTTAATCACCTTTTCTTTTTTTATTCAAACATACTTCCAAATAAACCACGTAGTTTATCACCTAATCCACTCACTGGAGTTTCTTCTTCGCGAACTTCTTGAACAGGTGGATGAACTGGATAATCATCTTCTGGCTCTGTCGCTTCTGGAACAATTGGTTTTGGAACTGGAGTTGGCGACAATGGACGTTTAAAATCTGATGAAGTAGTCGGAATATCAACAGGTTTTTGTCTCAATGTTGCTTCCCCACGAACAGCGCTTTGGGCAATAATCTCAACATCGTCAAGACCGCCTACGTACTCTACAATACTAATCACAGAAGCAAAGGCTGGATTACGGATACCAATTTGATTTGGTACATATAATTTAGTATTGACACCAAAGACTTCCTCAGCTAATTCTGCCACGCCTGGTAAAATTGCACCGCCACCGACTAGAACAATACCACCTGGCAAATCAAGGGCACGAGTGCGTTCAAGGTCCTGTTTAGCTTTTGTAAAGATTTGACGCAAACGAGCGGCAATAACTTCTGATAAGTACCGTTCTGTTACTTCGACAGGGCTGTTTTCGCCAATGACTTCAACAGAGAACTTTTCTTTTTCAGTTGCCTGTTGTGGGTAAGCCACTCCATAGTTGTACTTCAAATTCTCTGCAATGCTTTGTGAAGTTGTTAAGACTTTTGAAATATCTTTTGTAACGTAGTCTCCACCTTCTTGGTAAATATTCGTATATTGCAGTTCTTGATTGCGCATTACTGCGACAGTTGTTTGACCACCACCAAGATCGATGACAATCGCTCCAAATTCACGCTCACCTTCGTTTAAAATTGAACGTGTCAAAGCTAACGGTGAAATAACAACATTCTCAACTTGTACACCAGCACGTTCAACTGTCTTATGAAGGTTATGAAGAATCGTACGAGGTCCTGTGTACAAGAGTCCACGCATTTCCAAGCGAATCCCCATCATTCCACGAGGATCTTTGATACCCTGGAAACCATCTACAACAAATTCTTCCGGCACAAAAGAAATGACTTCACGTTCTGGTGTCATGCTCTTTGTTAAGGCAGACTTCACAACGTTTTCTACATCAATATCCGTAATTTCTTGTGAGTTCGTTGTAACCGGAATCATACCTTGCGTTGGCTCGATTTGCAATAAGTTAGCTGGTAAACCAACACTGACTTTCTCGATACGAATTCCTGCTTTTTCTTCGGCTTGTGCAAGCGCTGTTTTAATCGCATTCGCTGCCACATCAATATTAATAATAATACCGTCTTTTACACCAGCACTTTTTACATTACTGACGCCAATGACGTTCATTTGTCCATCTATAAATTCCGCAACCAGTACCTTAATGGAGCTTGTCCCGATATCTAATCCCGTAAAAAAGCCATTTCTAGCCATTCTATCAGTCCTCTCTTACTTCCGACTTTAACAATTATTCTCTATTTTTCGATATTTAGAGTTTTTCACCCTTCATTATAACATAATAATTTAGAAAATGGTGATAATTACAGACTTTTTCTCTATTTTTTCTAACCATTTACCCGTGCATAGCTATATATTCCAACTTCCATATCAATAACACTGGTTGTCATTAAATCACTTGCTATTTTCTTATAGTACGGCAATTTAAACTCAACTTCATTCAGTGGTACCAAAACGAGATTCCCATTTCGCATCTCAATGCTCAACAAATCATTTGTCGCCTTACTCGGTGTCAATTGAATATCTTGAATTGAGGATAAAATACCCGGATCAATGGAGGCCAAATGCAATACCAATTCTTTAATTAGCTCTTTATCTGATAACTGAATTGTTGTATACTTTTCCGGCAAAGAGTCAGCTGAGGTTGGTGTATCTGAAACCTCTCCATTGGATAAGACCGAATAATATTCCTCACCTTGTTTGACATAACCAATTTGTGTATATTCTTCAACTGTTATGAGAAAATGATTTGGAAAACGAGCTCTTATTTTTGCCGACTTAATCCACGGGCTGCTCGATTTTATGTTTTCTTCAAATTGCTGGTGATGCAGTAGTGTTGTCAGGGCATAGTCATTTGACGAAATCAAACTTTTTTTTATGATCGTGTCTGACGAAAGTTCCTGATTGCCTTCAACACTAAATTGTTTCCACTTACCTAACGGGGTTACAAAATAAAGGGATATCAACAAAATGAGGGTTGATAAGACATACACTGGTATCGTTCGCCAAACAATCGTTTTTGGTATGGGGTCCTTTTTAGGAGATAATGTGGGTTTCTGTGGATGCGAGGAAAGTATTGTTTGTTTAAGTTTTCCCCGATCAACGATAGTTTCCAGAGCAGTCACTTTCTCTATTTCTTCATCTGAAAGTTCTACTTCTTGCTGCGTTTGTTTCGCCAGATGCGCTTCATGGCGCTTCTTCCATTGCTGTAAAAATGCACTTTCTTCCGTCACTTCATCAGTTTCAAGGTTTGATTCTTCAACTATTTGCGAGGCTTCTACTTCCACATTAGTTTCTACATCTGAGACGTCGACAAGTGCCACCTCTTGTTCTTCAGATTCGGATAAGGCTAGGCTTTCTTGGTTGATCTGTTCTTCTTCCATATTAGCCCTCCTTTTCTATATCTGATTTGAGGATAGTATAAAAACTCTCTATGGACTGCAATTCCTTCGTTTGTGCCATTTTTTTCTCAAAGGATTTCTCAGCAGAAAGCAAATCTTGTATTTTAGCAAGTAGATTGTCAACTGTCAGATCCTTTTCCTGCAACTGAAGCGCATAACCTTTTTCTTCAAAATACTGAGCATTTTCTAGCTGGTCTCCACGGCTTGCTTCTTTACCAAGTGGTACAATCAGGTGTAATTTTTTGAGAGCCAATAATTCAAAAATCGTATTGGAACCACCTCTGGTAACCACCAAATCAGCCGTTTCCATCAAGGGTTGATACAGTTCTGTCACATAATCAATCCGATACAGATTTTTACTTAGGCTATTTAGCTGACTGTCTCCTGTCAAATTGACAATGTTAAAACGTTTGGTTAATTCATCCTTGTGTTGGCTAATAAAATCATTGAAAACTTTTGCTCCTCCGGATCCTCCGACGAACAAGATGGTTTTTAATTTGGCGTCAAAATGGGATAAAATTTCTGGCATTTGAATGGGCAAGACATTGCTCTTTTGACCGACCTTTGTCACTGCTCCAACATGTTTGACTTTCGTTAAGGAATGAGCTTGCTCAAAGGTTGAATACATGGTTGTTGCAAACTTATAGGCAATCTTGTTGGCCAACCCCATGGATAGGTCTGATTCATGTATAAAAACTGGAATGCCTAGCGTTTTAGCGGCGACAACAGGAGGTACTGAAACAAACCCACCTTTTGAAAAGAGAGCTTGTGGTCTAATTCTAAATAGAATAAAGAGGGATTGGAGTACACCAAAAGCCACCTTAAACACATCTAATAGATTTTGCCACGAAAAATACCTCCGTAATTTCCCTGTCGCAATCGAGTGAAAGGTCACATCCAATCCACTATTGGTAATTTGTTCCTTTTCAATCCCCTTTTCGTCTCCGATATAATGCACTTCCCAGCCTTCTTCGAGAAAGCGAGGAATCAGTAGGAGATTCAAGGTGACATGGCCAACTGTACCACCACCGGTAAACACTATCTTCTTCATTTGTTTTCCTTTAATTCTTCAACCGTTCTTAAAAAAAGGTCGCCTCGGACTTCAAAATTGGCATACATATCCCAGCTAGCATTGGCTGGACTGAGAAGCACGACATCGCCTTCTTGAGCCAACTCAAACGCTTTTCGGGTCGCATCCGCAATATCGGCCGCATCCATCGTTGGAACGCCAGCTACCACTGCCGCTTTTTTAACACGAGGGGCAGACTGCCCTAGTAGAACCATTTGTTTTAAGCCAATAATATCTGGTACCAATTCATCAAATTCATTACCACGATCAAGGCCTCCAGCAATTAAAATAACCGTAGCATTGTCAAAACCAGATAATGCTTTTTGGGTCGCTAAAATATTGGTCGATTTGCTATCATTGTAAAAACGAACACCGGAAATGGTATCCACATACTGCAAACGGTGTTTGACACCTCCAAAGCTAGAGAGTGCTTCTTTGATGGCCTGGTTGTCCACTCCAGATAATTTTGCTACTGCAATGGTCGCAAGGGCATTTTCAATGTTGTGACTTCCTGGCACGCCAATCTCATCCGCCGCCATGATACACTCTTCTTTAAAGTACAAATCCCCATCTAAAAGATAGGCACCATCCACTTTTTCAAGAGTCGAAAATGGTATTACATTAGCCTTGGTTTTCTGAGCCAAGTCCTTTGCTAATTCTTGATTAAAATTCAGCACTAAATAGTCTGCTGATGTCATCTGGTCTTGAATATGCCATTTGGCCGCTACATATTCGTCAAATGAGCCATGGTAATCCAGATGGCTGGCAATCAAATTTGTCACAACAGCAATCTGTGGTCTAAAGGCATCAATCCCCATCAATTGAAAAGAAGACAACTCCATCACCAAAGTGTCTGACTCTGTGGCTTCCTGGGCAACGCTGGATGCTGGAAAACCGATGTTACCACATAATTTGGCAGATTCATTGCCCGTATTTAGGACTTCTGCGATCATACTGGTCGTCGTAGTTTTGCCATTTGAGCCCGTAATCCCTACAATTGGAGCTTCAGAAATCAAGTAAGCCAATTCCACCTCTGTCCAGACTGGAATCCCTTTTGTCAATGCTTTTTCAACCATTGCATTACTATACGGAATCCCTGGGTTTTTGACTAAGAGGGCAAAGTCTTCGTCCAATAACTCAAGTGGGTGACTACCGCAAATGACACGAATCCCATCTTCCAAGAGGTTTTGAGCGGTTGGATTGTCTTCAAAAGGTTTACCATCATTAACCGTCACAATGGCTCCCAGTTTATCTAAAAGACGCGCCGCTGCTTCTCCAGACTTGGCCAACCCTAATACCAATACCTTTTTATTTTTAAAATCTTGTCTATTTTTCATACTATCAAACCATACTTTCTAACCTATCTATTTTACCGTGATTTTAGCTCTTTTTCAAGCAAGAGGAAGAAAAAGTCACCAACCAGTCTGTAAAAAAAACAGCTTGAAGTCTTTTCAAGCTGTTTTTGAGTTAGTTTCTTTTCCGTTTTGTCTTTTTCGGCATAAAGTACAAGTCCCGCATTGTCCATAATCCCAGAGTAATCATTCCTAGACTAACCCAAATTTCTGGTGGCGATTGGATGACTTTCATAACTCCTAGTAGCAACACAACAACAAGAGCTACTAGCAAAAAGACTAAAGCCACTAGATTCAGTGTCCCTTTAATGGTACTTGGAGCCGCAAAAATATAATACAAAATCAACATAATGCCGATAATTAAATAAAACATTGGGCTCCTTTCTAGCAGTTAAATTATCTTCTTAGTTTTCTGCAGATTTTTTCTTTTTGTTGGCTTTTTCCCGCTCTGCCTTGTTCAAGATTTG
Source organism: Streptococcus cameli (assembly GCF_053207365.1). Taxonomy (NCBI): domain Bacteria; kingdom Bacillati; phylum Bacillota; class Bacilli; order Lactobacillales; family Streptococcaceae; genus Streptococcus; species Streptococcus cameli. Next base: position 102,841 of record NZ_JBRUIM010000004.1, on the reverse strand, counting down.
CTTGCGCAAACGAATAGACAACGGCGTTACTTCCATGTATTCATCATCATCTAAGAATTCCAGGGACTCTTCCAAGGTCAAGATGCGTGGTGTTTTAATCACAGATGTTTGGTCTTTGGTTGCTGAACGGACGTTGGTCATTTGTTTAGCAGTCGTGATGTTTACACCAAGATCGTTTTCACGGGCATTTTCTCCGATGATCATTCCTTCGTAAACTTCGGTTCCTGGATTAACAAAGATGGTACCGCGTTCTTCAATCCGCATGATAGAGTATGTCGTTGCTTTACCTGTATCAATCGATACCAAGGCACCACGGTGACGGCCACCAATTTCCGCTGGGATATATGGCAAGTATTGGTCAAAGGTATGGTTCATGATTCCATAACCGCGGGTCATAGATAAGAACTCAGTTGAGTAACCAATCAAACCACGGGCAGGCACAAGGAAAATCAAACGGGTTTGACCATTTCCAACCATTTGCATATCCAACATATCCCCTTTGCGCTCAGAAAGAGACTGGATAATGGCACCTTGGTACTCTTCTGGTGTATCGATTTGCACACGCTCAAATGGCTCACATTTCACACCGTCGATGTCCTTGATGATTACCTCTGGACGTGATACTTGCAATTCGTAGCCTTCACGACGCATGGTTTCAATCAAGATTGACAAGTGCAACTCACCACGACCAGAAACAGTCCATTTATCTGGTGAATCGGTTGCTTCAACACGAAGCGATACGTCTGTTTGCAATTCGGCCAACAAGCGCTCTTCTACTTTACGAGAGGTAACGTGTTTTCCTTCACGACCAGCAAATGGAGAATTGTTGGCAAGGAAGGTCATTTGGAGGGTTGGCTCATCAATTCGCAAGACTGGTAGTGGCTCAACCACATCAGTCGGCGTCACTGTTTCACCAACAAAGATGTCTTCCATACCAGATACAGCAATCAAGTCCCCTGCTTTAGCTTCTTTGATTTCTTTTCTTTCCAAACCGAAGAAACCAAACAATTTAGTAACACGGAAGTTTTTTGTCGTACCGTCTAACTTAGACAAGGTTACTTGGTCACCGACTTTAACTTGTCCACGGAAGATACGGCCAATACCGATACGGCCCACAAAGTCGTTGTAGTCCAAAAGGGAAACTTGGAATTGAAGTGGCTCATCAGAATTGTCGACTGGAGCTGGAATGTGTTCAATAATGGTGTCAAAGATTGGTGACATGGTCGCTTCTTGGTCAGCTGGATTATCTGACAGAGAAGACGTTCCATTGATGGCTGAGGCATAGACAACTGGAAAGTCCAATTGCTCATCGTCTGCTCCAAGCTCAATAAAGAGTTCCAATACTTCATCAACAACTTCAGCTGGACGTGCAGATGGTTTGTCAATTTTGTTGACAACCACGATTGGAATCAAGTCTTGTTCCAAGGCTTTTTTCAACACAAAGCGAGTCTGTGGCATGGTTCCTTCGTAAGCGTCAACGACAAGTACAACACCATCGACCATTTTCATGATCCGCTCTACTTCACCACCGAAGTCCGCGTGTCCTGGTGTGTCCATGATGTTGATACGGGTACCGTTATAAGATACGGCCGTGTTTTTTGCCAAGATGGTAATCCCACGTTCTTTTTCGATATCGTTTGAGTCCATGGCACGCTCTGACAATTCTGTCCGCTCATCAAGGGTTTGGGATTGCTTGAGCAACTCATCTACTAGGGTTGTTTTTCCGTGGTCAACGTGGGCAATAATGGCAACGTTACGGATATCATTTCTATATTCAGTCATATGCTTGTAGAACCCTTTGGGCATAGGTCCTATTCCTTCCTCATTAAAAATTTGCTTTAACTAAGGAATTATAACATATTTCAAAAGAAATAGCTGAGATTTCGATGGTGTAAATGTTTTCAAGCGACTCTTCTTACTTTTCATTGCTTTCAAGAAAGCGAATGATTCAAATGTGGCGGGATATTGTGATAGCGCTTTAGAAAAAGTATGATATAATATATGTACTATTTTATCAAGGAAGTTGTTATGATTAAATCGACCAATATTTTTGCAACAATCGAAAAATGCCTGCCCACAATGACAGAGGTCGAATTGCAAATCGCAGACTTTTTTACCAAAAAAGCCCTGAACGAGACAGATCTTTCTTCACAAAAAGTAGCTGATGAGTTGCATGTATCCCTTGCTGCACTCACACGTTTTTCTAAAAAATGCGGATTTACCGGCTATCGAGAGTTTATCTTTGAATACCTGCATTCGAGAGAATCAGTGAATCAAAGCTTCAATAGCGTATATAGCCCCTTAACTAAGCGTGTCTTACTCGATTACGAAGATATCCGCAATCAAACACACCAATTAATCGATGAAACTCAGCTACAACGCATCGCCCAACTCATCGAGGAAGCGGACCGGGTTTACTTCTTCGGCAAAGGGAGCTCTGGCCTGGTTGCAAGAGAAATGAAATTGCGGCTCATGCGACTCGGTGTCATCTGTGAAGCCCTGACAGAACAAGAAAGTTTTGCTTGGACAATTAGCATCTTGGACCCCAAATGTTTAGTGATTGCCTTTAGTTTGTCTGGACAGACCGAGGTCGTCCTAAACAGTTTACAAGCTGCACAAGAAAAAGGCGCCAAGACCGTCCTGTTTAGCAGTCGTTCTTCTCAAGAGAACAAGGTGTTTACTGAAATGGTCGAACTGGCTTCTGTACGGGATTTAGATTACGGCAATCGAATCTCCCCACAATTCCCTATGCTCATGTTGTTGGATATTCTGTATGCTTACTTCTTCGATATCAATCGTGAAAAAAAAGAAGCCATTTTCCATGCTTATCATTTCCCACCAAAATAACCTTTCACACAAACCAAAAAGGCCAGTTTAAAACTGGTCTTTTTAGTTACGTAATACACTGCTTCCAAACAACTTATCAAAGACATAGTCGTTGACTTTCACATTTAAGGCGTCATGACCATAGTCTGGCAAGAGTTTGATGTCCTTCTCACAGGTTAAGCGGTTATAAATAGCAAATTGAGTAGATGGTGGACAAATAATATCATCTAGACCAGTCACCATATGCACTGGACAGGTGATGCGGTGCGCAAGGTTTTTCACATCAATATAACTCAAGGTATGAAGGAAAATCTCTTCTGTCTCATGAAATGGGTCTGAGAAACGGAAATAACGGAAGAGCTCATTATACGGCTCATTGACATCATTTAGCTCCATCACCCTTTTGAAATCTGATAAGAATGGGTAAATGGATACTACCCGCTGAATACGAGGATTCAATGCTCCAGCCACTAAGGCAAGAGCCCCTCCTTGCGATGCACCATAGCTGTACAGTGCTGTCTCATCTACAAAGTCAAAGCTCGCTACAATCTCAACAAGTTGGTAGACATCCAAATATACATCCTTGTAAAACAGATGTTCTGGACCTTGTACAGCTCCACGAATGACTTGGCCTTTGACCGTCATCCCTTCAAACTGCCCCATATCCGTCGAGCGCCCTGCTTGTCCACGTACGTCCATGCAAACAACGCCGTAACCAGCTGCAACAAATTTGAGACTCTCTGTCCAGTCTGGGCTTTGTCCTTGGTAACCATGGAAGTAGAAAATAACAGGTACCGGCTTATCCGATTTCGGGAACACACATTTTGAAAAAATGGTGGACCCATTTTCTGCTTGGAAGGTTAAGGCATAAAAATTCGCTGTTGGAATCTGAAAAGCTTGCTCTACTAATTCATATTCTGGCAGTTTTTGGTGTTTTGCAATCTGATGATCCCAAAATTGATCAAAATCTTCTGGTACTTCATGGCGACCACGATAGGTCTTCATGGCCTCCAGAGACATGGTATCAAACATAATATCTTCCTTTCACTTGTTAGGCTTTCGTCCGTTTTTCTTGTTGAATTTTAAAGTTGTAATAAGCCCCAAACATGCCTGCAGTATTTTTGTGCTTAGCAAAAACCAATTCGGTCTTCTCTGCAATACTTGCTACTAAATAGCTAGCCAAGGCTGCTTGTAACTTGGGTTTTAGAATCGCTTCTTGCGCCATGATACCACCACCTAGCACTACTTTTTGTGGATTGACCACATAGCAGATGTTGGCAATTCCTTGCGCTAGATAATCCACCATTCGCTCAATACCAGCCATCGAATGGGCATCTCCTTCTGTCGCCTTGTTAAAGACTCGAAGGCCATTCCATTGGCTAAACCCATCTCCATGTTGATCTGCTACATACTGAACAAGGGCAGTCGTTGAAGCCAAGTCTTGAAAAGCGCCATCTTTCAGATGCATGTAGCCCACTTCACAGGCTGAATTGCTAAATCCATGAAAGACCTCTCCATCTACAACCAAACAACCACCAATCCCTGTTCCAATCGTCAAGCAAATGGCGATTTGGCTGTCTTTTGCGCTTCCTGACTTCACTTCTGCTAGGCCCGCACAATTGACGTCATTTTCAATTTCACACGGAATCGCAAATGTAGCTTCCAACTCTTTTTTAAACTGTGTGCCAGCATAGTTTGGAATCTGAGGTCCAGCATAAAAAATTTCGCCCTTATCTGGATCTACCATACCTGCTGAAGAAAGGCAAATCCCTGCAAGTTCTTGATTGGTCAGATATCCAGAAACAATCGCTTTGACTTTTTCCATAATACCTGGGCCACCCAAATGTGCTTCCGTAGGCATTTCGTGACCTTCAATAAGCTGTTCACTGTCATCAATTAAGCCATATTTGATACTGGTTCCGCCAATATCAATGGCAACATAGTTTCCCATACACTTTCCTCCTAAAGAGATGGTCTTTGAAACAAAGGGTGGGAGGCCGCCGATCGGCCCCTCCCACTCGTTTTATTTTATAAAAAACGCTCTTTTGCTTCGCGGATCAAACGAGCAGCTTCTTCAATAATGCTTGCATCTTCTTCGCAGACTGGCATCAATGGCTCACGAACCGAACCCAATTCCAATCCTTCATTGATTTTAAGCGTCGCTTTGATCACCCCGTACATATTGCCACGCGCTACCACCAAGTGTCCGATGATAGTGTTAATGGCATACTGCAATTCACGTGCTGTATCCAGCTCTTTTTCCGCAATCAATTGATCCAACTTGAGGAAGAGCTCTGGCATGGCGCCATAAGTGCCACCAATCCCGCCTGCTGCTCCCATGAGGCGTCCGCCAAGGAATTGCTCATCTGGACCATTGAAGACCACATGGTCCTCACCGCCAAGTGAACGGAAGATTTCAATATCTTGTACCGGCATAGATGAATTTTTAACCCCGATCACACGTTCGTTTTTTAGCATTTCACGGTAAAGGGTTGGTGTCAAGGCTACACCTGCCAATTGAGGAATGTTATAGATAATGAAATCCGTATTTGGTGCAGCTTCACTAATATCATTCCAATATTTGGCAATGGCATGTTCTGGCAAACGGAAATAGATTGGAGGAATTGCTGCGATGGCATCCACTCCAAGGCTCTCAGAATGTTTTGCCAGCTCGATACTCTCACGTGTGCTATTGCAGGCCACATGGTTGATGATGGTCAATTTCCCCTTGGCCACCTTCATGACATTCTCAAGAACCAATTTCCGATCGGCGACACTTTGGTAAATACACTCACCAGATGAACCATTGACATAAAGGCCTTTTACCCCTTTGTCAATAAAGAATTGTGTCAAGGCCTGAACACGCTCAGGGCTAATATTTCCTGCTTCATCATAGCAGGCATAAAAGGCTGGAATAATACCGTGGTATTTTGTTAAATCTTTCATTTTTTTCTCCGTTTATTCAGTTGGAATTCATTTTTATTTAGAAAATCACATAGATTTTTCTTACTTTATTTCATCACTTCTGACAATTTTACTTTTCGATCTTCGTTAATTGAAATTGTACATGCGTCTGCAGTAGCAATAGCTTCTAATGCAGCTTCTCCTGTTAATAATTTTTTAAATTCATCTGTAACAGGTTCTCCCTGCATAATGTCATGCAAGAAACGCATTTCTTTATCAATTATTGAAGCTAACCACATTGGTGTACGTTTTCCAGGTTTACCATAAGCAATCGCTCCATCCATTTCTGTACTGTGGTAAATCCTTGTACGATCATCATCTTCTTCTTGTGATTCATGGACTAAGAAGTATGTCTCCTTGCCATCAACCTTAAGCGTTCCTTTACAGTTAAACATATCAATTTTAATTGCACCTTTGGTACCTTGAATTAACACGTAATGCTCACCCCAACGATACGCTGAACCCCATTCAAGTAACGCAAATTTCTTTCCAGGAAATTCCATGTTTACAAAAATCATGTCATCTTCATCGCCAAAATTTTCGCCCTCATGAGCAACGTTACCACCTGTCATAGTAACCGTTTCAGGTATTCCACCCATCAAGAATTGAACACAATCTAATTCATGAATATGATGGTATAAGTGGCCTCCAGATTTTTCACGAATTTTTTTCCAAGAAACTGTCGGTTGCATTTCTTCCCAACCATTTCTAGCTGTATGACAGAATAGAACATCTCCAATCACGCCATCATTTATCAATTCTTTAGCATGATGAACACCGTTAAAGAAATTCATAATATGGCCTGCCATAAATGTTACACCATGCTCTTTACAGGCATTCACCATTTCTCTGCAATCTTCATAAGATAATGCAATCGGTTTTTCACAAAATACATGTTTTCCATTTTGAGCAGCCTTAATGACTGGTTCTTTATGTAAGTAGTTAGGAGAAGCAACAATAACACAATCTACTTCTTCACTAGAAACTAATTCATCAATAGAGGAGGCTACTTTTGCTCCGAGTTCTTCAGCTACTGCTTCCGCATTCTCTGGATCGTATACAATTGTAATATCCGCCCCATCATTTTTTTGCATATATCGAGCTAATTCTGCTCCAAAATAACCTGTTCCTACTACACCATATTTAATCATGAGTAACTCCTTTTATTTTATTTGATTATATCTGTAATATCTAACTCTATATATTGAACGACATTCGTCAAATGCAGTTCACTTCGTGACCAAGAATCATATTTTTCAAACAATAGACCGATTTTATTATTAGATAACTCTGTAATTGCTGAGTATGCATAGCCATATTTAGGTAAATCAACATTATAATGGTATTTCCAATCAATAGTATCATCGTTTGGATTAATTAAGCCTACCCAAATCTGACCATTTTTTCTTCCCCCCGTCGAACTTGGTGTGCTTAACAACACAGCCTCCTTACCATCGATAGGTTGTGAATACTTTATAACTGAAACTTGAGTACCGTATTTGGTTTGATGAATCATATCCAAATAAGATACATCCGACCATGTATCACCAGAATCATAGCTTGTCATATAAGCAATTTTGCCTGTCGTAGTCCTAAAGAATGTTCTAATCACTCCATCTTTGAGCTCAACCATTTGTGCTTCTGCCGTAGCATTCTTAAAAGGTATTTTCGCAGAAGATTTTTTCCATGTTTTTCCTGCATTTTCTGTTATAAGGTATGTGAGTTCTCCACTTGTATAAGTAGCAAAAATCAACCTATTACTGTTTTTTAATGCAAGACCTTGACCAGGGCTCAAATAAGTTGCATTGTGATTTACACCTAAAAACGGAGGCAACAATGTAAAGTCAGACCAAGATTGCCCACTATCAGAACTAGTCGAGACTCCAATATAATTAGTTGGAGCAACTTTAAACAAAGAATCTTTATAGAAAATATTCATTGGAACATAATTACCATTCTGAAATTCATGTAATTTTTCTCCAACAAATTCAACGGAATACTGCTCAACTGTTAAAGGTTTCTGATTTTCAAAAATTTCATACTTTGTATTTACAGAATAAGATGTTGGTCGACCTAGAGTATCATCATAAATTTTCCCATCTTCTCTAATGCTGTAATTATAACTGGAATCACCATCTTTTTTTAATTTAACATAGTACTGACCATTTATTTCCTTATACCCTGAATCGGTTTTAAGTGCATTCGTATTTCCGATTCCAGCTGGCATAACATCAGCTAACATTACAACTTGACCAGTATTTTTATCTTCCACTAAAGCAGAGTCAATAAATGAAGCACTCCCATTTATTTGGATATTTTTTGCATTTCCATTTCTAGGCCAATTAACAAGTTGTTCTGCATAATCATTAAACTTCATTGCAAAGGTTGGATTACTCCACGTTTCTCCGTTATTATCACTGAATGAAGTAGCAATATTAATTTTACTTCTAGAATCATGTGTCCCACCATAACGCGCGTCTATACTAGCCAAAACCCTTCCATTTTGTAAGGTGTACAATGCAGGAATTCTAAAATAGTTTGCTTGAGTAGCATCACCAGATTGGAAAATAAGTTTGAAAGGCGACTTTGAATTAAAGCTTTGAACCTCTGATTGCGTAAAGGCTTTATTGAAAAACGAAGCACTTTCTATACGCCCTGTCATTCCATAGTCCAGCTTCCCTTCTCTATTTACTCCACCTAAAGTAACATTATTTTGTCCTTCAATATTTGAAATCGGTAAAAAGTTATCGACTTTCTCTTTAAACACTTCAATACCATTTACAAACATTGTATAGGTTTTTTCTGAAGCATCACTTACAAATACAACCGTATTTTCTACAAGCATTCCCTTATGTTCTCCCCAAAGAGAAGCAGGTCTAGCAAATAAGTAATTAATTCCTTTTTTTGAATCTCTAATTTCTACACCTATTTCGCCATTATCACGTGTAAAAATTGAGAAATAATTATTTCTGAATCCAGATGAAGAATTAGAAATCCCAACTAGCGCTTGCAAAGGATTCTGATGATTTGACGAAAATTTAATTACAATACTTTGTTTATCAGACTTAAATTTCTCTAGAACATTAGATGTTATTTCATTACCTTGATTATTTAGATCAATACCTTTACTTTGATAAATAGGATAACTATCCAACTCTGTTGCAGTAAGTTCAGTAGCTATTACTGATGTAGGGACATTAGAAATTACTGCTCCAGCTAGCAAAAGTAACCCTAAAGAAGAGTATATTTTTTTATGTTTCATGCAATATCCTCCGATAAAATAAATTATTTTACAGATCCTTCTGAAAGGCCACCTGCTATTTTATTTTGAATGATTGAGAAGAAGATAATAGATGGTAAAACAACTATTACAGAGGCCGCCATCATGTCTCCCCAATCTAAAATTTCGGAACCATTTAACGAACGCAAGGCAACAGCCACAGTCATCTTACTTGTATCATTGATCAGAATTAACGCATACAAAAACTCATTCCATGCATTAATAAATGTATAAATTGCAGTAGCTACAATACCAGGAGCAACAATTGGAAGTACTACTTTATAAAACGTAGTAAATTTATTTGCTCCATCAATCCTAGCAGCTTCTTCAATACCAATCGGAACTGTTTGAAAGAAACCAACCAAAATCCAAACAGCATACGGTACACTAAATGACAAATAGATAATCATCAAACCAAATAAATTATTTGACAAACCAACTTTCGCAATTGCTAATGAATACGGAATTGCTAGTAGTATTGGTGGAAAAATATATGTTGTCACTAATAATTTAGACATAATTGCCCCTAATTTAGGGAAGAAACGAACAATACCATAAGCAGCCATTGCAGATACAATTGTTGCAATAACAGTTGCAGATAGTGAGACCAACAAACTATTTTTAATATTTGTAATAAAATTCAAATCATTGATAACATGTTCGAAATATTCTAATGTAAATGTCTGTGGCCAAAAGCGAGTTGGAAATTGTGTCAACTCTCCTTTTCCTTTTACTGAAGATATTATAATCCAGACAAGAGGAAAAACTGCGATGATTGTTGCGACAATTAGTATTGCATGAGACAGAACATCTAAATACCACTGTGATTTTTTCTTCATTATTTAGACTCCTTTTCCCATTTATTGATTACTTTAAAGTAAATAAAACAAATTGCCAATAAGAACAAGAATAATAATACCGTTACAGCCGATGCTCGACCAATTAACTTAGTACCCCATCCTAAATTATACGCAAATATAGGAACCGTCATTGTAGCATTTGATGGACCACCACCAGTAATCAGGTAGATAATATCAAAGTTATTAAAAATCCAAATTGTTCGAAGTACTGTGAGTAATCCAACAACTACTTTAATATGTGGCAATGTAACATACTTAAATACTTGCCAGTTCGATGCGCCATCAATCTTTGCAGCTTCAAATTGTTCTGCTGGAACCGTTTGAAGAGCAGAAAGAATATTAACCATAATCATAGGCGCACCAAACCAGATATTGATACCGACCAAGCAAATAAAAGCCCATGTTTTATCTGTAAGGAAAGCTGGAGCCATGTCCATCAGACCAAGCTTAACAATCATATTTGGTAGGTACCCATAAACTCCATTTAGAATCCATTGCCAAGAAAAAGCGATGACGATTGTTGGAAAAGCCCAAGGAACAATCAACAATGTTCGATAAATTTTCTTAAAACGACGAACTCTATGAAGTGCCAGTGCTAGAACAAAACCAACTAACACTTGTCCTACTAAAGAAAAAATTGTCCATTTTAAAGAATTAAAAAATGCTATAAAAAAGTTCTTGTCCGTCAAAACATCGATATAATTATCTAAACCAACAAAACGATAATTCGGCATAATTAGATGCTTGTTTGTAAAACTATAAAATATACTTGAAAAAAATGGATAAACAAAGAGCAAGCCTACGATGATCATTGCGGGAAGCACGAAGATCCATCGTGTTAAATTTCGTTCTTTGACCATTATGACTCCTTTCTAAACTAAAGGCTACAGTAGCATTGCCACTGTAGCCATTTTCACCTGACTAATCTACTTCAACAGCGACTGTCTCAAATAAATCATTCAATTTCTTTTCAGCTTCTTTAGCTGCTTTTTTCGGATCTGTTCCATTACTAATAATATCTTGGAACATCTCTTCGATAATGTGTTGGTTCAACATTAAACCAGCTTGTACACTTGGCTCATTTTCAAAACCAATTGCAGTTCCTTTTTCAACTGCTTCAAGAATAACTTCTTCAGCATGCTGGAATTTTTGACGAGTTTCATTTTCTTTATATGCTGGTAAGTCTGTAATCCCCTTAATCGCTGGAAGCATTCCTACCGGTGTAGAATCTAAGAATTCAAGATAGTTATCTTCCTCATACAAATATTCAATAAATGCTTTGGCAACTTCAGGATGTTTTGAATTTTTCCAAACAACCATAGGAATATTTGAAGTCTCAATACCGCTATCTTTGTCATCAGCATTCACTTTAGGAATAGGATAGGCATCAATATGATCTAATAATTGTGGACTATTTGCTTCAACACCGCCTACATGGAAACCAGAGTTAAAGTCAAATGCAGTTTTTCCTTGATAGAACAAGGTCGCTTGTTGTAAAACATTAAAGTTCAATGAATCTTTTGGCGAAATTTCTTTATACATTTTCACCCAATATTCAATACCTTCTTGAGCAAGATCACTAGTCAAATCTGCTTTCAAATCTTTTGTTAAAAGACTGCCACCTGCACTTCTAACATAGAAGTTAAGAAAACGAGTTGCCATTAAATCATTTGTTCCAAGCGGCACAGATAAACCATAAACACCATCTCCTGTTAACTTTTTACTTGCTTCATACAATTCATCCCAAGTTTTTGGAACTTCTATATTATGTTTTTCTAATAAATCTGTACGAACCCACATAACTTGAGCATGGGAATAAAGTGGAACTGAATAATAGTCTCCATTGACTTTAGCTTCGTTTAACGCAGCTTCATTAAATTTATCTTTTCCAATAGAATCAATTGTGTCATTTAATGGAACAACTGCATCAGAATTAATCATTTCCATTACTTGATTAGGTAAAGCTGTACTAACATCTGGAACATTTCCATTAGCAATACCAGTTGTCCATTTTGTATAAAAGTCATTCCAAGAGAATGTCTCAATTTTTATTTTAACTTTTGGATTCTTTTCCATGAATTCATCAGCAGACTTCTGGATACTTTCAAGACGTGGCCCCTGTGTGAATGAATGCCACATTACAATCTCACCAGATAATTCTCCTGAATTTGAAGTTGATTTTTTTTCTTCATTTCCACCCGTTGAACAACCAATAACGGCTAATGAAGTTAAGGCAATGCCAAATGCACACATCAGTTTTTTAATTTTTTTCATTGTTTTCCTCTTTTCTTTAAGATCAATGAGCCAATGCTACTTTAAAAACAACTTTTTTTACCAACTTATCATTTACATGGATTTTAGGTTGGTGTAAATCCTGAGGAAATGTAATCAAACAATCCCCCTTATGTAAATGAATTAACTGTTCTATTTTTCCACTATAAAATTCTATGTCATTTTCTTCATCATACTCCTTTGTTATTTTTGTATTATTTTTAGAAGATATAGCCATATCTTCTGTGTTACTGACAACTAAATGTATATCTAAATACTTCCTATGTGTCTCAAAAAAATCGCCAGCCCGACCATCCGCTACATATTTAAAACAATTACCAAACAAGACTTCGTCTTTAATATCAATTCTTCCCTCTTCACAATCATAGATATTATTATGATTTAGGTACGAAACTAAGTCTTTGAAATATGGATTTACACTTTCATAAAGATGTAGATTTTCAATCTTGGTTATTATCATAATTTCGTTATTGCTCCTTCACCTCTTTGTTGCAGCTACAAATCGCTGAGTGATTTCTTTTGGTCGCGTAATAGCCCCGCCAACAACGATTCCTTTGACACCTAGTGCTTGTATCTCTTGAACTTGTTCTGGCGTGTGAATTTTTCCCTCTGCGATAACATCAACACCGGCTTGACAAAGTGCCTCAATTAATGCAATGTCTGGACCATCACCTTGTCTACTATAAGCAGTATAACCAGATAAAGTTGTCCCGACAAAATCAACACCAGCCTGATAAGCCGCCAAACCTTCTTCTAAATCACTAATATCTGCCATTAATAACTGGTTGGGATATTTTTCTTTCACATCTCGGATAAAATCTCTAATTGTTGCACCATCAAAACGTTCCCGTTTTGTACAATCAAGGGCAATGACTGCAATACCTAAGGCTGCCAACTCATCAACTTCCCTCATGGTTGCTGTAATAAAAGGTTCTTGAGGTGGATAATCTTTTTTGATAATACCGATAATTGGTAAATCCGTAACAGCCTGTATTTCTTGTATATCCCTTACACTGTTAGCCCGAATTCCAACTGCTCCACCTTCTTGTGCAGCTTTAGCTAGAAGAGGCATGATGCCACCTTCTTCAGTATATAAGGGCTCTCCTGGTAAGGCTTGACAGGAAACAATGATTCCGCCCTGAATGCAAGCAAGCAATTGTTCCTTGTTCATGTTGCTCATGAATAACCTCCTTTTTTAGATTGAACATGATAGCGTTTACATTTATAATTGTAACTACTTTCAGAGATTTTGGCAATACTAAATCAAGATTTAGAATTTACTATCAAAAATTACTTAAAATATTTCATTTTCTAAAAGTACTTTCAAATTTTCGCACTAAAAAATACCCCAAAAAGGGTATCTCTTAGTCATTTAAAGCATACTTTGCAAAAATTTTCTTCAAAATCAAAACCTGTCCATAGGCGAGACCAGAAATCCCAATCACTAAAAGGAGGCTAAGACCCAGTAAGAAGGTTAAGGTTGTTGTATAGAGTAGGGTTGTTAATAAAAGAATCACGCCAACCATCAAGAAAGTCCATGGAAAATGAAGACCTGCAAGTAGAAAGCTGGTTTTTAAGACTTCTTTTATCGACATATCATAGTAACTAGCCATCGGGAAAACGTATAAGAAGACGGCCGTCACCAATATCAAAAGAGCAATCGCAACCAATTGTACCAGTTGTCCACCTGGTAAATCAAATTGCGTGACAAGAAAAATTTCTAAAGCACAAAATCCGACTAATCCTAATTCCAAGAGCCCCAGTTGTAGCCCTTGTTTCCATTGCATCTTAAAGGTTGCAATATAGGAAGGGATAATAGGCAATCGTTTTTTTGTGTGTAAGACAAAGAGCACTTTGTATAGCGTCATCTTTGCTACACCAATCGTCACGATTGGTAAGCAAGAAAGGAGGAACAATAGATTTAAGACAACAAGGTCTAAAATTCTCTCACAGGTGCGCACAATTGCATTATCAACACCAAATATTGTTCTAATTGCATTGTTTGTTTTGTCACCCATTCGAGTTGCTTCCTTTCTCATTAATCAATCAATACTTTTACAACACATTTTTTCACCGTTTCACCCTCGCCTGCATAAACATTGGGACGATGGGCTTCGCCAGGAAAATAAATGACAAAGTGTTCTTGATCAATCACCACATCCATTTCCTGTTCGCACGTTTCAAGACCAAAATCGTTTTGTCTATCATAACCTTTACTTTCTATTCGATCACCAAAACCGTATCTAGTTATTTCCTGACCAGCTAACAAAAAGTGAAGATCTAAGTACTCTCGATGGTATTCAAAATCTGAGCCAACTTCTTTATCCAAAGTATTCTCTTGCAACATAAAGAAGACAGCATCACCATCGATATCATGGCGTCCCAAGGGTAGTTGAGACAGCTCTTGTTTTTGAATGCCTATCAAAGCTGTATCTAAATTTGGGTGCAAGCCCATATAGGTATTTAATTCAGATAATTGATCGTAAATCATAAATTGCCTCACAAATAAAATCGTTGTTCAATTTATCCTTTAACAGCACCCATTGTGATACCTTGTGTAAAGGATTTTTGGAAAACCAAGAAAACTGCTACAATCGGAACCGCAGCAAGAGCCGCTCCTGCCATAATCAGACCATAGTTGGTTGCCATTTCTGCCTGCATGGTAGCCACACCAAGCGAAATAGTCAAATTTTGACGAGATGTCAACATGACCAACTGCATGAAGTAATCATTCCATGAATTGATAAAGGTGAAAATCGCAAGGGCTGCAAATCCTGGTTTGACAATTGGAAAGGCAACGCTCCAGAAAGTTCGAAGTTCGCCACATCCATCAATTTTAGCCGATTCTAGTAGCTCTGTCGGGATATTTTCTGAGAATTGCTTCATCAAGAAAACCCCAAATGGCCAACCGACCAGTGGTAAAATGACCGCAGCAAGCGTATCATGGATTCCCATAAAGTTAATAATGCGCACTAGCGGTACCAAGATAACTTGTTTTGGCAAAGCCATGGCAACAATAAAGATTGAAAAGAGAATCTTTTGTCCGTAGAAACGTTTTTTAGCCAAGACATACCCTGCCAGTGAGGACGTCGCACAAACCAAGAACATGGTCGCTAAGGAAATAAAAATCGAATTCCACAACCATTGAAGGGCTGGGTTTTGAATAATCAAGCTTTCAAAATTTTCAAGAGTGGGCTCTGCCGGCCACCACTGTGGTGGAATCACAATGGTTGCAGGCTGAGATTTGAAGGCTCCTGTTAAAATCCAATAAAATGGAAAGACAAACAATACTGTCAATAATAACAAGATGATGTTACTGACGACTCCAAAAGCCGTAATCGGTTTCTTTTTCGTATGCATCTTTCTCCTCCTAGTACTCAACATCTTCGCCCAAAATCTTGAACTGAGCAAAACTAATCAATCCAATTAAGACGGCCAAGAAGACACCCATGGTGTTGGCATAACCATACTCAGATAATTTGAAGGCTTTTTCATAGAGATAGTACATCAAAGTGGAGGTTGAATAGTTTGGACCACCTGATGTTAAGAGCTGAATCAGGGCAAAAATCTGGAATGAATTGATTGTTGTAATAACTACAATATAGAGTGTTGTTGGCAAGAGTGCTGGCCATTTTACATTCCAGAAAATTTGATTTTCCTTGGCACCATCTACTCGTGCTGCTTCCACCAATGAATTGTCAATATTTCCAAGCGCTGCAATATAAAGGATAATCGGTTGGCCGACAGAAGTCGTCAATAAAATCACAACGATTGCCCAAAGTGCCCATTGCTTGTCGCCTAACCAGCTGATATTTTGTTCAATAACTCCTCCATTTTTTAAGACAAAGTTCAAAATACCAGATAGAGGATCGTAGATCCATTTCCAGACAACCGTCACCGCCACACTACCTGTTACCACAGGAAGGAAGAAGACAAAACGGTAGAAGGAACGGGTAATGACATTTTTGTCGTAGGTACTGGCTGCCACAAACAAAGAGAAGAAAACAACAACTGGAACAGAGCCAACAACAATGATGATGGTGTTGATCAATGATTTAATAAAAATATCATCGTTAAACATGCGAATGTAATTGTCCAAACCGATAAAGGTGAACTCATTCATCGTGTATTTAAAGAAACTGGTCACAAATCCCATAATCATCGGGGCCAATACAAAGACTGAAAAGAAAATCAATATTGGCGCCAAGAAAGCATAGGAAATGATGGTTTCGCGCATTCTAATCTTATTAATTCGCACGGTAATTACCTCTCTAACATTTTTCCTGTTTTCAATAACTATTTTCCTGTATTGAAAGGTTTTCCCTGTCTCTCAACACAGGAAAACAAAGAATAGGTAGAGATTTGCCAAGAGAAGGAAAGGGTATTTTTTCCTTTCTCTCGTCAAACTCCATTTACAAAACCCCCTCTTCCAGCACGGTTAGACTCAGTGGGAAAAGGGGGCTAGTCTAGGCTATTATTTAGCTGGTTTGATTGTTTCGTTTGCTTTTTCTGTAAATGTCTTCAAAGCAGCTTCTGCTTTTTCGTCACCGTTAGATACAGCTTGAAGGGTTGGGAACCAGAGTGTACGCATTTCTGCAAATCCATCGATTGTATTGTAATATGGAGAGTAGTACTGAGTCCATCCGCTGATGGTTTCCATACGCTCATCATCATACAATTTACCAAATGATGTACGAACTGGGAATGCTCCTGTACGAACAACGTTTTTAGGACCCCATTCTTTGTCATCTGCGATGAATTGAAGGAATTTCTTAGATGCTGCAACTTTAGCTTCGTCACCATTGTTGAAGACTGCAAAACCATTTACCAAGTATTCAAGAGCTGGTTTGCCATCTTCTGATGGGAATGGTACTTCAACAACTTCCACACCACTCGCCTCAAGCAACTTGCCTTGGATGCCATTTTGTGCTGGTGCCCAAAGGATAGTGTAAGAAGTTTGACCGTTCGCAAAGTTTTGGATATCTGCTCCACCATCGTATTGTGAACCGTTCATGATCAAGCCTTTGTCCATCCAACCTTTTACAGTTTCAAGGGCTTTGACCATCTTAGGATCATCAGTCGTATACTTAGTTACTGCTTCATCTGTGATGCTTCCGCTATAAAGGTTAGCGAGGAAAGCACGGTTACCTTGGTCACCACCTTGACCATTTGCAAAGAGGGAACCTGGGTTGTAACCTTTGTCTTTCAATGCCTTCAGCACTTTTTCAAAGTCTTCTGTTGTCCAACCTTCTTTAACAAGGTCCAGAACACCTGCATCTTTTAGCATAGCTTTGTTCAATGCCATGTAGAATGGTGCTGAACTGATTGGATACATGTAAGCTGTATCACCTGCTTTACTTGCTTGAATGATGTTGTCATTGTTAACATCTTTTACAAATTCATCTGTGAAGAGGTCATTCAAGTCTGCTAATTTACCGCTTTTTCCATAAGTAATGATCCGACCTGGTGCATCAAATAGAACATCTGGTGCTGTACCTGCTTCAATAGCAGTTGTAATTTTTTCAGGGCCAGCTGTGAAGTCAATGGTTTCCAATTTGACTGTAATGTCTGGGTTTGCTTTTTCAAATGCTGCAATAATAGATTTTTCATAGGTACCTACTGCATCACTTGTATTTTCTTGTGTGAAAACTGGGAATGCCCACCATGTAATTTCTGTTTTTCCTGAACCAGAATCTTTTGCTTCTGATGATCCAGTGGATTTACCACCTGAGTTACCACACGCTGCAAGAGCGACAAGTGCCGCACCTGTTAATAAGGTCCGTGCAAATTTTTTCATTTGAAGACTCCTTTTATTGATTATTTTTGATTTACACGCTACATCCTCTCTGAGGACAATACAAATTGGTTTATTTCAACACTCTAAGACATTGACCACTCCATTCTTTTTTCAGATTTTTCGTTTGAAAACACTATTAGGCTTCCTTTGTCGCTGCGACAAAGCGTTGGGTGATTTCTTTTGGTCGTGTAATCGCTCCACCGACAACAATCCCTTTGACTCCAAGAGCTTGGATTTCTTTTACCTGCTCTGGTGTATGGATCTTACCTTCGGCAATCACATCGACTCCTGCTTCGCATAAAGCGCGTAAAAGCTCAATATCTGGGCCAGCTTCTTGGCGACTATACGAAGTGTAGCCTGAGAGGGTTGTTCCCACAAAATCCACTCCTGCTTCGTAGGCTGCTAAGCCCTCTTCTAAATCACTTGTATCTGCCATCAATAACTGGTCTGGATATTTTTCTTTCACTTTCCGAATGAAGGTCCCGATTTCTTCCCCATCAAACCGTTCCCGTTTCGTACAATCAAGAGCAATAACTGCAATATCTAAAGCTGCTAATTCATCTACCTCTTTCATCGTTGCTGTGATAAAAGGTTCTTGTGGCGGATAATCTTTTTTAATAATACCGATGATTGGCAAATCGGTTACAGCCTGAATTTCCTGAATGTCTCGGACACTATTAGCTCGAATACCTACGGCTCCACCTTCTTCTGCTGCCTTTGCAAGAAGAGGCATAACCCCACCTTTCTCTGTATAGAGAGGCTCCCCTGGTAAAGCTTGACAGGAAACAATGATACCGCCTTGAATCTGACCAATCAATTCTTCTTTACTTGGTTTGGTCATTCAAAACCTCCTTTTTAATTTTAATATTAATATATGATAGCGTTTACATTTATTATTCTAACTACTTTTTTATCATTTGGCAATAGGCAGATCAAATTTAGAATTTACTATCAAAAAAATTAAAAAACACCCATTTTTTGAAAGTACTTTCAAAAAAACACCTCAGAAAGATTATACTGAGGTGTTCACTACTATTAGAAAAATCTAGGCATTATTAGTTTGTTTTTTATTAGGAGAATATGAAAGCCAGCCAAATAGTAAAAATAAGAAGAAAAATCCTGCCAGACAAACCAGCGGTAATAGGATATCTCCACTCATAGCCATTGTTTGCCGTAATCCCATCACCGAATAAGTCATCGGTAAAAATGGTTGAATCAGTTTAAAAAACCGTGGTGCCAATTCTATTGGGTAAGTCCCTGCTGATGCCCCTAATTGCAACAGCAAGAGGATTAGAGCAACAAACGAGCCATAGCGTTCATTCCATGACACTAGACTTGTAACCAAAGCCATCAATGTCCAAGAGGCAACAATTGAAATTAGCACAGTCCGTATCGGATAGGTCATTGACAAGCCCATCAGGCGTAACGAAAGAACTAAAACAATCGCTGAAATGGTAGCAATGCTGCCATTCAACTTGATCTTCCGGCGGAGTCTATCAGATTTGCTTTGAAACTCTCCTACTGATAAACTGTTTGCAAAAATAACATTTGTAGAAATGGCTACAACCATCAAGGAAACTGACATCATATATGGGGCCATAGCACTTCCGTTATTTGCAACCCGATCTTTATCTGAATGATGTGCTAAGATAGGAGCTGCAAGGTAATCAGCATTTTTTTCTTTCACAACTACTAAAGATAAGGATTGAGAGGCCGTACCCAATGAATTAGTCAACTCTTGGGTTCCTTGGGTTAACTGTCCAATATGATTGGTTAGACTATTTCCTCCGCTCGCTAATTGTTGACTTCCTGTTTCCAAACGCTCCATTCCTTGGTCTACTTGTTGTGCCCCAGAAATGAGAGCTGACGAGTGATTCGTTAATTCTGTGCCCCCATGACTTAATTGATTGATGCCATTCAACAAACTTGGATTAACCTGCATCAAACTATTGGTAGCATCGGATAATGTCTTAACCCCGTTTGTATAGTCTGTTAGTCCTGTTTGAAAACTTTGAATCCCCTGAGATAACTGGCTGCTCAATTCTGCAGTTCCCGCATAAATTTGATGGGAGGCTGGTAAAACCTGAGACTGCATGTTATCATGAACTTCAGACAGTCCATTTGAAAGATTTGACAATGCAGAGGCAGATGCCGGCAGGACTTGATTTGCAACTCCTGCCATCTGTGCGACAGATTCTTGGGTATATTGCAACGAAACAACCGCATCTTGAACACTCATCAGATTCGATTTTAGTTCTTGCATCTTAAAGAGTGTATTCTTCGCAATAGTATCTAATTCAGAAGGCGAATTTCGAATGGCCTGTATGATTTCAGTTTTTTGCTCTTGATTCATTTCTTGATAAGCTGCCGTAGATTGTACTGATAAAATCATATTTGCTTTATCTGTTTCATTTTTATCAATGATACTTTGAAGCATTTGCATTGTGTCTGAAAAAACACTTTCTATATTGACATCAATAATCGAAGAGGATTGACTCTGTTGATTCAAATTTTGAATAGCTTGGTTGAGTGTCGGTAGCGTATTAATCAGTTGAACAATTTGTTCTTTATTTTCTGGAGAAATCTCAGTTTTTTCGGATAGCTGTTGCAATCCATCATCCAGTTGTTTCACACCTTGAGACAATTCGGCCATTGCTCCTATCCCTTTTTCGAGAGAACCCACACCTGACAATAACGCCTCTGAATTCGACTGTAATTTCTGGCCCCCATCTGATATTTGGCCGACAGCATTCGTATAGGATAAAAAACCAGAAGATACCGTGGATAAACCATCTCCAAGTTGAGACACTCCTAAAGCATAGCCAATGATTCCGCTAGTTAGCTGAGAAGAACCAGTATGCAAGGTATTTGAAGCTTGCTCTAATATTTCTAGGTTTTCAGACAATTGCTGACTACCTAACTCTATTTGCTGACTACCAGTTACCAATTTTTCCCCGCCTTGGGCTGCTTGTATCAATCCATTTTGCAAATCTGACAATTTTGTAAAAACCGTAGTTATATAGGTTTTACTAATTTTTTCTGATACTTCTTGAGTAAGTTGTTGCATTGCTGTATCCGACATTTTAGATGCCACAAAGCTTCTACCTTTTGTTGTTTGGTAATCAATGGTTACTTTTTCTGGAGAGGCTGTTAATAAGGTCGTCGCTTTTTGGGACATATCCTTAGGAAGGGTAATGACCATGTAATAGCGTCCATTTTTCAAACCGTTATCTGCTTTTTCCTGAGTGACAAATTGAAAATCCAAGGAATTGTTTTTAGACAGAGTGTCTATCATGTCATCACCAATAGAAAATTCTTTTTCTTGGTAAATCTGTTTTTCATCTTTGTTTACAACTGCAACAGGAAGATTGGATACTGAACCATAAGGATCCCACATGGAGCTAAGAAAGATTATATTGTATAGGGTTGGAATAAAGATTAGTCCGATAATAGTGATAACGAGCATTGGTTGTTGAATATGCCGTATTTTTAATTTTTTCATTTTCAAACTTTTTTGTACATCCTGTCTTTTTATGATAAACTATATTATATATAAACATTCATTTTTTTCAAGAAAAAATGAACGTTTATAGACACTATGTCTAATTTTGTACAAAAGAGGTAACCAATGACACAAGATCCGCGAAAGCAACGAACCAGACAACAACTGCATCTAGCTCTAGTTGCATTGCTTGAGAAAAAACAATTTACTGAAATTACCACTCTTCAACTAACAAATACTGCTGGCATTAGCCGTTCATCATTTTATACACATTATCGCGATAAATATGAAATGATTGATGATTACCAACAATCACTATTTCATAAAATTGAATACATTTTTGAAAAGTCAACAAATTCTGCTCAAGAAACATTTTTAGAAATTTTTGAATTTCTGCATCGTGAAGAACTGTTTGCAGCACTACTGTCAGAAAATGGCACTAGCGAGATTCAACAATTCTTACGAAATAAAGTGAAACTCATGATTAGTGAAATGCCTTTTTCAAAAGCAAGTCATCCAAATTTTTCGCCTATCGAGCGAGAATACTGGAGCGTCTTTTTATCCCACGCATTTTTTGGTGTCTGTCAAACTTGGATTGCTAGAGGAAAAAAAGAGACTCCCAAACAAATCACAGATTTTCTAATCAAAATCCTATCTCCAATATAAAAAATAGTCTGAGATGCTTTCTCAGACTATTTTAGTTTATAAAATATGCTCAAATTGTTGACGGACATCTTCTGGCCAAACACTTGATTGCACTTCACCGATATGTTGTTTGCGAAGTAAGAACATCGCCAAACGAGATTGACCAATACCACCTCCAATAGAAAGCGGGAACTCCCCATTTAAGAGAGCTTTATGCCAATCAAACTCCAAACGATTTGTATCACCTGTCAATTCACATTGGCGTTTTAGGGCTTCTTGATCTACCCTAATCCCCATTGAGGACAATTCAAAAGCAGATTGCAATTGTTCATTCCAAACCAGAATATCTCCGTTGAGTCCCTTATAGCCTTTTTCAGATAGACTAGTCCAATCGTCATAGTCGGGTGCTCGACCGTCATGCGGTTGACCATCTGCTAATACCCCACCGATACCGATTAAGAAGACAGCACCAAATTCCTTGGTAATAGCATTTTCTCGCTCTTTTGGCGTCATATCTGGGTAACGTTCTACCAATTCTTCCGTATGGACAAAAGTAATCTTCTTTGGCAAGACAGAATCCATATCGTAACGGGCTTCTACTGCCAACTCTGTCAGACGGATAGCTTTATAGATTTGTTCAACGGTTTCTTTCAAATAGGCAAGGTTGCGTTGGCCTGCTGGGATTACCTTTTCCCAATCCCACTGATCCACATAAACAGAGTGGGTCGGATCCAATGAATCCTCATCTGGACGCAAGGCTTTCATATGAACAAATAGCCCTTCTCCTTCATTAAAACCAAAACGGGCTAAGGTATGGCGTTTCCACTTGGCAAGCGAATGAACGACTTCGTAGACCGCATCTGGAATCAACTTGACATTGACAGTTACTGCATTTTCAACCCCCGAAAGATTGTCCTGCATCCCATCACCAACTCGGCTCAAAATCGGTCCTTGTACCTCAACAACTTCTAACTTATCTTTTAAATATTGGGTAAAGGTATTTTTGACAAATGAAATCTCTTCCTGTTGGTGTATAAAACTTTTTTCCATTTGTTTCCTCCTTCAAAGAATCTACTATTTATCCATTATACTCTTTTTTAAGAAGAAGTAAAGAAAAGTCATTAAATTTTCTGAAAATTTAATGACTTTATTGTCTTTAATCAACTTAGTAAGCTGAATAACTTTGCATACTGGCCGTTCCTTGAGCGTAATTTCCACTTGTTGTCGACAAGAAATAGGTCTCTCCTTCCGCCAATTCCGGAGAAGAAACCGTCACAGAGAAAAATCCTGCTGGCGCTTCATAGGTTGCTAGCGTATTGCCCGCACTATCTGCTAACGTAATGGTATCTCCTTGATTCCCCACTAACGATGTGATAACCAAAGCTTGCGTAGCACTAGATACATTGGTCGTGCCAAAACTCCATAAATAGCCACCACTAATAGTAGCTGATCCAGAATAATTTAAAACAGTCTGGGTATCTGATTGGCTTGATAGAACGGTTGTCCCATTTGACATTTCCAAATCACCATTCGCCAAAATAGCTGCTTCACCAGCTATTACTTTTGTCTTGCCACCAGCAATCGCGATTTTCCCTTGGCTTGTTGTGTCTGGATTCGATGAATCTTGCCGGGAAACAAGGCCGTTGCTGATAGTCGTTAGCTGGGCTGTCCCACCTTTAATGGCGATTTCTTTTGCAACATAGCCCTCAAATGCTTTACCAATCTGAATGGTGCCATCATTAATCGTCAAATGATTGGCCGCGTAAATCGCAGCTGTTCCTTCCTCAGCAGCTGTTTGGATCGTGAGACTTCCCCCATTTACCATGACATTTCCATGCGTCGGTTCTGCCTCATTTTTCCCATACAAGCCAAATTCACCAGCATCAATCTGAATTTCTCCTGCCTCAACAACAATATCTTCTGTGGCAAAAACACCATATTTTGAAATGGATTTTAAATCCAGTTGACCACTTCCCGTAATGGTTAAATTGGTCGCTTGAATAGCAATTTCTGAATCTGACAAGGTATTTTGAGATGATTTTTCCAGATGCAAGATGTTGGTCCCTTTTGATTGGAAATCTAAACTCGAAAAATGGGCATCCTGTAAATGGAGAGAGACATCTTCTTTAATATTTTTTGAAACCGTTACCTTAGCACCTGGGGCTTCTCCTGAAATGTCATATTGACCACCAGATAAAATTTCAACAGTCATGCCGTCTATTGTCACATCTTCACTAGTCGTTGTTATCTGATTCCCATCCAGTTGGATCCGAATACTCTTACTTTCTTTCTGAATTATTTTAGCTTCTAACTCTTTGAAATCTCCCTGCAAGTAAGAAACAATCCCCATTGAAACAGTTGTCAACAAGACAACTCCTATTGCTAAAAGATACAAACGCTTGTTCATCTTTTCCACCTTATACTCTTTGACTTTTCTAAACGATAGTAGTTACCATCTAGTATACCACAGGAAACTCTTTACTGGATAAAAAAAGAGGATTGTTAAACAATCTTCTTAATTTGTTTTCACTTTTCCGTCCCAGTCGTTCAGGCCAAAACTAAGAATATAAATATCTGTGTAGCCTTGTTTCTTTAAATAAAGAGCAGCTGGGGTCACGCGCTGACCTCGGTCATTTTCATATAAAAGCACTGGCTTTTCCTTACGAATCGCTCCCAAGCTTTGTTTCAACTGCTCGTAAGGAATGTTTCTGGCACCCATAATATGTTTTTTGCGGTATTCATTTGGGTCACGCAAGTCAATCAATTGCCCACCAGGAATTTTTTCAGCAAATTCTTTATTGTCTAAAATAGTTGCTGCACGTTTGAGGCGCCAATAATTAAATAATGCCCATGCTGATATGAGTACAATCATCAAGGCGATGATATAAATGAGGTTCATAACGATTCTCCCTTTTTCTTTTGGTAGTCTAACTCCATACGATGCTCTCTTCGAAGCACCATTTCTGCTTCCAAATAATCCCAACGTTCCAATACACCTAGTTGGTAAAGACGGCCAATCTCGATTTTCATCAGCTCAATCTCATAAAGACGATTGCCCATATACACAAAAATACCATAACGTTTGAGCAATTGTTGCACATCGTAAAGAGTTTTCATAAAAAAAGTGTAGCAGAATTTTCATGTTTTTTCAAGTCTGATTTCCAATCTCCAACACAAAAAGAAGTTAGAGCAAATCCTAACTTCTTTTTATGTTTCCTTAAACTTTTACTTACAAACCTGGTGCTTGTCCTAATTCAGCTTGTAAGATCCAAATGTGTTTTTCAAGACTAGCTTTTGCACCGTTGAATAGGTCATTGGTTACATCGTCTTCTTCTTTATCCGTCACATCCAAGCCTTTTTGGAACAAGACTGTCAAGTAACGGAATACTTCAACAACACGCGCCAACTGTTGTGCAAGTGTCAAGTTGTAATCACCTGTTACTTCGACTAATTGGCTGTTGTCGCTAAATTCTTTGAGAGTAGAAAATGGTGCTCCACCTAGGGTGATGAGTCGCTCACTCATTTCATCTAAATACCCGTCCAACTCTTCCATGTATTCATCCATTTTCGGATGCCATACCATGAAACCAGTCCCTCTCATATACCAGTGAACTTGGTGTAAGATCGAATGGGCAACGGATAAATCTGCTACTGCTTGATTTAAGACCGTTAAGGTAGATGCTTCGATTTGTGGTTGCTTTTTAGCAAAGCTGGCTAAGTCAGCAACTGATTGATATTGTTTGTTCATAATAAGACCTTCTTTCTCCTTATTTATAATCATTATAAATAAGATAATCATAAAATTCAAGCGTTTTACCTTAAAATGAGAAAAGTTGCACGATTCTTATCTAGAAAAAGCAGCCCATTCATTGGGCTGCTTTTTCTTATTTCAACAAGGCTAACAGTGTTTGGGCGGAGCGTTTTCCAGCGTCAATAATAAACTCATCAAAGGTGATGTTGGCATCCCCTTGAGCCGTATCGCTCATAGCCCGAATGACCAAAAAGGGTTTTCCAGTGGCATGAGCTGCTTGAGCAATGGCCGCTCCTTCCATCTCTACCGCTAATACTTCTGGAAAATGGGATTTAATACCATCAACCTTATCTTGACCAGCGATAAAGCTATCACCTGTTGCAATCAATCCTCTTTGATAAGGCAAGTCTTGCTGCTGTAAGACGGTTTCCAACTGTTCCATCAATTGGCGATCCGCTTCAAAATAAAGGGGTTGAGCCGACATTTGGCCATAATCGTATCCAAAAGCTGTCAAATCCACATCATGATATGCCAAGCGCTCTGCAATGACCACATCACCAATAGCCAATCCATCAGCCACTGCACCCGCTGATCCAGTATTGATCAAGGCGTCCACGGCAAATGTTTCTACTAAAATGGCAACAGACATGGCAGACATAACTTTTCCGACACCGGATTGGACTAAGACAACTTCATGACTCCCTATCCTACCACTGTAATAGGTATTGCCTAAAACAGTTGCTTTTTGAGTATCCTCGAGGTGTTCCACCAATGTTTTTAGTTCCTCTGCCATGGCAGCAATAATTCCAAATTTCATATTTTTCCTTTTCTTACATATAGATGACCGCTAGTATAAACAGAATCACGAGTACCACAACCCAAAACAATACCTTATTGACTTTTGAGCGAAAGGCTTCTCGTTTTACGGTTTCAATTCGACGGCTTTTGACAATAGACTTCTCAACTGGAATTCGAATGGTCTGACCTTCTTCGTAGCCTTGGTAATCTTCATCCCATTGCTCTTCAAATTCTCGAAATTCAGCCTCGTAGCGGGCTACTTCCTCTTCATAACGATCAAGAACATCTTCTTCCCAGTCCTCTTGTCCAGCGTATGGGGAATAATAGCCAAATTCCGCATGCTGTTGAGAAGGCTTTTTTCTCTTTGCTTTGGCAATGATGTCATCCGTTAACAAGGGTTTCCTCATTGTCTATTCCTACTTTCTCGTAATTTGAACATGCTGGATCGCCATGATGGTCTTGGCATCACAAATGTCTCCAGACGCAATCAAGTCAAGGGCTTCTGCTAAGGTCACTTCCAAAAGCTCAATCACTTCGTCTTCGTCTTGGGGCAGAGGATTGTCAACCTTAACTAAATCATCAGCCAAATATAGGCGGAGGCGTTCGTTGCAAAAACCAATAGCAGAATAAAAATCATGGAGAAGTGTCAAATTGTGACTGGTGTAGCCCGTTTCTTCTTCTAATTCGCGCAAGGCTGCCGCTTCTTCACTGCCTGCTTCACCAACTTCTAATTTTCCTGCTGGAATCTCGTAGCTGATCTTTTCAATGGCCTTGCGGTATTGCTTGACCAGAATGATTTTTCCTTCTGGGGTTAGGGCTAGTACACAAACGGCCCCCTTATGAAAAATCAATTCCCGCTTGGCTTGGCCGAGTCCATTTGGCAACTCTACATCGTCTACTACGACATCAAAGATATGCCCCTTAAAAATTTCTTTTCGGGCAATCGTTTTTTCTTCAAATTCCATTTCACAACCTCCTCTGTCCTTTGTTTTTTAAATCTACTAAGTTACTAAATTGTACTACAAATCCTTTGAAAATGCCATTTTGGATACCAAAAGGCCATAGAAAAACTGACTAGTCCTCTAGTCAGTTACTGATTTAGTTCTTTTGATTTGGGTGGTGAGGGAAGCGCCCAGCATAGCCTTCCTTGTTTTCCTGACGGCCCCGCCCAATGGCGATGGTATCACTTGGAACATCTTTTGTAATGGTGGAGCCACCTGCCGTTAAGGCACCATCTCCAATCGTAATCGGAGCCACAATCGTCGAATTGCTGCCGATAAAGACATTGTTCCCAATCGTGGTCTCAAACTTATTTTTGCCATCATAATTTGCTAAAATCGTTCCAGCCCCAAAATTCACCTGACTACCCACAGTCGCATTGCCAATATAGGTCAAATGCCCAGCCTTGGTATTTTCACCAAGGATTGCTGATTTAACTTCTACAAAGTTTCCAATGTGAACGTCTTTTTTCAAGGTGCTTCCAGGACGAATATGGGCATATGGACCAACCGTCACACCAGTTTCGATCACAGAGTCTTCAATATCTGAGTTGGAAATCACGACATCCGCCGCAATTTTACTATCTCGCACGCGTGTTCCATTTGTCAAAACAGTTCGCTCGCCAACGACCGTCTCACCTTTTAAGACAACATTGGCTTCCAAGACCGCTTCGGCACCAATTTCAACATCAATATCAATATAGGTTGCTTCTGGATTGGTAAAGGTAACACCGTTCACCATGTGCTTTTCGTTAATGCGTTTGCGCATAACGGCTTCTGCTGTGGCCAAAGCAATCCGGTCATTGACACCCAAACTTTCATCGAAGTCCCGCAAGATGTAAGCTCCAACCTTCTCACCAGCCTGGCGGAAGATGGAAATCACATCTGTCAAGTAGTACTCTCCTTGGGCATTATCCGTATTGATTTCTTTGAGGGCCTCAAAAAGACGCTTATTTTCAAAGAGGTAGGTCCCAGTATTGATTTCTTTGATTTGTTTTTCAAAATCATTGGCATCTTTTTGCTCGACAATCTTAATCACTTCCCCATCTGCATTGCGAATAATCCGACCATAGCCAAATGGATTGTCAGCTTGAGCCGTCAAAATGGTCGCAACGTTTTTGTGGCTCACATGGAAATTGATCAAGTTGCGAAGACTCTCTCCAGTAATCAATGGAGTGTCTCCAGCAATAACCAGAGTGTGGCCTTCCAAGCCAGCAAGAGCAGGCTCTGCCATCATCACGGCATGACCTGTCCCCAATTGTTCTGATTGAAGGGCAAATTCCGATTGCCCCTTTAAAACAGCTTCGACCATTTCTGCCTTATGGCCCACGATGGTTTGGATTTTTGCTGGTTCAATAGCAGATACCGCACGGTAAACATGCTCCAACATGGAAATGCCTGCGACCTTGTGCAAGACCTTCGGCAAGTCTGATTTCATACGGGTCCCTTTACCCGCTGCTAAAATAATTGCGTAATTTGACATTGTTTTCTTCCTTATACATTAAAAGAGTGAAATTCATTCGCTCTCCATTATACCATAAATTGACAAATCAAAGTATATTTTCTTGAACTTAAGCCATGTTTAAAACCGCTTCTTCCAAAACCGTCATGACGCGGTGGCTATGCGCCAACATTTCCTGAGAGCGAGCTAAATCTTGCTGTGAGATGATGTCTTCAAATAGGATAAACTCATCATGCATCCGGTGTTTCGGTGTGTTAAGATCGACAACCTCTGCTTCTTGACCATTTAGGGTCAGGCTGACTTGGGGCATACTATTGGTTGGTCCCAAAATAGCCAAGGAACCCTTATCCCCTTGGATGGTCGAACGAATTTCAGCACTGCAATCTTTTGCGCCAATACAAACAGCCTTAAAAGAGCCATAATCCATCACCACCATACCAGAAGTGTCAATGTTTCTCTCCATATTGGCCAGGTATTGGACCTGCTTGGGCTGACCAAAAAGTCCCACTACCAAGTGTAGGTTGTAGATGTTCAAGTCACGCAAGGCACCACCTCCCATTTCAGGGTTAAAAGCTGGCGCAATTTCTCCACGTTTAAAGGCATCGTAACGGGAACTGTATTGGGAATAATTGCAGTTGACGATTTTGACATCGCCGATTTGATCCAAGTGGTCTTTCAAGTACACAAAATTACCTAAGAATTGGTTGGTAATGGCTTCCACCAAAATTAGATTTTTTTCTTTCGCCAAAGCCATCAACTCTTCTAATTCGGCCAAACGAAGGGTAAACGGTTTTTCACAGATGACATGCTTACCAGCTAAAAGAGCTTGCTTGGCATAGTCAAAATGGGTGTGATTGGGCGTCCCAATGTAAATCGTATCCACAGCTGGGTTTGTTAACACATCCTCGTAATCGCTTGTTGCTTGGGCCAGTTGGTACTGATCCGCAAGTGCCTTAGCCTTGTCAATTGAGCGGGGCGTTGATAAGATCGAGACCAATTCAATCCCGTCAATCTCTTGTAAGACAGGCAACACTTCTGTTACGATCATACCGGTTCCTAATAATGCTAGCTTCATCTTTTTCACCTCTGGTTTTTTCTAGTATAGCAAAATCTCGTTCAAATAGCGATGGTTTCAGGTTTCCTGTTTGCCTTGGACAAACTTTGAACAAATCCGTGAGTTGGGCTTCTGGTATTCTCGCTCAAAATATTCCTGGTAAATACCTGGTGTGAGAATACCGTGATTGGCTACATTATCTGTTCCAATGGCTTCTAATATGGTATCGGCCAACAAGACACAATTGGTTGTCATGACAAAATAGGTTTTGAATTTAGACTGAGTAAACTTATAACTTTCAACGCCGTATTGTTCATGCAAATGTCCCAAATAAGACAATTTTTGAGACTCTGATGTCAACTCAAACGGAACAGTCAAGGTCATCAATTCCTCAATTTTCCTTTCAACCGCTTCTTTTTGCGCATCTGTTAACACCATACCATAGCCAACAACTGCCCGCCAGTCATCACGTGCCAGGGAATCCAAATAATCCTCACTATCGATTCGGTACAAAACACCGTCTCCTATCATGCCCAATAAATACTGCCGATCCACATCATATTGACCATAACCATAGGTTTTCCCCTTGTAGGAAATGTCAACATGCCCCATCATTTCAAAACCTTTTCTTGCCGTATGAATCCACACTTCCAAGTCAGGTGTCTCTGTATTTACGCTTTCACCCTCTAAAAACACAGGCCGGCTTTCATCGGGACTCAGGAGATCATTGATAGCCCGCAAAGCGCCAACAGGCACAAGAGCAGACAAGAAGATCGGCAACCCCAAGCGCTTTCTTCTACCCCTGGAGTTTTTGAGTATAGGTCTATCCTTGGCATTCGATCTGTGGTCTATCAAATAGACAATACCACGCCACATTAGTGAAAATCCGAGAAACAGATAGATAAAATCCAAGGCTTTCTTGAGATGAAACAGCATAGTTAGACCGACCGCCAAATGAACCAAACCGTCCACATAAACCGTCCTCGATATCGTGTAGTGATTTCTTTTTTGCAAAAAGATATCCGTCAATAAAATCAGACCAATCATGATGAATTCAAAGGCCACAAAAATAGCCAAAAGCCCCGTTGGCAGAAGGGCATTGTTCAAGAAAAAGAGCGACAAAATAAGATGAAAAACTATGGTCACCCATCTTTCCTGAACCTCTCCCTCTTGCTGTTTCCAGCGACGGTAGAGACGATAGCAAGTATTGATAAAAAAGACAAAAGCCAACATCCAGAATAGGAAAATCGCAAACCGAGCTTGAAAAAGGCAAAAAAGCCCACCAAATACGATGAGCAAGATTCCCCATAAGGTTGCTGTTGCCTGATTGACTTTTTTCAATTTTTCTCCTATCCTTTTTCGACTTCCTTGGGATAAACCACCTGAAATTCTTCCAACACAATCTTGGACTCTTCTGTAAAGTTCAAATCTTCTTCTGCCAGCCATTCGGTGAAAAGTTCCTCATGGACCTGACGCCAGTATGCCAAACTGCGATCTCCTTCACCTTCTTTAAAGGCGTGGTCAGCAGACACTTGGTTAAAGGGGACGATGGAAATGTTAGTGGTTTCGATGATACAAACGGCATTATCCTGACCGTCTAAGATGACACTAAGATCTCCGACTTCACCAACAGGTTCCTTATAGTGCAAGTGTTCATCGTAGGATGATGCGGTAGCCGTCTTTGTTCCTGCTAGAACCAGGCCTGCCAACTCATCTGGCAAGGCTCCAAAGGCCCAGGCATCCATTTCCTGTGTGATGTCTGGGTGGAGTTGGCAGTAGGCCGCCCACATTTCTTGTGCTGTCATGTTTCTCATTCTCCTTGCCAGTCGGACACAAGTCCGACAATTATCTTGTAAGCTTTGCGGTCTTTGATTTGGCGTTTCAAGCCAGATTTGCTATCCAGGATAGAAACCGTCTGCCCTAGCCAAAGCCTTAAATAGATGGATTGTAAATATACTTTTTTCATTTCAAACTCCAACCGCCATCGATTTTGACAATTTCGCCCTGCATGGAACTGGCTTTTCCTGAAGCCAAAAAGAGGGTTAGTTCGGCAATCTCTTCTGGCTGTGTCCAGCGTTTAATCGGTGTTTCCGAAGCCACCCAGTCAGCCAGGCCACCTGGCTCAAAATCAGCTTTGGTCATATTGGTCTCTACAGCTCCTGGTGCGATACCAAATACCTGGATGCCAGACGACGCATAGTCCAGCGCCAGCTGGCGGGTAAAGCCTGCTAAGGCGTGTTTTGAAGCTGTGTAAGCCGCTCCGCCACCACCTGCTAGAAAAGAAGCAATCGAGCACATATTAATGATGATGCCTGATTTTCGGGACACCATGTCAACCAAGTAGTGGCGAGTCAGCTTGACTGTGGCCAAAAAATTAGTCTGAAAGACCTGCTCAAATCGGTCTTCTGGCATGTCTAAAAGTGGTAGGTAATCGTCTAAGATTCCTGCTGTATTGCAGAGAATATCAACTTTTGGCAACCAGTCAAACACAGCTGACAAATCTCCTGTCAGATCCAACTGCAGAAACTCAAATGAACCGGAGAGAGCAGGTTTTTCAGCCAGATCTATCCCGTAAACCGCGTAGCCTTTTTCCAAAAAAAGCCTTGCCTGAGCAAGACCAATGCCGGATGAAGCACCTGTCACCAGCACCCGCTTAGTCATGGACTTCCACCCAATCTGTCGCCAGCACATCACAAGGTGTCGGGCTCCACATGGAGAAGCCTTCCCCTTCACCGGTTACATTGATGAGGAAGTAGGGCGTCGCCTCAAGCTTGGTACCATTGACCTCAATCGTGTCAAAGAGCTGGACATAGTTTTCTGCCCCTCCCCAGCCAGTGCGCACATATTTTTTCTTGGCCTTAAGACCTGGTAAAATCTCCTCAAATGTCATGGTTTTTGTTTTCCTTATCTTTTTCGTCTGTCAGAGCTTTGGTCACAAAGTAGAGTCCACTCACCAAAAAAGGCAATCCTAGATACCATGGTTTCACCACAAAGGCTATAATAACGGCAAACAGTAGAAAAACAAGACCAACTGTTAAGTCATTAGACATCATAAAACTCCTTTTCTCTTGTTATACTTATACCTTATTATATCAAAATTTAAGGAAAAAGGTAAGGGACGGATAGCCAGCAAAAAATCCTCCAAATTCTTATTTGGAGGAGAGTTGGCCTGTTAACGACTAACAATCTTGCGGTAACTACGTGAGGTGATGGCAAAGACAGCTAGATAGACAAGGAGAAAGGCTCCGCATACCCCTAGGGTCACTTGGAGGATTTGACCAGTCGACATCGGCACAAAGAGGTGCAAAATCTTGTCCAACATTTTGAATGCTGCAGCAAGGTGAACAAAGGCACAGATGAGTGGCAAGAGAAAGACCACCAAAACTTGTTTGCGAATGGTTTGTCTGGTCTGGTCTTCGTCCAACCCGACCTGTTGGAGAATCACAAAGTTTTCTCGGTCCTCATAGCCTTCAGATACCTGCTTGTAGTAAATGACCAGAACCGTTCCCAACATAAAGATGACCGTCAGTAGCATCCCAATAAAGAAGAGGGAGCCAAAAAGCGTTGTAATTTCTTTAACCGTTCTCGCCTTGCCAGAATAGGTGATATTGCCTGATTGATTCAAGCGATGATTGGTAACGAAATGTTCAAAAGGACCATCCAAGGCCAGCTGATCTTCTTGGCTTAGTTTAGTATCAAATCCGACATAGTAGTATTGGGCTAGACTAGTAAGCTGGTCACTGGTTGGGTCATAGCTGGCAAAGCCTTGCATCGCTACTTCCAAGTCATCAACCACCACATAAAGGGACTCGCTAAATATCCCACCAAGGTTGTCAGACACATTTGCCTTGATAAAGTTTTTAGCGGATTGCTCAACGACTGCAAACGATTGACCATCAATAACGAGCGGTTGTTGTTTGTCAAGAACAGCCCCCTCTGACAAGACCATGGCCTGACCCGAATCCAAATCAAGAGTCTCGCCGGTCATTTTCGCATAATCCTTTTCCCCTACAATGTAGATGACCCCTGCTGGCATGCCAACCGTTTCACGGTCATAGAGCTTAGCTTCATTGTTGGCAAAGGCTGCCAAAGACCCCATGGCATAATCAAAAGCTACTTCCTTAGTCGGTTTCACATTTTCTGACTCTTGAAACTCACCGGCCAAAGTTGCCATTTCAGACAAGGTCGTTGAATCCGTTGGAACCTTGATAAAATTTAAAGCAAAGTCATGGGGGTTGCTTCTGGCGACAAAGCTATTGGTTCCCATATAAATACTGGACCCACCCGCCAAAGTCACCAGGACCATAGTAGACAAGATGGCAATGGTCGCAAGACCCATGGCATTTTTCTTCATCCTGAAGATGAGGTTCGAGGTTGAAATAAAGTTTTTCGGTTGATAATAATACCCCTCACGCTTTTTCAAAAAACGAAGGAAGACCGTAATCCCAGCGTTAAAGAGGAGGTAGGTTGCAGCCATGACCAAAAGAACAGCGATAAAAAAGATTGACATTGCCACAACCGGATCCTTCACCGTATTAGCCAGGTAATACCCTGCCGCAAGAAGGGCCAAACCGATTATCGTTTGCAAGCCTAAAAAACGTCCCTTCTTCTCCCCTTTTTTGCTGTCACGGTTGAGCTCTAAGGCATTGAGCCGAAGCAATTTGACCGTATTGAGCATAAAGGTTAGGGTAAAAATTCCAATAAATATCGCAATGGTCAGAAACACACTGATCCACTGGAAGGTGGAGGCCAAGACGACTTCCCAATCCATGAGTTTGAGAAGAATGGCATAAATCAGCTGGTCTAAAAGCAGGCCCAAGCCTAAACCAAGCCCGATACTCATGATAGCAAACATAAAGAGTTCCAGACCTGCCATCTGAATGAGGTGACCCTTGTTTAGCCCAAGAATCTCATAGAGCCCCATCTCTTTGGTTCTGTTTTTCATAACAAAGCTATTGGCATAGGTAACAATAGCCACCGAAGCAAGAGCGACAATAAAGAGGCCTAACCCCAACATCGTTATCACTTGTGCCCCGCCGTAGACCGACCGCAAGCCTGGATTCAGTGTCAGCGATACAAAGATGTAAAAGATGGCAACAGTCAGGCTGGTCGCTAGAGCAAAGGGATAATAGAGTGAGCGGTTTTTGACAAGGTTACTAACAGCTAGTTGGCGGATAAGTCCAAACATCTTACTCACCTCCTGCCATAACGGTTAAGGTATCTGAAATCTGCTGGAACATTTGGCGTTCCGTCTTGTTACCACGGAAAATTTGATTGTAAAGTCTGCCGTCCTTGATAAAGAGGACACGGTTAGCCCGGCTGGCTGCACTGGTCGAGTGGGTCACCATGAGAATGGTCTGCCCTGTCTGGTTGATGGCTTCAAAGACATCTAAAAGTGTCGCGGATGACTTGGAATCAAGGGCCCCAGTTGGCTCATCAGCCAGTAGAATCTCAGGCTTGCTGATGATAGCACGTGCCACCGCTACCCGCTGTTTCTGTCCACCGGATAACTCATAAGGCATCTTATCCTTAAGACTAGCAATCCCCAGTTGGTTGAGGACTTCTAGCATGCGTTTGTTCATCTCACCGACCGGTCGGCGGGATAAAACCAGGGGCAACACTACATTGTCCTTGACAGAAAGGGTGTCTAGCAAGTTAAAGTCCTGGAACACAAATCCCAACTTTTCCCGACGAAAAGCTGACGCATCCTTGGTCTTGATGGACTGCGTGTCTGTGCCATTGAGCAAGACCTGACCAGCTGTTGGCGTGTCCAGCATGGCTAGGATATTGAGCAGGGTCGATTTCCCTGAGCCCGATTCCCCCATGATAGCGACGTATTCGCCCTCGTCAACTGTGAAATGAATGTCTTTTAAGGCTTCCACCTGATTGCTGGAAAAACGGGTTTTATATATTTTTTGGATATGTTGCACATCTAAGAGTGGCATAAGGTAATCTCTTTTCGTTTGATTTTAGGGAACGTCCCCTGATTTGATTCTAGTTTACCGTAATCAAAAGCCTGCTACCTTAGATTTACCTTTCATTTGAGGGGGTTAACCTTACAGGTTTGTAAGGTTGTTAATCCTGAGCCAGGGTCGTTTTTGGAAAACGCAGACTCACTTGCGTTCCCTCACCCACCTGAGAGGTCAATGCAATCTGGTGTCCCAACTTTTCCATAATGGTCTTGGACAGATAGAGTCCAAGACCCGACGACTGCCGGTTCACACGGCCATTAAAACCTGAAAATCCTCGCTCAAAAACTCTGTTCAAATCACTTTGTTGAATCCCCATACCTGTATCAGCCACGATCAACCTGTCATCTTCCAAATAAATCGCAATGGTTCCTGACCTCGTGTACTTGACGGCGTTTGACAGGATTTGTTCCAAGACTACGGCTAACCACTTGGCGTCTGTCGTCACTGTCTTATCAAAGGGCTGCAAGTCCAGCTGGATCGACTGCTGGATAAAAAAGAGGGCATACTTTTTGACCACTTCTCTGACCAAGTCGTAAAGATCCACCTCCGTCAAGACCAAGTCCTCGTGGAAACTTTCCAATCGCAGATAGGTCATGGCCATATCAGCATACTGAGCGACCCGAAAAAGTTCCTGCGACAAGTCTTTCTTGGTCTGGTTGTCGGGCAATTCCTTTAGGAGCAATTGACTAGCTGTCAGAGGTGTCTTAATCTGATGGGCCCAAAGGGTAAAATAGTCCAAGGTCTCTTCTTGCTTGCTTCTAGCTGCGACTTGCTGGGCCTTGATGTGTTCTTTTTGCCTGTCGATGTGATCCTGTAAAACCATCTCAAGAGAGCTGAGTACACTTTCTGCCACTGCTCGCTCCTGCAAGCCATTCTGGTACTTGCGCCATTCACGGACCAAGTCCCAAAGACCACAGACTAGGATAAAAACAGCTAGCAATGATACCTGGTAGAGCAAGACTGGCTGAAGGTCCTCAAAAACCAGTGCAAACTCAAGAAGTAGGCCTAAGACCAAGCCCAGTAACACCAACCAAGCCAGTCTAGACCGCAGCCACTGTGTTAAAAATTGCTTCATCTTAGCCCTCCAATGCTGCCAAGCAGTAGCCCAGCCCTTTCTTGGTCACAATCAACTGGTCCAATCCCACATCTCCTAGTTTTTTACGGAGCCTGGTCACATTGACCGTCAGGGTATTGTCATCGATAAAGAGATCGCTCTGCCACAAGGCCTGCATGAGGTCTTCTCGACTCACGACCTGATGACCATGCCGCATCAGGACTTGTAAAATTTGAAATTCATTCTTAGTCAAGTCCAAGGTCTGGCCCTGATAATGAAGCTGGGTTGTCTTGAGGTCCAGCACCAAGCCTTGGTAGTCCAAAAGGCTGCTGTCTACCTCACCACCAAATTCGTAAGAACGCCTTAAAATCCCTTGGATTTTAGCCAAGAGCACGGTCATTTCAAAAGGTTTAGTCACATAGTCATCCGCCCCCATATTGATGGCCATGACGATGTCCATCGCCTGATCATGGGAGGACAAAAAGACAATCGGAACTTTCGACACCTTGCGAATTTCCTGACACCAATAATAGCCATTGAAAAAGGGCAGGGTCAAGTCCAACAGTACCAAATGGGGCTCTGTCTGGGTGAAGACCTGCAAAACTTGGGTAAAATCGGCTATATCGGTCACCTCATAGCCCCATTGTTCTAAGTTTTTCTTGACCAAGTTGTTGATGGTCACATCGTCTTCGACCAGTAAAATCTTGTGCATACGCATATCTCTTTCTATACTTTGCTATTATTATAATCTATTTTTTCTCCCCTTTCCACACTTTAATAATGCCACATTTTTCTGATAATTTCGCCACTCTGAGAATTGTTTGAAAACTCACAAGCAAATTTGTTGACAACTTTCAATATTCATCCAATTCTACTTGACTTTTTTAGTAGAAAACGTTATCATGGAATTGTGAATTGTTTTACTTTTCGCCAAATAAATCTAAGGAGAATTAGATGAAACTGATCGGAATTGTGGGGACCAACTCCTCAAAATCTACAAACCGTAAACTCTTGCAACATATGGAAAACCATTTTGCTGACAAGGCTGAAATCGAACTAGTGGAGATTAAAGATTTACCAATTTTCGACAAACCTGCTGACCGCGTTTTGCCAGAAATTGTTCAAGACTTGGTTGCGAAAATCGAAGAAGCAGACGGCGTTATTATTGGTACCCCTGAATACGACCATTCTATCCCAGC
Organism: Streptococcus cameli; assembly: GCF_053207365.1. Classification (NCBI taxonomy): domain Bacteria; kingdom Bacillati; phylum Bacillota; class Bacilli; order Lactobacillales; family Streptococcaceae; genus Streptococcus; species Streptococcus cameli. The sequence continues at coordinate 64,387 of NZ_JBRUIM010000004.1, read as the reverse complement.
TGTTTTGATGAATGCCCTTGCTTGGGTATCGTACGGTGTTTACCCAATGGCCAATAAACCTGTTATGATTACAGGTGCGTCATATGGTACACTTGGTTCTTCTCGTGCCCAATTGCAGTTGCGTCAAATTTTGAACGCTCCTGAATTAAAAGCGACTGTTCTTCCAGACGAGTTCCTCTTGTCTCATTCCTTGCAAGCATTTAGCCCAAATGGTGAACTCAACGACATCGAAACAAGTCAAAAGCTCGATGCCATCTTTGATGATTTCCGCCTTTTTGTCAAAATGACGGAAAAATTGTCTAACGCTAAGGAATTATTACGTAAAGAAGCTGAAAACTTTGACTGGGAAAACCTAGACTAAGATTAGCTGAATAGCAGGCCAAAACAAGAAACGAATCGTTACTTGTAGGCCACTCGTATTCGAGAAGGAGAAATTATAGATGAAATTTGTCGCAATCGTCGGCTCCAATGCCGAACAATCCTATAACCGCATGTTGCTCCAATTCATGCAACGTCAGTTCAAAATTAAGTGCGAGATTGAATTATTAGAAATTAAAGATGTCCCAATGTTCAACCAAGACGAGGACCAATCTGATTGTTTCGCAATCCGTTACCTTTACAACAAAATTACCCGTGCAGATGGTGTCATCATTTCGACCCCAGAACACAACCATACCATTACACCAGCCTTGAAGAGCACTTTGGAATGGTTATCCTACAAACTCCATCCACTTGAAAACAAACCAGTGATGATTGTTGGTGCTTCCTACTACGACCAAGGTACATCACGCGCTCAAGTGCATCTACGTAAAATCTTAGAAGCACCTGGTGTTAATGCCTATACACTTCCTGGTAATGAATTCTTGCTTGGTAAAGCCAAAGAAGCCTTCGATTTGAATGGTGACATCATCAATGAATCAACCGTTGCCTTCCTTGAAACTTGCCTCGATAACTTTATGAAATATGTAGACGTGGTATCTCAATTGAAAAAACCAAAACCAATCGCACCTGAAGATTTAGATTGTACACAACCAATCGCAACAACTGTCCGTGGTATTGACCCAGATGATCCAGAATGGTTAGAAAAAGCAGCCAAACAAGTCAATGCCGTAGAAGGCAATACCTATGTCAAATTAAGCAACGGTCTCCTTACAGTTGACCAATTGGACATGTTCCTAAATGCGATGCCATTTGAATTGACCTACGCAGATGACAACAACCAATTCTTGTACTACAATAACAAACACCAAGAAGCCTCTACCATGCTTGGTAAACGGGTCAAAGAACAAGTTGGTAGCCGGATGCGGACCATTCATGGCACACTTCCACCAGCTCGCATGAAAAACGTGGAATGGGTGATTGGTACACTTCGCAATGGTAACCAAGAATATGTGCGGACCATTGTTCCAGGAACACCACCTGAAATCATCAATACCCACAACTACCAAGCTATGTACTATCCAGATGGTTCCTACGCTGGTATCAATGAAATCATCTTCAACTTCAAACCATGGTTGGATTGGTACCTTGAAGCAACTGGTCAACGTTTGGTAGGTGGCAATCCTGCACCAGTTATTCCAAATTCGAAACCAGCTGCTCACGGAGCGGATGCGACATCAGGCGCTTCTGAAGAAGCCAATGACGCTGCTGTAACAGACGGTATCTCTGGTGCTTCTGAAAGCTAATTTACATACCAAAAGAGGTGAGCCATCTCTCATCTCTTTTCTATTGAAAAATATTAAAAGGAAAATTTTATGTCATTTTTTGAAGAAAAAATTACAGCTGCTTGCAGCAAAAAAGAGGCCCTTTTCGATGAAAGCCTTGGTCGTTATGCCCTTCGTTCTATGTTTGCAGGAGCTTACTTGACCATGTCAACAGCTGTTGGAATTATTGGAGCTGATGTCATTTCGAGTCAATTCCCAGCCCTGGCCCGTTTTGTCTTTACCTTTATCTTTGCTATTGGTCTCTGCTTTGTCTTGATTTTCAATGGTGAGTTGGCAACTTCCAACATGATGTATTTAACCGTTGGGGCTTATTACAAAAAAATGAGTTGGGGAAAAGCGACGAAGATTTTGCTCTACTGCACCTTCTTCAACTTTGTAGGCGCAGTTATCTTAGCTTATCTCTTTAATCAATCCTTCTCATTCCTAAACTTAAGCGATAAAAGTTTCGTTGTGACAGCCGTCAACATCAAACTCGGCAAATCAGACTGGTCAAACTTCATCGAAGGGATCACAGCCAATATGTTTGTTAACATTGCTATCTTGGGTTACATGGTACTGAAAGAAGAATCAGCTAAATTCTTTATCGCCGTATCTGCCATTTTCATGTTCGTTTTCTTAATCAACGAGCACTTGGTAGCCAACTTTGCATCCTTTATGCTGTTGGCCTTTAACCATGCTAAAGATCAAGTCGGAGCTTTCAACGTTATCAACGTTCTTCGCCAGTGGATTGTCGTCTTCTTTGGTAACTGGCTTGGCGCCGGTCTCTTTATCGGGATTGCCTATGCATGGCTCAACCAAACCAAGACAAAACATGTTGAATAAACAAAAAAAGACACCACAGGTGTCTTTTTATGTATTCTGAACTGACAATTTAGGGTATAATAAGTAAAAATCAGAAAGGATAGGGCATGCCAAATTTATTAGACTATCTCATAGAGACTCAATACGATAGCTTCTATGACATTGAACCGTCAGTTCTTGATATTCTTGCACTAACAGAACTGACCTATTTACCCTTTGACAATATGGTGCCCTTGGCTTCACAGCTTGAAAATACCATTCGGCTCCAAGAGCTGATTCAGGTATTTTTTACCACATTCCAAGGAAAATACCCTCCTCTTAGCATGGTCATCCCAGAACGCTTGCGTTTGTTAGAACAAATCAGCCAGTCCAAACGCTTTAAAATATGCAAGGCCTTGGCTTATGTCAACGAAACCAATATCGATTTGCAAAAACAATTTGCAGCGATGACCTTCCAATTGCGACCAAATGAGTACCTAGTTGTTTTTCGTGGGACAGATGACACCATTATTGGCTGGAAAGAAGATTTCCACATGACCTATCTGCCACAGGTTCCAGCCCAAGAAGCTGCAAGTAAATACCTAACCCACATCCTAGAACAACTTCCTGGAAACATCAAAGTAGCTGGTCATTCTAAGGGTGGGAACCTAGCCATGTACGCTAGCGCTTCACTTCCCACTCACTTACAAAATCGCATTGAAGCGGTCTACTCTTTCGATGCACCCGGTCTTCATAAAACTGTGATTGCATCCAAGGGCTTTCAAACCATCCAAGAACGCATCCAGTCTTATATCCCGCAGGATTCCATTGTCGGAATGATGCTCGAAAACCCGATTCCAGCAACCATTGTCAAGAGCAAAGCTAGAGGACTGATTCAACATCTGACCTTTACTTGGGAAACCCAAGGAAATTTATTTAAAACAGTGTCAACCGTCACCAATGATAGCCTCCAGATTGAACAAACCTTGAAAACATGGACAGCTAGCCTGCCACATGATGAATTGAAGGAGTTTTTCGATTTGTTTTTTGGACTTTTTCTAGAAGCAGGAATCACTAAGTTTAGCGACATCACCATTGATACCCCACAAAAATGGCAAAAATTAAAAGAAAACCGCCAAAATTTAACACCCAATCAAAAAGCAATGTTGGACAGGGCCTTTCATCTCTTAGTTGATACCCGTATTCAAATTTGGAAAGAGAACCTTGCCAATCAAACCAGTTCTATCCAACTACCAACCAAATCCGCTCTTTTACAAGAGCTATCGAAAAATTTTGACAACATCAATATGAAATTCCACCCCACCTCTTCTGAGAACTGGTCATCTATCATCGAAAGATTCAAAAAAACCAAGAAACCTTAAGATTTCTTGGTTTTTTTATATCGCAATGCTTCTTTATCTAACTCCATAGACAATTCATAGGCATGTTCTTCCACTTTTTGAACAAAACCCAAAACTTCCAAGGATCGGACAAAAATATCTGGTCGTTTTTGCAACACTCTGTTTTTACGGGTAAATTTCAACAGAAAGGTTGTCATGTACTTGAGCGCATATTCTGGATTGACATCCCCTAAAATCGCATAGAGTTCCGCTTGTGCTGGGCTGAGTTCTTCTTGAGTCTGCATCTTGTAAAAATAGGAATCCAGGGTCAAGTCTTCCCGTAAAAGATCCACCTCTTCTTCAATGATAACCGCATTTGAGGTATTGAGCGTCTGCCGCGTTTGGTAGCAGGTCTTGAGCTCTTTATAGATTGGCTGATTGGTATCCACAAATAGCTCCTTTCCCTCTTCAACTTCAGCTATTGAAGATAAAAGGGAGAAAGCATTTTGATAGCGGCGGTTTTCTCGAAGAATATAACCTGCCTGGATATATCTTTCCAATTGGCGGTCAACTGCAACATCTGGAAAGGCTGTTTTAATCTGCCGCAATGTCACGTCTTTATTCTCCGCTAAAAAGTGAATCAACTCTTTAAAAAAATCTTGCCTAGCCAGTTTGCTAGGATTGAGAATGATAATCATAGACCTATTATACCAAAAAATGAAAGATTCAATGAGTTATTTCATCGTAATTAGGGCCTACTTCTGTTTCTTTCTCTTAACAAATCAAAAAGGGAGCCATCGCTCCCTTTTTATCGCTTTTCTTATTCCAAAACACCACCAATGGCTTCAACGTGCTCAACTCCACCCAGATCATAGACCTCGGTAAAACCAGCCTCCCGTAAGATTTTGACAGCTTGAGCTGAACGGATTCCTTTTAGACAGTGAACATAGATTGTCGTATCCTTTGGCAAATCTGGAAATGTTCCATCCAGTAAATCTGAAATAGGGTAATTTTCAGTAATCCCAAAATTTGCAGTTTGGTATTCTTCTGCAGAGCGGACATCATAAAACTTGGCACCAGCTTCTACATCTGCCTTGACCATTTCAAATGAAATTTGGTTAGCTTTCGCATCAGGGCCAGCTTGGTCCCAATTAATCTCTACTTCTTTCACAACTTCTTGTGTCTTCACACTTTGCTCCTTCTCCATAGACTGACAAGCCGTCAATAGGCTTATCACCACAAGACTTAAAATCAGTACAATTTTCTTCATCTAACAAGTCCTCGGTCTTCTTTTATTTTTAGAAAATGGGTTACGTCAGTATCTCTTCCAAAAAAGCGAATGTTGCCATTCGCTCATTGCTTACGCTCCGAAGCTTTCTGTCAATTGTGGAACAACTTGTTTCTTACGCGAAACAGCTCCTGCTAAGAAAGCATGGTTGTTTTCTAGTTTAAAGTTAAAGGCCGCTTCAACCTTATCCATGTTGCTACCCAAGGCTAAAATTTCTGAGTTGGAATTGACGATGTCTGTAATCATCAAGACAAAATCAGAATAACCCTCTGCAACAATTGCAGCTGACATGGCCGCTTCAATTTCTTCTTGGCGTTCCAATACTTCCGCAATATCAACGGTGTTGACTTGCGCCACGCGAACATTGTTTCCATTTAACGGGAAAGTCTTGGCATCAATATCAATCAATTCTTCAGCAGTTTTGCTAGAAAGGTTGGTTCCAGCCTTCAACAAGGCCATACCATATTCTTCCAAGTTAACGCCTGCCAGTTCTGCCAATTCTGCTGCCACTTGTGGATCGGATTCGTGTGTGGTTGGTGATTTCAACAAGAGCGTATCTGAAATCAAACCAGACAAGAGCAATCCTGCCACCTCTTTTGGCAGTGTCAAGCCAGCTTCCTTAGAAGCACGGTAAACAATCGATGACGCAGAACCAACTGGCTCTAAACGCATGTAGAGCGGATTAGCCGTTTCAAAGTTTGCGACACGGTGATGGTCCACAACCGCCACTACTTCTACATCACGAATGTCTTCGATGGATTGTTGAAACTCATTGTGGTCTGTCAAAATCACGCGTTCAACGCCTTCTGCTTTAGCAGATGTCACCACACGCGGTGCTTCCACACCAAAATAGTCCAAAGCAAAGCTGGTTTCTTCATTTGGTGTTCCCAAGGCAACAGCTTCTGCATCACGCCCCCAAGCAGTGCGCTCCAAGTAAGCCCAACCATAAGATGACGCAATGGCATCTGTATCTGGATTTTGGTGTCCAAAAACGAATAATTTTGACGTTGATGTTGACATAGTATAAAAACCTCTTTTTCTGTAATCAGTTTATTTTACCATATTTTCAGAGACTTGTGAATGAACAAAATCCCAATTTGCAATCATTTCCCAAATAGAGTAATATAGATAGTAGACGACCTCTCTTACTGAGAGAAATACAAAGGAGACCCTATGAAATTCTCAGACTATACCTATACACGGCCGGATTATCCTGCTATTAAGGAAAAGATGACGGCCTTGACAAAAGAGTTGAAAGACGCCAAGTCGCCCCAAGAAGCCCTTGATACTGTCAAAGCTATTACAGAAATCAGCTCCCACATCGATACCCAGTCCAATCTTTGGAGTATTCGACATTCTGTGGACATGACGGATGCATTTTACAATGAAGAAACCAAATTCTGGAATGAATATGGCCCGCTTTTCAACGAGTTAACCACGGATTATTACCGGGTAGTGGTTGCCAGCCCTTTTCGTGATGCACTATCAGACATGTTGCCAGAAACCTTCTTTAAAATGGCCGAAAACCAACTTCAAACCTTTTCATCAGCCGCCATTCCGCTCTTTCAAAAAGAGAACCAGTTGGTGGATGAGTACAACAATCTGATTGCTTCGGCTAAGATCGAATTCCAAGGTAAAACCTATAACCTTTCACAAATGCTCCCTCATAACCAATCAACGGACCGGGAGACCCGCAAAGCCGCTCAAAAAGCCATGCTTGGTTTCTTTGAGGCAAACGAAGAAAGCTTCGACCGCATCTACGATGAACTGGTCAAGGTCCGCCATGAGATTGCCAAAACGCTCGGTTTTAAAGACTACGTTGAGTATGGCTACAAGATGATGAACCGCTTCGACTACAACCGTGACATGGTTAAGGTCTACCGTGACGAAATCCGAAAACACGTTGTCCCAGCTGTTCAGAATCTGCGCAAACGCCAAGCTAAGCGCCTTGGCTTAGATGAACTGAAGTTCTACGATATCCCCTTGGAATTTTTAGATGGCAATGCCACACCACAAGGTGATCCAGAATTTATCGTGTCAAAAGCCCAAAAGATGTACCGTGAGCTCTCACCCGAAACAGGTGAATTCTTCGACTTCATGATGGAGCACGAACTCTTGGACCTGGTCGCAAAAGAAGGAAAAGACTCTGGAGGCTACTGTACCTATATTGCAGATTACAAGAGTCCCTTCATCTTCTCGAATTTTAACGGGACAAGCGGTGACATCGATGTCTTGACCCACGAAGCCGGTCACGCCTTTCAAGTTTACCGTTCCCGCTGGATCCAAAGTCCAGAAGTCATTTGGCCAACCTATGAATCCTGTGAAATCCACTCCATGTCCATGGAATTCATCACCTGGCCTTGGATGGAAAATTTCTTTAAGGAACAAGTTGATAAATACAAGTTCAGCCATTTGGCGTCAACCCTTCTCTTCTTGCCATACGGGGTCTTGGTAGACCATTTCCAACACGAAGTATACGAAAACCCAGATATGACCCCAGCAGAAAGAAAGGCCACTTGGAGACAGTTAGCGGACCTCTACCTGCCAGATCGTGATGAAAGCGAATCCGACTTCCTCATGCGAGGCGGCTTCTGGTTCCGTCAAGGCCATATTTTTGCTAGTCCGTTTTACTATATCGACTACACACTGGCTCAAGTTTGTGCCCTCCAATTCTGGAAACGAACACAGGTTGACCAGGACCAAACAGCTTGGCAAGATTACCTCCATATCTGTGACTTGGGCGGAACAAAATCCTTCCTTCAGATTGTCGAAGCTGCCAACCTCCAATCTCCATTTAAAGAAGGAGCCTTGGAATCCACTATCACAGCAGCAACAACTTGGCTCGACCAGGTGGATGACAACAAACTCTAGGCAAAAGAAAAACTCACTGGGCTACAAACCAGTGAGTTTTTTTCATTAACTTTTAATCCGATTGAGGTATTCTTGGTAACTTTCGGTCTCCATCAGGTGTTTGGCATTTTCAACCCGTTCCTTACTAGGTGGCTTGGTCCCCTCTAGTGGATAAGGGCGATTCAATTCCCGCCACTTGAATTCTCCAAGATTGTGGTATGGCAAGACTTCAAAGCGTTCAACATTCTTCAAAGTCTTCACAAATTCCCCCAAGTTTTTTAAATCTTCGTCGTAGTCTGTCAAGTTTGGCACCAAGACATGGCGAATCCAGACAGGTTTTCCGATGTCAGACAAATAACGGGCACATTCTAAAATGGTTTTATTGCTATGTCCTGTTACGACACGGTGCTGGTCAGGATTGATTTCCTTAATATCCAGTAAAACAAGATCAGTCACTTCCATCAAGCGGGAATATTTCTCTAAATAACGTGGTGTGGAGCGGAAGGTCAAGGCACAGGTATCCAAAGTCGTATGGATTCCTTTTTCCTTGGCTAGGGTAAACAGGGCAATCAAAAAATCAATCTGAATGGTCGCTTCCCCACCAGATACTGTAATGCCACCTTCTTTTCCCCAAAACATGCGGTAGCGAAGGGCTTCGTTCAAGACATCTTCAGCTGTTCGCTCTGTCGCATTTGGATTGACCAGTTCCCAAGTATCTGGATTATGGCAATATTGGCAGCGCATATGGCAGCCCTGCATAAATACAACAAAGCGAATTCCTGGACCATCTACTGCTCCAAAACTCTCTGTCGAGTGAATTAAACCGGTTACATTTTTGTAATCTATTTCTTGCATATCCAACACTTCCTTTATATCCCTATTATACAAAAAAATCCCATAAAAAACTAGAGCAAGAGCTAGCTCTACAAAAGAAAAATAGGATATGCTAATCCTATTTTCTATTCTTTTTCTTCTATTTCTTCTTCCAACGGCGACATCAAAACTTTTAATTTGGTAATTCGACCATTTTTAACCTTATCATTCATCATGATCAAGTGGAATGGGCCACTATCTAGTTCATAGGTCTCTTTTTCATCTTGTTTTGGAATCGTTCCGACACCTGTTAGATAGAATCCTGCAATAGTATCGACATCATCACTTTCTAGATTTGTCTCAAAGTAATCATTGAATTCATTTAAGGTCATGGTTCCAGAAACAATATAAGTGTTCTCCCCAATTTCATGAACAAATTGCTCGGCCTTGTCTGTCTCATCATCAATTTCACCAACGATTTCTTCTAGTAAATCCTCCAGCGTTGCCAAACCGGCCACTCCACCATATTCATCTAAGAGGATAGCCATTTGGTTTTGTGTATTGCGCAATTCTCGTAAAAGGTCGTCTACGAAAATCGTTTCGGGAACAAACAATGGTTTTTGCAAAATTTTCCGAAGCGGAATATTGTCAAAACCATTTCGAAAACCAGCATCTAAGAGGCGTTTTGTGTGCAAAATACCAATAATAGTATCACGATCGTCATCATAAACTGGAATCCGAGAGAAATTCTGACGTAGGATTTCTTGGATATTGCTTTGAATATCATCATTGATGTCAATCATGAAAGCATCTGTACGAGGCACCATCACCTCACGCGCCAGCATTTCATCCAAGGCAAAAATCCCTTGCAACATGCCAATTTCTTCGGCATCAAGTGTTTCTTCACTCTTGGTCAAGATGTATTCAATCTCATCGCGGGTCATCTGTTCATCTGCATCGTCAAACTTCATTGGCGTTATCCGACTCAAAAGATTGGTTGAGGCTGATAGGAGCCAAACAAAGGGGCTGACAATTCTTCCCAAACCATTAATAACAGGTGCAGAAAGAATGGCGAGGTTTTCCTTCATGTTCATGGCAATACGTTTTGGATACAATTCACCCAAAACGATGGAAATATAGGTCAAAAAGGCGAGTGCTAACCAGTAACCAACCGTCTGTGCCGTTGCATCATTTCCCATCCATTTTGCCAAAACGGCACCTAAATCAGTTGCTAAACTTGCCCCTGATAAAATTCCAATAAAGGTAATACCAACCTGAATCGTCGACAAGAAATGATTGGGATTTTCCAATACCTTTACCAAGCGAATGTAACGCTTGTCGCCTTCTTCAGCCTTTTGCTCCACACGGGAACGGTTCAACGATACCAAAGCCATTTCAGAAGCTGAGAAAAAGGCGTTTAAGAATGTAAGTCCAAAAAGGACGATTAGTTTAATATAAATGGTCTGACTACCGGGGTCTTCCATGATGATCTCCTCTATTAATTTAAAATAACACTCCTATTATATCATACTTTGTGGTAAAATAATGAAAATACCTTAATAGAAAGAGAAAAGTTATGGTTTTATCCCTTAAAAATATTACCTATCGCCGTCAAGGTAGAAATATTCTGGACACGATCAATTGGGAATGCAAGGAAAATCAACGCTGGGCTATTTTAGGTTTAAATGGTGCAGGGAAATCAACACTACTTCGGATTTTAACTGCTGAATTTTGGAAATCATCTGGAGAGATTGAAGTCTTAGGAGTCCAATTTGGCAAGGGAGACATTCCAAGTCTTCGTCAGAAAATCGGAATTGTGAGTTCTTTTTTAACAGAGCGGTTTCCAACTGATCTTCTAGCTGAACAAATCGTCTTGACTGGAAAGTACAAATCTTCCATTCTCTATCGGGAATATGGTCAAGTTGAACTAGATGAGGCTATCTCGATGCTGAAAAGCATTGATGGTGGTCATTTGATTGGCCGTCCTTACTCCAGTCTCTCACAAGGCGAAAGGCAGCTCCTTCTCATCGCTCGTAGTTTAATGGAAAAGCCTGAGCTCTTGATTTTAGACGAAGCGACTGTTGGCCTTGATTTATTGGCACGAGAAAAATTGCTCAAGCATATCCATCATATTTGCCAGTTACCAGATGCCCCCGCCATTGTCCATGTCACCCACCACGCTGAAGAAATTACGGCTGATTTTACCCATGTCCTTCTTTTAAAGGACGGAAAAGTGCTTGGAAGCGGACCTAAAGAAAAAATCTTAACCGAGGATATTCTTGGTGATTTCTACGGCAACCAAGTGGAGTTGATTTCCCTTGGCGACGACCGCATCTTCATCAAACCGAAATTATAAAAAGAAACCAGATGCTAAGATGACATTATCCTTAGCATCTGGTTTTTTGATTGGCTATCCTATCCAACTAATTTTTCAATCATAATCAAAAATGGTGGGGTATGGATTTGGTTTAAGGGTTGGTAGAGCATGGTGGCATAGTCTTCTTGGGGAAGTTTTTGGACAAATTCAAGAACAGCGTCCTTTTCCATGTCTCCACCTTCATGTCCATAATAAACCATGATGGACACGCGCCCGCCAACTTCCAACAAACCTAAGATTTTTGTCAAGGCTTCAATGGTCGTATGCGGTTTGGTAATCAGACTCTTGTCTGCACTGGGTAAATAGCCTAGGTTAAAAATCGCTGCCCGTATGGGTTCTGTCACAAAGGTATCAACTGTTTCGTGGCCAGACAAATGCAATTCAACATTGAACAGGTCTTCTGTCTCCAAGCGTTGGGCTGTTTTTTGCAAGGCCTGTTCCTGTACATCAAAGGCGTAAACCTTTTTGGCCAGGCGAGCCAGAAATGCTGTGTCGTTGCCATTTCCCATGGTCGCATCCACCACAATGGCTTGATCATCTATGACCTCTGCTAAAAAATCATGCGAGAGGTGAATGGGACGTTTGATCATGGTGTCTCCCTTTCTTCATCTAATTCTAAAAGATGGCCTAATTTCCCGTAATGAAGAATCCGCAAGTATTCTCCCCAAATTCGCGAGCGACCTAATTCGGTTTCCATCCAGTTTTCTCTTGATAAAGAGATGCCTTTGTAGGTCGCATCAAACGGATAAGGGACATAGTTTAGGTGTGTTGGCAAATGCTTGGCCAAGGTGCGCCCTTGTCGCCCCACCACATGGCTTTTGCAGACAAAAAGCACTGACTCGATAGAATCAAAATCAAACACTTCCTTGGCAAACAAGACGTTTTCCAAGGTATTGGTTGAACGGTTTTCATAGACAATCTGGTCTTCAGGAATCCCAGCAGCCAAGAGATAATCTTTCATAACCTCTGCTTCTGGTCGATTATTATGGATCCACTTTGGATTTGGTGTTCCAGTTGGGCTAATCCCTCCCGTCAAGATGATTCGTTTGGCTAAGCCCTTTTGATAAGCTTCAATGGCTTTTTCCCAATGCCCTGAATGCGTTCCGCCAAACACAAAGAGGGCATCACAAGGTCTTGCATCTTCCTTTTCTCCAAAGGTGACTGCGGTCAGAAATTCTATTTCTTCCTGCGTCAACTCTGGCACTTCTGGTGTTTTGGAGATAATGGGTTTCATCATGTGCTCCTCTTACTTTTGTTCGTCAATTTCCAAGGGGCATTTACAGCCTTGGACACTGCCGCGTCTTTCCATTTCCTTGTCGATGGCGTTTAAGACTTCCCATTTATTGAGACTCCACATGGGGCCAATCAACATGTCCCTCGGTGCATCGCCTGTAATGCGGTGAATGACAATGTGCTTGGGAATGATTTCCAACTGGTCACAGATAATGTTGACATACTCTTTTTGACTCAGTAATTGCAGGCGGCCTTCATGGTAGTCCCGTTGCATACGGGTATTGGTCATGAGATGCAGGAGATGGAGTTTAATACCATCGATGTCGTTATCGGTGACACAGCGGCGGACATTTTCCAACATCATCTCATGTGTCTCTCCTGGCAGACCATTGATCAAATGGGACACAATCTCGGCTTTTGGGACCAACTGACGAACCCGCTTGACCGTCTCCACATAGAGTTCATAGGAATGAGCACGGTTAATGAGTTGAGAAGTTTCTTCATAGGTGGTTTGAAGCCCCAACTCAATCGTCACATGCATTCGCTCGGTGAGTTCTGCCAAGTAAGCTAAGGTTTCATCTGGTAGACAATCTGGACGAGTCCCAATATTGATGCCAACGACGCCTGGCTCATTGATGGCTTGTTCATACCGATCCCGAATGACTGCAACATCTTCGTGGGTATTGGTAAAATTTTGGAAATAGACCAAGTATTTTTGGACTTCTGGCCACTTGCGGTGCATAAAATCAATTTCATAGTAAAACTGATCCCGAATCGGAGCATCTGGCGCTACAATGGCATCCCCTGATCCAGAGACCGTACAAAAGGTACAGCCACCATGGGCCACAGTTCCATCTCGATTAGGACAGTCAAATCCAGCATCGATAGGAACTTTAAAAATCTTTTCGCCAAATAGCTTTCGGTAATAATCGTTTAAGGTATTGTATCGTTTCATCTGTATCATTATAACAAAATTTAGGATTTACTTGTTCTTTTCCTAAAGCTTTTTCGAATAAAGAAGTATGAGAATTTTATTATTATTTTTAATGGGAGCCAGTATCGGATCCTTTCTTGGGCTCGTGATTGACCGTTTCCCTCATACTTCCATTGTGTTTCCAGCTAGTCACTGCAATCATTGCAAAAAACAGCTTAAGGCTTGGCATTTGATTCCAGTTTTTTCCCAACTCTACCACCACTCTCGCTGTGCCTATTGCCAGAAGAAAATTCCTATTTGGTATGGTGTTTTTGAGACGATTTGTGGGATTTTATGTCTCTTAGTTGGAAATGGGATTCTCTCTTTTTCAACCTATCTTGTTCTCTTGTGTGGTTTAACCTTAGCTGTCTATGACATCAAACACAAGGAATACCCTATCCTGGTTTGGTTGGCCTTTTTAGTAGGCATTCTTTTTTGCACAGGTTTCTCTTCCCTTTTCTTTGTCTTTTTTACCTTAGCGGTACTAGCCCAACTCCTTCCTTTAAAAATTGGCTCAGGGGACTTTCTTTACTTGGCCCTCATCGCCCTTTCCTTAAACTTGGTCGATTTGTTGTGGATCATCCAAATCAGCTCCCTGTTTGGCATTCTGTTTATTCTCCTTACAAAAAAACAAAGCCAAACCATCCCCTTTATCCCCTTTTTACTCCTTGCCCTTGTCATCTACTTTCCTCTAGCGAACTTTTTATCCTAAACTTTTTCTTGAAAAACTGCCATTACAACCGCTTAAAACCTCTATACCCCATATTTTTAGATAAACAAATTGCAGGAATGTCCAAATGGATATTCCTGCAATTTTCGTTTCTTAAGAGAGTTTTGTCTGATTTTTGTTTTCTAAACAATCTTTCAAGAATAATACTAGATTTTCTATATCTTTTACGGCAAAATCGTTTTTCAAAAGATAAGTCGGATATGATGGTTCACTCGAAAGCACACTTGTGGTAATCATGCAATCATACTCTTTTTTCTCCTCATAGGGAAGAAGTTCAATCATTTGATTGTTCTCTAAGCGCTTTTGTAATAGGAGCACCAGCAACTCTCTCTCCAGTATACAATCACCTGTATGAAGAGCGACCTTTAACGGATGGTGTTTTTCTCTCACCAAGAAAATCAATAATTGCAAGACCTTCCATTGCATTTCAAGCCATTGGTCTTTGGAACTCCCTTCAGGAAGAAGTTGCCTAGTTATGGTTTGGAGTTGAGGAGTAGCATATTCAGCAATCGGGTGCTGTTGAACCTGGTAAGACCACTGGTGTCTCAGTATGCTGCCTTTGAAAAAATACTGTCCAGCCAGCAACTGACCAAGCACATAAATAATCTGTTCATGCCGCTTCTTGTCAATAATACCTTCTTTTTTTATCAGGCGAATGCTATTTGTAATCGCATCAGAAATCGGTCCTCCAAATCCAAAAATGTATTCAATGGTTTGAATAGGAAGTACAAATTGACTAGCCATAAAGGCAAATAAAGCCTGGGCTTCCCCCTCATCAAATTCCATGGCATATTGACTAAAATGGTGAAGGGTCGCACGTTCCAATCGCTGATAAAATACATTTTTCTGGTAAGGCAGCATGGCATCGTTTAAGTGTAGAAAGTCCTTCTTCTTATTGCTAAAATGTTGCTGGGACACCCAGAGCCAAAGCGCTAAATCCTGCTTTTTTTGAGAAGATAAGGGTGCTCCACACAAGCGTTCCAATAATAGGATCATTCTTTTGTGTTCCAGTTTTTCGATTAGATCTTGTTTTTCTCGAGTCGATAAGACTATCTTTTTCAAACGGTAATAAACATAGCGTTTTTGTAATTCCGGCCCCATCAGGCTCCCTTGGGAAATGGCCAAATCAAACTCTGCTAGTATCTGATTTAAGCTTGCTAAGTGGCGGTTCAAGGTTGCCTCACTAACCATCAACTTCAAAGCGAGCTGAGGTATGGAAAAATGAGAATGCTGATACAGGTAACCGAGTATTTGCCATTTCACTGAGTTTTCTAAAAAAACAACAACCAACTCTTCCCATGCCAATTGATTTCCAAGGGCTAATTCGGCCTCTTGTCCGTCTGAAATAATTGAACAGGCCAGTTGTTTCTCCGTCATCTTGTCATTTAAAGCGTCAATGTATTTTAAGAGAGTGACCTTGGAACAGTTCAAATCTTCCATAATCTGTTTGAGATGAAGAGGCTTGTCAAATCGATGTAGATAGGCAATCAATTCATATTGTGCCTGCTCTGCTTTTTCCATTAAAAGAGTGATGTGCATGTCCCTGTCCTCTTTTCAACAATTAACCGACTCGCCTCATGCAAATGATAGTAAACATCCATCTGCCCAATGGTTAAGAGAAAGTCTTGCCGAGCCATCTCTTGATCACTGATTCCCTGGCTCATGGCCATCGCAATCAGCTGAATACATGGGCTGATATCCACTTTAGAAACTGCTTGGGCTCCTAAAAAGTAGCCAGTTTCTGTATCCACAATCAATTTTAAGCGAATGGTCGTCGCATCTAACAGTGACACTGGCTCCTCATAAAGAAGCGTCGTCACATCTTGATACAAGTCCGCCTGTTCCTGTGTCAACCCAACACTGGCACGATACAAGCCAAAATGGGAACTCCCCATCATTTTGGTCGACAAGAGTTTAGGTTGTAAAACGCCATGTAAGGCATACGCAGCCTGTTCCCCAGAACGAATCGCATGACTAATCAGTGGGAAATAACCCATTGATGCTACTTGGTGTTGCAAGATTAGGTCTCCAATGGCATAAATAGTGGGAATACTGGTTTGGCATTGATCATTGACCATTATTGTACCATCTGAATGCCGCTCTACTACCTCTTCTAGCAACTGGCTATTGGGACGAAAATTCACAGCTAACAAAACAGCATCCGCTTGGTATTGACCTTGGTGCGTATGGACAGCAACTTGCTGGCCAACTTGGGTCATCTGTGTG
This sequence comes from Streptococcus cameli, assembly GCF_053207365.1. NCBI lineage: Bacteria > Bacillati > Bacillota > Bacilli > Lactobacillales > Streptococcaceae > Streptococcus > Streptococcus cameli. The sequence continues at coordinate 48,053 of NZ_JBRUIM010000004.1, read as the reverse complement.
ACTCGTTGTCGCATTTCAAGCCTGACCCCAGCAGTTTTCATGGCCTCTACTAGCGGTTGCACCATCTCTTCGTCTGTTTGTTTAAAATCAAGACGATCCGTTGCTTCCAACAAGGTGACCTGTTTGCCTTTTTGCGAAAGAGTGTAGCTCGCATCAATCCCAATCGGTCCGCCTCCAATGACGATGACCTGCTCTGCTTTTTCCAGCAAGGATAGCGAACGTTGGCTATTTGAAAAATCCTTGGTCGTCACCACCAGTTCACAGTCCATGCCTTCAATATAATCAGACTGCGGTCTGGATCCCATTGCACAGACTAGTTTGTCATAAGTTAAAAACTCGCGCTGTTCTTGACAAACCACCACCAAACGCTGATGAGTGGCTTCGATTTTCTCGACACTTGTCTGCAAACGAAGATCAATCTTCCAGTCTCGTAAGTCTTTCTCAGAGTACAAAACGCCCTCATCAATAGACTGTGTCTGACCTTGCAAATACCAGTTTAAGCTATTTGGAACATAGCCCAACTGACGCCCACTTTCAATCAGGACAATTTCGATTTCCTTGTTTAGTTTTCGCAATTGTTTTGCACAAGACAGGCCCGCAAAAGACCCACCGATAATGACTACACGCATTGATTTTTTCTCCATTCTCTGGCTTTATTATACCATAAAGCCATGCAAAAAAATGAGTCGCCACTGCGAAACTCATTTTTCTTTATCAGTCTCTTTTTAAGACAAGCGTTCCTTGAAATCAAGGTAGCCAAAGGACTTGACCAGGGTCAAGTTGTTTTGAGCATCCGCGGCCATAATTGAAGCCAGCGGCATGCCGTTAAAGGTATTGGTCTTGACCATAGAGTAGATGGCCATGTCGCAGAAAATCAAACGGCTGCCAATTTCCAAAGGTTGGTCAAAGCTATACTCCCCAATGTGGTCCCCTGCTAGGCAAGTCGGGCCACCCAGGCGATAGGTATAAGCCTTCTCATTAGCCTCTCCAGTGCCGATGATATGCGGACGGTAGGGCATCTCAAGCACATCTGGCATGTGGCAGGTCGCTGACGTGTCAAGGATAGCATTGAAGACGCCACGGTTTTCCGTGATATCCAATACTTGAGCGACCAAGTAGCCAGCATTTAAAGCGATGGCTTCTCCTGGCTCGATGTAGACTTCAACACCATAGGTTTCCTTGATGCGTTTGACTTCTGAAACCAAGAGGTCCACATCATAATCCTCACGGCTGATGTGATGACCACCTCCAAAGTTGAGCCATTTCATTTGTGACAAGTACTTTCCAAACTTGGCTTCGACAGCCTTGAGGGTCGTCACCAAATCATCAGAGTTTTGCTCACAGAGGGTATGGAAATGCAGGCCATCCAGCCCTGATAAATCTTCGCCCTCAAATTGGCTATCTAGAATTCCTAAGCGAGAACCTGGCGAACACGGGTCATAGATGGCATGGTCGTCTTGGGTCGAACACTCTGGATTGACCCTAAGACCAGCCGATTTGCCACTGGCTAGGACCTGATCCTTGTAACGATGCCACTGGCTAAAGGAATTAAAGACCAAGTGATCACAGATCGGAAGTAACTCCTCGATTTCCTCTGGGCGATAGGCTGGGGAGAAGACATGGGTCTCTCCGCCAAATTCTTCGTAGCCTAGTCTTGCTTCGTGAATGCCACTGGCTGTTGTCCCGTCAAGGTACTCAGCGATTAGGGGGTAAAAGTGAAACATGGAAAAGGCTTTTTGCGCCAAGAGAATCTTGCAGCCAGTTTCTTCTTTAACTCGGGCCAAGATTTCCAAGTTTTTGCGGAGCAAGTTTTCTTCAACCACAAAGGCTGGGGTCGGGACCTTGTCAACCGACCATTTAATTGTCGCCTCTGTCATCTAGTCCACCAAGACAGGGTTAAAGTCTTCTTGCCATGGCAAGCCCCACTCGTTCAAGGCTTCCATGAATGGATCTGGATCCAACTCTTCCACGTTGAAGACGCCTGGTTTTTGCCACTGGCCATTTAACACCAACATGGCACCAATCATGGCTGGTACACCTGTGGTGTATGAGATGGCTTGTGAACCAACTTCAGCGTAACATTCTTGGTGGTCACAGACATTGTAGACATAGTAGGTCACGTCCTTACCGTCTTTCTTCCCTTGGAAGATACAGCCGATATTGGTTTTCCCAACGGTTCTTGGCCCCAAGCTAGCTGGGTCTGGGAGCACCGCTTTTAAGAATTGGAGTGGAATGATTTCCTTGCCTTCATACATGATTGGCTCGATCGAGGTCATGCCGACATTTTCCAAGCACTTGAGGTGGGTCAAGTAGGATTGACCAAAGGTCATGAAGAAGCGGATACGCTTGATGCCCTTGATGTTTTGAGCCAGAGATTCCAACTCTTCATGGTACAGGAGGTACATGTCCTTCTCGCCCACTTGGTCAAAGTCATAAACACGTTTGATTTCCATTGGCTGGGTCTCAACCCACTCACCATTTTCCCAGTAACGGCCATTGGCAGAGACTTCGCGGATATTGATTTCAGGGTTGAAGTTGGTTGCAAACGGGTAGCCATGATCGCCACCGTTACAGTCCAAGATATCGATGTAGTTGATTTCATCGAAGTAGTGTTTTTGAGCATAGGCTGAGAAGACACCCGTCACCCCTGGGTCAAAACCAGATCCGAGGATAGCAGTAATCCCTGCTTCTTCAAAGCGTTTTTTATAGTCCCATTGCCACTTGTATTCAAACTTAGCTGTGTCTTCAGGCTCGTAGTTGGCCGTGTCAAGGTAGTGAGTCTTGGTCGCCAAGCAAGCATCCATGATGGTCAAATCTTGGTAAGGAAGGGCCAAGTTGATGACGATGTCTGGTTGGAAGTCGTTGATCAAAGCGATCAATTCGTCCACGTTGTCAGCGTCCACTTGGGCTGTTGAAATCTTGCAACCTTGGCCATCTAATTTTTCTTTCAAGGCATCGCATTTGGACTTGGTCCGTGAGGCAATACAGATTTCCTCGAATACCTTGTAGTTTTGAACACATTTGTGAACCGTTACGCTGGCAACCCCGCCAGCTCCGATAATAAGGGCTTTACTCATTTTCTTTCCTTTCTGTTCTCTCTATTTGTAGAGATAGAGCATGATTTCACGCAAAAGCTTGCAGGCCAGGGCAGTGGATTGGCCTGATTGGTCATAAATGGGGCAGAGCTCGTTCATGTCTGCTGCGACGATGTTGAGTTGGCTGATTTTTTCAATGGCAGCCATGAGCTCGGTAAAGCGAACGCCTCCGGCTTCTGGTGTGCCAGTCCCAGGAAATTCTGACGGATCCAAAACATCCAAATCAAGGGTAAAATAGACTGGCTTTCCTTTGAGCTGCTCAACCACTTCATCCAAACCGTCAAAGTTGAATTTTTGGAGATGAGTGTGCTCTTTGGCCCATTCAAATTCTTCCTTTTGACCCGAACGGATCCCGAATTGGAAGATACGGCCATCCCCCATCATATCCCAACAACGTTTGATGACACTGGCATGGGATTCACGGACACCCAGATAGTCTTCTCGGAGATCTGTATGGGCGTCAAACTGAATCAAATGCAGGTCAGGGTATTTGGCCAACATGGCCTTAACTGGACCAGCGGTGATAGAGTGCTCGCCCCCAATCATGATCGGCAGCTTGCCATCTCCTGCAATAGTCGCAACCTGCTCTTCCAATTGGCGAAGGGTCTCGACGGTATTACCAAATGGCAATTCCAAATCCCCTGCATCAAAGACTGCAATGTCTTCTAAATCCTTGTCTTGGTAGGGACTGTAAGTCTCGATACCAAAGCTTTCATTGCGAATAGCCGTGCTGGCAAAGCGGGTTCCTGGACGAAAAGAGGTCGTGCTGTCATAGGGAGCACCGAAAAGGACCATCTTGCTCTCGTCATAGCTGGCTTCACAGCCGATAAAGGTGGTTACATTAGGTTTCACTGGTTAACATCTCCTTGATATAGTTGGGCAGGTAAAAAGCCCCGCGGTGAATTTGGTCATTGTAATACTGGGTCTGGATGTCAAATTGCCCCGCCAGGCCTGTGCTCTCCTCAGGGGTAATCCCTTTGGACGAAAAACCGACCAAGAGGTAGCCTGCAGCATAGCTTGGCACGCTGGTAAAGTAGGCCGTGTTGACTGGGAATACAGCCTTGAGGCGATCACTGATGTGGCGAAGGGCCGTCACGTCTTCCTGGTAAAAACCATTGGCATGCTGGTTGATCAGGATGCCATCAGCCGTCAAGGCATTATAGCAATTGCCGTAAAATTCCCTGGTAAAAAGACTCTCGTTAAGTCCAAAAGGATTGGCCGAATCGACGATTATCAGATCATAGGCATTTTCCTTGCGGCGGACAAATTTAAGGGCGTCCTGGATATAGAGGTCGACCCGCTCATCCTGAAAGGCCAGCTTGCTTTGGGGTAGGTATTCTTGGCAGACTTCTACCGCCCGTTGGTCCAGCTCAACCACGTCGATACTCTCGATGGTTGGGTATTTTTCCAACTCAGTCAAAACACCACCATCTAAGCCACCGATGACAAGGACGGACTTAATGTCTGCCTTTGTATTCAGCGGGACATGGACCACCATTTCACTGTAAAAGGATTCGTCTTTTTCGGTTGTAATCAATTCGCCATCTAAGGCCAAAATCCGTCCGTATTCCTTGGACTCTAGTACCGCGATGTGTTGGTACTCACTGTGTTCGCTGTACACTTCTTTTTCCACATTGATGGAGAGTTTGACGCCATCTTGGTGGTATTCTGAAAACCATAAATCCATGTTTTCTTCCTTTCTTTAGGCCTGGTCGCGTTGGACCACATTGATGTGGTTAACGTCAGCATCTTCCGTTCCCATCAGGAAACAGCCCTTGTCCTTGGCATACTGGATGTGCTCGACTACCTCTGCCGTGATTAGCTCTCCTGGTGCTACAATCGGAATCCCCGGCGGGTAGCACATGACCATTTCCCCAGAGATATGGCCCTGACTATCAGCAAGCGGTAGGCTGACTTTTTCAGCAAAGAAAGCTTCTTGTGGAGAGATGATGACATCTGTCTTTGCAATGTCAAAGATGAGGAGACCTTTTTTCTCCCTCTTGAAGCGGCGACGAATTTCAGAGAGGGCACTCACCAAGCGTTCGATATCATGAATGCGGTCTCCGACTGAAATATAAGCGAGGATATTGGCTGTATCGCCAAATTCCACCTGAATATTGTACTCATCGCGCAGCAGATCGTATACTTCAATCCCTGTTAGACCGAGATCCGTCGTCTTGATACAGAGTTTGGTCGTGTCAAAATCATAAATGCCTTCGCGGTCAATGATTTCTGTCGAGTAGGCATAGTAATCGCCAATCTCATTGATCTCATCTCTGGCGTACTGGGCCAAACGCTGGACCGTGTTAAAGATGTCTTCTCCATTGATAACCAGGTTGCGGCGAGCCAAGTCCAAACTAGACATGAGCAAATAGCTGGCGCTGGTCGTCTGGGTCAGGTTGATAATCTGGCGGACATATTCAGGATTGACCTCATTGTTGACAAGGAGAAAAGACGACTGGGTCAGAGACCCCCCTGACTTGTGCATGCTGACTGCGGCCATATCAGCGCCTGCTGCCATTCCTGAAATGGGGAGACCTTTACCAAAGTAAAGGTGGGCGCCGTGTGCTTCATCTGCTAAGACCAAAAGGCCATGGCTATGAGCCAACTCGACAATACGACGAAGGTCTGAACAAATGCCATAGTAGGTAGGGTTATTGACCAAGACTGCCTTGGCATCAGGGTGTTCGAGGATCGTTTTTTCTAGCTCTGCCAATGGCATCCCTGTCGAGATTTCTAAATCAACCTGCAAGGGTGATGCCACATAAACTGGCAGGCCTCCGCACATGACCAAGGCATTGATAACGGATTTATGGACATTGCGGGGTAAGATGACCTTGTCTCCTGCCTTGATGGTCGCAAAAATCATATTTTGCACCGCACCGGTTGTCCCGTTGACCATAAAGAAGGCGTGCTTGGCACCGAAGGCCTCTGCGGCCAACTCTTCTGCTTCTTTGATGACAGATACTGGATGGCCTAAGTTATCCAACATCTTCATGGAATTGGCATCCATAGAGACAGCTTGTTCTCCTAAAAAATTGGTCAACTCTCTACTCGAGCGTCCTCGTTTATGGCCCGGCACATCAAAAGGCACGACCCGTCTTTGTTTCAGCTCTTTTAAGGCCTCTACAATCGGCATTCTGTCTTGATTTCCCACAACTTCTCCTTCCTGAACACAAAAAAACCAAGCATGGCAAGGCACACTTGGAGAATATCGGTTTTCATCTGCTAAAAAGGCGCACCTATTGGCCAGCAAGCCCGGTGTCATCATCTTATTAGTGTAGAACGTTAGAGTCTATATAGCATGTCTTACTTTTACTACTCTTACCAATCGTTTTCACAAGCGCAATGGTTGCCATTACGTTATAAAAAATTTGAGTCGATAGCAAAAGCTATCTCTTCAATGGGCGCGAAGCCCCTCTACTACATCAAACCTGTTTCTTTCACAATGGCTTGGATTTTGACTACTGCTAGTCAGCCACCGTTTATAAAAACAGCAATAAGTTTGGCAAAGTAAAACTCGCCTCTCTCGTTCGCAATCTTAACTGCATTTTTTATGGTAACAGAAAAAGGTCGCTTTCGCAACCTTTTTTTATCATTTTTTTTAAATGTTCGGAATTTCAATAATTGATTGAAACCCTACTGACACACTTTTAGTTAAAGAATGCACCAGCTGCAAGGACAGCTAATAGACCACCAATGATTGGCCCAACAACTGGAATCCAAGCATAGCCCCAGTCAGAATCTCCTTTGTGTTTCAAAGGAAGAAGGGCATGAAGCAAACGAGGACCAAAGTCACGGGCTGGGTTAATCGCATAACCTGTTGTTCCACCAAGTGACAAACCGATACTGATAACTAAGAGACCGACAGCAATTGTACCAAGACCAACTGGCATATCGTAATGACCAAAAGCCAAGATAGCTAGGACAAGAACAAATGTACCGATAATTTCACTAATCAAGTTTGATACAGTATCACGTAAAGCTGGTCCAGTTGCAAATGTTCCAAGCACACCAGCTGTATCTTCTGTCACATCATAGTGTGGTTTGAACATGAGGTAAACCAAGAGTGAACCCAACATGGCACCGATAACTTGAACTGCAATATAGGCAAGCCCTTCTCCAAGAGCTAAATCTCCTTTAAAGACAAAGGCAAGAGTAACAGCTGGGTTGAGGTGAGCTGGCCCCAATAGACCAGATACAAAGGCTGCCATGGCTACTGCTAAGCCCCATCCCATCGTAATAACAATCCATCCTGCGTTGTTGTTTTTAGTTTTATCCAATACCACACCTGCAACAACACCGTTACCAAGTAGGACAAGTAAAGCTGTCCCTAAAAATTCTCCTAAAACTGCATTTGACATTGTATTCTCCTTTTTTCTTTATTATTTCAAATGACTGAGATCATTGGCTTTCAATGCCTGATCCAGTTCTGTTGTTTTGTTTGCTGTTTCTTCTTCTGACCAACCATAGTGACGAGCCATTTCAGCAATAACTGGTTGAATGAGCTCATTCACACCATCGCGTTTGAAGAGGATATGATTGGTTCTTCGAAGGAAGAAATCCACTGGGCTCAAGGCCATTTCAAATTCCATGGCGTAATGAAGCGATAGGGTTTCTCTAAGGGATAATCCTTCTGCTTTTTCAACGGTACGGGCCAAGGCATATACTTTTGGAGCATTCGAGCCATAAAGATTTGCCAAGTAGCGAGCATCATCCATCGAAAGACCGCTAAGTGTTCCTAAATGAGCATAAGCATCGATTTCTGAATCAACATTGGCTGGATTGATTTCTCCACCAGATACAGGGTAGGTTTTCGAGTTAATCAATTTGAAATGACGATCGTGCTCTTCTGCTAGGCTTGGTATGATTTTCTCCAAGGCCCCTTCAGCCATCTTACGGAAGTCTGTAATCTTACCACCTGCAAGCGTCCAAAGGCCATTGTCGTCTCGCTCAAAGCTACTACCTCGAGAGACAGAGGACGGATCCAAGGTTTGTTCAGACGTGCTAGATTGCAAGTGGGTCACAGCTTGTTCCACATCCGAACGAGATTTATCTTTTTCCAAATAACCTTTTACCGTGTCAATCAAGCTCTCAAAACTGTCATCACTAATCTTACCGCTGTTACCGCCGTTGTAATCAGAAGCGCCATTGCCTGAAAGGAGCGGACGAAGACCAGCCCAGCTGGATTCAATATCATCCATGGTTAACCCAGCGTTTGGGAAACGGTTGTTCACCACTTTCAAGAGGTAATCCACATCTTCTTGTGTGACTTGTGGGTTGGCCAAATCACCTGTGTAATCGGTATCTGTGGTACCAAAGTAGGTCTTGTCTTCACGTGGAAGAACAAAGATCATCCGACCATCACCAAGACCAGTATCGAAGTAAACAGGTTGAGACACCTTTAATCTAGTATTGTCCACTACCAAGTGTACCCCTTTAGTTGGCCGTAATTGGTGAATCGGTTGACCGTCACGAGACAGGTTTCTGACCTCATCACTCCATGGTCCAGTTGTATTGATCACTGCACGGGCATGAATGTCGAGTTGCTCACCTGTCAACAAATCAGTTGCCAAGACACCATTTATTTTGCCTTTTTCATCATAGAGGAAGCCTTCTGCTTTCACATGACTGGCAATCAAGGCTCCGTCTCGATTGGCCCGCTTGATATTTTCAATCACAAGACGCGCATCGTTGTTACGGAAGTCAAGATAGACGCCTCCACCCAGCAAGCCTTCTTCTTTTAGGTCTGGTTGGCGTTCCAATACTTCCTTGGCTGTCAAGAGTTTGTTGGCAGCAGGAGTGTTGTTGACACCAGCAAGGAGGTCATAGAGATCCATGGCCACTTTCAAGCGGAATAAATTAAAGGTTGAGCCTTCTTCATCATAGACCGGTAGAAGCATTGGATCTGGTTTTGGAATATGGGGTGCAATTTGCTGCACAACCGCTCGTTCTGAAACAGTATCCGAAACAACTTCTACATCAAAATGCTTGAGGTAACGCAGACCACCATGCACCAACTTGGTTGAACGACTACTGGTTCCTTCTGCAAAGTCCTGCATCTCAATCAACCCCGTTTCAAGGCCACTAGCTGCAGCTTGCAAGGCGACACCTGCACCCGTAATCCCTCCTCCAATAATGAGGAGGTCTAAGGTGCATTCTTTCATTTTTTCAAGGGAGAGAGCCCTTGTCTCTTTTGAAAACTTCATAATTGCCTCTTTCTAAGAGCTTCTTGACTATTCTTCATCTTCTTCTGCAAAGACTTGGGTTGCCTTAACAGCTTTCTTCCAACCTTTGTAGAGTTTTTCTTTACGGGATTCATTCATACTTGGTGTAAAGAGTTGACCTGTTTCGTTTAGTTCTTTGATTTCTTCCAAATCTTTCCAGTAGCCAACTGACAAACCGGCTAAGAAAGCAGCACCAAGTGCGGTTGTTTCTAAGTTTTTCGCACGGGCAATATCAATTCCCAAGATGTCTGCTTGAAACTGCATAAGGAGGTTGTTCATCGCTGCTCCACCATCGACACGGAGTTGCGGAATATCAATGCCAGAATCAATCTTCATGGTGTCAATAACATCACGTACTTGGTAGGCAATGGATTGAAGCGTTGCTTTAACAAAGTCTTCCTTACTGGTTCCACGAGTGAGCCCAAAGACAGATCCTCTAGCATTTGAATTCCAATAAGGTGCACCAAGTCCCGTAAAGGCAGGTACAACATAGACTTCATCATCAGATTGAGAGGCTTCTGCTAACCCTTCTGATTCTGGAGAGGTTTCAATCATCCGAAGTCCATCACGCAACCATTGAATCGCACTTCCTGCAATAAAGATTGATCCTTCTAGGGCGTAGTAGACTTTACCATTGATACCATAACCGATAGTGGTCAAGAGATTGTTTTCAGATAGTTGCACTTCTTCACCAGTATTCATGATGATGAAGGAACCTGTACCGTAGGTATTTTTCACCATGCCTGGTTCAAAAGCTAACTGACCAAAGAGGGCTGCTTGTTGGTCACCGGCCATCCCAGAGATCGGCACTTCTCCTCCATAGAAATGGAACGGTGCTGTCTTACCATAGACTTCAGAGTTGGATTTCACTTCTGGTAACATGACTTTTGGAATATTCAACAGCTCTAAAATTTCGTCATCCCATTTGAGTTCTTTGATGTTATAGAGCATTGTTCTGGCAGCGTTTGAATAGTCCGTCACATGCACGGCTCCGTCTGTTAATTTCCAAACCAACCAAGTATCAATGGTACCAAAGAGCAATTCCCCTTTTTCAGCTCGTTCTTGTGCTCCTGGAACTTGGTCCAAAATCCAACGAACCTTCGTTGCAGAGAAATAAGCGTCAATCACAAGACCTGTCTTTTCATGGAAGAAATCAACATAGCCATCTTTTTTCAACTGATCCGCCAATGGAGCGGTTTGGCGAGATTGCCAAACAATGGCATTGTAAATCGGAAGACCTGTTTTTTTGTCCCAAACAACAGTTGTTTCCCGTTGGTTGGTAATCCCGATTGCTTCAATTTGACCTGGCTTGATGCTACTTTCAATAAAAGCACCAGCAATAACCGATTGAACAGAATTCCAAATCTGATTGGCATTGTGTTCTACCCAGCCTGCTTGTGGGAAAATTTGTGGAAATTCCTTTTGGCTGCTCGCTACTTTTTCACCTTTTTTGTTAAAGATGATGGCCCGAGAGCTGGTTGTTCCCTGGTCAATGGCCATAATGTATTTTTCTTCTGTCGACATAGTCGTCCTCCTATGAATAGTATTTTACCGCTAAATAGAAAGCGGTTTCTTTTCTTCTCTTTTATTATATACAAAACTAGAAACTTTGTCTTATCAAAAAATTTAACCGCTTACAAAAAAACTGATAATATGGAGAAAGGCAGGTTTTGAAACTTGTTTGTGATAACCATAACGTTTTGAACAAAAGTATGCTATACTATTGTCAATATAAAGGAGAAAATGATGTACCAAGACGATAGTTTCACATTACACACAGACCTTTACCAAATCAACATGATGCAGGTCTACTTTGAACAAGGAATCCACCAAAAGAATGCCGTGTTTGAAGTCTACTTTCGAAAAATCCCTTTCAAAAACGGCTATGCTGTGTTTGCCGGTCTAGAACGACTGGTCCGCTATTTAGAAAACCTACGCTTTACCGAAACCGATTTGGCCTACTTGGCCCAACAAGGTTACAAAGAAGACTTTTTAGACTACCTGAAAAATCTGAAGATGGAGTTAACGGTTAGATCCGCCAAAGAAGGAGACTTGGTGTTTGCAAATGAGCCTATCGTCCAAATTGAAGGCCCGCTTGGCCAGTGCCAATTGGTGGAGACGGCCCTGCTCAATATCATCAACTTTCAGACCCTGATTGCTACCAAGGCCGCACGGATTCGGACCGTCATTGATGACGAGCCCTTACTGGAATTTGGAACACGCCGTGCCCAGGAAATGGACGCGGCCATCTGGGGAACACGCGCAGCCGTTATCGGTGGGGCCAATGCGACCTCAAATGTCCGGGCTGGAAAACTGTTTGACATCCCTATTTCAGGTACCCATGCCCATGCCTTGGTCCAAGCCTACGGAAACGACTACGATGCCTTTATGGCCTATGCCAAGACCCATAAAAATTGTGTCTTTTTGGTCGATACCTATGATACCCTGAAAGTGGGAGTGCCAACAGCCATTCGAGTTGCCAAGGAAATGGGAGACAAGATTAACTTCTTAGGAGTTCGCCTCGACTCCGGAGACTTGGCCTACCTCTCTAAAAAAGTTCGCCAACAATTAGATGATGCTGGATTCACAGAGGCTAAAATCTATGCCTCTAACGACTTGGATGAAGACACCATTCTCAACCTAAAAATGCAAAAAGCCAAAATTGATGTCTGGGGCGTCGGAACCAAACTCATCACCGCCTATGACCAACCCGCACTCGGTGCCGTTTACAAGATTGTTTCCATTGAAAATGCGGACGGCATCATGGAAGACACCATCAAGTTGTCCAACAATGCTGAAAAAGTCTCCACCCCAGGCAAGAAGCAAGTTTGGCGCATCACTAGCCGAGAAAAAGGCAAATCCGAAGGGGACTATATTACCTTTTCAGATGCCAATGTTGCAGAGATGGAGGAAATTTTCATGTTCCATCCAACCTACACCTACATCAACAAAACCGTTTCCGATTTTGATGCCATCCCTCTCCTAGTCCCAATTTTTGACAAGGGGCATCTTGTCTACAACCTACCAAATTTGCAGGACATTCAGGCTTACGCCAAAAACGAACGCGAGAAATTATGGGATGAATACAAACGCGTCTTGAACCCGCAAGACTACCCTGTTGATTTGGCCAAGGATGTCTGGGACAATAAGATGGCCTTGATTGACCACATTCGAAAAGAAGTCAAAGAAAAAGGAGGTCAAGCATGAGTTTACAAGAAGACATCATTGCTTACCAGGGCACCAAGCCAAGCATTGACCCGCAAGAAGAAATCCGCCGCTCCATCGATCTCTTAAAAGACTATATGAAAAAACATCCCTTTCTAAAGTCTTATGTGCTGGGTATCTCAGGCGGGCAAGATTCGACGCTGGCCGGCCGGCTTGCCCAACTGGCCATGGAAGAATTACGGGCAGAAACGGGACAGGAAGACTACCAATTCATCGCCGTCCGCCTGCCTTACGGCATTCAAGCAGATGAAGTCGATGCCCAAAAAGCCCTAGACTTTATCGCAGCAGACCAAGTCCTTACCGTTAACATCAAATCCGCTGTGGATGGCCAAGTGCAAGCCCTAACAGATGCCGGATTAGCCATTTCTGATTTCAACAAGGGCAATATCAAGGCCCGCCAACGCATGATCACCCAGTATGCCATTGCCGGACAAACAGCTGGTGCTGTCATTGGTACGGACCACGCCGCTGAAAACTTAACCGGCTTTTTCACCAAGTTTGGAGATGGGGCGGCCGACATCCTTCCCCTCTTTCGCCTCAACAAGCGCCAAGGAAAACTGCTGCTGAAAACCTTGGGAGCAGACCCAGCCCTCTATGAAAAAATCCCCATTGCGGACCTAGAAGAAGAGCGGCCAGGTCTTGCTGATGAAGTGGCACTCGGAGTCAGCTACCAAGAAATTGATGATTACTTAGAAGGCAAGGCCGTTTCTATTGAAGCGCAGACAACCATTGAAAACTGGTGGAAAAAAGGCCAACACAAACGTCACCTGCCTATCACCGTTTTTGATGATTTTTGGAAATAATCAAAAACTCCCTATATCCCCTTGCTTTTTCCCGCTCCATTTTGTATACTAGTTCTTAAAAAATTTGGAGGTGAATACGATGAAAGAAATCGGTATCCAGACACTAGAAGCAGACCGCATTTTACTTAGACCCTTTCGCATAGAGGATGCTGCTGCCATGTACCGCAACTGGGCCTCCCGCACAGACAATATCCAATACGTCCCTTGGTCTGCCCACACCAGTCCAGATTTCACCGAGGAACTGATTCAGGAATGGATTGATTCCTACACTGATCCCAACAGCTACCGCTGGGGGATCGCCTTTAAAGAAAAACCAGATGAGTTGATTGGTGACTTATCCGTTGTCTCTTTGAATCCCAAAACCGAAGCTGTTGAAATTGGCTATATTTTAAGCAAGGATTATTGGGGACAAGGACTCATGACAGAAGCGCTCAAGCGAGCCTTAGCCTTTCTCTTTGATGAGGTGGAAGTCAACCGGGTTGTAATCGGTCATGCCAAAGAAAACGCCGCTTCTGGCCGTGTCATTCAAAAAGCCGGCCTCCACTACGAAGGAACCTTCCGCCAAGCTGTCCTCTTAAAGGGCACCTTGGTCGACTTAGTTTCCTATGCCATTTTAAAAGAAGATTACGACAACCAAAAACCTGCTTGAAACAATCAAGCAGGTTTTCCTTTTAGGTATTTTTGCAGAAGGAGATAGGTCCAAAAAGCCAACAACCCTCCCAAACTATTGGTCCAGAGGTCGTCGATTTCAAAGACCCGTTGGGCATCAAAGAGCCCATCCAGTAGCAACTGCGTACACTCGATAAACAGGCTCATGAAAAAGCTGTTACGTAAAACAATCTTCCAATTTCTCCAACTTGGTTTAAGAAATAAGAGCCCCAGTACCAAGGGATAGAGAAGAAAGACATTACTGACGTTTTGCAAGACGACCCAGAACAAATCGGAAAAGCTATCAATCTTATCCCCGTTGACCAAGGTGTTAAAGGGGGTGGGTAAGAGGTAAAAGCGACCGATTTGGATAATGCCAGGCGTCGGCGTTTCCTTGGGATTGGGAAAGACCCACTGGGGCAAAAAGCACATGAGGCCAATTGCTACTAGATAGAGTCGAACCAGGGCGTTCATCACTAGTTTTCCCTTCTTCCCCAATTCTCCGTTTGTCTCCAACCAGTCGGTCATCACGGTTGCAACTCCACGATACCAGCCTTGGCTTTGGCTGCCACAATCTTGGCACGCGCTGCGGCCCGGTCCCGTTTCATGGTGTTGGAACGCAATTGCCCACAGGCCGCATCGATATCGGTACCATGTTCTTGCCGCACAACACAGTTAACACCATTTTTCTTGAGGCGGTCATAGAAGGCCGCTACCCTTTCTGGCGTCGAACGGCTGTATTGGTCGTGCTCAGAAACAGGGTTATAAGGAATGAGATTGACATAGGACAATTTTCGGATTTTCTTGGTCAAATCCGCTAATTCTTGGGCTTGTTCCACCGCATCATTGACTTCATTGAGCATGATGTATTCAAAGGTTACCCGTCGATTGGTCACCTCGATGTAGTCTTCAATGGCCGCAAACAATTCTTCAATCGGGTAACGGCGGTTAATCCGCATAATGCTAGAGCGAATGTCATTATTTGGAGCATGGAGCGATACCGCAAGATTGACCTGGACGCCTTCACGGGCAAATTCGCGGATTTTTGGTGCCAAGCCAGAAGTTGATACCGTAATATGGCGGGCTCCAATCGCTAACCCCTTGTCATCATTGACCGTACGTAGGAAAGACATGACATTGTCATAATTGTCCAAAGGCTCACCAATCCCCATAACAACAATGTGACTGACACGCTCGCCCTGGTTGCGGTCATCAAAATACTTTTGCACCAACATGATTTGGGCAACGATCTCTCCGCTAGTCAAATCCCGCTGTTTGGGAATCAAACCAGAAGCACAGAAGGTACAACCAATATTGCACCCAACCTGAGTGGTCACACAGACAGACAAGCCATAGTGCTGGCGCATCAAGACAGTCTCAATCAGCATGCCATCTGGCAATTCAAAGAGGTACTTGACCGTGCCATCTTTTGATTCTTGAACAATTCGTTGTTTCAAGGGATTAAAGGCATAGGTCTCTGTCAACTTCTCAATAAATCCTTTTGACAAATTGGTCATTTCTTCAAAGGATTCAACCCGTTTTTGGTAAAGCCATTCCCAAATCTGAGTGGCCCGAAATTTCTTTTCCCCCACTTCTTGGACCCAATCGGTCAACTGCTTGCGGGTCAGGCCATAAATCGATGGTTTCATGTTTACTCCTGTTTCTGTCGTATGACAAAGCTGCGCTTCGTAGCTTGAGCTGGCTTGTCTTGCTTGGTTTTCTTCTGTTCTGCTGGTTTTGGTTTTTCAGATGGTTTTGACCTATCTAAACGACGCTTTTTCTTAAAGCTTGGACTGCTATTTTCCTTACCAGTTTCTTTCTTTCTGGTTTGGTCTTGCCCTCTGCGCTCGCCTTGCGGTTTGCGGTTGTTTCGAGAGCGATTCCGTTTGCGGCGTGGTTTTTCTTCTGGCTCAGCTGGCATTTCCTGCGGATTGTCATTTTCCAAGACAAAATAAGCACAGCCAAAGTTACAAAACTCCGTCAAATAATCGTCCAAGCGGCCAATTTTCAAATCAGACGCCACTTCCTTATCGTCCTTGTAAAATCCCTTTAACCGCAACTGCTCATTGCCCCAATCACCGACAATATAATCAAATTTTAGCATGAGTTGGGAAAAACGTTGGCCAAAAATGGTTTGGTCAAAAGCTTCCTTGTAATTGTCCACGAGGCGCAATTCAATCCCTTCTGAAACCACCTTGTCTCCAACCAAGGCAAAGGCTGGGCCAGGAAATTTATTGTAATTGTATAATTCTGGAGAAACTTCTTTCTTCATCTACGATCCTTTTCTAAAACATACTGTTCTTTTCATTATACCGCATTCTGCCCATTTTTTCTATGAAAGGACCAAATCTGAAAATTTTCAGTCACTTTAAAAACCAAGGAAATGTCATTCCTTGGTTTTTTCAAGATAGGCAATCGCATCTTTGACATTTTTAACAGGGACCACTTCAATGTCTAATCCCTCTTCTTTAACCGTTTGAACAGCCTCATCGTAATTACTGAGAGCTTCCGGATTTTCTTTCAAAATTTCTTTGTCAACAGGATTATTTGGTGCAAAGAATACCGTCGCACCTGCCTTGGCAGCTGAAATCACCTTCTTGTCGACGCCACCGATATCCCCAACAGAACCATCTTGTTCAATGGTTCCCGTTCCTGCAATATCACGACCCGCCCGCAAATCAGGATCCGCCAGCTGGGTATAAATAGCCAAGGTAAACATGAGACCCGCGCTTGGTCCGCCGATATTGGCTGTTTGGAAATCAATCGGAATATCCGTTTTGACTTCTGTATGGTCAACCAAGCCAATGCCAATCCCATTTTTCCCATTATCTAGTTTGATAATTTGACCATCAGCCGTTTCCTTTTGCCCCAGAGTCTGGTAGCCAACTGTGACGTTTGAGCCCAATTTTAACCCGCTAACATACTTGATTAAGTCCGCAGAGCTTTCAAAGGTCTTGCCATTGATACTGGTTACGGTATCGGCGATGTTTAAGACCCCCTTAAAGGTCGAATCATCTGCCACACTGAGAACGTAAACCCCAAAAAAGTCCATATCCACATCTTTTCCAGCCAATGACAATCCTTGGTACTTGGCTAAATTTTGTGAAGTTTCCATGTAAAATTGACTGATTCGAAAATAATCATCATTAGAAGAGCCACCCGTCATTTCCTCTTCCGTGTAAATGTCCACATGTTTGTCAAATTTCGCCGCCAATAACTGTATCAGTGTCGGCTTAAACACTTGAACATAAACAAAATTATAAGATCCATCTTCTGTATCTCCCTCGTTGTTGACGGTCAATACTTCACGGATATCTGATGCTCCACCTGGACTTTCAATATAATAAGGAAGTGGCACTATAACCGAAGCCCAAAGGGCAATGGTAGCCAAGACAATTCCTGCAATCAATCCTATTTTTTTACTTGTTTTCACGTTTTTCTAACTCCTTCACCACCGATTCCGGTACATAATCCGAGATATCTTGTTTGAAATAAATCAACTCCCTCATGCGACTAGATGAGATGTGTTGGTAACCAGCATTTGCCAAGAGGTAAATAGTCTCTACCTCTGGTGCCAAACGGTGGTTAAAATAATCCAAACTCGCTTCGTATTCCAAGTCATGACCATTACGTAAGCCCCGTACCATATGGGTCACCCCATAGTGACGCGCCACATCAACCGCCAATTCATCTGTCGAGACAATAATGGACACATTGTCATACCCTGCAAAGGTCTCTTCTAAAATCGCTCGCCGCTCTTCCAAACTCAACAAGCCCTGCTTGTGAGGGTTGTAAAAGAGACCCACATAAAAATGGTCAAACAAGCCTTGAGCCCGCTTGATTAAATCCAAATGCCCCAAGGTAATGGGATCAAAAGAGCCTGTAAACAGTCCAATTTTTTTCATGCTTTTCACTTTCTTCTCAGCTCGCTCAACGAACATAAACCGTTACTTTGCTTATGCCGTAAACCTTTTGTTTCCAGATACCCAGCTCTGCAATTTCTTCTGGCAAATCAACTGCCTTATCCGTCTCACAGACCACCATGACCTCTTCCGCCAGCAAGTTCCGCTGACAAAGCTCCTCGATGACGCCAACGATTTCTTCCTTGGCATAAGGCGGGTCCAAAAAGACCAGATCAAACGTGCCATGTAGCTGACCCAGAGCCTGCTTGTCTTCCATCTTGAGCAATTGAAACTTGTGGCTCTCCTTGGTCATGGTGATGTTTTCCTGCACAATGGCCTGGGCCTTTCGGTCTTTTTCCACCAAAACTGCCTCATCCATACCACGCGATACCGCCTCGATGGCCAGACCACCACTGCCTGCATAGAGATCCAAGACCCGTCCGCCATCAAAGTAAGGACCAATCATATTAAACATGGCTCCCCGAACCTTGTCCGAAGTCGGTCTCGTTGTTTTTCCATCAAGAGTTTTGAGTGGACGCCCACCATAATTTCCAGAAACAATTCTCATAGCTTTCATTATAACAAAAAGCTAGAAAAAAGGGGGATTTTGATTAACAAATTCCCCCCGTTTTTACACTGTGATTAACTGTTTATTTTCTTCTGAAGTACTTTGACCAGCTCATCTGGCAAGCGTCTGGGCCCACGAACGGTCTTTAGGCCCTTTTCCTGCAAGAAAGCAATGGGAAACTCCGCATCACCAAAGACTGCCAGCAAGCGTAAGCGCATCTGTTTGGGCATTATCCCCTCTTCCACTGCACAAAGGTAGCGAAGAGCCCGAATGGGAGCTGTCATATAAATGACCACAAAGTCGCCTGCTTGAATACTGGCTTTTTGCGGCCAATCCATAATTGGGCTCCGAGCAAAATCCGCATCAATATCATATAGCTTAGGATTAGCAGGAATGACCCACCACTCTAATTGACTGCTTCCTTTGCGCGATTTCCCAGCCACTAAGCCTCTACTCGTCACAACCAAATCCCAGGTGTCCTCATCCGACAAGGAACCGTCCAAGACCACTGTCACCCAATGCTTCTTGTTCATGTGGTAGCTTGGATAAATCCCCCGCTTCTGCGTCAACCTCTCCACTTGCTCTGGCACCACCTTGACATTGAGCACCTCCACTTTTTCTTCCTTTTGCTCCTTGGACCAGACTTCCTGTCTCAGGTCTAATTTTTTACGTTCAATGGTCAAAGCTAGCGCATACCACTTGTCATTGACTGGATTGCGAAAGGCGTAGATATCCGGAAATTTCTCAAAAGGCTGCGCGCCCTTATCGCCAAAGTCCTCTCGAATCCGATGTACCAAGGCTTGCCCCTGTGGAGAAGATAAGCCAACCGTATTAAAACAAGCCACCGCAATCTGCTCCAAAAGCTCTTGGTAACTTTCTCGCACCTCTCCCACAAAGGCCCCTGTCACCCGGGGCAGCCGAAAGGCCGTATACTCTTCACCCAAATCCTTATCAATGATTTGCCCCGCAACTCGACCCTCTTGTTCAAGCCTGATGACCACCTCAAATTGCCCTTTCATCAAGGAGCTTCTGTATACGTGTTTCCCTTCTTCCAGCACAAAACCAAAAGTTTCCAAGGATGTCCAGTTGACCTGCTTTCCCTGAAAAACCACTTCCTCAATTGTCTTCATCTCGTCTCCTTACATGTTCAACCAGCCTCACTTCTACCAGTATAGCATAAATCAACATCAATGAAAAAGAGCATGTTAAAGGCAAAACCAACAAATGTGAATCGAACATCGTTTCAAAAGCTTCTTGACGAATTTGACAGTTTTTATTTGAAAACGCTTCCTAAAAAATGGTAGAATAGAAATACTACATCAAAGGAGGATAACTGATGGCCTATCAAACAACTTACCCTTTTACCAATGAAGTCTTACAGACTTATGACAATTGTTCCGACCAAGCAATTGACAAAGCCCTTGAGACCGCTCATCAACTCTACAAAACGTGGCGCCAAGAAGACAAACTCCAAGAACGCAAAGAGCAACTACATACTGTAGCAGATATCCTTCGAAGAGACTGTGACAAGTATGCTGAAATCATGACCAAGGACATGGGCAAACTCTTTAAAGAAGCCCAAGGCGAAATCAAGCTATGTGCCATGATTGCGGACTACTATGCTGAAAAGGCAGAGGAATTCCTCAAACCAGTTCCAATAGAAACAGATGCTGGAGAAGCCTACTACCTCAAACAAGCAACAGGAGTTCTATTAGCCGTTGAGCCTTGGAATTTCCCATTTTACCAAATCATGCGTGTCTTCGCTCCCAACTTCATGATCGGAAACACCATGGTCCTAAAACATGCTTCCATTTGTCCAGGATCTGCCCAGGTATTTGAAGATTTAGTGGCTGAAGCAGGAATTGCTGACGGAGCCTACAAAAACTTATTTGCCAGCTACGACCAAATTTCAGATATCATCGCCGATCCACGGGTTACCGGCGTGTGTTTGACAGGCTCAGAACGAGGCGGGGCTTCTATCGCTGCTGAAGCAGGAAAAAATTTGAAAAAATCCTCTCTAGAGCTTGGAGGAAATGATGCCTTTCTCATTTTAGAAGATGCGGATTGGGAAGAACTCAAAACCGTCATTCCTGATGTCCGCCTCTACAATGCAGGACAGGTTTGTACCTCATCCAAACGCTTTATCGTCATGGCCAACCAGTACGATGCCTTTCTAGAATTATTGACAGAAGGCTTCAAAAACGCCAAATGGGGAGACCCAATGGATCCAGATACCACCCTTGCCCCACTCTCCTCTGCAGGAGCCAAGGAAGATGTCCTAGAACAAATCCAACTGGCCGTTGACAACGGAGCCCGGGTCGTTTACGGAAACGAACCAATTGACCACCCAGGAAACTTTGTCATGCCAACCATTCTAACGGATATCAGCAAGGACAACCCAATCTATAACCAAGAAATTTTCGGACCTGTGGCCAGCGTCTACAAAGTTGAAACCGAAGAAGAAGCTATTGCCTTAGCCAATGATTCCAGTTACGGTCTCGGTGGGACAGTCTTCTCCAGCGATCCAGAACATGCCGCACGCGTCGCTTCTCAAATTGAGACCGGTATGTCCTTTATCAATTCTGGTTGGGCCTCTCTCCCAGAATTGCCATTCGGTGGAATTAAAAATTCAGGATACGGACGAGAACTCAGCCAATTAGGTTTTGACACCTTCATCAACGAACACCTGGTTTTTACCCCTAAAAAATAAGAAAAGACCTTCTTACAAGTGAATTGTAAGAAGGCTTTTTTATATAAAAGTTTAGAAACTGCAGAAAGGATTATTATCGCTTATCCTTAAACTTGACCACCACGCGCAATTGCCGCTCGGGATGCACCGTCAAATCCACCATCTGAACACGTGCCTCCAAGATAGCACCGTGTCCGTAAAACAACATCCGACTGATCAAGGTATTGCGATCCTTGGGAATATAGCCCAGCTTTTTCCCTTCGTAAAACAAGGCCACAGCCTCTGAATCATACGGATTGGTCGGCTCCGCCACCAAATCCAAATAGGTCCCAATCTTCAACTGATCCACGACCTCAAGACCATCATAATAGGCAAAGGCCGCCAAATGAAAATCTTCCACATTCCGACTCGGCTCATAACCAGTCTGTACCATTGCTACTTCCTCCTTGAAGGTTATTTTGAATATGATAGGTTTATTATAGCAGAAGAAAGAAGGGATTTGAATATATCTTGCCAGAAAATATCAAACCCTTCAATTCTATTGATAACTTCATGAAAGTTATATTTTATAGCAAACAGATAAAGTATTGAACTACTTCTTAGCCACCCAGCCAATCGCATCGTGTGGGGGATTATCAACATCAATCCAAATAAATTCAATCCCTATAACACCATCTTTAAATTTGCTCAGGCGAATGCCGTTGATTTGCAGTTCTTCTAACTTTTTGCCCGTCAAGACTTCACGTTCTTCCAACTGGAAAACCCCACGCAAAATCCATTCTCCTAGAATATCTTGTTTTTCCGTTGATTGAATCGCCTTGCCAGTTTCTTGATTGATATAGGCCTTGATCACATCGCCAGAAGACAAGAATTTCAAATCAAAGGTGCGATTCTCCTTTGGCAGAGCCAGTTTTTTGCTTCCTTTTTCGAAGGTTCCAATATTGACACCAAAGAAATGGGGATTCTGGTCGTGGAAATTTTTAGAATCTGGCAATGGAATGTAGACTTCACTAACTGGTCGGAAAACCAATTTCTCAATTTCTTTGGCTAGGTTTTTCACGCCAGATGACTTCGCAAAAGCAAGTAGCTCCGAACGACGAGCTTTCATTTCTACTTTTTCTTCTTTAGTCGCCCATTTTTTCAACAAAATCGCTTCAAGTGCATCCGTGACATAGGCTCTCTCTTCAGACGACAACTCATCTTTAAAGTGGTCTTGAATCTTTTCAATGCGAGCAATGCGGTCTTTCTTTGCTAATTTCGAGCCACCATCAAAAGCATTAAAACCTGAACTTTCTTCCACATGTCCATGCTTGTCTGTGATGACCCATGAGACTGTTTCAAGAATCTCCGATTCTGTTTTTGTTCCTGTTAATAAATGCAACTGCTCAAAGACCGAAAATGGATCCTCAATATAGTTGACATCCCATTGGTCCACAACAATTTCTTTGTTATTAAAGGTCATGTGAAGCTGGCTATCCGCTGCTGTGTACTTATAGGTATGATTCCCATCTGTAAAGCGGAAATTGGTCGGTGTTTTATGACTTGTAGAGCCTAGAACTTCGAGCTTATCAATCTCAATCGGCAAATAAGAAGTCTCTCCTACAAAAATCTGAGGTGACTGTCCTTTAGCCGTTGGCATAAGAACATGGTACACCGAATCAACCGACACATCATCTGACTTAAATCCTTTGATTTGAGCCTTAGAAGACGCAATGCGTTGATTTCGAAGCAAGGCAATTCGAACAGCTAAGTCCTTATAACGTTCCTTGTTCTCACGATCAGCAGTTTCCTTATCAGGGGCAATATCCGCATAGAACTTAATGGCATTGAGAATATCCGTCCATGACTGAGAATCTTTCTTGAACTGAGCAACTTTCTGATCACCAGAATTGATACCAAAAGATTTAATCCCTACAAGGTACTTGTGGTTATCATCTACAACAACAGACGCATCATAAGAAGTATTGGCAATATCTTCTGCAACTGCATGAAAAGCCTTCTGGAAAACAGTCTCTTGAAACTTGGAGTTTACTATCGGAGCCACATAGTTTGATCCCTCTTTCCCATCTTCTAACTCTGCTTTTTGCGAAAAAGCTTCACTCAAACTGGCAAAATTCGTAATCAGGGTCCGATATTTTTCCTTTTGTTCCGTTTTCAGATTTTCCCACATAACGTTACCTCACTTTATCTTCTTTAGTATACCAAAAAGAGATTAGTTTTTCACTAATCCCTCTAATACTTATTTATTCGTAAAAGCAATGCTATAAAACTCTAAATGGCCACCTTTTTTAACCAATCTGAGATACTCCTCATCTGATAAGATTCCTAAACCATCTTGATAAGCCTCTATTGTTTCAAGGGCTTGCTCATAAGTATCAACAAAGTCTCTCACATAGGACTGTCCTTCAAATTGGCCATTCATCTTTGTATAGATAATGGCAACGTCTCCAGTTCGCTCTACTGCTGACGGGGCAGTAGACTGATTCAAAGCTGTTGCGATGTTTGCCGCAATCCGCTTAATCACAGGTACAACCACGCTATTTCCAGCCTGCTTGTAAAGTTGCCCATTTGAGACATTCTCAGGAATCTTGAAGGTCTTTGGATAGCCTTGAACATTGAAGGTTTCTTTAGGCGTGAGTTTTCGAATCTCTCCCTTATCGGTCAAAATCAGAGGAACATTATGCCCACCAGTCCCCATATTGGCTGTCAAGGTTGGTACAACCCCATTTTTATTCTCACGAACATACTGACGACGCCATTGGTAAACCGTATCTTGACTGGTTACAGCATGTTTTAATTCTTCGTAGAAAGATTGCTTGCCTTCACGGTAGTAATAATTTTCCGTTGGATCTGCACCAAAGTCAATCACATCTTGCAAAGTAGTTGTCAGCTTGATTTCCTCTGGAAATTCAAAGAGGTCATAAGCTTCCTTGTTATCAAAACCAACAATGTAAATCCGCTCACGATTTTGAGGGATATTGCCGTAATCTTTACCGTTTAGCACTTTCCACTTGATAAAATAATTGTTCTCCGTCAAAGCCTCACGAATGACTTTAAAGGTATTTCCGTGATCATGAGAAACCATGTTTTTCACGTTTTCCACAAAAATAGCTTTCGGACGCTTGGCTTCAATCATGCGAAGCAATTCAAAGAACAAATCCCCCCGATCGTCTTCAAATCCCTTACGGTAACCCGCTATCGAAAAGGCTTGGCAGGGGAAACCACCGACAATCACATCGACTGTCTCAGAAGGTATCTCCTCTGCCTCAACCGCGTGAATATCACGCCCATCCAAAAATGTATCGGGGTAATTCAACTGATAAGTCATTCTCGCATACTTATCAAACTCATTGGCATACACCACTCTGAACTCGTTGGTCTGCTCAAAGCCCAACTCAATTCCACCAACACCCGAGAAAAACGCTGCAATCGCATATTTCCCAGACTGTGGAGAACTTACAGAATTTGTCATGTAAGCACCTGCTTTCTAAAAATATCTAACTTAGATAGTATAACAAAAAATACATAGTATTGCAGCTAAATGAGCTATTTTTTTGTACAATGCATTATAATATTCTTATAAATATATTTAGAAGGAGATAAACTTATGCCACATCAAGGAAACCAATTTACTATATCATTGAAATCCACACATATTGGATGGGGAGTCCATCGCTATACAGACTCACGTCCTCTGATTACAGGAGAATGTTATATTCCTATTCCAAGTAAATATGCACACCAATTCGGTATTTACAATTCAAATCAGACCCAAGGTCAAGATATTCTAGGACAAAATATTTTCAAAGCTCAATCTACAGATGGACATTTCCAAGGAATTGTGAAAGCTTCGGGGAACAATAAAGCAAATGATCCTTATGCAAAAAACCTATCTGGTCTAGGGAATCTAAAGGCTTTTAACGATTGGTTTAATAAAATGGGTGTTACAGTTGGCACTCAAATCAAAGTTGAATGGACTAGTCCGACAGATATCTTATTCACTATAATTTAAAATATTCTAATTCAGCAATAAACAGTTATAAAATCACATTCTAAAAAAATGTTGATTTTATGACTGTTTTATTCGGTTAAGTCTAATTATCGCAAACCATCTTCTACACTTGATATGTAAAACAATCTCTATTAAACTCTGTTACTTTAATAGGTTTTGAATTTGACTATCAATATACATTTCATATGCATCGAATTTCTTTTGACTATTATTTTCATCATAATATTTCACCAAAGCAAATGGAACACCATAATCACTAAGTTTTCTACCCGCTTCAGTCAAAGCACTGTATTCTAAGCGTTGTAAAAGAATTTGAATTCCAGAAATATCATCAAATTTTCTGTTATCAATTCTAGATATGTGATATCTATACAATAAATCGAAAACACCTAGATACTTTACAAGATGATATTTGAATGTTGTATACACCAGATTTGCAGTCTCTCTCATCGCGGTGTCTTTGGGCTTATTTTGCTGATTGACATAATATTGAACCATCCCTAAAAAACCATTCTTCAAGTAATTTGATAGCTGTATAACAAGTAAAGATACACTATTTTTCCCTCTTATCTCAATTTCTCTTTCCATTAATCCTTTTAAAAATGAATTATCTACAAAATCTTTACAAATGTTGACAATTGTTTGAAAACCGTCCCAATGTAAATCTGTACCTCTATTATATTGCAACGCTTGTTTTAATTGGTCTATTCTCCGTAACTCAGCAGATGACATATTTCTAATTCTATTGTACATTGATATTTTTTTTAAAGGACTGATTACTTTATAAGATTGGAAAATAAAACTCGGTAATTCTGATTCTTTCTTTAGTTGCTCAATGTTTTCTTTTAAAATCTTATCATTATCTGTTAAAAAATTATCCAGTGTAACTTCTAAATCAATATCCGTTTTATTACGATTTTCATCATAATTTCTATGTTCAATACTATCCTGTTCAGAATCAATGATTGTCACAAAATCTTTAGTTAGGTCAATTACATTACCACTATAATGACTATTAAATCTCCCTGCACGACCAGCAATATTTTTAGCATCAAATTGCTTTAAAGGCTTTGTTCCTTTTTTTACAGATGTTACTATGAGATTCTTAGCGGTTGTATTTACACCTTCAGTAATTGTAGTTGTAGAGAATAAGCAAAATAGTTCTCCTTGATTAAATAAGTTTATAATTTCTTTCTGTATATACTTAGGTATGCCAGAATTGTGGATCCCAATTCTCTTACTAAGTGCCTTAAAAACTATCCAGTCCGATCCAAACGTTCTTTCAATATGTTCTAAAAAAATATTAAAAATCCTACTAGAACTTTGATTTCGCTCCAACTTAGTATTATATGCTTCCTCACCTAATAATTTTTTAGCGAATCTTTCTGTATCATTTTTGCTCGAACAATAAATAATAATACTTCCTTCATTAAATATTAATTGCAGTACTGATTGCACAACCTTTTCTTGCATACTCTTTGTTCCAGCTTTTAGCCTATAAACCGTATTTTCAATTTCAAATTTATTTCTGTCAAGATGCGCTAGCGTTTTAGATACAATTTCAACATCGTTATATTCAATAATATTAAAATCATTAATTGAAACAAAGTTTTGAAAGGATGAAGTCGTCTCTCTCATATCCGATTGAAACTGAATGTATGGTCCAACCAATAACATATCATTACTATTACGACAAGCATATTCTAAGGCTAATCGATAAGCTGTATCTCGCTCGTTTTCTTCCGGTGTATCAGTATCGATAATGAAATCATTATCAATTTTATATATCTCATCTATAAATGTAAATTCGAAATCTCTATCATTATTATCTAAGAATGATAGATACCTCTCAGGGGTATAAATAAATATATTTTTTTCTCCTAATTCCTCTGATTTAATTTCACTTAATGTATGAATTTTATACAATTCAAAAAATTTATCACTTGTTAATTTCATATAATTTTCCGATAACAAGCTAATTGTAGGAAAAATAAGTAAGATGTTAGAGTATTTTATCTTTTTTATTATTTCATACATTAAAAATGTTTTACCAAAAGATGTGGGGGCTGAAAGAACATATCTATTTCGAATTAAACTACTAAACTGATCTAGTATTTCTTTTTGATATTTATGCAACATCTGATTGTTCACAGTTAAACTTGCTTCATTTAAAAATGAACTGACCGATAGCAAATTCATACTAGTCGGAGTAATATAATTTTCCGATTGGTATTTTTTATCTAGTAAATCAAAATACTGTGGGACCCCTGCTTCATTAGCCATATATCTCAAAAAATTTAAGTCACTCTCAGTAAGCTCTTCTACTTTAATTTCATCATAATATTCACAAACTACTTTAACAAAAACTCCTCTTCTACTTGGATCATTCTTGTATAAATTAAATTCCTTGATTAGATTAGAGGTACTTTGGTTTCTATCCATTTAATCACATCTTCCTTTACTAGGTTAGACTGTTCCACTGGTAGTAACATAACAAAAACGCTGACATTAATTTTTATGCTAGGCAAAAAAGGAAATTTATTTAAAGTTTTATTTATTTTAGCAATGCATGAATTAATTGACTGTTCGTAAGAATATGTTGACTGTTTCTGAAATGCTATAAATATCGGATAAACTAATTCTATATTTTCACTAGCTAATTCATCCGCTAGAATTATTTCAGGGTCATTATCCCATTTATCCAATACGGAATCTAACTCTTTATGAGAATGAGAAATATTTGCTCTTTCGTTAATAATAGCAAACATATGCTTTTTCATATACTCATCGGTAATAGAAGCATTCATTTTTTCTATAACTGAAGTTATGCCTGAACTAAACGATTGATGAAATTTGGCTTCTCCAAACCAGAGTTCCAAATTACCATTATTATCTAACAAATGAAAAGCATCAAATCCCTTTGCTTCACTATTTTCCAGAGGAGAATAAAAATACCCTCTCGCTAGAATTACATCTGTACCAAAATATATTCTTAAAATTAAATCTAAAAGCACCTCACCATAAAAACCATATTGAAGTTTTGTTGATGTAGAATCATTTTTATCATACCTTAACTTAGTTAAAATAGCTTTAGTTTGCTCACGGTCCAAACTATCGTAGTTAATTTCAAACTCATTCACGGCAAATTCAATAATGCCATTATAGATAATTTTAGCAATATCACTATCACTACCTTCTAGGCAATACTCATTTTTTCCAGCAGTAGTCAAATCACTAATCTTAATTTCTTCCTCTACTCCATTATTATTAATAAAATTAGTCGGTAGAATATATTTTAAAACTAAACTATTTTTTACTAAATCTTCCAGTTTTTTTCTCAATTTTATCATCCCTCTTCACTTCCATTATACCAAAAACCCCAGCAATCTGCCGGGGTTTCTGCTATTTAATTGTGGTTTATTCAGCTAAAAATAACTTACTTCCCCAACTTCTCCATCTCAGCGATGCGTTCTTTGGTCGCATCGTATTTGGTTTGGTAGTCGGCTTGTTTTTGGCGTTCTTTGTCTACGACTTCTGGTTTGGCGTTTTGGACAAAGCGCTCGTTAGAGAGCTTTTTGCCAACCATGTCGAGTTCTTTTTGCCATTTGGCTAGTTCTTTGTTGAGGCGTTCTAATTCTTCGGCCACGTTTAAGAGGTCTGCCAGCGGCAAGAAGATTTCAGCTCCTGTGATGACGCTGGACATGGCCAATTCTGGCGCTGCAATCGTTGAGCTGATCTCCAAATGCTCAGGGTTGGTAAAGCGTTTGATGTAGTTGACATTAGCTGTGAAGAAGTCTTCTAACTGGCTGTCAGCAGTCTTAATCAGGATGGTAATTGGCTTACTTGGGGCCACGTTTACCTCTGACCGGCTATTTCGCACAGCACGGATCAGGTCCTTCAAGCTTTCCACGCCTTGGTGCGCAGCTTTATTTTCAAAAGCAGGATTCACCACTGGATAATCAGCCGACACAATGCTACCTTCTGAGATTTGGCCAAAGATTTCCTCGGTCACAAATGGCATGATTGGGTGCAAGAGGCGGAGAATCTGGTCCAAGGTGTAGAGGAGGACAGAGCGGGTGATGACTTTCTCGTCTTCGTTGTCGCTGTAAAGGACTTCCTTGGTCAGCTCCACGTACCAGTCCGCAAATTCGTCCCAGATGAAGTTGTACAGCTGATGGCCCGCAATCCCAAACTCGAATTTCTCAAAGGCGTCGGTCACCTTGCCGATGGTTTCATTGAGGTTGTGGAGGATCCACTTGTCGGTCACGTTACCAGCCTGATCAGTCGCTACTTTTGCGACATTGGCCTTGGCATCTGCCAGCGTCAGCCCTTCATTGTTCATGAGGATATAGCGGGAAATGTTCCAGATTTTGTTGATGAAGTTCCATGAGGCGTCCATCTTCTCATAGGAGAAACGGACATCCTGTCCTGGGGCAGAGCCGTTTGACAGGAACCAGCGCAGGGCATCCGCACCGTACTGATCGATCACGTCCATCGGGTCAATTCCGTTGCCCAGAGATTTAGACATCTTACGACCTTGCTCGTCGCGGATGAGCCCATGGATCAGGACGTTTTTAAATGGACGGCGGTCTGTGAATTCCAAGGATTGGAAAATCATGCGAGACACCCAGAAGAAGATAATGTCGTAACCTGTGACCAAGGTTGACGTTGGGAAATAACGGTTAAAGTCAGCCGCCTCTTCGTCTGGCCAACCCATGGTTGAAAATGGCCAGAGGGCAGATGAGAACCAAGTGTCTAAGACGTCTTCGTCTTGAACCCAGCCGTCGCCTTCTGGTGCTTCTTCGCCAACATACATCTCCCCAGCTTCATTGTACCAGGCAGGGATTTGGTGACCCCACCAGAGCTGACGGGAAATCACCCAGTCATGGACATTTTCCATCCATTGGAGGAAGGTGTCGTTGAAGCGTGGTGGGTAGAAGGATACCTTGTCTTCGGTCTCTTGGTTGGCAATGGCATTTTTAGCCAACTGGTCCATCTTAACAAACCACTGCGTGGACAAGCGTGGCTCCACCACGGCACCTGAACGCTCCGAGTGGCCAACAGAGTGAACCCGTTGTTCAATCTTGACCAACTGGCCAAGCTCTTCTAATTTTTTAACCGTCGCTTTGCGGGCGTCAAATCGGTCCATGCCGTCAAATTCCCCAGCCAGCTCATTCATGGTTCCGTCATCGTTCATAACATTGACTTGTGGCAAATCATGGCGTTTGCCGACCTCAAAGTCGTTGAGGTCATGGGCTGGGGTGACTTTTACGACACCTGTTCCAAATTCTGGATCAGCATGCTCATCGCCGACGATTGGAATCGGTTTGTTCACGATTGGTAGGATAACGTTCTTGCCAATCAAGTCTTTGTAACGTGGGTCTTCTGGATTGACTGCAACAGCCACATCCCCAAACATGGTCTCAGGGCGCGTGGTCGCAACTTCAAGGGCACCAGATCCGTCTTCCAAGAGGTAGTTCATGTGGTAGAAAGCCCCTTCGACATCCTTGTGAATCACCTCGATGTCAGAAAGTGCTGTGCGGGCAGCGGGATCCCAGTTGATGATAAATTCACCGCGGTAGATGAGGCCTTTTTTGTAGAGTTCCACAAAAACTTTCTTAACCGCATCTGAGAGGCCATCATCAAGGGTGAAGCGCTCGCGTGAGTAATCAAGGGAAAGTCCCAACTTGCCCCACTGCTCCTTGATGGTAGACGCATACTCGTCCTTCCATTCCCAGACCTTGTCTAGGAACTTGTCGCGACCGAGGTCGTAACGGGAAATCCCCTGCTCGCGCAGGCGCTCCTCAACCTTAGCCTGGGTCGCAATCCCTGCGTGGTCCATCCCTGGCAACCACAAGGTATCATAGCCCTGCATGCGTTTTTGACGGATAATAATATCCTGCAAGGTCGTGTCCCAGGCGTGACCCAAGTGGAGTTTACCCGTCACGTTTGGCGGTGGAATCACGATAGAATAAGGCTTGGCCTCAGCATCGCCTGACGGCGCAAAGCTATCCGCTTCAAGCCACTTCGTATAACGACCAGCCTCAACCTCAGCTGGGTTGTATTTAGGGGAAAGTTCTTTTGACATTAGTTTTGCTCCTTCTTTAAATGATTTGTTTAATTAAACTCATAATATATTCAAGATGTTTGGTATTAACTACCTTTATTTCGTACTCACCATTACCATAGTGACCTATTGTTGAAACGTTACGGGCAAGATCTTTAGGGTCTTCAATTTCTCCAAACTTCGCATTAATAAATAATTTTAATTGTTTATTTTGTATCTCAATATCTACTATATTCCGTTTATTCTGTTTGAAAGCCATATATAGCTTAGTTGCCACTAAATTACTATCTGGTATCAGTTGAAATATAGCCTGCTTAAAGGTTTCATATAATTCAACTATGCCATCTGATTTATTTACTAATAAATCTTCTTCGGAGTATGTCTTTAATTCTTTAGTAACTAATGCCAATTCTGAATTTTCTTCAGATGTGGATGTTTTTATACTTGGGGCATTTTCAGATTTAACAATACCATTCACAACTAATATGTCATTGGTAAAGCGTTTGACTTCCCATAGTTCAATATTTAAATCTTTAAAATCGACAGCTTGTCTTTGAAAAGGTGTAAAATTGGGTGAAACAAAAGCTACTTTACTTTGTGACCAATCAATATCTTTTTTAGTTAGTAATTTTCCTGTTTGTTCTTGGTATTCTAAAACGAAATCAGCTTTATATTTTAATAATGTATTAAGATAAGATACCCCTTGATCTAAAACACTGTTGTTGGTCGATCGCTTGTATTCAATGATAACAAAAGCGTTATTTTCATGGTCAAAAGCTAGGGTGTCTAAACGTTGATTTTGAATGGAAAATTCACTACTTATAAATTCCAAACCTGTAATTATTGTAAGATTTTCTTCAAAAAGATGTTGAAGCTCCCGTTCTAATTTAAAAGTTTTTTCTTCTAGACTAGATAAATTATTTTGATTTATTTTAAACAAATTCATGCATTCGCTCCTCTCTCCCACTCACTCCTAAGCAATCCATACCTCAGATCCGCACAGCGGTTGCCTTGGGCGTCCTTGCGGTCACGAATGGTGGCTTCTAGGGTAAAGCCGAGCTTCTCAGCCAGTTTGCGACTGGCCTGGTTGTAGTCAAAGCACGCTATTTCAATCTTGTGCAGGTTAAGCTGCGTAAAACCGGCCTCTAACAAGGCTTGGCAGGCTTCGGTCATGATGCCCTGTTGCCAAAAATCTGGATGCAGGGTATAGCCCATTTCTAGAACATCGTCCGCATGGCGGTGGTTAAAATCAACTGATCCGATGACCTTGTCCGTTCCCTTGAGGCAAATCCCATACCCAGCTGGCAAATTCTGGTCAGCATTGTGCTTGGGCAGGACGTGTTCTAAGTAATAAACCTCATCTTCCACGGTTGCGACGGGTGGAAAGCCTGCTGGCCAAGTCACCTCAGGCAGACTGGCATAGGCAAAAACAGCTTCTGCGTCTGCCACAGTGCGCTCGCGCAGGTAGAGGCGGTCCGTTTCAAGGTTTGGTAAGTTAGTGTTGATTGGTTGTTCTTGACTCGTAACCATATTAAACCTCCTTGAATTGATAGAAATCAAGAACAATGCCCTCAGGACCTTGAACGATGAGGGAGTATGTCCCCCAGTCAGTAGCCGTTGGTGAGGTTAAAATGGTCTCCCCAGCTGTTTGCAGGGCTTGGTATTTGCCATCCACATCCTCTATTTGGACATGTAGAATGACACCGGATTGGAAATGCTCCAGTGGCACGATGGCCTTATCAGACACCATCAAACAGTGACTGCCAACCGTAAACTGAGCAAAATGATCATCCTTGTAGTCTGCCGACATTCCCAGTAAACGCTCCAATGCCTCACTGGTTTGAGGGACTTCTTTTACAATAATATCCAATTGATTTAAATCCATCAGGCTTTCTCCTTTTTAGATACAAAAATCCCCGCCCAGCATACGCTAGACAGGGACGAATTTCAATACGATTTCCGCGGTACCACCCAGATTCGGGTTTGCACCCGCAACTTTGTTCTTATCACATGATGTCCTCAGCAACCAGTTTTGTCCAACCTGCGGATTTCTCAGCACCACCGCTTTCTGTAAGGTTGTGTTCACAAAACACCTCTGAATGGCTTTATTCTAACAGATTTCACAAGAAAAGGCAAGCAGATTGAGGCATTTTCTGGACAGCAGAAAAACGGATGAACAATCATCCGTTTTCGTATTTTTTACCTTTTTCCCAATAACAGAAGAACAATCGTAGCACACAATGGTGGCACGATGTAGCTCAAAGCAGTCATGTCAATGGGAAATCCAAGCAGGCTCAACACCTTGAAAACCAAGAGATTGCTTAGAAAGAGGCCTAGAAATAAGAAAATGATTTTCAAACTATTTTTAGTCTTATTTGTCATAAATCTCCAATCTGATTCGAATGGCCAACCTATTTCTTCAACTTAATATTCAATTCTTTCAATTGTTTGATGGTAGCTGGACCGATCCCTTTGAGTTCCAAGAGTTCTTTTTCAGTCCATTTGGCAAAGTCTTTGACCGACTGAATCCCTTCTGCATAGAAAGTTTCCAAGCGTCCTGCTGCAACACCTTCCAATGAAGATGCAAAACTCTCAAAATCAGAGGCTGCTTTTTTGGTTTCTTTCTTAACTTTTTCACTTGTCTCTTTTGCCACTGTTTCGGCTTTTTTCGCAACTGTTTTGCCATCTTTCTTGGCTTTTTCAGTCTTTTTGTTAACGTTTTCAACCACGTCGTTGACACGTTCGGTGACAGCTTCGACCACATTTCCAGTTGCTTCAGCGACATTGTCCAAAGCCTCTTGGGTCTTGTCTGCCGCAACACCCACTAAGGATTTGCCTGCTTTTTTCAATTCATTCCATTGTCTCTTTAAGAGTTTTTTCCGATTTATTTTTTTCTTTGCCATTTATTTTCTCCTTTTTGATTTCTTAGTTAATAATGTCTTTGGCCAAACAAGCCGTCTGGTAGGTCGTGAAAGTTCTTTCCAGCCTTGTAGTTTTCAAACTTCCCTTGAATGTACTGATAGGCATCGAGTTTGCTTTCATAGCGGATATAGGCGTCTGCCGCCCGCTCATCCTTGTCTTCTTCCAGCACGCGCCGGCTTTCCTCCATGGCCATTTGATTGACCACGATTTGGGTTTGCACCCATTCTTCAAATTCTTTTAAAAATGTTTGTTCGTAATTCACTCCGTGTCTTCCTCACCAATTCCTCTGTAAAAATCTGTGTCAATGGCCCGGTAAGGGGCAATGTCTTGTACATACTCCAATACACCTTGGAATTCACCATCCTTGTCCCGTAAGGCAGCATAGGTCACATGGACAAATTGCCCACGTGATTCCGAATGAAACCACATCTCAAATTTATCCTTTTTCCCTGTTCGCAAGGCGGTAAATATGGCCTTGACCTTCGGCAGTAACTTGGGCGGGTGACAGAGTTCCACATGTCGTCCGACCTGACTCGGTGTCCGTTTGAAGATCATCTCCTCTGACGGCACCGCATCGTTGTAATACTGGAAGACATCGTCCTTATTGACAAAAGTGATCTCCATGGGCAGATGGTTGAGGATTAAGTTGGCCTCTTCCACCGACAGGACACCATTGCCAAAGGCTTGTGGCGTCGTCCGATCAACCACCTCTTCTTTGGGGGTGAATTGAATGGTCAAACGCCCCTGCGGGGTCTCAATGATCTGGGTATTGGCAGCTAGCTGGTCTGTCGCCCCTTGGGCTAAGTCCTGTTCCTGTACGAACACTTCACGGTGTGGCACCCATTTTTCAGAAGGTCGAATAATGGTGTAGCCATAGACATCGCTCTCAGCAGCAATCTGCAACCAATCATCCTGGGTAAAGCACTCCAATAAAATCATGAGTAAAATAGACTCTTCCTTGAAAATCATGGATTCCAATTCCGTCGCAAAGGCTTCAAAGGCTGTCCGAACAGCTGGCAGATTGTCCTTGTTGAGATGTGCCAGACTATCTTTGGCCTCTCTAAACAAGTCCCGGATTTGGTCATCCACTCCCCACATCACTTTTGGTGGCGAATCGTGGCCGTAGGATTCCATAATTGGGAAAAAGAGTTCTTCTTTTCGTTGGTAGTGGCGGTCAAACTGCCCCACCAACTCTACTTGCCGTTTGAGTCCCTTCTCAATTTCTACCAGCGAAGCCAGATCCATCTCTTCTTCGTAAGAATCAAAGAGCCGTCTAACCCGGATCAAGGCCGCTCGCAAGGCCAGGTTTTCATCCTTAAAAATCCGAACAGGGTGACCCGGGTGGTCCACATCGGCCACTTCCACTCCCTGCACTGCATTTTTAAACAGATTGGCATGGACGTCACACAGCTCCATCACATCTTCAAAGGTAATACCCGCATCGGAGTTCATGAGTTCATGCTCCATGAGGGAAATCTCAATGGCAGAGACACCTGAGAAGGTCGCATCAAAGCGCTCTTGGACGGATTCTGGACTGGCGCCATTGTGTAACTCAATTAAAATATCGCGTAAAACATGAATTCTATCATCTGTCATAGACTGCTACCTATCACCTCATAGCCGTTCCACTCGAGGGTTTTCTTAATGGTTTCGATGTCTATACCCTGCATCTTGGCTCCTTGCTGGAGAGAGACTTTTTTCCCCAGGGTATTGCGCATAATGGGATTGGCCAAGGGTTTGAAGCCAAGTTCCACCAACAAGTCCAATACTTCTGGATGCTGGTCAACCACTTGGGCCACAGGGATTGTGAGATCAATCGTGTTCATAGATTTTCTCCTTCTGTACTTCCCTATTATATCACACTCTCCTGGCATTTGGATATGAAAAAACAGGCCTGTAAAACGAGGCCTGTTGGAAGGAAACAATCTTAAAAAAGAAATTGATAGGAGAAGGAACTCTCATAAGTTTCTCCTTCTTCCAATAAAATCGAACAAAAGCCATCAAGATTACAAGCATCTGGAAAACCTTGGCACTCCAAACTAAAGGCGCCGTGCTTTTCTGCCAGCCCTTCTGGTCCATGATTGTAGGTATAGATGACAACGGCTGGTTGATTACTGCGCATCAAGAGACGAATTTTTTCATCCGGACTGATGACCTCAACTGGCACGTCCACATCTTTGAGTTCCCAAGGATGATCATAGCCACCAACCAACACATTCTGCTCAAAATCCGACTCCAAACCTTGTGCTAGCGGAGCAAATTCCCTAAAGTCAAATGGCGTTCCTACCACAGAAGCAAACTCTCCCGTAGGGAGGTTGCCTTCTCCAAGGGGAACATAGCGGTCCGCATGGATTTTCAACTGGTGATCCGCAACACTGTGGAAGAAGTCACCGCTCAAATTGAAATAGACATGATTGGTCGGATTGAAAACCGTGTCCTTTTCTGATTGGGCTTTAAAGTCTACCTTGACTTCATTTTCATCTGTTAAGGTAAAAGTGGCTGTCAGAGATACTGGACCTGGAAATCCATTGTGTCCGTCAGCAAGGCTCAAGTGAAAACGAACCTGATTATTGGTTTCGTCAACTTCACTCCCCCAATACTGAACGGTTGAGATATCCTCGCCACTATGCAAGGTTTTACCGGGTTCATTTTCTGTGAAATGAACCGTCTCCCCTTTTATCACCGTTTTGGCACCTGAAATCCGACCGACTACCGGAGCCACTGTCGCTCCGACATAGGTATCTTGTTCCAAGTACTCCGTATCAGAAGAAGCTGCCAAACTCACGTTTCGCAAGTGACCATCAATTGGTATGTTCACTTCGACAATTCGAGCACCAAAATTGGTCAGACTCAATTGCATGCCATTTTTATTGGTCAATCGAAAAAGTTTGGCTTGTTTTGTTCCAAA
Source organism: Streptococcus cameli (assembly GCF_053207365.1). NCBI lineage: Bacteria > Bacillati > Bacillota > Bacilli > Lactobacillales > Streptococcaceae > Streptococcus > Streptococcus cameli. The sequence goes on along the minus strand of NZ_JBRUIM010000004.1, from coordinate 10,987 downwards.
TGAACTCTCAATAATGTTTCCCATTTCTTCACCTCACGTTCCTTTTTATTGATACAACTATTTTTCGACACTGTTATCATACCATATTTTATCCCCCAAAAATAGAGAGGGATTGGATAACCACCCAACCCCTCTCTAGGATATTTCAATTACTGACACAAGCTGCTATTCATCTTCATCGTCATCATCAGAAGCCAGCATGGCATTGACATGTTGAATATTATTGGAAGCAAAGTCCACATAATCGACCTCTTCGCCAACTAGAACACCATTTAAGTATCCGATAACCATCGGCATATTCATCCCTGCATAGAGTTGAACAGGTGCACCAGCAAGAATCAGACGAGAAACCACGTTACATGGAGTACCACCAAGCAAGTCTGCAAAGACAACATAATCATCCATATCTGCCACTAAGGCCTCAAATTTCCGTTGGAAATCTTCTGGACCTTCTTCTGGCAAAAGAGCAACTGCGTGAATGCTATCTTGTGGCCCCATAATCATTTCTGTACTCTTTTTTAATTCCTCACAGAAACGACCATGACTGACTAAGATTAGTTGTTTTCCCATTATTTCATACCCAATACAAAGTAACCAAAGGCAGAGCTAGCAATCGCAATCGCAATTAAAATGAAGATTGCTTTTGTAGAAGTCATACCCTTGCGGCCAAGCAACCAGTAAACAAATCCTGTAAAGATAGCTGGCACCAAACGTGGGAAGATTTGGTTCATCAAATCTTGGACATTAATTGTTTTCACACCAGTTGAAATATCTAGTGACAATTCAAAGTTGATCATAGTTGCAATCAAGGCACCGACCATGAAGACACCCATTACAGATGCAGCATCCACAATCGCAGTCAATTGGTCACGCATAGTGGTTACCAATTTTGTACCTTCACGGTAGGCTACTTCCAATTGTTTCCAACGGAAGATGTCATAGGCAATGGCCACTGCAACCCAAAGCAAGATACCGACTGGATTTTTCTCAACCGCCATACCTGCTGCGATAGAACCCATAATCGCTGGCACCAAAGAACCAAAGATAGAGTCACCAATCGGTGCAAATGGTCCCATCAAACCAGTTTTAATACCTGCAACCGCATCTTTAGATGCTACCCCTTCGTTTTCCTCAAGGGCAAGGTCAATACCAGTGATAATGGTGTGGAAGAAGTTTGAAGTGTTGAAGAACTGCGTGTGCATCTTCATCATTTCTTTCAATTCTGGTGTGCCATCTCCATACATTTTACGCAATTGTGGCAAAATGATGTAGAGGTAACCAGAAGCCTGCATCCGCTCGTAGTTCCAACCCCATTGGAAGGTAAACAAGCTACGTTTGTTGATTTGATTAAAATCTGCTTTTGTTAATTTATAATTAGATTTCGTCATCTTCAATTTCCCCGCTTTCTGAAACTTCAGCTTTTACCACTACTGGCGCGTTTTGGCTATTTTTGTAGTGAATAAAGGCAAGACCTGCACCGATAATAGCAATACCAATCATTGGAAGACCTTTGAAAGGTGCTGCATCAAATACAGTTGTTTCCAAACCAGCTTCTCCGATAATACCAGAAACCGCTGCTGCAACAGATGACAAGTTACCATAGACAGTTGTCAACATCGCTGTAATTGCAAATCCTAAACCAAGGTAGTGAAGATTGCGTTTTGTTGGCAAGTAGTGGAGCAAGATTGCAAAACCAAGACCTGGAAGCATACGACCTGCAAGTGTCAAACCATTTGCTAACCATTGTACACTCTCAACAGCATCAGTGAGTGCTTTAACAGCACCTGAACCAAAGGCAAGAGCAATGAAGACTGGAAGTGCACGAGAGAGTGCCCAAGGAATCGCACCCATGAGGTAGTCACGTTCAATTCCTTTGTAGTTGAAGTTTTCAATATGTTTGTCAATGCGGTGTGCAAAGAAAGTAGTTGAGAAACGACCCAAAATATCTGTATAAACCATCAACAAGGCTACTGGAACTGCAATTGTTGCAATAGCTTTTTCTGGATCAATACCTTGTGCAACTGAGAAAGCTGTCGCAAGTACCGCACCAGATGTTGCGTCGATACGAGATGCACCACCGAATGTACCAACACCGAGTACAGTAAGCTGTAAGCTACCACCGATAACCAAACCTGTACCCACATCTCCCATGATCAAACCTGCAATGAAACCTGCAAAGACAGGTGAACCTGCAGATGATACGATGGTCAACTCATCAAGGATTTGATAAGCTGAATACAAGGTTAGTAGTAAAATTTGCCACCATTGAATCATAATGATGTTCCTCCTAAAAATTTTTTATAAAATTGGAAACGAAATTAACGGACTTTTGCCAACAACGGCATAAAGTCTTGAGGGGTATCGCCTGGAACCATTTGAGCAATCAGTTTCACACCTTTTGCTTCAATCGCATCAAAATCAGCGATATCTTTATCCACCACATTGATGGAACGTGTCACAGAACGTGTTTCATCTGATTGGGACATGTTGCCGACGTTCAACTCTGGGAATTGAACACCTGCTTCTAATAATCCTAAGAAGCGATCTGGGCGACGGGCTACAATCAATAAGCGTTGTGAATCGTAGTTACCTGCTAAGATATTGTTTGCCGCTTTTTCAACTGGCAAAATAGAGAGTTTCACGCCTGGAGGTGTCGCCAATTTCAAGGCTGTTTTCTCCAAGTCATTATTGATAATATCGTTGTCCACAACCATGATACGGCTGATGTTTAACTTTGTTGTCCAAAGATTTGCCACCTGACCGTGGATCAAACGACCGTCAATACGTGTAGCAATAATTGCCATAGTATCTACCTCGAATAGAAAATCTATTCTTTCCTTTCTTCTTGTTGTAAATTTTTATAAACTGGTTGAGATGAGAACGAAACACTCTCTCGATACTGACCTTCTGTTTCAAAGACCACAATTTCATTGAGACCTTTCTTTAAGAAACCTTTTGGAAGATAGAGTGAGAGATGAGGCCCTCTCTCCCAGAAACGACCAATATGATGATCATTGACCAGCACCGCACCTTTCCCAAATCCTGTCATATCGAGATAAGTGTCTTCTAATTGATCCAGTTCAAACTGGTAGCGATAGAAGGCAGGTTGCCCCTCTTGCCAACCTTTTGAAAAATCAATTGACTGGCTTTCCTCAAATGGAATCGAGTACATTTCCCAATTGCCGATAAAGTGAAGATCGGCCATGGCTCCTCGTCCCAACCCCTTGGTTTGAGTAGGAGCTGTTAACTTGTGACCATAAGTCACACGCCCCATATTTTCCACCAAAATCGAAATTTCTGAGTGCTTTTCTTTTAATTCCAGTGCAATGTCCTCACCAATTTCATGCTGGTATTGGGTGGCTATCCATTCACCGTCTCGGTAAAGCTGTGCCCGATCCCTAGCATCAATGATGCGGAAGCGTTCTGGCTCCTCCTTGTCTTTTTCGATATGCGTACGATACAAGACATATCCTGTTGCTTGTCCCAGTTCTTCCATATTTTCTGGATAAAAACCAGTAGCAGTTGATCGTTTTTCTTCCAAACTAGCAAAGAGGCTTACTTTATCTACTAATGTTGCAGCAGGATAGCTCCTACTCCCCTTTATCAGTGGCTCTTTGTAATCCCCATCAGGAAACTTTTCTTTTAACTTGTTCTGTAAAGCATAGAATTTCTTAGTCGGATTCCCAGCTTCATCTAAGAGTGCATCGTAATCATAAGAAGTTACTTGTGGCAAGTCTGTTTGCCCACGAGCCGAACAACCATTCATAAAGCCAAAATTAGTGCCGCCATGGAACATGTACAGGTTGACACTCCCCAATTCAATGGCTTCCATAACTGCTTCAACCAATTCATCCGGGTCTCTACGGATAATTTCCTCACCCCAGCGATTGAACCAGCCGTCCCAGAACTCCATACACATGAGAGGCCACTTTTTGCCATATTCATCAAAGAAATCTTGCATCATGGCAAAGTTTTCTTTAGCCCTAGATCCAAAGTTCCCTGTGGTCAAAATATCATCTTCAATCATGCTACCAGCTCGAAGAGTTGCTCTCCACGGGCCATCTGATGTAAAGAATGGGGCCGTTAAGCCATGCTTTCTCATCAACTCTCCAACAGCTCTCAGGTAAGCTTTTTCTTGTCCATAGGAGCCATATTCATTCTCAATTTGGAACATGAGGATATTGCCACCCTTAGAGAATTGGTGTTTGACTAATTTAGGAAGAAGGACCGCATAGTAATCATCCACATGTTTCAAAAAAGCTGGATCACTAGAACGAACACGAACATCTTCATTCATTAGCCAATAAGGTAAGCCTCCCCATTCCCATTCTGCACAAATGTAAGGTGTCGGCCGAACAATAGCATACAAACCTAAATCATGTGCTTGTTGGATAAAGGCTTCCAAATCCAGAATACCTTCAAACTGATACTCACCTTTTTGTGGCTCATGCATGTTCCAAGGAACATAGGTCTCAACTGTATTAAAGCCAAGAGCCTTTAAATTATATAGCGAATGATACCAGTCATCTGGATGAACACGAAAATAATGTATGGCACCGGATAGAATTTTAAATGGTTGTCCATTCAAATAGAACTCTTCTCTTATTTGAAATTCATTCATTTCTTCCTCCTTGTGCAACCGTTTTCTTTTATATCATTATATTAACATAGTTTACTGGTTATGTCCAGTACTTTTTTTAAAAATTTTTTATCTTTTTTCTTAAAATTTTTGTAAACATTTAGTATAATAAGATATATAACATATCAGAAAGGAAGGATTGTATGAAAGTACCTAAGTACCAATTAGTACAAAACGAACTACGCCAGCAAATCATTTCTGGAAAATTTGAAAATGGCGATAAATTTTATACAGAAGCAGAACTAACCAAATTATATAATGTCAGCTCCATCACAGTTATTCGTGCAATGAACGAACTCGTAAAGGATGGTTATTTGGTTCGCCAACAAGGAAAAGGGACCTTCGTCTCTCGCTCTCGCAAAGGCAAATTGGTCGAGTTTTCTGACATCGAATTATTTCCTATGGATGATGACACCGTCACTGTTTTATCCTGTGAAAGAGGGAATTCTCCTGAGATTCTAGCCAAACTCAAATTGGACAAGAGTGAATACTACTATAAAATCGTTCGTGTCAGAACAACCAGTGATACCCCTTATATCTACCACCAATCTTATATTCCAGCCCGCTATATCCAACAAGATGCTGCACCGCTGGACCATTACCAATCCATTTACCAACGTTTTAAATTAGATTTTAATATCCATATGTCAGAAGAACCATTCGTGGAAACCAACGAAGTTGTCTTTCCGACACCTGGCTTTGTAGCAGAACACTTACAAATCGCTACAACAGAACCAACTGTATTCCAAAACCGCATTACTCAAAAAAGCAACAGCGATGAAATTTTAGAATACATCGAAACCTATAAACACTGGAAATTCTTTAAATTTGAAATTGCAGCGAATAAATAAGGACTGAGAATTCCCTCAGCCCTTGTTTTCTTTTTGATTGCATAATGATCTCTTCTGAGCTTGTAAAACCACTATTCATTTCTTAATTTCTTAGCTCGTGAAATCAGGTCCCCCGGACCTCTACTCGCTCTGCTTTTTCTTGGCTCGTGAAAAAGAGGTCCCCCGGACCTCTTTTTTAATCTATCTGTATATGTGAAATGTGGTAACGGAATTGGTCTGCACGCGCAATACTAAATGTGTATTCAATCACCCGATTTTTTGTATTGTAGGTTTTTCTCACTACATGCAGTACCGGATTTCCAATTGCAATATTCAAGTGTTGTGCTTCATTTTCTAAGGCAATGCTAGCATAAAATTCCTCGTCTGCTTGTCGGACAACTTGTCCCAAATCACGAAAAGAATCATATAAAGACCGCTTTTGCAGCATTTCAGCCGTCAGCTCTGCAAACAACGACTGCGGGACATAAGTTCGTTCCACCATCATCGGAATATGGTTGGCCATTCGCAACCGCTCGATTTCAAATACCAATTCTCCCTGTTCTAAGTGCATTTGTTTAGCAATATGCTCGGTTGCTTCAACCGTTTGAAAGGACAAAACCTTGGTTTCAGGATCCTTTCCCATTTTCTTCATTTGCTCTGTAAAACTATACATGGACGATAAGTCCACCATAGAATCTGAAATTTCTGAAACATAGGTACCCTTCCCATGTTTTTTATAGAGCAATCCTCTACTCTCGAGTTCTTTTAAAGCCAACCGCACAGTGATACGGCTAACATTATAAATTTGAGTCAATTCACGTTCGGAAGCCAGCTTCTCATTAGCCGTCATGGTTTCACGTATTTTATTTTCTAACACATCAACCAGTTGTAAATAAAGAGGTTTGTCATTCTCTGTATGAAGCATGTAGCATCTCCTCTCCTTTTCTTAAATTCATTATATTATTTTTAAAATATAAAATCAAGAAGAAACTGGTCATAACCAGTTTCTTCTCATTTTTTCACCAATTTCACAACCGCTTCTGTCCTTGCTGTATGTGGAAACATGTCCACTGATTGAATATACACGACCTCATAGCCCCTGGCCAATTGCTCCAAATCTCTGGCTAAGGTCGAAACATTACAGGAGACATAGACCATTTTCTCAGGCTGGTACTTCAGAATCGTTGCCAATAATTTTTCATCCAATCCTGTCCGAGGAGGATCTACAACCAAGGCATCAGCTCGATAGCCCTCCTTATACCATTTCGGGATGATATCCTCTGCTTTTCCAGCCTCGTAGTAGGTGTTAGCCAAGCCCATGTGCGTAGCATTTTTCCGTGCATCTTCAATCGCTTCAGGGATAATATCCATTCCTCTGACTGATTTGACTTTTTTGGCAAAGGCAAAGCCAATGGTCCCAACCCCGCAATAAGCGTCAATCAAGTCTTCATCTCCCCTGATGTCCAGGGCCTTGACTGCTTCGCTGTATAAAACTTCTGTTTGCTCTGGATTCAGCTGGTAAAAAGCCCGTGGCGAAAGCGAAAAGCTATAATCCAAAACAGACTCTATAATCGTTTCTTGCCCCCAAAGAATTTCCGTCTTATCACCATAAATTTCACTAGATTTTTTTGTATGGAGATTAAAAGCAACCGTCACAATCTCAGGAAATTCAGCCGTCAATTCTCGAATAAAGGATTGAAGATCTAAATGCCTCGAAGCCACCACAATCAACTGAACCTGACCCGTTTGACGGGCCCGTCTCACCATAACTGTTCGAACTCCCTGCTGCTTTCGCTCATCAAAAATTGGAATCTTATGCTTTGTCAGTAAATCAGCCACACGATTGATGATAGCCTGTGTTGTCTGATCCTGCACCAAACAGTCTTGAATAGCCACCAAGCGGTGAGAATTTTCAGCATACAATCCAGCTTTTACCTTGCCCTTGAAGGAACGCGTTTGGAACTGCAACTTTGCCCGGTAATACTGAGGCTCATCCATGCCTAAAGTTGGCCGAATGTCATAGTCTTCAAAACCATTTGGCTGAAATTTTTTTAAAGCCTGTCTCAGCAAATCGGCCTTAAAATCCAACTGCTGGTCATACCGCAAGTGCATGAGCTGACACCCACCACAAGCTTCATAAATCCCACAAGCAGGTTCTACTCGAAACTTCGACTTTTTATTGATTTTTAAAACTTTGGCTTCAACAAAATTCCTCTTCACTGCCGTAATCTGGCAAAAAACCTCTTCTCCTTTTAGGGCACCCGGCACAAACACCAGCGTTTTCTTATAAAAACCAATTCCTTCACCATTGATCCCCATCCGCTTAATTTTCAGCGGAATCCGTTGTTTTACTTGAACATTCATATCCCCATTATACCACTCTTCCGCAACAAGTTTAAATAATATGATACAATAAAGCATATGAAGACAATGCAATTACCCAAACAATTCCCTAAAGAAATCCAATCCTACCTAACCAAGACCGACTGGATTGACTGCTCCGGACACTCTGGAGCTACCGTTCTAAATTTGCAAAATGGCTACTATTTGAAAGTAGATCACCATGGCAAACTAAAAGAGGAAGCAGCCCTCACAAAGTATTTTTCCGATAACAAACTGTCTGCTCCCTTCGTCACCTATTTTTCACAAGATCCCTTTGATTACCTTATTACAAAAGAAGGAAAAGGAAGCCCTGCTCATTTACTATTAGACCATCCCAAACAAGTCTGTCAAACCATCGCCAATTGCCTAAAAGAACTTCACAAACAAAAACCTGATAAGGATCAGATAAGCAATCGCCTTCCTTCCTACCACAACACCGCCCTCAAAAATTATGAAAAAGGGAACTTCTATCAACAAGCCCTCTTGCCACGTTTTAAAATCCAAAGCAAAGAAGAAGCATACAACCTTATCACCAATCCACCTTGTCATTTGGACGCAAATGATTTTATCCACGGAGACGCTTGTCTGCCAAATATCTTATTGAAAGATGCCTCACAATTCTCATCTTTCATTGATCTTGGGCTTGCAGGTTACAGTGACAGACACATTGACCTCTACTGGGTTATATGGTCTCTAAACTTTAATTTAGGAAATGATGATTACGGCGACTATTTCTTAGATTGTTACGGCAGAGAAGAGATAGACGTTGAAAAATTACGGCTGGTTGCAGCCTACGAAGCATTTGGATAGAAAGAAAGACAATGAAAATTACGAAACTAGAAAAGAAAAAAAGACTCTATCTCCTAGAGCTTGATCACAAAGAAACTTGTTACATCACTGAGGATACCATTGTAAAATTCTTTCTGTCAAAAGATAAGGAGGTAGATGAAAAAACGTTTCAACAAATCAAATCCTTTGCCCAATTATCGTACGGAAAAAATCTTGCCCTCTACTATCTCTCTTTTAAGAAACGAACCAAAAAAGAAGCAACCCAATACCTCGAAAAATATGATATCGAATCAACTACCATTCAAAAAATCATCAATGAATTAGAACAAGAAAAATGGATTGATGACTACGACTACGCCCAGACCTATATCCAACAAAATCTTACTTCTGGAGACAAGGGCCCGATGGTCCTTCAGCAAAAACTGGCTCAAAAAGGGATTTCAAAACACATACTTAATCCCCTAATTAGTGAAACAGATTTTTCAGAACAAATCCAAAAAGTAGCAGAGAAAATTCTCAGAAAATACCAAGGGAAATTACCAACCAAAGCCTTGCAAGATAAGATAACACAGCAATTGATAAACAAAGGCTTTACTTACCAAAGCATCAAAACAATCCTGCCTAACCTAGCATTTGAAAAAGATGAAGAGACTGAATTGGAACTTCTTCATAAAGAACTGGACAAACAACATCGAAAATACGCTCGAAAATACGAAGGATATGAACTAAAACAAAGGCTCACACAATCCTTAGCAAGAAGAGGTTACGATTATGATTCCATTAAAAGTGCATTGAGAGACTATCTCTAATCTACCCTATTTTCTAAAAGTATGATATAATGTAGAAGATAAAATTGAAATTGTAGAAAGTTGGTAACAACGTGAAACAGCCGAAAGAAGGCGACTTTATTACAATTCAAAGTTACAAACACAACGGGGAATTGCACCGAACTTGGCGCGATACCATGGTACTAAAGACAACAGAAAATGCCATTATTGGAGTCAATAATCATACCTTAGTCACAGAAAACGATGGACGTCGTTGGGTGACACGAGAACCTGCTATTGTTTACTTCCATAAAAAATACTGGTTTAACATCATTGCAATGATTAGAGAAAACGGTGTCTCCTATTATTGTAATTTGGCAAGTCCTTTTCTCCTTGATAAAGAAGCCCTAAAATATATTGATTATGATTTGGATGTCAAAGTCTTCACAGATGGAGAAAAACGCCTCTTAGATGTTGATGAATATGAAAAACATCGCAAAGAGATGAACTACTCCACAGATATTGATTATATTCTAAAAGAAAATGTCAAAATTTTAGTAGACTGGATCAACAATCAACGTGGCCCATTTTCCCAAGACTATGTCAATATTTGGTACAAACGTTATTTAGAACTACGAAATCGATAAAGTCGCATAACTAAGAAAAACCTGATTAACAGGCTTTTTTCTTATACAGAATAAAAAGGAGGCAAAGATGGCCTTTACACAAACCAAAGGACGTTACGCAAGCTTTGGAATTATTACATCCATACCAGCCAATGTAATAGATTCCATTTGGTATATCATTGATAACTATTTAAAAGAAGTTCTACCTTTAAAGCATATTCTAACATTTAAGCTAAAAAATAATAAAGGAAAAATCTCCATCACATTCTCACAAGAAGGAAATAAGAATATTCTAACTGTTGACTTACAACATCGTTTTGACCCTTTCTACCCTCAAACAATCTTAATAATCGATCGAAAAGGCAAAGAAACAATATTGCTACCTGATGAATTAACAATTATTTAAGTAAAAGCATTCTAAAAATAGAATGCTTTTACTATACAAAAAAAGGACTTTCGTCCCTAAATGATAGTCCGTACGGGATTCGAACCCGTGTTACCGCCGTGAAAAGGCGGTGTCTTAACCCCTTGACCAACGGACCATTATATTAATGGGCACGAATGGAATCGAACCATCGACCTCACGCTTATCAGGCGTGCGCTCTAACCATCTGAGCTACGCGCCCAAACTAATAGTTTGGTAAATTGAATTTTTGAAAAATTCAAAGCGGGTGACGAGAATCGAACTCGCGACAACAGCTTGGAAGGCTGTAGTTTTACCACTAAACTACACCCGCTTATTAATAAAATGGGAGTTAACGGGATCGAACCGCTGACCCTCTGCTTGTAAGGCAGATGCTCTCCCAGCTGAGCTAAACTCCCAATTCGCTAAGCAACTCCCTTATCTCACAGGGGGCAACCCCCAACTACTTCAGGCGTACTAGGGCTTAACTGCTGTGTTCGGCATGGGTACAGGTGTATCTCCTAGGCTATCGTCGCTTAACTATGAATGCG
>NZ_JBRUIM010000003.1:0-223456 GCF_053207365.1 Streptococcus cameli | reverse complement strand
ATAAACATCTAAAAATTCCATCCCTATACTCCTTTCTTGAATAAATAAAGTATAGTACCTTTAAAAAATTTCTTACAGGACATTTTTGACATCTATGATTTAAAAAACCCAAAGCAAAAGCTTTGGGTTTCTTGTTCTATTCTGTTTTATACACTGCTAATTCAGAACTATTACACCATACAAAATGACCTGGGCGTACCTCATGCATTGAGGGCGTATCTGTACTATAATCGTGCATATCCGGGTCATACACTACTAATTCTTTTTGGCGTTCCAAAATTGGATCAGGAATCGGTACCGCAGAAAGCAGTGAGCGAGTATATGGGTGAATTGGATTGGTAAACAATTCTTCTGTTTCAGCAACCTCAACAATAATTCCCTTGTGGATTACCGCAATTCGATCAGAAACAAATCGTACAACCGATAAGTCATGAGCAATAAACAAGTATGTCAACCCAAGTTCTTCTTGGAATTGCTTCAATAAATTCAAGACTTGCGCTCGAACAGAAACATCCAATGCTGAAATTGGTTCGTCTGCAATTACTAATTCGGGTTGCATAACTAATGCTCGAGCAATACCAATTCGTTGGCGTTGACCACCTGAAAATTCATGTGGATAACGAGTCAAGTGTTCTGCTAACAAACCAACTTCATTAATGATTTGTTTTACTTTATTTTTACGATCCTCTTCATTTTCATATAACTTAAAATTATGAAGTCCTTCAGAAATAATATAATCAACGGTTGCACGTTCATTCAAACTTGCAGCTGGGTCTTGAAAAATCATTTGAATCTTTCGGATCAGTTCTTTTTGTTTTTGACCAGAGAGTTTTTTGTTGATTTTTTCACCTTGATAGAGAATATCTCCACCACTAGTATCATTTAACCCAATGATTGCACGTCCGATAGTTGTTTTACCTGAACCTGATTCTCCGACTAAAGAGAATGTTTCTCCTTTGTTAATAAAGAAATTAGCATTTTTAACGGCAACGAATTTTTTCTTGCCTTCACCGAAAGAAATTTCTAAATCTTTTATTTCAACTAATTTTTCAGTCATTTCTTCCTCCTATTTAATTTCTTCTACCGACATTTTAGCTTTGATTTTTTCATGCAAATCTTGAATAACTTCGGGCTTTTCTGCTTTTGGTGCTTCTGGATGAAGCAACCATGTTTTTGCCCAGTGAGTACTCGATACATTGAACACTGGCGGGTGCGCTTCAAAGTCAATTTGCATTGCGAATTCAGAACGTGGCGCAAACGCATCACCTACTACTGGAGTGTATAACGAAGGTGGCGTTCCTGGAATAGAGAACAGTTGCCCACTTGCATCTGCCAACTGGGGAAGACTCGATAATAAGCTCCATGTATATGGATGACGTGGGTCATAGAAGATATCTTCTGCTGTTCCATATTCTACTACTTCACCAGCGTACATTACAGCAACTTTATCAGCAATACTTGCTACTACACCTAAATCATGTGTAATGAAAATTGTCGTAAAATGGTATTCTTTTTGTAAATTCTTTAATAAATCAAGAATTTGAGCTTGAATAGTTACATCTAATGCTGTTGTCGGCTCATCACAAATTAGAACATCCGGTCGGCAAGCCAGAGCAATCGCTATTACAATCCGTTGACGCATTCCTCCAGAATATTGGAAAGGATATTCGTTGAAACGCTTTTTAGCATCTGGAATACCTACTTTATTCATATAGTCAATAGCTAATTTTTTAGCTTCCGATTTCGAAATGCCTTGATGTTTGACAATAACTTCAGATATTTGATTTCCGATAGTCACCAAAGGGTTTAAACTTGTCATCGGGTCTTGGAAAATAGTTGCAATTTTTGCGCCGCGGATTTTCTCCCAATCCTTATTTTCCTTTAAATCAGTCAGCTCTTGTCCTCTGTATTTGATTGAGCCAGAAGCAATCCGACCGTTTTCTTCTAACATTCCTGTGAACGTCTTAGTTAAAACAGATTTCCCTGATCCTGATTCTCCAACAATTGCCAGAACTTCCCCTTCAACAAAATCCAAGGAAACTCCGCGAATCGCCGTTAAAACACGGTCACGAACATCAAATTCCACAACCACATCTCTAGCAGATAATATTACATTTTTTTCTTTTGTCATATTTACTCCTTATCTGTGGGTACGTGGATCACTTGCGTCAGATAAATTTTGACCAACAACAAAAAGCGATAATGAAACAAGAACCAAAGCTGTCAAAGGAATCCAGAAAAGATAAGCATTTGTAGTTACATTCTGTGAGTACTTTGCAATCAAACGTCCCAAGCTTGGTGTTGTCACCGGCAAACCAATCCCGAAATAAGATAAGAAGGCCTCAGACGAAATGTATGCTGGTAAACTCTGCGAAGCTTGAGTTACAATAACAGAAACCAATTGTGGCAAGAGATTACGAACAACTAATTTTGTCATTGGAGTTCCCAATGTACGACTCGCTAAATTGTATTCCAAGTCACGGTAACGCATGATTTGAACACGGATTGAGAAAGCTACTCCAATCCAACCGGTAATACAGAAAGCAAGGATTAGATTCCAGAAACCAGAACCTAGGGCATAGGTCATAACAATAATGACTAACAAGTATGGAATATTAGAAATAACGTTATAAACTTCCATCATAATCTTATCAAAAGACTTAGAAACTCCCCAAATTCCGCCGACAATAATGCCGATTGTTAAATTGATAGCCGTTGCAATCAAGGAAATCAAAATTGAATTTCTAGCGCCGTACCACACCCCATCAAAAAGAGATTGTCCATTGGCATCTGTACCGAACCAGTATTCACCATTCGGCCAGAGATAACGAACGCTAAAGTCGTTAATTTTACTTACATCGTTAAAATCATAATTTGAAAATATCGGATAAATAAAACTCATCGCAACGATTACCATCAATATGAATAACATAATAATCGTCGAACGTTTTCTAAGAAATTGCCGCATAACAGATTTCCAGTAAGAATAAGCTGGTGCGTCAATTACCTCGGAGGCAAAATCATCACGCTTCACAAACTGAAACTTATTTTTATCAATACTAGACATTATTTCCCTCCTTTCACATCCAATTTAATCCGTGGATCTACAATTGTCATTAAGAGATCACCCAATAAGAGTGCAAAGATTGACATTGCAGCAAAAATAAAGCTTAGGGCAACGACCATTGAGTTATTTGAGGCATTAATAGAATCAATTAACATCTTACCCATACCAGGAAATGCAAAGACAGATTCTGTAAATGTCGCTCCAACAATGACCCCTAAGATTGAACCTGGAATCGATACTACAAATGGAACCATAGCATTACGGAAAATATGTCGTTTTGAAATCTCCGCTTCAGACATACCTTTAGCACGTGCAAAACGAACAAAGTCGCTCGTTTGTAAGTCGATAAAGTAACGACGAACCCAAACAGCTAGCCCAGGCGTCCCTAACAAGCCCAACAGTACTGCCGGAAGGATGTAAGAACGAGGATCCTGAGCCCCTAATACTGGGAACGTGTCTGGAAGACTAAACATTTTCCCAAATAATAGTCTGAAAATATAGACAAATGCAATGCTTGGTAAAGCCATTAGGAAACTAAGACTACCAGTCATTACAGTATCAAATAGTTTACCCTTATAGCGAGACATAGCAATACCAAGTGGCAACGCTAAGGCGTATGAGATTGCGACACCAATAATACCGATGATAGAAGAATTTGCAAGCATAGATGGATCTTGATAGCGGCTTTTTGTTGCAGTATAGGCATCTCCTTCACCGAAGTTCGCAATATCCTTTTGATCTGCTTTACTTGGTGATTTATAGGTCCGACTATAGATATCAACAGATGATTTTTTAGTCGCACCAGTAGGGAAGGTAACATCTTCTACCAAAGCTTTCCCTTGGCCTTTTGTCAATACCTCTAAAACTGGAATGTCTGCATAAGTTGGATAAGATATACCTAGATCAAGCGTGAGGAAATTTTGGTGAACAAATGGAAATTGACCATTTACATAAAGAAGGTATTTATGCTTTGTCCCTGAACCAACTACTGACCAGCCAATAGCAGGATCATTTTCAATACGGATATAGCGTTCTAAATCAGGATTATTTTTGTCTTGAATCTTATTTTTATGATCTACTTGGATCATGTTGCCATAAAAATCAAAAACACGTTGGATGATAGGGATTTCTCTTGTTGCATAAAATTGTTTGCTATCTTCAAATTGATGCAACTTCCAATCCCCGCCTAATTCAGAAAGGTATTTTTTGTAGATTTTTTCGTTTTCTTTTGTGCCCTTTACTGTTACACTACTATCAACTTGCTCAGCCTTCGTTAATAAGGTTTTGCTGTTCATATAATCAATGTATCCCATGCGCTTATAAACCGTGTTGATATAGTCGGCTTTCTTATCCGGCGTCTTGGTCATTTTCGTGTATACTGGATCATTTTCAAAAATCTTCTTTCTTGGAACCATTGTATAGATAATTGTATATATCAATGTTGTAACCAAGAAAAGAGAGAGTAATGATCGCAGGATACGGGTGAAAATATATTTCTTCATTCTCGTTTTTTCCTCTCAATCTCAAAAGAACTTTCTCTAAAATACAGTAGAGAAAGTTCTCTTGGAAAAGTTCTTTATTCTTCTACATGCTTAGCAAGTTCTTCTTCTGCTTTGGCATTAGATTTAGCTTTTTCTTCTAACCATTTTTCACGGTTTTTGTAGATAGAGTCTGCAGTGTTGATTTCAGTACCAACTTCCATTCCTTTGTACATGTCGCCACCTTTGATACCGACCCATGAGAATGCACCTGAAGTAGGAACAACTTTTGAAACGTTAGGAGTTCCACCAAGTGATTGTTGTGGAAGTGCTAATCCGCTATCTGTCAACCAAGCCTGTGCTGCTGCATATTTTTCATAACGTTTTGCAACATCAGTGGTCTCAGCAGCTGCTTCAGCAAGAAGCGCATTGTATTGGTCAAGACCTACAGATTTAATAATAGCATCGTCTTTGTCTTTATTAATACCATATTTCACAGCGTATGCACCAGCATTCGTTTCAATTGTATCAAGGTAAGTTGATGGGTCAAGATAATCTGGTCCCCAACCTGCGTATGAAATATCGTAATCCGCTTGGTCAGCTGAATCAATATAGTAAACACTTGTGAAAACTTCTTTATCTAATTGAAGAATATCAATCACAACGTTTTCTGTTCCAAGAGCAGCTTCGATTGATTGTTTCATCGATGATGCTTGTTGGACACCAACGTCACTTGATTTGTTTACTGGCATATCCAAACGAATTGGGAAGGTTACTCCTTCAGCTGCCAATGCTTCTTTTGCTTTTGCAAACTCAGCTTTTGCTTTGTCTACATTATACAAACCATCTTGAGCATCTGATAAATCAACATTTGACCATTCATCACCGTAAGAAACTAATTTTTCTTCAACTAAGTCACCAAATGTTTTTTCACCTGCACTTACAAATGTTGGTGGAACATAGATGTTACGCAAAGCATTTTTCGCTGCATCTTTACCAACCGATTGTGCTAAATAATCTTCACGGTTAAAGGCAAAGCCTAGAGCTTGACGGAAATCTTTATTTTGCAAAGCTTTTGTTGCTGAAGTTTTCTCTGCATCAGTTGTCTTAGCTGTATGGTTGTAAGATGTACGATTTACATTCAAGATGGTGAAGTAAGTCGTTGCATCTTGCATGCTGTAATAGATATTGTCTTTGTATTGTTTTTTAACAGATGCGTATGTTGAAGAGTTAGGGAACACACGAGCATTTGAATAGTTGCCGTCTGTGAAGCCTTTAATCAAGGATTCTGGATCTTGTCCATCATAGTAAGTCAACTTGATGTTGTCAACTTTAACCTTGTCAGCATCCCAGTAGTTTTCATTTTTAGATAGTTCAATAGATGATTTCGATGTCATTGCACTGATAAAGTATGCACCGTTATAAAGAATTCCATCTGGAGAAACTTTACCGAAGTCTTCACCTTTTGAAGCCAAGAACTCTGCATTAATCGGCATCAATGTTGCCATTGTTACTTTAGAGTTCCAATAAGTTTCAGGACGTTCCAATGTATATTGAACCGTACGTTCATCAAGGGCTTTTACACCAACAGTAGAGAAATCTTTTGATTTACCAGCTACATAATCTGCCAAGCCTGCAATAGAGTCTTGAATAATATAAAGACCTTCTGACTCACTGTCTGCAGCATGTTTGATACCTGTTACAAAGTCTTCTGCAGTAACATCTGCGTATTCTTCGCCATCAGATGTATACCATTTCACACCTTCGCGCAATGTGTAGGTGTATGTCAAACCATCTTTTGAAACTTTCCAGTCTTCAGCAAGTGATGGAATCAAGTTCCCATATTTATCATACTCCAACAAACCATCGACAGCATTCGTTGTGATAGATGACACTTGATTACGATTGTAGTGAACATAGTCCAAAGAAGCTGGATCTTCTGTATAAACATATGAGTATGTCGACGAAGTTTCTGACTTTTTAGATGATGAGCCACCACAGGCTACTAAAAAGGCAGCTGAGAGCAAGGTTACACCTGCAAGTGCTACAAGTTTTCTCTTTTGCATAAAAGGTTCTCCTCTATTATGTTGATGCGAATTATTTTCTTAAACAATTCTTAAATAGTACAAGTTTGATTATATCATCGAATCCTAAAATTGTCAAAATAATTTTACTCTTTTATGAATTTTCAGATATTTTCATAATTCAGCTTTTGTTTTCTTTTATGTTATAATATAGAAAGAATCTTTTCAAAGAAGGAACATTATGAAAAAATTTTTAGTAATCATTAGTCTATTGGCGATAGTCTTTTTTGGAAATCGTCTGCTTTTTGCAGAAGAAAAGGACGAATTTTCAGTTCCTGCAAAGCATGCCATTGCAGTCGAAGTTGAAACTGGAAAGATTTTATATGCTCAAGAAGCCGATACAAATGCAAGTACAGCTTCCATTACTAAACTTCTGACTGCTTATTTGGTTTATGAGGCTGTTGAGCAAGGACAACTGACACTCGAATCCAATGTTGAAATCAGTGATTATCCTTATGCTCTAACTGCCTCTCTTGTCAGTAATGTTAATTTGGATGCCAGAAATTATAGCGTCAAAGAACTTTTAGAAGCGTCTTTAATTTCCTCCGCAAACAGCGCCGCTATTGCCCTAGCTGAAAAAGTTGCAGGAAGCGAACCAGCTTTTGTTGATTTAATGAAAGAGAAACTGCATGAGTGGGGTATCACAGACGCAAAAATCGTCAATGCAACTGGGTTGAACAATTCTCTAATAGGAGAAGAAAACATTTATCCCGGTTCTGATATAGAGGACGAAAATCAAATGTCTGCAAAGGCAATCGCTACTGTCACAAGAAGATTGCTATTGGATTATCCACAAGTTTTGGATATTACCTCTCAATTTTCTTACTCATTCCATGGAAACACTTATTTTTCCACAAACCAGATGTTAAAAGGTGGCACCTACTACCGACCTGGGGTGGACGGGTTAAAGACAGGAACAACAGACTCATCAGGAGCGTCATTAGTCTCGACTTTAAAAGGGAAAAAAATGCGCATTATTACGGTTGTTCTAAATGCTAACGACGGCGAACTCTATCCCGACAATCGTTTTCTAGCAACAAATGCCCTAATGGATTATGCTATCAATCAATTTTACCCGATTACCATCGTTGAAAAAGGCAAAAGTTATCATAAATCTTCCGTTCCTCTATTTAATGGTCAAGTAAACTCTGCTAAAGTAGTAGCCAAAAACGATTTGACTGCAGTTGTTGAATACGGAAACGAAAATGTTATTTCCGCTCAATTTGTTGCAAAATCAGAACAGGTAGACGCACCTATTAACAAAGACCAAACACTTGGACTTGTGCAAGTAGAAGATAAAAATCTAATTTCCTCAGGCTATCTCGAGCAACAACCTCAAATCGAGATGGTGGCACAACAACAAATAGACGAGGCCGTTTGGCCTGTATCTTGGTGGAATCACTTTGTACGCTATGTGAATGAGAAATTGTAATCTACAAGATCCTGTATCCATTGTGCAGGATCTTTTCTTATATCCAACTTCAGTTGGTAGAATGACAGCTCTCAACAGATTTATAGCTGTTGAATAAGGCAATTACCTTACGAAAGATAAAAACTCGCCCTTCAGCGAGTTTTCTGTATTTCCAACTTCCGTCGGAATACAATTGCATCCAATCGTATCATAACGATTGGATTGCTAGACTTCAAATTCTAAACAATAGAAAAAAACCACTTGTTAGTGGTTTTTCTGTATCTCCAACTTCCGTCGGAATACAATTGCATCCAATCGTATCATAACGATTGGATTGCTAATTGTATTAACCGACGGAACCCTCCATTTCATAGGCGATGAGGCGGTTGAGTTCGACGGCATATTCCATTGGGAGTTCTTTGGTAAATGGTTCAACAAATCCCATAACGATCATTTCTGTCGCTTCTTGTTCGGAAAGACCACGGCTCATGAGGTAGTAGAGTTGCTCTTCTGAAATCTTGGAAACTTTGGCTTCGTGTTCCAAAGCCACTTGTGAGTTGTGGATTTCATTGAACGGAATGGTATCAGATCGTGAAATATCATCCATGATAATAGTGTCACATTCGATGTGGCTGATGGATTTCTTGGAGTTCTTATTAAAGGTTACCTGTCCACGGTAGTTAACCTCACCACCACTTTTGGCAATGGATTTGGAAACGATAGATGAGCTAGTATGTGGTGCATTATGGATCATCTTGGCACCTGTATCTTGGTGCTGTCCTTTATTGGCAAAAGCAATCGACAACATGGTTCCACGCGCCCCTTCTCCTTCGAGATAAACTGCTGGGTATTTCATGGTTGTGTGGGCCCCTAGGTTTCCATCGATCCATTCAACCGTTGCATTTTTTTCAGCACGTGCCCGCTTGGTTACCAAGTTATAAACGTTATCTGACCAGTTTTGAATAGTGGTATAGCGCATATAAGCCCCTTCATGGGCGATAATCTCAACAACTGCCGCATGGAGACTAGCTGTTGAATAGGTCGGGGCGGTACAGCCCTCTACATAGTGAACACTAGCGCCTTCGTCTACAATGATAAGGGTTCTCTCAAACTGTCCAGTTCCTTCATTGTTGATACGGAAATAGGTTTGAAGCGGAATTTCACATTTGACCCCTTTTGGAACGTAGATAAAGGTTCCACCAGACCATACTGCTGCATTAAGAGCAGCCAACTTGTTATCGGTTGGTGGCACTAACTTGGCAAAATATTTTTTAAAGAGGTCTGGGTATTCACGAAGAGCTGAATCGGTATCGGTAAAGATAATACCGAGCTTATCGTACTCTTCTTTCATATTGTGGTAAACAACTTCCGATTCATACTGAGCGGCAGCACCGGCCAAATACGCTCGTTCGGCTTCTGGAATACCGATACGTTCAAAGGTTTCTTTGATTTTATCGGGTACATCATCCCAGCTTCTAGCTGGTTTGTCAGAGGCTTTTTGGTAATAAATAATATCATCAAAATCCAATCCAGATAAATCAGCTCCCCAGGTTTGCATGGGCATTTTGTTAAAGGCTTCATAGGATTTCAAGCGGAAATCCAGCATCCATTCAGGCTCGCCCTTGGCAGCAGAGAGCTCACGGATAACCTCTTCGCTCAAGCCTTTTCCTGTTGAATAAATAGGCTCCACATCATCGTGGAATCCAAATTGGTATTCTCCCAAATCAATGGGTTCTGGTGTTACAATTTCTTCTGACATGCTTGTCCTTTCTTGTTATTTTACTTCTTGATGTCTGGCAATGGCTTTTTTGAGCGCATTCCAGGAGAGGGTAGCACATTTAATCCGTTGCGGGAATTTGGTCACACCAGCTAACAAGGACGCGTCTCCCAGCTGGTTTTGCCGTTCGTCTTCTTGACCTTGCACCATTTGGGAAAAAATCTCCGCATAGAGCAGGGCATCATCAACTGTTTTCCCCTTGACCGCATCCGTCATCATGGAGGCAGAGGCGGTGGAAATGGTACAACCTGCTCCCGCAAAGGCGATTTCCTGAATAGTATCTTTTTCAATACGAACCGAGAGTTCAATCACATCTCCACAGGTTGGATTGTGCATTTCCAACACTTCCACATCTGGCAACTGGCCATGATTGTGCGGGTGCTTGGAATGATCAGAGACAACGGCCATATAGAGCGCATCTAATTTAGAAAGTGCCATTGAAAAACTCCTTTGTTTTTAAGAGAGCCTCTACCAATTTGTCGCAATCTTCTTTGGTATTGTAGAGGTAAAAGCTGGCTCTAGCAGTTGCAGTTGTTTGCAAGTAAGCAATCAAGGGCTGGGCACAGTGGTGACCTGCCCGAACCGCTACCCCCTCATAATCCAAGGCTGTCGCTACATCATGGGGGTGTAAATCGTCTAGATTAAAGGAGAGAACGCCTGTCCGTTTGGCCAAGTCTTGACTACCATAAATGGTCAAGCCCGGAATGGCCTGTAATTTTGGAAAGACATATTCCACCAACTCTTGTTCGTGTTGGGCAATCTTGTCCATGCCGACTTCCTTTAAGTAGGAAATAGCGGCACCTAGACCGATGACCCCAGCTATATTGGGGGTCCCCGCTTCAAACTTCCAAGGCAACTCTTTCCAGGTAGCGGATTGTTCACGGACAAATTCAATCATTTCCCCGCCGAATTCCACAGGAGACATCTGTTCTAAGAGTTCTTCTTTTCCATACAAGACACCGACCCCGGTAGGTCCCAGCATCTTGTGAGCAGAAAAGGCAAAGAAGTCAGCATCCAAGTCCTGCACATCAATCGCCATATGCGGTGTCGACTGTGCTCCGTCTACTACTATATAGGCTCCAACTTGATGGGCCAGCTCTGCCATTTTTTTAACAGGATTGACAACACCCAGGACATTGGAGACGTGGGCGATTGAGACGAAACGCGTTTTGGAAGAAAGGAGAGACTGAAACTCTACCATATCCAACTCTCCATCTTTTAGATGAACATAGTGAAGGGTTGCCCCTGTTTTTTGGCAGGCTTGTTGCCAAGGAATGATATTGGAATGGTGTTCCATGATGGAAATGATGACTTCATCTCCCTCCTGCAGGATTTCTTCGGCAAACTTGGCCACCCAATTCAGTCCTGTTGTCGTTCCTCGTGTGAACAAGACTTCTTTGGTTGAGCGGGCACCAATAAAGTCTGCAACTTGCTGTCGAACGGCCTCATAGGAAGCTGTCGCTCTTTCGGCTAGTGTATGCACACCTCGATGGACATTGGCATTGTCTTCTTTATAATACTGCTCCAAAGCAGCCAAAACAGAGAGAGGCTTCTGGGTTGTGGCTGCATTGTCCAAATAAACTAGGGGTTCATCGTGGACGATTTGATTGAGTATGGGAAAGTCTTTTCTCAGCTGCTCCATATTTCTTGCCTTTACATTGTTCTCTTTGTTAACTTGTCTTCTAACACTTGGATCATCTCATCACGGACTTCTTTGACTGGAATTTCGACAAAGACAGTTCCGAGGAAGCCGCGGATAACGAGGCGTTCAGCCGTCGCTTGGTCCAAACCACGGCTCATGAGGTAATACATATCTTCAGGGTCAACTTGCCCGATGGAAGCTGCGTGTCCTGCAGTGACTTCATTTTCATCAATCAATAGAATGGGATTGGCATCTGAACGCGCCTTATCTGATAACATCAAGACACGGCTCTCTTGTTGAGCGTCTGCACCTTTTGCGCCACGAAGAATATGGCCAATTCCATTGAAGGTTAAGGTTCCACGCTCCAGGATAACTCCGTGTTGCAAGATATGGCCAATCGAATTTCGCCCATGGTTGGTCACACGGCTATCAATCCCTTGAACTTGTCGACCGCTGGAGAGGGCCACAACTTTAAGGTTGGCATGGCTACCATTTCCAATCAGATCACTGTCAAAGTCGGCTACAATATTTCCTTCGTTCATCACGCCTAAGGCCCAGTCAATGCTGGCATCATTTGAGAGACGACCACGACGGCTCATAAAGGCGGTCACGTGTTTCCCTAAACGGTCAATAGACGAAAACTTGATTTGGCTACCTGCCAAGGCAAGAACCTCAACAGCAATATTGGCAGAGGCAGGAACCTCTCCATCTCCTAGACTTTCAAAGCGCTCTAAGTAAGTAAATTGACTGTTTTTTCCTGCAACAATCAGAACCCGTTTGTTAAAAGGGACATCACTGGTTGAATCTTGGTAGTAAAGCCCTTCAATGGGTTGTTTTATTTCAACATTGTCTGGTACATACAAGACAGCTGTTGCATTAAAGTAGGCTGTGTTGTAGGCTGCTAATTTGTCAGTATCGTATGCCAAAGCAGTTCCGAAATGGTTTTCTAACACTTCTGGAATGACTGCCATGGCACTTGCAAAATCAGTAAAGATCACACCTTGCTCCACAAGTTCTGCTGGCAATTGTTCTAAAACTGTCTGCGTACCAACTTGTACTAGTTTTGGATTGTCTCCTAGAGCCGTGAAATCCGGAACATGGCCTAGAGCTTCATTTTCAGCAATCGTTCCATCTCCTAAATTCCAACGGTGAAATTTCACACGCTCAATCACAGGGAGCGCCAATTGATCAATCAGATCAAAAGCCGCTTGGCGGCGGTCAGCCAACCATTGGGGCTCGGCATGTGCTTGAGAGTAGTTTTGTAGTTGTTCTTTGGTCATCTAATGTCTTTCTCCTTTAATCAATCTTAGCTCGAGGATTGTCTGCCTGACTTAAAAAGCTAGCGCAGACTATACAACATTAGTCTTCGTCTTGCTCGGTGTAGTCTAAGCCCAACTCCGCAGCGATTTGCACATATCCTTCTTTTTCAAGGCGTTGTGCCAATTCTGGACCACCTGACAAGACAACACGTCCTTCCATCATGACATGAACCACGTCTGGTGTGATGTAGTTCAAAAGGCGTTGGTAATGGGTAATAATCATGGCACCAAAACCTTCGCCACGCATTTCATTGACCCCTTTGGATACAACCTTCAAGGCGTCAATATCCAGACCAGAGTCAATCTCGTCTAAGATGGCAAATGTTGGTTCGATCATCAATAATTGAAGAATTTCATTGCGTTTTTTCTCACCACCAGAAAAGCCTTCGTTGAGGTAACGTTCAGCCATTTCTTCCTTCATATTGAGGAGAGCCATTTTCTCATCTAGTTTCGTAATAAAATCACGAACGTTGATTTTTTCATCGTCTTCTTTTCCAGCATTCATGGCTGCACGCAAGAATTCTGCATTGGTAATCCCTGGAATTTCAGATGGGTATTGCATGGCCAAAAAGAGTCCCATACGGGCACGTTCATCAACTTCCAACTCCAAAATATTGACGCCGTCAAAAAGCACTTCACCTTTTGTCACTTCATAGTTTGGATTTCCCATGATGGCTGCTGACAAGGTGGATTTCCCTGTTCCGTTGGGCCCCATGATGGCTGCTACTTCTCCTGTTTTCAAGACAAGATTCACACCTTTTAAAATCTCTTTTCCTTCAATCTCTACATGAAGATCCTTGATTTCTAATACTGACATGTCTATCTCCTTTATTTAGTATTATTCTAATATTCAATTATAGCAAAAAAGAGCGGATTTCGCTCTTTCTTTGTTTAGTGCTTCGATTTCTTTTTCTTCCATTTTTCAAGTTGACTTTGTCTGTAATCACTATTGCCAATAAAACGAAGGGTATTTAATAATGGAGTACGATTTTCTCCAAAAATCCCAATCATTTCACTAAGAATCAGAACGCCTAAAACCAAGGCAATCATCAACATCACACCGCCCAAGCGACTGGAAATGTTCAAAAGAAGGGAAGTCAGTGAAAAAATAAAAGAAATGGCATAAATCACCAAGACAGTCCCCCGATGTGTCAAGCCCATAGACAACAAGCGGTGATGTAGGTGCATCCGGTCTGCCTCATAAAATTTTTGTCCAGATAAAGTGCGGCGGATGATGGCCACAACTGTATCTGTAATTGGAACGCCCAAAATAATCATGGGAGTAACCACAGCAACTGCAGTTGAATTTTTTAAACCTTGTAAAGATAGCACGCCAATCATAAAGCCGATAAAGAGTGCTCCGGTATCCCCCAAGTAAATAATCGCTGGATGGTAATTATAGGGAAGAAAGCCCATAATAGCCGCAACCAAAACAAAAATCGTTAAGGGCAAAAAAATATCACTATCATGCAAAAAGAAATAGGATACCAATCCCATGGTTGTCAAGGAAATAATGGAAACCCCTGATACCAAACCATCTAACCCATCAATTAAGTTTACAGCATTGGTGATGGCCACAATCCATAAGACTGTTAGGAAAAAGGAAAGCCATGCCGGAAATGACAACATCGGCCCACCAAACGGCAGCTTGAAATGATTGAAACGAAAATCGGTAAAAATCCAGATAATAGCTGCTGCAAGGAGCATTCCTGTCATTTTTGGTAGTGGCTTTAACTCTCTAATATCATCGACCAAGCCGGTTAGCACAATAATTCCAGCCGATACAATCAAAGGAAAAACATATTCTAGATATGTCCCGCCATAGTCCAAGTGTTTTACGATCCCAGGTAAAAAAATAACCACTCCAACCGCAAAAGCAATAAAAACAGCTAGCCCACCAGCGGTAGGCATGGGGGTCTTATTGACGCGTCTAGCATTTGGATTATCAACTGCACCAATACGGAAAGCTAAGAACCGAACCAAAGGCGTCGCAATAGCTGAAACAACTACGGTTCCGATTACCACCATAATGTACTGAAGAGCAAAAGGAATCATACCAAGCGAACCTTTCTAAGCTCTTCTAATGCCTCCACCGGCAACATCAATTGCCCATGTTCTTGCAGAACCGGTCGGCTCATCTCTGCATCATCTGCGTGTTCTAACATACGAGACAATACATGAGTCGGGTATTGTTTGGAGCGATTCTCGACATTTATTAGAACCGTCATATAATAACGATTGTTCATCTTATAAAGTTCCGATGTGTCCACATCAAAATCCACCGTATGGGCAAACCGCACCGCTTGAGCCAAATCATGGAAATCTAAAATGTAGTAGATATATGGCTGATGACCATCAAATTCTTCGTCAGCTTCTGCATCTTCAACACTCTCCAAGTGCTTCACAGCTGTTGCGTCTCCGGCAGCAAGGCTCTTTTCACGAACATTTTTCTCTAAGGTTTTCAAAAACTCATCTGGCGTCATGTGCGCAATATCGTCCATATCTGCAAAATTAGCCAATTCCTCAAAATCCAACTCTTGATCTATCTCCGACTTGGTGACAAAGATATCAATTTTATCCGGTTTTGGTGTCACTCGAAAACTGAGCATGCCACTTTCTCGGAAATTCATAGGAAGGTCTAACTCATCCAAAACCGTATAGAAAAATTCCTCTGTTTTTTCTTGTGGAATCAAGAAATCAGCTAACTCCATACCTCTTTCTTCTAAATCTTCCATTTTAATGGTAATTTTCAGTGTTGATTCACTGATTTGTTTCATCTTCATTTGTGTACCTCATTATTTACGTCCTTTTATTATACAAGAAAAGAGGCTCTTTGACAAAAGAAAAGCTGGACAAGCCAGCTTCTAGAATACTAAGGTAACAAGGTAATAAAGCAATAACAAGGTCCCTAATCCAATACGGTATTTTCCAAACAAGGTAAAATCATGTTTCTTCACATAATCTGTCAAGAAACGAATGACAATCACCGAGACACCAAATGCCACAACCATCGAAATGATAAGCAATAACCACTGACTACCTGTAACAGCAACACCTTTTCCTAATAATTTGATGATTTTTACTAAACTCGCCCCAAACATGATTGGGATTCCCAAAAAGAAGGTGAATTCTGTTGCTACCTGCCGGCTAGTGCCTGACAAAATCCCTCCTAAAATGGTGGCACCTGAACGACTGGTCCCAGGAACAAGAGACAGAACTTGGAAGAGTCCAATTACAAAAGCGGTTTTATAAGGTAAACGTGCCAAATCTGTCACTTCGGGAGCAATATCTTTATTTCGTTTTTCAACATAGATAAAGGCAACTCCATATAGAATCAACATGAGAGCAACCGGCACAAAATGATGCAAGTGGGCATCTAGCCAATCATCCAATAACAAACCCAAGACCGCTGCGGGTAACGCTGCTATCACTACCTTGGCCCATAATTGCCAAGTCAATTGAATTTCCCGTTTTGTTTTACCAGATTTAAAAGGGTTGAGTCGCTCAAAATACAAGACCATGACAGCCAAAATAGCCCCTAACTGTATCACCACATTAAAAACGGAAAGAAAATCGTCGCCAACTGTTGAGAATTGGACAAATTCTTGTACCAGAATTAAATGCCCCGTACTGGAAATGGGTAACCACTCTGTGATCCCTTCAACAATACCAAATAAGATGGCTTTTAAAATCTCTACAAACATGAAACTCTCCTCTAGTTTTTCTACCATTATAACACATATCCTCTTCATTTTAGAAAAAAATTCAGTTTTTAATATCTGAAAATGGAAATTTTTCAGAATTTTATATACAATATATTACATACAATTCAAAAGGAGAATTTATGAAAAAAGTATGGTTAACTCTGCTATTTTTACTAGCATCTTTTTTTAGTTTGACCAGTATTGTTCAGGCAGATGAGAATTATCTCCGTGTTGGGATGGAAGCTGCCTACGCCCCCTTTAACTGGACACAGGATGATGACGCAAATGGAGCTGTTCCCATCGAAGGCACCAATCAATACGCCAACGGTTATGATGTCCAGATTGCTAAGAAAATCGCATCCGATATGGGCAAGGAGCTTTTGGTGGTCAAGACCTCTTGGACCGGCCTCATTCCAGCCTTAACCTCTGGCAAAATCGACATGATTGTCGCGGGGATGAGCCCAACCGAGGAGCGAAAACTAGAAATCGCATTCTCAGAGAGCTACTACACCAGCGAACCTGTCCTTGTCGTCTCGACAGACGGTGATTATGCCGGAGCAACTTCCATTGATGATTTCGCAAATGCCAAGGTCACTGCCCAGCAGGGGGTCTGGCATGTCAATCTCTTAACCCAGCTGACAGATGCCAATATGCAAACCCCTATGGGAGACTTTTCGCAAATGCGCCAAGCCCTCTTAGCAGGTGTTATCGACGCTTACATTTCCGAACGCCCTGAAGCCATGACTGCTGAAGCTGCCAACAGCAAGTTTAAAATGCTGACGCTAGACCACGGCTTTGAAGTCGCAGAGTCAGATGCAGCTATCGCTGTCGGCATGCGCAAGGATGATGTCCGCATCGTCCAGGTCAACGAAACCATTACCAAAATGACAGCCGATGAGCAAGTCGCTCTGATGGATGACATGATTACCAAACAGCCACTAGAAGCAGACGACAGCGAAGAGACGCCATCCTTCCTTGCTCAGATGGTGAGCATTTTTACCAAAAACTGGCAACAGCTCCTCCGCGGTACAGGCATGACCCTTTTGATCTCGATCCTTGGTACCCTTATCGGGACCAGCATCGGGCTCTTAATCGGTGTCTTCCGGACTGCTCCAAAAGCAGCCAACAAACTCCTTGCTTGGGGTCAAACCCTCTTGGGCTGGTTACTAAATGTCTACATTGAGGTTTTTCGTGGTACACCGATGATTGTCCAATCCATGGTTATTTACTACGGAACTGCCCAAGCATTTGGCCTCAACATTGACCGTACTCTAGCAGCAATCTTTATCGTTTCCATCAACACAGGGGCCTATATGAGCGAAATTGTTCGCGGTGGTATCTTCGCCGTTGACAAGGGCCAATTTGAAGCAGCAACCGCTCTTGGATTCACCCATGGCCAGACCATGCGCAAGATTGTCTTGCCACAGGTCATCCGCAATATCCTTCCGGCAACAGGAAATGAATTTGTCATCAACATCAAGGATACTTCTGTCTTGAATGTTATCTCTGTCGTTGAACTCTATTTCTCAGGAAATACGGTAGCAACACAGACCTACCAGTACTTCCAGACCTTTAGTGTCATTGCCATTATCTACTTTGTGCTCACCTTTACCGTGACCCGTATCCTACGTTATGTTGAAAAACGCATGGATGTCGATACCTACACGACGGGTGCCAACCAAATGCAAATCGAGGAGGTGCCTCATGTCTAATCCAATCTTAGAAATCAAGCACTTGAAAAAATCCTTCGGGCAAAACGAAGTCTTAAAAGACATCTCCATGACTGTCCACAAGGGCGAAGTCATCTCCATTATTGGTTCCTCAGGATCAGGGAAATCCACCTTCCTGCGCTCTATCAACCTCTTGGAGACACCAACATCTGGCGATATTCTTTTCCACGGGGAAAATGTCCTGGAAAAAAGCTACGATTTGACCCGCTACCGAGAAAAAATGGGCATGGTCTTCCAGTCCTTCAACCTCTTTAACAACCTCAACGTCCTTGAAAATACTGTCGTTGCACAGACAACCGTCCTCAAGCGAGACCGTGCCGAGGCA
The DNA here is from genome assembly GCF_053207365.1 of Streptococcus cameli. Classification (NCBI taxonomy): domain Bacteria; kingdom Bacillati; phylum Bacillota; class Bacilli; order Lactobacillales; family Streptococcaceae; genus Streptococcus; species Streptococcus cameli. Next base: position 204,919 of record NZ_JBRUIM010000003.1, on the reverse strand, counting down.
GAAACCATCGCCAAAGAAAACTTAGAAAAAGTCGGCCTCGGTCAACAGTATTGGCAGGCCAAACCTAGCCAACTCTCCGGCGGTCAGAAGCAACGAGTTGCCATCGCCAGAGCCCTTTCTGTCAACCCAGAAGCTATGCTCTTTGACGAACCGACGTCGGCCCTTGACCCTGAAATGGTCGGCGAAGTGTTAAAAACCATGCAAGACTTGGCCCAATCGGGACTGACCATGATCATCGTGACCCATGAAATGGAGTTTGCTCGTGATGTCTCAGACCGCGTCATCTTCATGGACAAGGGTGTTATCGCTGAAGAAGGCACTCCCCAACAAATCTTTGAAAACCCAACCCAAGAACGGACCAAGGAATTCTTGCAACGCTTTTTGAAATAAGGAAAGACCAAAAAGTTAATTCAGTTTAAAACTGGATTAACTTTTTAATTTATAAAATTTCTTTAAAAAGAAACTGTATTAAAAAAAATTATAAAAATGCCAACAAAATACTTTACTAGTTAATTATTTTGTGATAAACTAATTACTGTTAAACCGTATAATAGGATTTGACCAATTGATTTGGTGCATTTCAAGCAATTATTTTTCAGACACATTATTCAATTTTATTATAGGTTGACCGATAAAGTAGCATTCATCTCTCCATGCTACTTTTTTTGTTTCCTCACTTCATCTGCACCACACGAAAAAAGCAACTCAAAATGAGCTGCTTTTTTATGTACTATTTTATACAAATACGAGAAATTAACCTTCATATTTTTTATGATTTTTATCATAAAAATCAATCAATCCCAATGCTGTTGCAAATGAGATATTGTCGATTTTTGCTCGTCCTTGTGCCAATGCAATCACTGACATCTCACGTGCATTCGTCTCCTTGCTTATGCGGTACCCTGTGATTTTTTTATCACGTACCCATCCCACTACTGCAGCGACTTTTTCATAGCTAGTCATGAGAAACCCCTTTCTGTCTATACTTCCTACTGTCAGTAATTATAGTATAGTTTACATAAGAAGTCAAGATTTATATCTGTATTTTTGAAAAAAATTGGACATTTTGTGGTGCTTTTGTTTTATTTTGCCTTCAAAGCAGATAAGACTTGAGTCCGAATATCATCAATACCATTTGGCGTATTGGGTAAGAAGATTGTCTGATTGCCTTTCGAAGCAAAGGTATTTAGGGTGTCTAAATATTGGTTTGTCAGTAGGATAGACATAATTTGCTCTTCAGACATGCCCACATTGGCTTCTTTTAATTCTGCAATAGAGTCCGCCAGTCCATCCACAATAGCCTTTCGCTGTTGTGCGATACCGACACCGTGTAGGCGATCTTTTTCTGCTTCTGCTTCGGCAGCGGTCACAATCTTGATTTTATCTGCATTGGCCAATTCTTGAGCTGCGACCCGTTTGCGTTGAGCCGCATTGATTTCGTTCATGGACTGCTTAACTTCTGCATCTGGCTCTACTTTTGTAATCAAGGTTTTGACGATGATATAGCCGTAAGTTGACATTTCTTCTGCCACTTGTTTTTGTACTTCAAGGGCAATCTCATCTTTTTTCTCAAACAATTCGTCTAATGTTAATTTTGGTACAGATGAACGAAGAGCATCTTCAATATAAGATTTGATTTGTTCTTCTGGACGCATCAATTTATAGTAAGCATCCATGACATTTTGCTCATTAACACGGTACTGAGTCGCGACATTTAAGGTTACAAAGACGTTGTCATTGGTTTTTGTCTCAACAATCAACTCACTTTGCAACATCCGTAATTGGATTCGGGCCGCAATAGTATCAATACCAAATGGCATACGTACATGGATACCACTTCCAGCTGTTTTCTGGTATTTCCCAAATCGCTCAATAATGACAATGGTCTGTTGGCGAACAACATAAAGTGTGCTGGCGATAATTGCAACAACAACAAACAATAAAATCAGTAAAAAAATAATATAGCCCATGATAAACCTCCTTGATAAATCTATATTTTATACTAGCATTTGGTAGAGCGAGTCATTTTCGTGCAAATTGATATAATTTGGATCAAACTCTTCTAATCGAGAGATGAACTGAGAAAAGTCTTCCTTGTTTCCAAGTGCAATACCGATCAGAACTGGACCTGTTCCTTTATTGGCTCGTTTGATGTATTCAAAGCGGGTAATATCATCTTGTTCCCCCAAAATGTCATTCACAAATTCCCTTAAAGCACCTGGTCTTTGGGGGAAATTCACCACAAAATAGTGTTTCACGCCCGCATAAATTAAGGCACGCTCTTCCATTTCAGGCATACGATTAATATCGTTATTTCCCCCTGAAATAATGCAACAAATCGTTTTTCCTTTGATTGACTCTTTGACAACTTCCAAAGCTGCAATAGTAGCTGCTCCAGCAGGCTCCGCCACAATCCCTTGTTTGGAATAGAGATCCAAAATCGTTTCTGAAATCCAGCCCTCATCTACACCAACTAGTTTGTCGACATATTTTCGTGCAACTTCGTAGGTCGTTATCCCCACTTTTTGAACAGCAATCCCATCTGCAAACTTGTCAATCTGCTCCAAGCGGACGGGTCGGCCTTTTTCAAAAGCCGCTTTCATCGAACGAGCGCCACTGGCTTCTACACCAATTATCCTTGTATCAGGTGCTTGCTCTTTCAGATAGGCAGATACTCCTGCAATCAAACCTCCTCCACCAACAGGAACTAAAACTTGGTCAAAAGCAATTCCTTCTTCTCGAGCTTGCTCCAACAATTCCAAGGCAACTGTTCCCTGACCTGCTTGGACATGTACATCATCAAATGGATCGATAAAGGTTTTCTTTTGTTCTTTGGTATAGGATAATGCTGCACGAGCAGACTCATCAAAGGTATCCCCCACCAATTGAATATCTACATTATCACCACCAAAGAATCGAACTTGCCCAATTTTTTGCTGGGGAGTGGTAATCGGCATAAAAATCGTTGCTGGGATATTCATTTCATTACAAGTATAGGCAACCCCTTGGGCATGATTTCCAGCTGAGGCACATACCACGCCTCTTTCTTTTTCTTGATCCGATAACTGCGAAACGGCATAATAAGCTCCTCTGATTTTAAAGGAACGTACTTTTTGCTCATTTTCCCGCTTGGTATAAATGGTCGCCTGGTATTTTTCAGATAGGTAGCGATCATAATGAAGAGAGGTTTTGACTACAATATTCCGTAAAACGGCATAGGCTTTTTCAATATCTTGTACTTTTAGCATCTCTCAACTCCTCTCCTGTATTTTCTATTTATTATACCATATTTAGGTAGTTAGCTATTTGCAAAGATGGATTTAGAAAAAACGGGAAGCCCCGTTTTCTTTCTATTTATATCTTTATATCTCGACCATAGGGCCGTTATTTTTCTTTCAGAGTAACTGAACTCTTTCGTTTCTGGGTTCAGGCTAAAATAGTCCACCGGACTTACTGAACTCTTTTGTTTCTAGGTTCAGGCTAAAATAGTCCCCCAGACTATTTTAGTTATAAATCTTGAAGGAATCGTCGTCGTTTCGACCGACAAATGGCATGGCTTTCCGAAGTTCTGCACCAACTTTTTCAATTTCAAGGTCCGCTGCTGCATCCCGGTAGGCTTGCATTTTTGGACGACCTGCCTTGTAATCATTTACAAAGTCATTGGCAAATTTACCAGACTGAATATCAGCCAAAACAGCTTTCATATTTTCTTTGACTTGATCTGTGATCACGCGTGGTCCAGATACATAGTCACCGTATTCAGCAGTATTGGAAATGGATTGACGCATTTTCTTGAAACCACCTTCATAAACAAGGTCCACAATTAATTTCATTTCATGCAAGACTTCAAAATAAGCCAATTCTGGTGCGTAGCCTGCTTCTGTTAAGACTTCAAAACCAGCTTCCATGAGGGCAGTCAATCCACCGCAAAGCACCGCTTGCTCTCCAAACAAATCTTCTTCTGTCTCTTCTTTAAAGGTTGTTTCCAAAAGACCGACACGCGCTGAACCAACACCTTTTGCCCAGTCCATCGCAATGTGTTTGGCGTTTCCTGTCGCATCTTGGTAAACGGCATAAAGTGCAGGAACACCAAATCCTTCTTCAAAGGTACGGCGAACCAAGTGACCTGGTCCTTTTGGTGCGCACATGAAGACATCAACATCTGTTGGTACCTTGATAAATTCAAAGTGAACATTGAAACCATGGGCAAAACCAAGTGCATTGCCTGCTTCCAAATTTGGGGCAATTTCGTCATTGTACAAATCTGCTTGGATTTCATCTGGTGCCAAAATCATGATAACATCTGCTTGTTTGGCAGCTTCTGCTACTTCAAACGTATCAAATCCATCTTCTTTTGCCTTATCAAATGACTTCCCTGGACGTACACCGATGATAACATCATGGCCTGTATCGCGTAAGTTTTGAGCATGAGCATGGCCTTGCGAACCATAACCAATCACGGCAATGCGTTTGCCATCAAGGGCTGCTACTGTTACATCTGCTTCGTATTGCATTTCAACTGTCATCTGTTTCTCTTTTCTATTTTTATTTCTTCTTAGTCGCGACTAAAACCGGTCGCTCCTGTTCGGGCTAAATTTTTAATGCCATAGGGTTGGATAACCCGAAGAAGCGCTTCTATTTTATTGGCATCGCCTGTCATTTGAATGGTAATGGAGTGCGGTGCAACATCGACTACACTGGCTCGAAACGGTTGGATAATCGCTAAGATTTCTGCTCTTTTATGAGCTGGCGAGGCGATTTTTACCAGCAATACTTCCCTCTCTAAATGAGGGATATCGGTGATATCTCGCACCCGAACAACATCAACCTGACGATTCAACTGCTTCGTAATTTGTTCGACTTCAGCGAGTGTTTCAACATCTATAATCACAGTGACCCGTGATATATCAGCGACTTCGGTTGGCCCAACAGAGATGGATTCAATATTGACCTGGCGTCTCGACAAGACACCTGTAAATCGATTTAAAACACCTGAGGCATTTCGTAATTTTGCGGTTAACATTCTACGCATTGAACTTCACCCCCAACATTTCATGATTGGATTTTCCTGCTGGTACCATTGGAAGGACGTGTTCTTTATTGGAAATAGAAACCTCTATCACCTTGGGTCTATTTTCTAAAATTACAGATAATTGCTCTTTCAGGTTTACCGGTTGATCTAGATAATGGTAATCCACGCCATAAGCCGCTGCCAATAATTGGAAATTCGGCTCTAGGTCAAAGACAGAATGACTTCGTCTTTCTTCATAGAAGGATTCTTGCCATTGCCGCACCATCCCTAGCGAATGGTTGTTGATCAAAACGACCTTGATCGGAATACCGTAACCATTTAGAATCGCCAACTCTTGGTTGGTCATCTGAAAACCACCGTCTCCAACAAAGAGAATAACTTCCTTGTCAGGATTAGCGAGCTTGGCTCCGATGGCTGCTGGAATCCCAAATCCCATGGTGCCCATACCACCTGATGTCACCAACTGGCGATTGTGTTTGTATGGATAAAACTGTGCCGCCCACATCTGGTGTTGCCCGACGTCCGTTACAATAATGGCATCGCCATTTGTCAACTCTCCAATGACCTCGATAACTTCCTGCGGTTTGATTGTTGCTTCATCATAGTCGTACCAAAACGGTGCGCGAGCTTTGTCTGCTAAGACACTCTTTGTCCAATCTTGGTAATGAAACGCAACTGATTCATGGGCTAGCAAGGCCTCTAATGTCTTTTTGGCGTCCCCAACAACTGGAATCGCTGTCTCTAAGACCTTTCCAATCTCAGCTGGATCAATATCCACATGGGCAATCGTTGCATTTGGTGCAAAACCTACCACCTTACCGGTTAAACGATCATCAAATCGAGAACCAATATTCAGGATAAAATCAGCCTCTGTCAAGGCCATATTGGCCGCATAAGAGCCATGCATTCCACCCATGCCCAAGGCCAATTCATGATTGATAGGCATAGCACCTAGTCCTAGCAAGGTAGACACAACTGGAAGTTGATACCGTTCTGCAAAAGCAATCAATTCTGACTGGGCATCTGCATAGTTCACACCGCCTCCAGCTAGTAAGACTGGTTTTTGGGCTTTCTGTAAGTACTGTAAAATCTTCTTAACCTGTAATCCGTTTGGCTCAACAGTTGGTTGGTAACTTGGCAGATGAATGGTTGTATCATGATAGAAATCCACTACCCGTTCTTGTACATCTTTTGGAATATCAATCACGACAGGGCCTGGTCGACCAGTCGTTGCAATGTGTACGGCTTCTGTAATAATACGTGGAATGTCCGAGGTGTCCCGAATCTGGTAGTTGTATTTGGTAATAGGAGTCGTGATCCCGATAATATCCGCCTCTTGAAATGCGTCTTTTCCGATACCTGGAGTCGCTACTTGACCTGTAAACACCAACATTGGAACACTATCACCCATCGCATCCGCAATTCCTGTTATGGCATTGGTTGCCCCTGGTCCACTGGTGACGATAGAGACACCTAGCTTCCCTGTGGACTTGGCATAACCTTCTGCCTCATGCACAGCTCCTTGTTCATGACGAGCTAAAACATGGAGAATCTGATCATACTGGTAAATCGCGTCATACAAGGGTAGAACTGCTCCTCCTGGATAACCAAAAATCGTATCAACTCCCAATTGATGAAGCGTATCTAAAATCAAGTAAGAACCTGAACGAGCCGTTTCTAGCATTATTTTTTCCAATCGCTTCCTCCTTTCCTTTGCCTTTAACATCAAATCATTTCAAGTGATTTCTACTATAATATCACTATTAAATCGCAAAGTCAATTAAATATTCTGAAAATTTGCAACTTATCATTCTTCTCTTATTTCTTAAAGAAAACTAAAGTTGAGAAAAGCTGTTAGCAATTTTCAGTTTTCTTTTAGGGAAGACCTGTAAAGTCTTAGTATCATCAAAAAGAAAGAGGTAGCCCTATGTATTATCTTGTTATCCCTGCCTATGAGCCCGACAACAAACTGTTGGCCCTATTAGAGGACGTTTATAAACACCTAGACTGCCATGTGCTCATCATCAATGACGGAAGCTCGCACCAAGCAAAAGCTATCTTTGAGCAAGCAGAGAGATACGGAACCATTATCCATCACAAACGAAATCTTGGGAAAGGGCAAGCTCTAAGAACAGCCTTTCAGTATATTCACGATCGAAACCAAGATACAGTTATTGTCACTGCAGATGCAGACGGGCAACATGCCGTAGCAGATATTGATCGGGTCGCTCAGGCGGCCAAACACCTACCTAACCAGCTCATCCTTGGTGTCCGTCAATTTTCAAACGACATTCCTCTTCGCAGCCAAGTTGGCAATAAGCTGACCCGTCTCCTCTTCAAATTGCAGACTGGAGTTGCTGTGAGTGATACGCAAACTGGTCTTCGTGCCTTTCAATCATCCATGATTCCTTTCATGCTGGGTATTTCTGGAAATCGCTATGAATACGAGATGAATATGTTGACCAGCGCTAGCCAACGTTACACTATCACCGAAATTCCCATTCAAACGATTTATATTGATGACAATGAAAGCTCTCATTTTCGTCCCATACGCGATAGTCTACTAATCTATAAAAACTTGTTTCAATTTGCCCTGTCATCCTTTAGTGGTTTTTTAATCGACTACTTGGTCTATGCGGTCACGCTCCTAACACTCGCTGGAGCACCTACTATCGTCCGTCTTTTCTTGGCCAATAGCCTGTCGCGCGTGACCAGTTCCGTCTGCAATTACAATCTAAATAAGTTGTTGGTCTTTAAAAACAAAGACAGCAATAGTATCACCGGTCCAGCTTATTTTGCCCTTGTAGTGGCACTCTTTATCTGTGACACCACTCTTCTATATGTCTTTCATAAAATGCTCGGCCTTAACTTATACTGGGTTAAAATTGCAGTCGGCATTCTCCTATTCTTTGTTTCTTGGTTTGTCCAAAAACAATTTATCTTCAAGGAAAGGAAAACATTGTCCCATGAAATTTCTTTATAAACCCTATCTTTATGCCAGTACCTTTGGACTGCTGTTAACAGGTGGCTTTACCTATTCGATGTTAAAAACCTTTGTCTTATCTGAAGCCATTACCACTGTTGTAGCTACTACTAGCTCAAGCGAAGTTACCCAAGCGGAATTGACTGCTGCATCCACTGCAACAACCAGTGAAAATTCTTATAGCGATGAAAATATCCAGGTCAATCTTGAGACGATTACTACTAACAATACAACGGTCTATGTGGCAGACATCCAGGTTTCTTCTGCTGAATACTTGAAAACTGCCTTGGCTCAAAATACCTACGGCACCAACGTTACTGCCAAAACATCGGAAACTGCTGCTGCCAACAATGCTATTTTAGCTGTCAATGGCGACTACTACGGGGCCAATTCAACAGGATACGTGATTAAAAACGGTGTCCTCTACCGCGATACGGTCCGTGATGATGCTGAAAACGGGGATTTGGCCATCTATGCAGATGGAAGTTTTGAAGTCATTTACGAAAATGAAGTCTCTGCTCAAGAGTTGGTCGATGCCGGTGTTGTGAATCTTTTGGCCTTTGGACCAACCTTAGTAGAAAATGGAGAAATCGTAGTAGATACTAACACGGAGGTCGGACAAGCCATGTCATCCAATCCTCGTTCAGCTATCGGAATCATTGAAGAAGAGGACGGTTCCCTTCATTATATTATCGTAGTATCAGACGGTCGAACGGATGAAAGCGAAGGCCTAACCCTTTATCAATTAGCAGAAGTCCTCCAATCTTACGGTGCAACAACTGCTTACAATTTAGATGGTGGCGGATCTTCTACCCTTTATTTCAACGGTCAAATTATCAATAAACCGACCACAAACGGTCGAAACATTTCAGAAAGGGCGGTGAGCGATATTGTCTACATCGGTTACTAAAAAAAATGCAACACGTCTGGTCAAAACAGTGACTTTTTATATCTGCATGACCATCTTCTTATTTCTCTTTTCTCGTATTTATGAAACCCTAAGCTACGGAGAAGTATCCTTCTTTATGCATTATCTCTTTGTCGTCCCCCTTATTGGAGGAGGTCTTCTCTACCTCGGACTTTTGCTCCTACCTAATCTATCACGAGCAACATTTAACCTATGGAATTCAGGAGTTGCTATCATCACTACTGGCTTTCTCTTTAGGGGTATTGTGAATTTATCTGGACGCTCGACGACTTTAGACACTCCATACTGGTATGTAGGCGGATGCTTTTTGATACTGACTTGTGTGAGCTTGTTTCTTTCAAAAACCAATCCTGTTCCCAAAAAAGCTTAAATAGGTTTCCCTCAATCTTTGATTGGGGGGAATTTTTATGCAGAATCTTCAGAAATTACTAATTATTTAATCATCTCAGCACCAAATCCTGAAATTTATGCTATAATAATGAAACAAGTTTCCGAAAGAAAGGAAGAATCTATATGTCAGATAAAGAGAATTTAAAAAACCTACGCCATCGTTCTGCTATCTATGATAGTATGGTCAAATCTCCCAACCGGGCTATGCTTCGTGCAACGGGGATGACCGATGATAGCTTTGAAAAACCAATTGTTGGGGTTATCTCAACTTGGGCGGAAAATACGCCTTGTAATATGCACCTTCATGATTTCGGAAAAATCGTAAAAGAAGGGGTAAAAGACGCCGGTGCTTGGCCAGTTCAGTACGGTACTATTACGGTAGCTGATGGTATCGCTATGGGAACACCAGGTATGCGTTTCTCTCTTACCTCTCGTGATATTATCGCTGATTCGATTGAAGCAGCAATGGGTGGCCACAATGTGGATGCCTTTGTGGCTATTGGTGGTTGTGACAAGAACATGCCTGGCTCTATGATGGCTATTGCCAATATGGACATTCCTGCCATCTTTGCCTATGGTGGTACCATTGCTCCAGGAAATTTGAACGGTAAAAACATCGACCTGGTTTCTGTTTTTGAGGGAATCGGTAAATGGAACAACGGTGATTTAACCGAAGAAGAAGTCCGCGAAATCGAGTGCAACGCTTGTCCCGGACCTGGTGGTTGTGGCGGTATGTACACAGCTAATACCATGGCTACTGCAATCGAAGTCTTAGGTATGAGTTTGCCTGGATCTTCTTCTCACCCTGCTGAATCGCCTGAAAAACGGGCTGACATCGAAGAAGCTGGTCGTGCCGTTGTCCGTATGTTGGAGATGGGCATCAAACCATCTGATATCCTAACAAGAGAAGCCTTTGAGGATGCCATTACTGTGACCATGGCACTTGGTGGTTCAACCAATGCAACCCTTCACCTCTTGGCCATCGCCCATGCAGCCAACGTTGACTTGACCCTGGAAGACTTCAATGATTTCCAAGAAAAAGTTCCGCATTTGGCAGACCTAAAACCATCAGGACAGTATGTATTCCAAGACTTGTTTGAAGTTGGTGGCGTTCCTGCAGTCATGAAATACCTCTTGGCCAATGGTTTCCTTCACGGAGACCGCATCACTTGTACCGGTAAAACAATCGCTGAAAACTTGGCTGATTTTGCCGATTTGACACCAGGCCAACAAGTCATCATGCCACTGGAAAATCCAAAACGAGCTGACGGCCCATTGATTATCCTGAAAGGGAATTTGGCTCCGGATGGAGCTGTTGCGAAAGTTTCTGGCGTGAAAGTCCGCAACCACACTGGACCAGCTAAGGTCTTTGACTCAGAAGAAGAAGCTATCGAAGCTGTCTTGACAGACGAAATTGTGGATGGTGATGTGGTTGTCGTTCGATTTGTCGGACCAAAAGGTGGCCCTGGTATGCCGGAAATGCTCTCCCTATCGTCTATGATTGTCGGAAAAGGACAGGGTGATAAGGTAGCTCTTCTAACAGATGGGCGTTTCTCTGGTGGGACCTACGGCTTAGTTGTCGGACACATTGCTCCTGAGGCTCAAGACGGTGGACCAATCGCCTATCTCCATACAGGAGACATGGTGACCGTTGACCAAGATACCAAAGAAATTACCATGCACGTTTCAGACGAAGAGATTGAGCGCCGCAAGGCCAGCACCACCCTTCCACCACTCTACTCTCGTGGTGTACTGGGTAAATATGCCCATACAGTTTCTTCTGCTTCAACCGGAGCTGTCACAGACTTCTGGAACATGGACCGAAGCGGTAAAAAGAAATAACGCAAAAAGCTTGGACAAAAAGTCCAAGCTCTTTTTATGCTGTAAAATTGACCAGCCATTAACGCGGGCTAATGCCTAATGTGATACGGCCAATACGGCTGATGCGGGTCATTTTCCAGACAGGTGACCAAACCACTTCAACCTTGGCATCTTCAATCCCCTCAATTTTTTTCAGGGCGTCCACTAAATCAATGGGCAAGGTTTCTGCACACCCACAGCCCATGTCTGTAAAGGTCATGATTACCGTGCAAAGACCAGCCTCATCTAGATGAATTTCATAAATTAGCCCTAGGTTGTAAACATCTAATTCAATTTCTGGGTCGTAGATGGATTCTAGGGTCTGAACCAATTCCGTCTCTAAGGCCACAGCCCGTTCATTGATCACAATATCTTCTCTCATGCTGTCCCTCTCAAAAATAGTTTTCTTATTTTCTCATATTTTTGATTCATTTTCAAGCATGAAAAGAGTTTTTTTCAGAAAATTCGGACATGATTTCAAAAAAAATAAAAAGCCGAAGCTTCTTATTTTGCCTTATTTTGTCGTTTGTGTGCGTGAATAACTGCCAAAGCCCGTTTACGTGTTTTAATGTTAGGGCTTTTTAACTTACGGTAAGCACTGGACAAATCTAATCTTTCTGCCATGGTTATCTCCTTTTTTTTATTGATCTAGTGTCTAGTGTACCACTATTTAATTAACTGGTCAAGTATTTTTGGATTTTGGACTTTTTTTATTTCATGATACAATAGAATGAACAACAATTAGGAGAAACGCTTATGCCAATCGGTGTCCTTATCAATTCTATCTCTATTCTTTTGGGCGGTATCGCAGGGGCTTTCCTAGGCAACAAGGTGACTGACGAATGGAAGAGTCAACTAAATCTCATTTTCGCTGTTTGCTCCATGGGAATGGGGGTTGTTTCCATTCAGTTCATGCAGGCTATGCCAGCAGTCATCTTTGCCTTGATAGTAGGAAGCCTGATCGGTTTTGCCCTGCATTTGGGCCAACACATCAACAAACTGGGATTGATGATGCAGGAGCTTCTTTCCAATTTTTTTCCCAGACAAAAAAACAGCCTTTCAGAACAAGAATTTTCATCTAGTTTTCTAATCGTCATTGTTCTTTTTTGTGCGAGTGGGACTGGTATTTATGGCAGTCTTGATGCCGGTATGACAGGGGATTCTTCCATTCTCCTCTCCAAATCCATCCTCGATTTCTTCACCGCCTTGCTCTTTGCTTGTAACTTGGGAACCATTGTTTCCCTCGTCGCCATTCCTCAATTTATTATTTTTACAATCCTCTTTTATATGGCACGTTTTATTCTTCCTCTGACCAGCCCAGAGATGATTGCTGATTTCAAGGCCTGCGGTGGCTTCATTATGTTGGCAACTGGATTTCGCATGGCCAAACTCAAGGATTTCCCTATTGCAGACATGATTCCAACCATGATCTTGGTCATGCCCTTTTCCTGGATTTGGAACCAATGGATTACTCCCTTATTCTAAACAAAAAGAGCCAAAGGCTCTTTTTTACTGTCTCCAAATAAGACTGCGCACGAATTGACGAACTACAAAGCGAAGATTAGCCAGTGTCCGATCCGTTTCCATGGCTTCTTTCAAGGAAGCAGGCCCTGTCTGTATGGAAAAGAGCGCTTGAAAATGATTGGCCAACTCCTCACTCATCGTATCCAGACTCCCACAAAACGCAAATACCGGAATCTGGTACTTCTTGGCCAGACGAGCTACTCCGATTGGGACCTTTCCTTTCAAACTTTGCCCATCCATACGGCCCTCGCCTGTCAAGACCAGATCCGCCTCACGAATCGCTTTTTCAAGACCAATCTCTTGGGCTATAACGGAAAAACCGGATTTCAATTGGCCACCCAATATCACTAAAGCCCCGCCCAGACCGCCTGCTGCCCCAGTACCAGAAATGGCCTGTAAGTTAATGCCTTTTTCGCACTTTATCTCTTTCACAAAAGCTAGGGCTTTCTGATCCATCTGAGACACTTGCTGACTGGTCGCACCCTTTTGTGGCCCAAAAATCGCCGCATAACCATTCGGTCCAGCATATGGATTTTCAACATCCGTTAAGCCGACCAATGTCACTTTTTCTAATTCTTGCTTGGCTCTTGTATCCAAATTCTCTAGCAAACCGAACCCACCATCTGATGTCCCTGTCCCCCCTAAGGTGACCACGATGGTCTGACAAGAACGTGAAAGGGCATCCTGAATCACTGGAGCTAAACCAGCGCTGCTGGCCTTTTCTACCGTATCAGGAGAGGGTTCAATCCGATCAATCCCAAGAACCTGGGCCACCTCAATGTAGGCCGTCTGATCCGCTAAAAAATAAGTCGCTTCCATCGGACGATCCAATAAATCAACCGTCTCAACCTGTACAAACTCACCATCTAAGGCTTGACTGAGGGCGTCCAAAGTACCTTCTCCACCGTCTGCAATGGCAAAGCAGTCCACAATTGCACTCGGATAAGCCTCTAAGACTCCCAACTTGGCCGCCTGATTGAGCTCGCAAGAAGAAGCCGAACCCTTAAAAGAATCAATGGCAACAACAACTTTCATAAGCGCCTCCTTTTCTCAGTCTTTCTATCACTAGTATAGCAGAAAATTTGAAAAATCAGCCACTAACCTTGAATGAACCCCTCTCCTTCAATACTCCTAATCAAAATATTTCAGGTGAAAAAATCCGCGCTGGCCATAGCGGTTTGCTAGCTCTTGTATTTCTCTCAATGACTTTTATACCAAAACTAATTTACATTTCTAAACATTCGTATAAAAAGGCTTTGACCTAATGCAGCAATTCGATCCCCCAATCTTCAGATTTTTTTCTGTTTTCAAAAAAGTTTTTGTATGTTCCCGTTTTTTCTACCAGATCTTGGTGGGTCCCTACTTGTTCCATCTTGCCATCATTTAAAACAATGATATAATCTGCATTTTTAATCGTTGATAACTTATGAGCAATGACAATCGTCGTTTTATTTTTTAATAATTGCTTTAATGCTAACAATAATTCTTTCTCGTTTTCTGGATCAACACTAGAAGTTGCTTCGTCCAATATCACAAATTTACTTGGTTTTAACATAGCTCTTGCAATAGATAGACGTTGCCGTTCTCCACCAGAAATATTTGAACCTCCCTCTAGCAATACTGTATCGTAGCCGTTTGGTAATGCCATGATAAAATCGTGGCACTGTGCTTTTTTAGCAATCTCTATCATCTCTTCATCAGTAGCAGATGGTTTTCCAAATTTTATATTATTACGAACAGTATCGTCAAAAAGATAGACATCTTGAAAAACAAAACTAAAATTTGATAGCAAAGCATCACATTGATATTCCTGAATGTTCTGATTGCCTATTTTGATTTCTCCTGTATTAACATCCCAAAAACGCGCTATTAAATGACACAACGTTGTTTTTCCGCTTCCTGAAAATCCAACCACTGCCGTTGTTGTTCCTGATGGAATTTCTAGATTGATATTTTCTAAGACATTGATTTTATCATAAGAAAATGAAACATTGACTAGAGAAATTTTTTCTTCTTCTATTTGTGTGATGTCCCCTTGTTCCATCATTGGTAATGTTCTTAATTGCATGGTTTGATTTAAATTCTGAACAGCTACTCCTCTAATACTTTGCATACTTCCTGCCAATTCAAACCCAGAAAACACAACAAAACTACTGACAATTAATAAAATAGATTTCGTCCCATCTATATCTCCTGAAACATATCTCATAATCGAACTAATTATAATCGCACAAATTCCCATTTTAAACACCAATAAAAAACAAAACTGTGTTGGAACTAATGCTTTTTCGACCGCTAGAAAACCATCTCGCATTTTTGAAATACAGTGATTCAACTCTTTTGCAGTCTCCTTTTCTTTAGAAAATGATTTGGTAATCCCAATACCTTTTACATATTCCAGCGTTTTTGTATTCAAATCTAATTTTAAATCCAACAATGTTTCTGTCAATTGATCCGTCTTTCGCTGGGTAAATAAACTGACTAGCATACCACTTCCCAATGTTATTAGGACAATAATGGCAGTTACTATATCATAAGGCAAAACAAAAATCACCATGATGAATGTTTGAATTGCTCCAACAAGAATCTGTTCAATCATCATTACTCCCACTGTCTCAAGTTCCCCTATAACCGTGGTCAGCCCTCCTGCAAGCTTTCCTAGCGATTCCTCGCCGAAATATCCCATATTGATGTGCTTCAGACGATCTCCAATATACAACCTATTTTCAGCTCCCAAAGAATAAGAAGCCATATATTTATTTTTATCCGCTAGATAACCAAAGAAAACTTTGCCAACTGTACTCATGAGGGCAATCAAAAATACAAGGTAGATGTCTCTCATAACAATCTCATGTCCATTAAAAATACTCTGACACACTTTCATGAGGCAAAACAAGACTGCGCTAAGAGAAAATCCCTCAAAAACTGCTTTAAGTACATCAAACAAGAGCATTTTCTTTATCTGACCAGCATAAGAACCCGCAACCTCAAATAATGTCTTGATTAACTCTTTCATGTCCTATCACCTCAATTTCCTTAGATTCCGTATAAACATCCCACATTTTTTTGTATCTTCCATTTAATGCAAGTAACTCTTTATGATTACCGCGCTCGACTAGTTCACCCTTATCTAGAACAAGAATCTGATCTGCATGAACAATCGTAGAAAGACGATGGGCAATCATAATAACTGTTTTGTGTTGAATGAGCTGATGAATAGATTCTTGAATAACAGCCTCATTATCTGGGTCTGCATAAGCTGTTGCCTCATCCAACAATACAATCGGACTGTTTTTTAAGAAGCTTCTAGCAATCGAAATACGCTGTTTTTCTCCACCCGAAAGATTCGCACCACCTTCTCCTACAATCGTATCGTATCCGTTAGGAAGACTCAGAATAACATCATGACAACTGGCTTTTTGACAAGCTGAATAAATCTCTTCCAAACTAGCATTCTCCTTAGACAAACGTAAATTTTCTAGAATCGATTTATTAAAAAGAAAATTTTCTTGGGATACGTAAGTGACAAGTTCCATATTCTGCTTCAAGGGCATGTCATTTATATTTTTCTCTCCTATCATAATCGCCCCATCACTCACATTCCAAAAGCCAGCAAGCAACTTAGCAATCGTAGATTTTCCACTACCTGAATGCCCTACAATTGCCGTTAACGTATGCTCCTTTGCTTTAAAAGAAATTCCACTTAATACTTCAGTTGAGCCATCGTACGAAAATCCAACATTGTGAAAAGTTACATCGTAAGTGTCAATAATTTGTCTCTTTACCCCTCTTTGCAAATCAGGAATCTGCATTACTTTCTCGATATCTTCAAGTACCACCTTAATATTAGCCATTGTATCCAAATGACTCATTGCTTTAATCAGCGGTTTATAAGATGCATAGGATAGTAAAACACACATGACTAAAATCTCAACACTTAGACTACCTTTCATAAAGAAGTATAAAGATGTCGGTAAAACAAATACCATTGTCGCAGGAAGAATTTCCATAGTAGCGGTCATTGAAAAACAAACACTCAAATACCAATCTAGCATCGCTTTACAATTTTCAGTTACAGTCTCCTTAAATTTTCCAAACGATGATGCAGTCTGGTTAAAAGCCTTCATGACCTTAATACCATTAACATATTCCACCATGGTAGTATTCATCGCTCTAGAAGCCGCTTGATATCTTTTGGATTTTTCTTCATAGCCATTCATCATGAATACTGAGAATAGCAATCCAAATGGAATTGTCAACAGATTGGCTAATCCAATTCTCCAATCTAGTATAAAAATAATAATAAGCAATACAATCGGAATAAAGAGATTCGCAATGACTTCTGGAATCACATGTGCAATTGGTTTTTCTATTTTATCAAGTGTTTCCACCATGAATTGGGCCCACTGTCCACTACTCCTCTTTTCTATTTCTCCCATTGATATACGGCTTAATTTATCAGTAATTAATTTTCTCTTGTCTTCAATGATACGGTAGGCCATTTCATGCGACAAGATCGTAGATAAACCATGAAACAATAAACTTCCAACTAAACTGAAAGCTATGATTAACAGATAGGAGGCATAATCAGCGATTTGGACATTTTTTTCAATAATCTGTGCCACAATCCGAGACATATAAACATATGGTAACACTCCTAAACCAACTCCAAGAATAGCACATAAAACGGAAAGGGCTATCTTTTCTATGTAATTTCTTATCATTTTTCTTTTCTCCTTTCTTTGACGTTAAATATCATTTTTAGTCATTTGATGCAGTCTCTGCTTTTTCAGATTAGTATTTGTCTTGTTGAAGCAATAAAATAAACAACTGTTCCAAAACAGTACGATTGGCAAAAAAGTTTTCACGTGCCCCAAGAATATTAGCAGCAAAAACTAATCCATTTAATACATCTGTAATCAAATCGTAGGAGCGTTCAATCATACTACAAGACACCCCATCCATACGCTCTTTTAAATCATCTAATGAAACCTGCTTTAATTCCTCTAAAATACTATTTAATTCCGGATTTCGTTTTTGTTCTATTAAAAATTCAACATACAAAGGCATATAAGGATTATCATCCAATACCTTGTCAACCATCTGTTTGACAAAAAATTCTATTTCTTCACCTTTTTGGTACTCTCCAAGATGATCAACAATGATAGAATTCCGATAACAAACACCTGCTAACATTATATCTTTGAAAATATCAAGTGTATTTTTATAATAATGATAGACCCCCCCTTTTGACATGGACGTTCCATCAATAATATCCTCCATTGTTGTATTGGAGAAACCCTTTTCTATAATTCGTTTTGCAGCAGATTCCATAATTTCTTGCTTTCTTTCTGCTGCACTTAATCTTTTACTAGCACACATAGCTCATCTTCCTCCCTATGTCATAACAGACTTTGATCCGTCTTTTTTTATCAGGTAATACCGAATAAACGAAATACCACTATCGACGATACCGTCGATAGTGGTATTGTATCTCTTTTTTGTTGGATTTGCAACTATTTTTTAAAAATATTTTATTTTCTAGTTAACTATTTATTCACAATAAAACTATTATTCAAAACAATCTATTCCAAATACTAACAATGACTCCCTACAAACTAAAAAATAAGCAACATCTGACTATTCCTTTAAAGTTTAATTTCCAAACTGTAAAGGAATAATCTTGTAATCAATGAAATCATCAAAAAACATCCCCTTGGTGTGAACCATGAAGTACTTTGAAACGTTGACACATCGCTGATCTTAACGTTTTGAGACAAGAAGACTGCGTTTCCTCTGCAACCATATTCGTAAGAGACTAAGGTCACAACGACTATGTCAATTGCGACACAATGTAGTCAACCAATAAACAAGAACACCCTTTCGAGTGTTCCAAGTAAATGAAATAATTCTTTCGAATTAACGTTTTCACAAGTTTTCAAAACTCATTGTTTCATCAAGTTTCAACCAATTTCATCTTAATGATGTGAATTCCACTCTAAAAATTACTGAATTGAGCTAATCTATACCGAAAAGTTCACACCATTGAGAATTGCACAAATGAACAATATATGCTGTCATGAAGGTACAATGAACCACCCACAATTTGAATTTTACACTCGTCCAAATGGACGGACTGAATTTCTTGAATGTTTACAAAGCTTGCCAACAACAGACAAGCAGAAGCTCCTAGCGACTATCAGCACAATTCAAGAACAGTGTTTACTGGTCGCTCAACGCATGGAATGGGTTTAAGAAGCTAGACAGTGACATCTTTGAAATCCGCTCTAAGGTATCGAGCAATATTCAACGTGCCCTTTATTTTCACGTCGTTGATGATCGTTTTATCATCACGCATGGATTTACTAAGAAAACACAGAAGACACCTACTGCTGAAATCAAACACGCTAAAACATTGAAAAAAGAATTTGAGGAGAACAACAATGGCAACCATTAAATTTGATCATTTTTTGCAAGAAGAGTTGAAAAACGATAACTTCAAAGCTGACTTTCTGGCTGAAAAAGCTATCCTAGAGAGCGCCCTCGCTGTCTACAATGCTCGCCAAAAAGCTGGACTCAGTCAACGGGAACTTGCTGAACTTTCCCATGACCCACAATCTACTATCGCACGCATTGAGCGTGGTAACAATACAAGTATCGAAACTATGAGTAAAATCGCCTTTGCTCTTAATCAAGAATTGACTATCAGTATTGGATAAGCTGATTTCCCCATGGTATAAAAACAGCACTCCTAATTTGATTTCAGGGGCGCTATTTGTTTTTTAATGATTTTTCTGACGACCTGCCACAACTGTTTTAGTCGCTTCAATCCGTTTGTCTGTGTACTGAACTACATCCTTAATGACTAATTTTGAAATAGCTCTAGTATAATCACTCATGAAATCAAAGGCAATTTCATCGTTAACTACTGGCAACAAAATCGTCTTGTCTTTAACAACATTCCAACCGCCCAACTTCATCTTATAAGAATATATCGGTAGGTCAGTTACTTTGTTGATAGCTCTGACTATAAAAAGATACTGATAATTAGATAATTCCCTATCTTCGTCAATCCATTGAATAGCATAAGCATCTGACAAAACAGTAAACTCTCGTGATTGGAAGTAGGCTCTATAAACATCGCTATTTGATGGGATAGAAATGACATTTTTCAAGATGGTTGCCCCAGCTCTTGGTACATAGTAGTTAAGACCTTGATTTCTAAAACTAGAAGTCAAACATGGAAGTTCATAACTATCTGTTTTTTCAGTTGGTAAATCCTTTGCCTTGTAAGGTAGCTTCTTGGTACTGATACGGTTGAAGAGACTGCCAATCGTAATCTAAAAAAAGACACCCAAGAGATAACTCTTGAATGTCTTGAAACGTTGATATATCGCGGTAATTAACGTTTTGAGGCAGGCTCTGATAAGCTCTGCAGCCGCATCTGTATGCGCCTAAAGCCGCAACAGCTGCGTCAATTGTGCCGTCAATTTAGACACAAAAACACTCCCCAAATCTGAGGAGTGTTTGAGATAGACGATAATCTGACCAGCAGATTAACGTTTACTAAATTGACTCGCTTTACGAGCTTTCTTAAGACCTGGTTTTTCGTCAGCACTATATTATGTACATAAATAAGCTTTAAATTAGCTTTCTTAGTGCTTAAAGTTCTAATTTTATCAACTTATACAGAAATATTTAAACCCAGACGGTATCAACAAAAAGGTATCAAAAAATCAGTTTTCGGAGCTTATAAAATAAAGAAATATTAACTATTGCTTAAATTCATCTTTTAATAAATCATAAAGTGTTCGGAAATGCTTTGGAATTGATGATTGTTTAATCCTATGTACTTCTTTTATAGCATCTAGAAGTTTATTAACATCAGAAAAGTATTCTTTTACAAATTTAAATGACTTCACGTTATTAATTTTTAATTCTTGCATACAATAATCACTAGGCTTTGAATGGTGTGAATTAGAAAATTTTTCAAATCTATTTTCACTAACAATTATTAGTAACTCTATTTCTGGAGGTGTGATTACATTTATAACTTCAATCTTTTCTTCAAAGATTTTTCTATATCTAGTACTTCCAAAATTAAAATTTTCATTTTTTGAATCTATTATCCTGAACAAGTCAATCTTAGAACCATAATTTTTACCCATGTATGTATCACAAAATTTTTTTGCACCTCGAA
The DNA here is from genome assembly GCF_053207365.1 of Streptococcus cameli. NCBI lineage: Bacteria > Bacillati > Bacillota > Bacilli > Lactobacillales > Streptococcaceae > Streptococcus > Streptococcus cameli. Next base: position 184,002 of record NZ_JBRUIM010000003.1, on the reverse strand, counting down.
TTCTTATTGGACCATTACCTATCAGATATTCATCATTTTCAATAACAATACAATTATTCTCCAATAATATTTCAACAATTGCTTCCTCAGCAGCTCCTTCGCAAATTATTGCACTATAATTTTTTTTCATATTTAAGACCTACTTTTTAAAAATCTTTCTTTAATAGTATATCTTAATGAATTTTCCGACGAATAATCTGGAGTAGAATTATCAATCATTCCTTTAATAAATATATCACTTTTACTTATATCATTTCTCTTAATAATATTTGAAAATTTTTCAATAGTTATTTGTCTCTTTTTGCTTACAACATAGATCGAATCATTTCTCGGAATTATATCCAATAGTTCCGAATAATGAGTAGAATAAATCAGAACAGCTCCATATGGATTCATTTTTCTATCCAAAAAAAGATTAATAAAAGTAGAAACAATTTCTCTATTAAAATGGTTTTCTAATTCATCAACTATTATTACACCACCTGATCGTAATGTAAAAAATGCATCCATGAATAATCCAATCCCTTTAACTGTACCCGACGAAAGGATGTTGTGTAGCTCAGAAATGGAATCTAGCTCAATTGGATTATTCTGATCTACAAATTTAAGACTAACTTTAACAGTTTTATTTTCTTCATTTTTTATGAATTCTATTTTCTCTATACTTGGATCTAAATAGGTAATTAATTCATGTGGTATATTACCAAAACCACTTAGAATATTAAAATTTGTATAACTTAAAGTATCTTTATAATATAATTTTTCAATCTGGTTTAAATTAAAGAAAATATTCATTATACTTACATCAGAACTCAACCCTAGATGTTTTTTTGCATTATCATTTCTGGTTATTTTGTTCACTTCTTTTATAGATGTAAAATCAAATATTTCTTTTTTTGAGCGTACTGATTTTGCCTTTTTTGTTGAAAAAGTTTCATCTTCAAAAAAGTATTTAAATTCACCTTCATCTTCATCAAAACTTCTAGAAATGATTGACTCTAACATATTAATTGTTTGATCACCATCAGTTTCATCATAAAAGAATATTGTGAATTTTACTTTTTTGCCAGTCTCTATATGTAAAATATTATCGGCTCCAGAAGATCGAAAAATCATTCTAGGGCGATAGTTTATAGATTTAGCCTGAATAATATTAAGTGCAACTACTAATACATTTAATAATTGAGTTTTTCCAGAAGCATTTAAACCCGTAAAAGTAAGAGTTCTATTAGCATAGAAGTTTTTAAATAAATGGATTAATTCATGTTTCTCATCTGTGCTAACTCGTGCTTCTGAGAAAAAATCAATTTCAATTTTTTCATCAAATAAGGGAATATTTTCAAATATTATTCTTAATAATTTCATTTTATTGCTCCTTCATCGTTTTTATATATCTATTTTATCTTAATTTATCAAACAATACAACAGATAAATACGAGAATTTGTATTTATTTGTTGATTTCGTTTTTTAACTAACTAACGTAAATAGTTTTAGGAGCTAAATCGGTTCGTTTTCTCCTCAGTACTCTATCATTTACATAAATAAGCTTTAAATTAGCTTTCTTAGTACTTAAAATTCTAATTTTATTAACTTATACAGAAATATTTAAATCAAGACGGTACCAAAAAAATCAGTTTTCGAAGCTTATAAAATTAAGAAATTGAATTACTGTCGATTAAGCTTTTTTTATGGAGTTGAAACTATTAGGAACTTGTATCATATATTGCGCAATCTAACTAATAAAACAAAAAGACCTTAAACGGTCTTTTCAATTTCTAATTCCCGGATTTTACTGCTCAAGGCAGAAGGCAGTCCGGACACCCGACAAAGTAAAACTATGCCCTTCTTGACTCCTGTTTCCATTCGCCCATCTAGGAGGCCGATATCACCACCGACCATATCGCTGAGGTGACCCTCAAGATTATTATATCTTATCCTCTAAAATTGCTACTAGGGCTAACTAGTCTTTTTTCTTTCTCATCTCTTACTTTGTTAAAAATATCAACTAAACTCTACTTTAATTTACGATCTATTTTTTATTTACTGTTTATTTCACAAAGTTATTTTTACGATTTTTTGTATGATATATACCATTTCCGCTTACTATTAACTTTATTTTTACCAATTTTATAGTTGCATGATGAAATGTTTTTATCAAAGCTTCCTGTTCCCTCCTTCTAATCGCTCTAGTGCATCAATCATACTAACTATAGTATGCCACCTTTTTTAAAAAATAAAAAACAGCTGCAAACGAAACTGATTTTACAATATACAACACTGCTTCAGTATAAAATCTATAGATTACCATTTTGGATTTTATGTCAATAGTTAAAAAGCTCTTGAAGAAATCTTCAAGAGCTTTTTATAGATTCACGACATATCATCGAAGATGCCATACCAGATGGTGCCCACCGTCTGTGGCAGGGTAGTAATCCTATGTCAGTTCATTATGTATTAAATTTAAAATTATCAGCTATGCCTGAAATAATTTTATTTTATCATATAAATATGAAGCCATCTAGAAAATTTTTTCTAGATGACTTCTTCTATGAAAATATAATCTGTTTAATTACAATTTAAACTCAATTCCATCTATTTCTACAATACGTGTTTCCAAAAATAATACCTGATTCCATATTTCCATAATCACGTTAACTTTGGAATTGTTTTGAGCATTGCCTTGGAATATAAGTGGAGACTCTTCATCCAATAGTTCAATGGCAGTCAATTCTAAATACTCCATATCAGTAAAAACATACTTAAAGTCATCTACATCATTTAAAAAATAAGCAGTGGAAATATTTTTAAAGTTTAGAGTGTGAAAACTCTCATTTCCTCCATCAAGTAATCTTAATTGCATGTTTAGAGTATTCCTGAATAAGTCCATATTGTATCCTAAAATAGTAGACCCCCATAAATGATTTAAATTTTCCTCTAAGTTGTGAACCATACTTCCTCCTTATGGTTTTATATATTGATTGATAATCTGTTTTATCTCATTTACTGAGCTAGGTGAAATATTAATATGAGTGCTTCCTCTATCACTCGAGAACGCCCCTGTTATATCGACTGAACCTTTATTCCCTATTGAAACTCGATAATACGGAGAAGTTCTTCCACCACTCCCTTCTCCCATAAAACGTACAGTAATTTTTTGGTTTCCTTTATAAGGTATAGTTACTGTATACCCTTTTCCAGTCCGTGCTTGAGAAACACTACCTCCATACAATTTTCCAATTTCATCAGCCATACTACTTTATGTTGGTAGAAATAGTCAGTTGTCATTTTCCCATAGATGGCTTTGGAAGCATGTGGATTATGGACGATCGGCAGGCGTTGCTCTATTGGAGCCCCTGATGGGAAGATAGGATAACTCTTAGAAGGGGATTTTCGTCTACCTTTCCGATTAAAAAATAGTATTTAAAATTTTCTATTTTTTGATGTGAACTAATTTCCCTGTTTATTTCTTAAATATAAGTCTACTAATTCTTTCTTAGCTGGATATATCTCTCTCCTTGAGTATTCCCATTCTCCATTTTTTCTGCGGGCTAAACATTCTATACAAACTTCATATAGATTCCGCTGTTTTTGATCTGTATATAGTCTTAAATTGGTTTGGTTACAACTAGGGCATTCTTCATTTGTCATAAAAGTAATCATATCCCAGATGAGCATAGCAACCTCTTTAAAACATTCTTCATCAGTCAGTTCATTATGTATTAAATAATCTATGACCAATATATAATCTTGATCTGATGTATCGAAAATATATTCTTTTACATCAAGATGATACAACATATCTAAAGCAGTTTCAGTGATATATTTCTTTGATAAACGATGATTTTCTTTCAAAAAAGCAATTAATCTACTGACCAAAGTTTCATCATTTCCATTAAATGTTTTTAATATTTGTACTAAAGATTCTGGCATAATTGCTCCTTTCTAAGGGATAGGATAAACTGTAATTAAATTTCCTAACTTATCTGTATGGATTATTATTTTACTTGTAGGCAATCCTCCAACATTAGACAAACTTCTCTTAATAGTACCAATTTTGTAACCAACATCAATTGTTCTAGTATAGCTACCTGAATACGGATTATATGAGACAGGCGATTTTATAACAAACTGTTGCTGTAGTATTTGCTTTAATTCTGCCTGAGAAATAGTAAATTGCCCAGCGTTTTTTGTCGGATTAAAGTGCCGTGCAATAACATGATTAAAACCAGCATTTTTGCTAGGACTGACTCTTGAAGCCGCACCACCAATAGCCATCGCTACTGGGACACCCAGACCTCCAGTTGCTACGGTGAGAGCAATACCAACACCAATGGCACCTGCGGTTACTGCAACTTTCTTCCAGTCAATCTTCTTGGCAGCTTTGACAATCTGCTTACCAACACGTTTCGCTGTCGTACATACATGCTTCAAGGTCTTAGCTAATGCTGAACCCCAGTTGCGTAGAAGGTTCTTACCTTCTCGACCCTTAGGAGCGTCTTTCAAACCTGTTGCCTGAGTAAACTCATCCCGAACAGCTTGCTGGCGCTGAGCTTGGATTTGAGCCTGTACTTGCTGATACTTAGCTTGGGCATAATCACTTGCACTTTGATAGGCTTGCTGGCCAGCATGGTAGATATTATTCCACTGCTGACCAACCCAATTTGTCACACGGTTTACTTGAGTACCCACCCAGTTAACAACTCCTTTAGCTGTGTTAACAACTGTGTTGACGATATTTCGACCGATATTGTATGCTTTCTTAGCACCATTAACGACTGCCCTTGCAGTATTATTCGCTACTCGCTTGACGGTATTCCAAGTTTTTGTTGTAGCTTTCTTCACTCCGTTCCAAGCTCTACTTGCTGCTTTCTTAATGCTCTTCCAGATATGCCCGCTTGGGTCGGTGTAGTTAACTGGGTTGTTGTGGACATAGCTGTACTGGTTCTGGCTGAGTGGTTCTTCTGATGTTCCTGGGTAGCTATCCTCGGTGAGGAAGGTGCCAGCACTGCTATCATAGTAACGAGCCCGCAGGTAGTCCAATCCTGTGATATCACGAGCTTCACCATTGTAGGCGAATGGGTTACCTGTGGTGTCTGTGGTTTCAGCTGTTGAACCATATAAGCTATAGCTACTTGAAGCAACAGAGTTGCCATCTTGCGTCAAACCTATCACAGAGCCTGCTTGGTCGGTCAGGTAGTGATAATGCTTATCGGCCGCATTGTCCAGATAAGACACTCTATCATCGCCATAAGTATAGGTTTCCTTAGCCTCGAGCTCACGGTCATAGGTCTGAAGGACCTCAGTGTGCTCTCTGTTGACATCATTGACATAGTTGCGTTCTTCATAGTAGTGGAAGCTGTCTTCCCGTGTGGTGTAAGGGATGAGGACATCTTTGACTTGACTGGCGTAGGTCACTTCCCCTTCTCCTGGAAGATTGCCCAGGCTTGGTGGGTTGACCACTAATCCTTCATCATTGGCTCTATCCTTGGCTACCTTCTTGTGGTAAGCAGTCGACACATCATCGAAGATGTCGTGCCAAATGGTACCTACCGTCTGTGGCAAGGCTGACAGGGATTGAAGGACATTCTGACTAAAGCCATACCAGAAGAGGCTATGCTCTTCTCCGCCTGGTGCGGTATATGGTGATTTCTTCTGTTTCTGGAAGAGCTGGTAAGTGTGCTTGCCTTCCTTGCGGCTGGCGGTAAACACTCGGTTGTCATCGCCATCATAGAGGGCTGCCATGAGAAGACCATCCTTGTCCTTGATTGCAAGGAGACGGTTCTCCGTGTCGTAGATGTAGTCTAACTTCTCGTCATTCTTTTTAGACGAAGTACGGTTGCCGTTCTTATCGTAGGTATAGGTCGTGGTGCCTTCCTTGTTTTCCAGCTTAGTCAGGCGGTTGTTGTCATCGTAGGTGAAGTCCCTTTGATTATATCATATTTTGGGAAATAGCAGAGCTTCCATATCAAACAAGAGAGGACATATTTCTATCCTCTCTTGCTTCTTCCTCCTTTTCTTTTAGTGATAATGTGCAATCGTCTATCAACTAGGTCTTCAAACTAGTCTTCAAAATTTAATGGGACAATTTCTACCTCACCAAGATTATCAAAAGAATAGCGTTGACTACCAGCTTCAAACCAGCGTTTGAGGACAATATTGTACAACATATAGTCTGCTTTTTTATGAAGCCACTCTTCATCAATTTCATAAGGTTTAAGATACTCTAAAACATTCTTTGTATCTGTCAGCTGTAGACTTGGAAGCCCCTTAGAAGAACTGAACCAGTAGGCTGTTTGCAAGACCGCTGATTTATTTGATTCACCGTCCTCTTTTTTATCAACATAGTAGCTTTGGAGAGCTTCTGATAAAGAGGTATCCGAATTAGAAATTTCTAATTCCTCTACTAACTTACCATTTTTATAGGTAAATGTAATATATAGAAAAATATTTTCTTCTAATTCTTTTCGAAATTCTAAGCCAAACGACTGATAGCGCCCAACCAGAACCGCAAGTCCTTCATCTTGTGATAAGTCTGTTTTTATTGGTAATGAAATGACTCTATAAGTATCTTTGTATCTGCGTTCAGACTGTAAAACATCACTTAAATTAGGCAATCTGAGAATATTGTATTCATAGTGAGTGGCAGCATGATTCATTTCTAAAAATACATTAGTTATTGAGCGGTAGGACCAAGCAAAATAAGTAAAATAAAAAGCAGCCATCAACATAACAATATAAACAATTTTTCTAAAAACCTTTATCATGAACAACTCCTTCCTACTTATATTCACCATTCCTACTTTGAAGATTAAGGATAAAGTTATAAGCTACAGGATTTTTCTTCTTCAAAGCGTTCATAGCCGCTCTATCTGTAGGTTCAGATATACCAACTTCATCATAGATTATTTTTTTGATGTTGGATAGCCCTCCAATAATAACGCGATAAATATCATTAACAGAGAAAAATACTCCAGCTATATAAGCTGATGTTTTCACAACCTTCTTCCAGTCAATCTTCTTAACATAGTTGGCAACTTGTTTCTTAACACGTTTAGCTGTTTTACACACATGCGTGTACATTTCCTTAAGGGCTTTACCCCAGTTACGGAACATGCTCTTAGCTTCTCGTGTCTTAGGTGTCGTCTTGATTCCTGTTGACTGGCTATACTCGTCTCGAATATGCTGCTGGCGGCGTTGCTCGGCTTGTGCTCTAGCTTGAGCCTGTTTTTGCTGAACATAGGCATGACTGCTACTTGGAGAGTGGTATCCTCCGCTATGTAATTACTTAGTTGTTAATAGTAATGTGGGATCCATAATTAATTCGCGATTAACTTCTGCTGCAACACCAGTAATAGTAGCAACAGCATAGAGACCTAACAATTGAGGTTCAACATCCAATAATTCTCCAGAAGAAGTGCAAAAGAAATCTCCCCTGGGATGAATTTTATAAAAACCGTAATCTAACAGTTTCTCCTCCTGAGTAATCGGAATATTACCAATAGTATAAAAATACCCTTTTTTCCAATAAGAGTCATCTACTATCATTGGGTTTCCAAGTACAGTCTGGTAATCAATATTATATTCTTCTAAATTTAACTCTTTAGTTGTCTGGCTAAAGAGAATAATAACATTCTTATGATTATAGAATTGACTTATCTTAGACTTTATATCAGCTTCTAAGACTCTACCAAAAAAGTAAATTCCTTGTACCGGAGCAAATACAAAGACATCCCCATTCATTGGTTTTGTATTACAACTGCCTATTACCTGAAGTTGATATTCATCCGCACTCTTATCCTCAAACTTATTTAATCTTTCTTGAATTTCTTTTGAGAGACTACTCACCTTTTTATCACGACGCTGTTTAAACAAATTAACATATATCATTTGATTACCCTACCTATTCTTTTGTGCCCAATTAACAGCATCATCATGATATTTATTTTTAGGACTAATACTATTAATTTTATTTAATTTATTAGAATTTCCAATTGGATTTTCTAATAAATTCTGTTCATAAGCTCTAGCTTGATTTCTAGTCACGCCTTCATAAATAGGTTCTAAGTAATCTATGTCTTTACCTGACCGAATATGTTGGCCTAATCGTGAATTTGAAGGTTGTTTTGTTATTCCTGTGTAAACAGGTTCACCATTTTTAATTCCTAAATATACTGTGTTATTAGCATCTCCTTTATTTAACCAATTATTGAAATCATTATTTTGATTTGTTGACGAACTACTCTTAGGAGCCTCAAGTCTTGATGCATTAGGATCTGGACCTGAAATTCGTTTTTGAGCTGTAGAAGTAGTCGATGTGATATCTTTAACTGGTCTCGTATGTATGTAACCAGGTTCAAGAATCTCACCATATACCTTATTTCCATTACCATCTACAGCTTCTACAGGAATTCTAGACTTATTAGGCTTACTAGTATGAACATCCGCTTTGGCAGATTTCTTACTTGAAACACTACCCGAGCCATTGGTAATGAGATTGAGACCATAGTCTGTTACGACATTCTTAAGAGAAATTGGATTCCCTGTCGCAAGGGAGATTCCCGTATCTATAGCTGTCTCAAAACCAGCTTCAACACCTGCACTAACGACATGACGAACGGTCTGGTTGGTAATGTTTTGGGTCACATTGGCTGCCACATTGGCACCAGCTCCAATAAATTGTCCACCTACAAAACCTGTAATAGCTCCTAGTCCAGCTCCTTTGGCAATAGAGCCAACCAAGCCCCAACCACGTTGCCCTGAGCTATAAGCATCATAGCCAGACATAATGGCTCCAGAAGCCGCACCACCAATCGCCATTGCGACTGGAGCACCTAGACCACCGGTGGCTAAGGTGAGGACAATACCAACACCAATGGAGGTTTCCTTGTGGACACATCTCAACCTTTAGTTTACTGCTGTTGATTCTACCTTAGAGCCTTTAGCTGATTAAGCTGAAATCCCTTCAGTCGCAATAGTAATTGCAATCAACCAGGCGGTAGCCACTACTACAATAGCTACCTTCTTCCAGTTAAATTATCTCTCCAACTTTTGATTGACAGTTAACCTCACCATAAGTCAACTCTCGGGGCAACAAACTGAATATATTCTCCATCTTTAATTTCTTCGGGTATTCCTTCAATATCATGAATCTGTATTTTACCTATTTGCACAGTACCTTCTTTTTTGTCAAGAAGACAAGCAATAAAGAAATATTTACCATTGCCTAAATGTTTGGCTACATATCTTGTTATATTGCTTCGTATTAAACTATAAGGCTCAAATACGGAAAGTGTTCCACTTACTTCTTCTCCTTTTCTCTGAAAAAAAGGATGTGAAAAACATACAATTTCATAAGTCCCATCTGTCACAACAACATCAGCTTCTCTAATTTCTTCATTTATCCAAGTGATTTCTTTTATAGTCAACATTTATCTATCCTCCTATGGACTTACTTCAAAATTCGGAGATTTTTTCAAAATCTGCTTTGCATACTTTATATGATACGTTGTTATATTACCAGTAGTTCTATCCAAACCAACGAATTCATATTTCGTAGATTTTCCAGTCCCACCAATCTTCTTAACATAACCGTTCATCTCTGGAATATAAGTACCATTCTGGATAACATTATTTGCATCGTCCAAATATTGCTGAATAGAATAACTTGACTTTTTGTGTGCATTCGCAACTTGCTGTCTGTGTTTGTTATAATGGTTATATAGCTCACCAGATTTAAATGTTCTAACTTTAGGGATGCTTGGTTGCCCTAACCAATTCGTATCAACGCCATATATCGGTTTCCCATAATAATTTTGATAGCCAACATAAGCAGAGTAGGCCACTGCAAAACTCTTACCGGCTTCAAATAGATTGCCTGCTGACACTACAAACGGTGCTATCTTTTTCTCAAGGTTCGTTGCTGGTGTTCCATCCGGTCGACGACCTGTTTTTCTGATCGAGTCGTAGATATTGAGATAATGGTACTTGTTCAATTCCGCAATGTGGGCAGCTTGTTTCGCATCCTCTTTTGCCTTCAGCTCACGGTAACGCTTCATGACAAACTGGTCTTCAAGCAACTGTTTTGGACTCCGGACAATATAGCCATAGCCAGTACCTTGATAGCTATGTTGAGCACTAATGAGACCTTTGTATTTCTTCGTCAACTCCTCATAATCCAGTTTGTTGACTTCCTTCTTAAAGGATTCGCTCACTGTGGGTTTAGTGGTAGCTTTATCCTTAGCCTTAGCAGTCTTCGGATTGCACACATGCTTCAATGTCTCAGCTAAGGCTTTACCCCAGTTACGGAACAAGTTCTTGCCTTCCCGGGTCTTCGGTGTGGTCTTGAGACCTGTTGCTTGGCGGTATTCGTCTCGAATATGTTGCTGACGGCGTTGCTCGGCTTGGGCTCTAGCTTGAGCCTGTTGTTGTTGAGCATAAGCATGACTGCTACTTGGAGAGTGGTATCCTCCGCCATAACCGCCTGATGAGGCGTGGTAACTTGGTGCAGGGTGATAGTTATTCCACTGCTGAACTGCCCAGTTCTTGACATGGTTAACTTGAGTGCCAACCCAGTTAACAGCCTGACTGACCTTGGTGCCTACCCAGTTCACGGCATGGGATACTGCACTCTTCACCGTATTCCACGTATTTGTCGCAACTCGCTTCACTGTATTCCAAGTGTTGCTTGCTGCTTTCTTCACTCCATTCCAAGCTTTGCTTGCTGCCTTCTTAATACTCTTCCAGAAGTGTCCGCTTGGGTCGGTGTAGTTGACTGGGTTATTGTGGACATAGCTGTAGCGATTCTGACTGAGCGGATCGGTTAACTCACCTTGGTAGGAATCCTCGGTGAGGAAAGTTCCAGCCTCACTATCATAGTAACGAGCACGTAAATAGTCAAGTCCTGTGACATCACGGGCTTCACCATTGTAGGCAAATGGGTTGCCTGTAGTGTCTGTGCTTTCCTTGGTTGAACCGTAGAGGTTGTAAGAGCTTGAAGCGACTGATTGACCATCCTGAACCAATCCTGTGACAGAACCTGCTTGGTTGGTCAGGTAATCATAACTCTTATCTGTCTGATTGTCAAGATAAGAACTTCTGCCATCTCCATAGGTGTAGGTGTCCTTAGCTTTCAGCTCACGGTCATAGGTCTGAAGGACCTCGGTGTGTTCCCGATTGACATCGTTGACGTAGTTTCGCTCTTCGTAGTAGTGGAAAGTGTCTTCTCTCGTGGTGTAAGGGATGAGGACATCCTTGACCTGTGAAGCGTAGGTCACTTCCCCCTCACCTGGCAGGTTACCCAGGCTTGGTGGGTTGACCACTAGCCCTTCGTCGTTAGCCCTGTCCTTAGCCACCTTCTTATGATAGGCGGTAGACACATCATCGAAGATGTCGTGCCAGATACTTCCGACTGTCTGTGGCAAGGCAGACAGGGATTGAAGGACATTCTGGCTAAAGCCATACCAGAAGAGAGAGTGCTCTTCTCCATTTGGCGAGGTATAAGGAGATTTCCTCTTGCTCTGACGCTTGAAGAGTTGGTAGGTATGCTTGCCTTCCTTACGGCTGGCGGTAAATACTCGGTTGTCATCTCCGTCATAGAGGGCTGCCATGAGAAGACCATCCTTGTCCTTGACCGCAAGGAGACGGTTCTCCGTATCGTAGATGTAGTCTAGCTTCTCGTCCTTCTTCTTAGAAGAAATTCGGTTCCCATTCTTATCGTAGGTGTAGGCCGTGGTACCTTCCTTATTCTCAAGTTTGACTAGACGGTTATTATCATCGTAGGTAAAGGTTGTCTGCTCTGTCTTACCCGCTACTTCTTCTATACTGGTCAGCTTGTTTCCAGCCAGGTCATAAGTGTAGGAGAGTTTGGTCAGTTCCTTACCTGCCTTATCAGACACCGTCATGGTCTCTACTTGACCTAGGGTATCGTAGGTGTAGGCTTGAACAAGGGTTTCGCCGTCCTGCTTGATGGTTTCCTTAGTGATGTAGCCCCCATCGTCATACTCATAGGCATAGCTGGAAATCAGCTTGTCCTTCTTATCCACATGGCGGATCTCCGTCACACGGTGGGCCTTGTCGTAGGTCAAGAAACTCTTGGTCCCATCCCCACGTTTGATGGCAGTCATGTCCCCTGCTTCGTTGTAGGTGTAGGTCGTTTTCTTACCTTTAACATCCGTCACAGAGGTCAATCGGTCCAGATCGTCATAGGTGTAGGACACCTTGCTTCCGTCTGGGTAGGTCATTTGGCTGATATTCCCAAAATCATCATACTCATACTGAATAAGGCTACCATCTCCTTGACGGACACCGGTAACTTCACCTTCTTGATTGGTCTCGTAGTTGGTCGTGCCTGTCAGGTCACTCATGGACACACGGCGTCCATCCGCATCATAGGCATAGAGAACTTGACCATCCTGCTTTTCAGAGTAATCTACCTTGAGCAGTTGGTCTAGCTTGTTGTAGTCATAGGTAATGGTCTTCCCATCTGCCTTGGTAACTTTTTCTAACTGGTTATTAACATTATAAGTAAAGGTTTCTTTAGTACCAAGACTCGTCATCCGTTCAACGACATTGGAGAGTTGGTCATACTTGTAAGTTGTGACCTTACCATTGCCGTTGGTGACAGAGGTGACATTGCCCACACCATCATAGGTGTAGCTAGAGGTTGAAGCCTTCTCACCTGACCCTTGAGTAGCTTTCACTAGCTGGTCTTTAAGGTCATAGGTGTAGGTTTTGACACGCTTGCTTCCTGATGTGACAGAAGTCAAGTTGCCATTACCATCATAGGTCATAGTGGCTTGACCGCCTGCTTCATCTGATACCTTGGTGACATTGTTGTCGTGGTCATAGGTATACATGGTCAATTGACCCGCTGTGTCACTCTCACTGGTCAAGCGATTCAAGCTATCATAGGTCCGTTTGGTCACCTGACCGAGCGGATTTTTCTCTTCTAAGAGATTGCCATTTGGATCATAGGTGTAGCTCGTTTCCCGTTTACCATTAATGGTTTGCTTCGTGAGTTGACCGACTGGGTCATAAATTGAGGTAATTTCACGTCCTGTTGGAGTTTTAACTGTCTTGAGTTGGTCAAGGGTTGTGTAGTCGAAGGTCGTAGTCGCTCCTGAAGGCTGAATCAGCTTCTCAAGGTTACCTGCCTCATCATAGCTATACTTGGTCTCAAGATCAAGAGCGTTCTTAGCGGTTAAGAGACGACCTACCTTGTCATAGGTATAGCTGTTGCTTCTATCGGATTGGTCGGTTTCCTTGGTTAGGTTACCAGCCACATCATAGGTATAGGTCTTGGCGAGGCCTTGAGGACCCGTTTGCTTGGACAAACGACCCAATGCATCATAGCTATAGGTAAACTCTGCCTCATTTGGAAGTGTCCGTTTGGTTGTCCGGCCATACAGGTCGTTGGTGTAGGTGGTAATATGGCCGTTGGCATCTTTCTCTTCAGAAAGACTACCTGTGCCATCGTAGCTATAAACCGTTTCACCACCTGTTGGACGCTTCATGCTCGCCACACGATTGAGGACGTCATAAGTATAGATCGTGGTATGACCTTCACCTGTTGTTTCACTCAAGCGATTTCCTACTGCATCATAGGTAAAGGTTTGCTTAGCACCCGTTGGTGCGAGTGTTTCAATCACTCGTCCGAGTGGGTCATATTTAAAGGCTGTCGCTTGACCATTCGAATCAGTATAAAGGACTAACTGCTGGTTGGCATCATAGCCATAAGAGCTAGAGTGATCGTTGGCATCAGTCACCTTAGAAAGATTGCCCAAAACATCATACTCATAGGTGAGTTTGTTTCCCTCAGGATCTGTTTCCGTCACAACACGGTTTAAGGCATCATACTTGTATTTTGTCTCACGCTTGAGGTGGTCAACTGTTTTAGTCAGATTGCCATTATCATCGTAGTGATAGGTCTTGGTCTTACCTTCTTGGTCGGTAGAGGTTGCGACATTGCCCATGACATCATAGGTAAAGGTTTCACTTGTGCCATCCGCATACTCTACCTTGGTGAGTTGATTGTCACTGTCATAGCTATACTTAGTCACTTGACCGAGGCTATCCGTTAATGTGAGACGGTTACCTACTTTATCGTATGTATACGACTCATTTAGATCTTGATTGTCCTTCTTCGTAAGAACACGGTCAGCTGCATCATAAGTATATTCTGTGATTAGACCACTTGAATGGCTTTGTTTGACGAGACGGTCGAGAGCATCATATTCTTGGGTTACACTTGAACCATCTGGAAGGAGGACTTCTTTTAGTTGAGCTGTTGGGGTATAACTCATCTTGGTCGTATGACCATTTGCATCGACCACTGCAATAGGATGACCTAAGGCATCATAAGTATATTTAGTCTTCCCACCAAGAGCATCCACTTCTTCTAGTAATTGCTCCATTTGGTTGTATGCAAAGGTTGTTTTATTTCCCAACCCATCTGTGACACTCGCGACTTGGTTTTGTCCTGTGAAGGTGCTGGAGGCTGTGTAGCCTGCGGCATCTGTCACGCTATTTTGATTTCCATTGGCATCATAGGTCATGCTTGTCTTATGACCTAAAGCATTAGTCGTCGCAACGAGACGACCTGCAGGGCTATAGTCATAGGTTGTCTTTTTGCCTAAAGCATCTGTCATAGACAAAATATTGCCCATCGCATCCAGTTCATAGGTTACTTTTGTACCATCTGGATAGGTGATACTTGTTACATTACCAGCCACGTCATAAGTATAGCTAGTTGTTTTATCTCCTTTGTTTTCAGTCAGTGTATTTCCGACATTGTCATAGGTATAAGAAATTGTTTCTCCAGCTTCATCCGTGTATGATAGGACACGCCCCATGATATCGTAGGTGGTTTTCGTATTGGTACCACTTGGATAAGCTACAGCAGTCAATTGACCCGATTTATCATAGGTATTCTCTGTTACTTGACCAAGAGCATCTGTAATCGTCTTGACAGCTTGATTTCGGTCGTCATAGGTCAGATGATTTGTATTACCTGCTTCATTTGTCCGACTCAAGATACGCCCTAAGGCATCACGCTTATACGTAATAGTTTGACCTAAAGCATCGGTCTCTATCAAGAGACGACCACGGCTATCATAGGTATAAGTTGTTTTATGACCTTCCGCATCTGTTATGAAAAGCTGATTACCGACACCGTCATAGGTATAGCTGTAGTTGCCTCCCTCACCATTAGAAGCACCAATCTTACGACCAAAAGCATCATAACTAAAGGTTGTAGTGTTGCCGTTTCCTTCTGTTACGCTAATGACTTGGCCTGCTTTGTCAAAAGTTTGGACCGTCCCAACGCCATCCGCATCCTTCTCACTCAACTGACGACCTTCTGCATCGTAAGTAAAGGTTGTCGTTCCACCACGAGGATTGGTGACTCCTGTCACCTGATTATGGGCATTATAAGATAGAGTTGAAACTCCACCTAAAGGATTGGTGATTTTAACAAGTTTTGCGCCTTCATAGGCAAACGTCGTCTTAGCCCCTAGTGCATCAGTTGTAGAGGTAATACGCCCCTGTTTGTCAACTGTATAAGAGATGCTAGAGCCATCTGGAAGAGTTGTCTCAATGAGATTTCCTTTTCCATCATAACGATGCTTGGTCTCTTCTCCACCAAAGTCTCTCACAGATAAAAGATGATTCTTATCATCATAAGTGAACGTTTTAACGGCACCATCAAAACGAGTCTCTGTTAAGACATTCCCGTTTTTATCATAACTATAACTGGTCGTTTGACCCAATTCATTGGTTTCACTCGCTAGACGATTCTCCGCATCGTAGGTCTTAGTGATGCTGGTACCATCTGGATAGGAAATACCTGTTGTTCGATAAAGATCATCATAAGTATAAGTCGTCTTGTTACCATTGGCATCTGTGGTTACCGTTTGCCCTTTGCTATAGGCTAGGGTTGAAACTGCACCTGTACCATCTGTCTGCTTGGTAACACGACCTTCATCATCATACTCGTTTTGGATGATTTTTGTTCCATTACCATCATACCAAGCTGTCATGAGCCCCTTATCATCATACTCATAACGGGTTGGAACTCCCGTAGCATCTGTATAAGTAATGAGGTGCCCATTATCATCGTACTCATACTTAAGAGTTGAGCCATTTGGCACCTGAATAGAGCCAATGTAGCCGTCTTCGTTATAAGTAAGACCAAATACTAAACCTGTAGGAGATGTAATCTTGGTTAGCTGGAAGTTCTCGTTATAATCAAAAGTTGTTTTATTGCCTTTTTCATCCGTTTGACTAATTAATAGTCCGTGGAAGTTAAAGACTTTTTCTTGGTTATCTGTGTCGGTAATGCGATACTCTTTGACATCATATTTTTCTTTCTCATCACCGCCGAAATCACCATCTTTGGTTTCAACGGTCTTAACCTCAAGATTTAAGTCATAACCAGCAGGAGCTAGATACTTATCTCCATCTTTGGTAAATTTGAGAATAGAGCCATCTGTACGAGTATAGTACAGATTTTGATCTTCATCGCTAGACAGTTGTTCATTAAAAGCAAAAGACCAGCCACGACCAAACAGACTATTGACTCCCGCTGCTTTTGAATTATAGAAACGAGTAATCTCAAAATCTCCTTCAAGATCAGGAATCGTTACATCCGTACGATCGAGATAGAAATTTCCTGTATTGAGATTGATCGGTTCAAAACCAAACTCACAGTGGAGACCACGCCCCATTAAAAGCATATCCACATCGGACTTAGTCTTATTATTAAGGGTAGGTGGATTATAGGGTTTATTGGCATTCTTTTTAGGATTGCGGATAAAGAGGGTATTATTTTTAACAACCAGCATATCCTGAATGCGGTTATCAAAGGCAATTTGTTTTAGTGGAACACCATAGTAGGACGCAATCTTAGGAAGTGTATCATACTGAGTAACCTTATAAATCAGGAAAGTATCACTCTTTTTCTCACCGCTACTTTGCCCATCTTTTTGACTGAGTGCATCAATCGTATAGACCTTATTCAGTTCAGGTTCTGTAAATGGCACTTGGGTTTGCCAGTTAGACAGCTTATCCTTATATTTTGTTGTCCCTTTTTCAAAAGCTGTATCAAAAGGACCACTATCTGGATACTTATACGAGAAACTAGCAGGACTCTCGCCCTTGTAATTCTTGGAAGCTTCACTTAGCTTATAGCTCACTTGCGCTCCTGGGGTTGTCAAACCATCCGCAAAAACACCTTGGAATTGGAGCTTTCCTTTTTTATCGGTCTTCACCATGGCTCGAAGGTTAATAGTGGTATTCCCAATTGGATAGTTCACATCTACAGGATCTGGTACAGACCAGTTGATCGTCAGACTTGGAGCCTTATCTGGCGTAAATCCTCCTTGTGCCACATTATTAACATTAGCTTCTGTAGTATAGAAGCCTGCACCATAGTCATCCTCACGAGTAGCTTTAACAACCAGACCATAGTTTGGCATTAAGCCTTGAACCCAGTTATTCACCGTCTCTCGTATATCAAATTTATGAAAACCATTTCTCTGAGGACTGAATGCATTTTGACCTGCAATTTCATCCTCTAATTGGGATGAGCTAAGCCAATCAATTGTATTAATATTAAAATCTTGTTTAAGATAATACACTCCAAATGTTGCATTTGCAGTCCCCATACCATTAGAATACTGATATAAGTTTAGACTAGCACTATCTATCTTGGCTTCTTTAGGTATATTATTAAAATCATAATTGACTTTAAAATACATTCGTGAACGGCCAATGTCTCTTACTCCAGGCATGCCCATATTCGCAGAATCAATATAACCTACAAAGCCATATGCATTACCTTGGAAAGTTCCACGAACAGAGCTAGTGACTACATCTAGCAATTTTTCACGAGGAATAGTAACTGTTGGGTCAATTCGGACTGGATATCGGCGTTCTGGTGCGGTAAGCCAATCTTTACTAGCTGTCACCGTCACTTCATAAGATTTACCTGCCTCTTTTAAACCCAAGGTCAAAGCAGTACTCGTTTCACCTGCATTATCAACCATCATAGGTGCTGTCAGAACAAATAAGATGTTGGACTTCCCTTTTTCTCGAACGAGTATCTGATTGTCTTCAAGAGAAACATCGTAAGTTCCAGCATCTAATCCGTAGGTAAAGGAATTTTTACCTCCCCACTCTGCCAGAACAATTTCTTCTTTCACACCATTAGACTGAACTGTGTATTGGACATCGGTTTTTCCATCAACGTTGTTATAGAGAATAGCATTAGACTCCACTGTAGGCTGGTCATATGACTTCTCAATAGGATAGAGGGAGATCTTTTCATCCTTATGAATGATATCAATTGGAGTATCTTCTTTAACTTCGCTAGGAAGTACTACACCCACTGGAGATTCCTTAGGTAAATAATAATGTTGCCCATTGGCATGATAGGAATAAAGAGACAAGTCAACTGGAACTTCAACCCCATCTTGGTCAATGTAGGTCTTAATCTCACTACCAATATGCGTCACAAAATGTGTCTCATCAACACGAAAAAGCTGTTCTTGTCCACTAACAGCTACTGGCTCTCCATATTGGGCTTTTAACTCAGCTTCCGCATCGCTTTCTTCTACCACCACTTTAGGCTGTCGGATGGCATCTCCTTCTTCTTTGGAAGAAGGTGTCGTTTGTCCAGAAGTACTTGTTGCTTCACCATCATTCGCATTATCAGATCCAACTACTTGGCTACTCGCATCTGTTACAGCATTTTGATAGTCTTGTTGGGCTTGACTCTGCTCAATAGCTTGAGTAATTTCCTCCGCATAGATAAGCGGGCTATTCCCCAGTATGATACTGAATAACATAAACCAATTGAGGCATTTATGGAGTCTTTTCATGAGATTTCTCCTTTGTGAGATAGATGAAATAATAAAGTATTGCTATTAATATAAACGAATCTACTACGGACACTAGTACATTACCTACACTTGGAATCCAAATAGTCAATCCCATTGTGATAGATAGGAAAAAGATAGATAGTATACTAGGTAACCAAAGTATACTTCTTCGTCCACGGATAGATAACTGTCTATGTAGACTTACCAAACAATAACAAAGGGCTATTTTTAGTAACATCTGTAACATGGTCGAAACCAACCAAATCCCCATCTTAACATCTGTATAGGTAAAAGTTGTATAGTCATATAAGAGCTGACCAATACCTCCAACTACTAAACCTATCATCACAGTAGTGAGCAAATAGAATAAAACTAGCTTCTTTAATCGTGGATCTGAACAATTGGCTCTGTAAAACCACATCCCTATTGGAGCAATTAACAGTATCCCTACTATCAATAAAATGAAACTCAAGAGTATCAAAATAGGAGACCATCCGATATCCGTTGCCCAAGAAGTCACACCTCCTGTCAGCAACAACCTCTGTCCCACTCCTAATAACAAAAGCCCTATCGCTAATCTCCAAAATCTGGTTTTTTTCTCTGTTAGTTTCATGTGTCTGTCCTTTCTGTGACAGTCTTCAACCGTGCAGTCACCACATACCGATAAGCATCATTTACAGCATCGCAGGTTGATAAGATTAGGAATCGATCCTTATCTATATTGGTTTCTACAGGTCGATACAAACCACCATAGGTTGTCGCTCTCTCCTTGAGAGTGGATACATACTGGATCATCCCTTCCTTACTATCCAGTTGAAAGGTATGATAGAGATGATCATCTGTGTAAGGATGAGCTGCCATTATTTCATATTCATAGTGATGAGTCAGAGTATCAATCCTTATCAGGGTATCGTCCTTAAAAAACTGCTGGTCCGCCAAGTAATCCAAAGAACCAAACATGGAATCATCCGCCATGGCGTGACCATAAATAATGGTTACAGGATCATCGAAGGTTTTAGTATTCACCAACTCTGTAAAAATCGCACCATAGTAGGTCTCATTTCCATCTAAATCATGAGATAAATAGTAACGATCATCTGCTGGGTGTTGGGCGACAGGATAATCAATTTTGGTCCCATCAACTCTTAACCAAGCATAGACATCTGGATTTTGATGAAACAGCTCCATCTTCTTATTGTGATAAGCCCTCTCACCCACATCCTCTTCTAAACGTGATAGATAGTAAAAACCAGATAGACATATAGCTACTACAACTACCACCCCTAAGCATTTGAACAATTGCTTCATAGTATTCTCCTATGTCACAATTATAGCAAAACTTTACTATTATTGTAAATAAGCATTAACAGTGAATGATAGATACTACAAAACAAAAGATACATCTTTATACTTTTTATTCCTTCACTATTTTCTTTACCAAAAAAATTGGCTGGAATCAGATTAGATCGTGTCGCGTGTAAAATTGTAACAAAAGCGTTAGGACATAATAGGGAAGAAGAATTCCCAGAATCTTACGCTTACAAGTTGATTCAAACCTAGTCTAGAATAAAACTTTACTAACCATTTAACTCCAAAGTATACTCAGAACTCAAGTGTATAATATAATCTTTTAATTGACTCAATGGACAATCATTAGAAAATACTCCCGTTTCTAGCTTGCTAGACTAAGACGGGAGTATTTTTATATATGACATACAAAATTTCAAAAATGGCGATTCTTGATTCATTTTCTGGCATAATGAAAACGAACATAGAAAGAGGTCTTTTATGGATAACGCACCTTTGTTGCTCACACGTCAGCAAGCTTCTGATTTTCTAGGTATTGATCCAAAATCATTCGACAAGTACATTAGAAGCCATCCTGATTTTCAATGCTTCATGGTTGGAAAGCAAGAACGATACTTGAAAAGTTTTCTAGTCACATTTGTTGAAAATCACTGTGTGTAGCAATCAATGATTGATAAAATCAGATTTTTCATATATCCTATATGTGACTAGTCTATTTTATCAATCATTTTTACTAGAAAGGCTGATAAAATGGCAACAATCACAAAACGTGGAAATTCTTTCCGTGCAACTGTATCACTCTATAAGAAAGGAGAATACAAACGAGAAACCAAGACATTTAACAATAAAAAAAATGCCGAACTCTGGACGCTAGAAATGGAACTTGAAAAAGGGCGTGGCAAGAATATCGCTGAACGCTCTACCCTATTTACTGATTTTTACCGAAACTGGGTTCATACGGTTAAGAAAAATGATGTTCGTAAAGCTACTTTTATAAATTATAAACGAACTCTTGTAGTGGTTGATAATCTCTTTGATGGAATTCAGATTAAACATCTTGATGACCTCATCATGCAAAAAAAGATTGATCAATATGCTGAAACTCACTCTAAGAAGACGGTAAAAGAACTTGTGCTAAAAATCCGTGGTTCGTTGAAATATGCTTATGCTCGTGGACTTATTACAAATGATTTTGGTCACCTACTCAAAGCAAAAGGACAAGAGCCTCCAAAACGGAACATTCCACTATCCATTACGGAGTTCAAAAAACTCAGGCAATATTGCCTAAGTCATACAGAGGATGAATTTAATATTCTTGTAGCTCTTGCTCTAGAAACGGGTGCTCGTCGAGGAGAACTACTTGGAATTAAGAAAGAAGATATTTTTGAATACGGTGTCAAAATTCTTCGCTCAATCAGTCCGACAAATGATGATACTAAACTCAAAACAAAACATTCTAAGAGAGAAATCTCTATTAATAAAGATGTTTACCAAGCTTTAGTGTCGCTCGCCAATAAAAAGACTGATTATGTTTTTGATTGGAATGGATTTCGACAAGCAAGTCAGCTTCAAAAATTACTCAAGCAATTGGAGTTGACAAAAACAACATTTCACGGATTGCGTGATACACACGCTTCATTTCTATTTTCTAAAGATATAAGTTTAGATTACATTTCTCGCCGTCTAGGTCATAACTCAATTCTCACAACTCAACAATATTATCTTGAACTGATGCCAGAAAAAAAGCACCAGCAAGATGCTGATGCTTTAAGTCTCTTAAACGACTTATCACTATAATTAACACCAACTGACACCAAAAAGTGTCTGTAAACGTTGGTATAATAAGGTTTTGATTAACGTTTTGAGAATTGTGAAGCTTTACGAGCTTTCTTAAGACCTGGTTTTTTACGTTCAACCATACGAGCGTCACGTGTAAGAAGGCCAGCGCGTTTCAATGAATCGCGGAAGTCTGGGTCTACTTGCAAGAGCGCACGCGCGATACCGTGACGGATCGCACCTGATTGACCAGCGTAACCACCACCTACAACGTTAACGAAAACGTCGTATGAACCTTCAGTTGAAGTAACTGCGAAAGGTTGGTTGATGACCAAACGAAGGTCAGCGTGTGGGATGTACTCTTCTACATCTTTTTTGTTAACAGTGATTTTACCAGTACCTGGAGTCAAACGAACGCGTGCAACTGCGTTTTTACGACGGCCAGTACCTGCATATTGTGCTTGTGCCATGTTTTATGTGCTCCTTTCTCTTAGATAAGACCTGAGATATCAAGTACTTCTGGTTGTTGTGCAGCGTGAGTGTGCTCAGCTCCAACAAAGACTTTCAATTTCATGCCTTGTGCACGTCCAAGAGTGTTGTGTGGAAGCATGCCTTTAACTGATTTTTCAATCAAGCGAACAGCGTTTTTAGAACGCAACTCACCAGCAGAGATTGATTTCAATCCACCTGGGTGCATTGAGTGAGTGTAGTAGATCTTGTCTGTTGCTTTTTTACCAGTCAATTTCACTTTCTCAGCATTGATAACGATAACGAAGTCACCTGTATCAGTGTGTGGTGTGAAAGTTGGTTTGTTTTTTCCGCGAAGTACGCTAGCAACTACTGCAGAAAGACGTCCAAGAGGTACATCAGTTGCGTCAACAACGTACCATTTGCGTTCAACTTGGCCTGGTTTAGCCATAAAAGTTGTTTTGTTCATGATTTCTCCTATACGAATTCGTTTTTGTTTACGGGTGGTGGGTGTTCCGTCCCACGCAAAGGTATTTGGAAGGTTCCGGGGCCTTTCAAATGGGGTAAACAATACCGTCTACTATCATACCAAAAAAACAAGCCCACCGTCAAGCGATTTGAGCCTGTTTTTTCTTCTTTTTTTTATGAAAACGAAATCCTTTTTCCACCTCTCTTGTAGGAGACTGGATTTAACATAATAAACGACAGTTCACGAACAACAAACGGGATATCCTGTGACTCTTCACGTTTGTTTCGTCAATTGTTCTTATTCTTCCCAGAAGAGTTCGTCGAGGGTTTTGTCCAGCGCCTTGCAGATGGCCAGACAGAGATTGATGGTGGGGTTGTAATCGCCTTTTTCCACTGCTGCAATGGTTTGTCGCGAGACGCCAACAAGATCAGCTAGATTCTGCTGGGACAAATCTTTTCCAGCCCTTGCAGCCTTTAATCGGAGGTTTTTCATTCTTCATCCCTCCTTTTTTCAAGAACAAACTTGGTCAAAAGGGCCAATCCAAGACTCAGCTCAGTCAGAAAAAATGTGCCCTTGTAAGCCACTTCGTCTAAAAAGATTTTCCAGCTTTCCAGTCCCTGTTCAGATGCCAGCCAAACTTGGTAGTCCGAATGTGCACCTTTCATGCCTAAAGCGGCCATGGCTAAGGAAAACAAACCGGGCCAGATAAACGATCGGTATTCTTTGGGTTTGTAATAAGCATCGTTCCAAATCCAATAGGTTAATGCCACCGTAAATCCCGAACCTAAGACAAGGACAAGGACCGAATCCAAAGAAAGATAGTTCTCGAGGAAGCTGGCTGAAAATTGACAGACCACTAAGGTTACGACCATAGTCGAAAAACCCCATTTGTATCCCTTGTTTCGATATAAGATTTGGCGTTCGTCAAATGTTTCGTTGTTTACTATTTTTTCTTTTGAAACCATATAGATTGATAAAAGAAGGCCTAGCAATAAGAAGGCGACAACCACTATTTGTTTGATGAGCATCATTCTTCCTCCTCTTTTTTATTCTGGTAGAGACGGTAAAGGATACTGAGTCCCATGCTAAGAAGCGTAAGCCCTAGGACAATCATGCTACCACTGCCCCCTCTGCCAAAAAACTGAGAGAGACTTTCCTGCCCTGCCATTGTCTCCAAGATACTGAACCCAACTATTCCCAGACCAAATAAGCTGGCAAGTGCCCCCATTATAGATCCTCTTGTGCTAAAGCGTGGATCGACAAAGGGGGAGGCGCCTTTAAGGTTGGCGGTTGAGGTGGTCAAGCCTAATCCTCCCCAGAGACCCAGAACCAGCATAAAATCAAGGGAAATAACCTGACTCCAAAACCGGCTGATAAAGATGGAAAGCCAGAAGATGAAGATGCTGTACCAAAAACCGAGTGTATAACTTTGTAGGAGAAAACCTTTCTGCCGTTCATCGTAGACGGTTGTTTGCTGAACTTTTTGGATACTTTCTGGATCTCCAATTTCTATCTTGTCCTGCAACTTTTTGGCTGAACGCAAACCAAGGAGCAGAGCAATCAACAAGAGGCTTAACAAGACGACAAAAGCCCAGAAAAGATTTCGTAGAAAGGAATCTGATGCACTATTAGCCACCAGGAGGGCTACAAGATCCATGACTGCAACCAGGGCAATGACCAACCATTGCTGTTTCACGATCGACTGTTGTTTAGAAAACATATTCTTTCCTCCAATTTTTCTGTTTGATTTGACTTTATTATATCTTTCACCTTACATTTTGTCAAATATACTTTACAAAATGTTTTGTATTTTTGTAAAAAAACAACCATTCAAATGAATGGTTGTTGGTTGAAAAGGAAGTCTTAGTTTTCTTCTTTTTTCCATTTTGTCTTACGGATAAGGGCATAGCCACCGAATAAGACAAGAGCTGCAATCACAGCATCTGCTGCATAGAGCCATTTTTGCCACAATGGCACAATGGTTTTAACTTTCGCAGTAGAAGAGATGCCGTTCATGGCTAAACTACGTGATACTGCAAAGAGAATGCGTTTTGAAGCTGTCCGCAATTGTGTCATCACAGTCGGATTCTTCGCGTAGTCTTCAATGGTCCAGTTGTCTGTACCAGTATTGAGGTAGAGGTCCGTACCAGCTTCTAAACCACCACGAATGGCCATAAATGGAAAGGCTTGTGGGAAGGAAGCTTGGTCTGTGACAATAATTCCTTGGAAGTCCCACTCATCACGAACAACATCGGTCATCAAGCCTTTGTGGTTACCAGCCCATGTTGCACCAACACGGTTCATGGCTGCCATCATACCAAGGGCTCCTCCTTCTGTCACACTTTCTTCAAATGGTGACAAGTAGATTTCACGGATGGATTGCTCATTGGCAAAGGTCAAGAGGGACGGACGGTTGGTTTCTTGATCGTTGAGGGCAAAGTGTTTGATGAAGGCGATAAGTCCTTTTGTAATGGAGCATTTATTAAAAGAGCGCAAAAAACAGTACCAGATGGAAAAAGATGCGGTTCAGCACATCAACCATAAGGTCCACGACTTGAAAAACCAGGTCCTAGCCCTGCAAAATATGGAAGAATCTAAAAAAGGAGAGTACTACCAAGACATCCTTCATAGTATTTCCCATTACGACCAAGTGTTCAATTTAGAAAACGAATCCCTCAATACCCTGCTGACCCAAAAACACCACCAATGCCAATTAAAAGGCATTCAACTGACCCATATGATTGATGGGGAGGCTCTGCATTTTCTGTCTTTGCTGGATGTTTATACGATTTTAGGAAACGCTCTGGACAACGCCATTGACTGCGTACAGGATTACGAAGATCCGGCAGATCGGCAAATCAGCCTCCATATCAAGCAGCACAAACAATTTGTAGTCATGGAAGTACTCAATCGATTTTTGGATACCATTGAACTGGATCCAGAAAGTCAGCTGCCAAAAAGCACAAAAAACGACCATCATTACCATGGTTTTGGCTTAAAAAGCATTCAAACCACCCTTGAAAAATACAATGGCTGGCTCTCGATTCACACTGAAAACCAGACCTTTTTACTGACCATGATGATTCCCAGCACACATCAAAAAGAAACGCCGCAATAAGCGAGCGTTTCTTTTATTTGGCTATTTTTCCAAAAGACAAGAGGGCCAACACATCATGACCGACATGAGCGGCAATCACGGGTCCCAGGGGTTCCATAATAACGTCTGTAACAGTATCTTCTTGCAAGAGGGTTTGGCGGACTTCTTCAGCGGTTGAAGCATCACCTGTATAGGCAACCATCACTGTCTCTTCTGCCAAATCATCTAGCGTAAGGGAAATCATCTCCCGGATACCTTTTTTGCGGCCACGGATTTTGGCAATCGAATCCAAACGTCCCTCTCTGTTAATCGCAATCAAGGGTTTAATGTTGACCAAGCCACCAATCATGGCAGCGGCTTTAGATAGGCGGCCCCCTCGTACCAGGTGATTGAGGTCATCCACAAGCAGGTAGGTCCGCAAGCGTGGTGCCATTTCTTCCACGATGGCCACGGCCTCATCCAAATCTTTGCCTGCTTGACGGGCTTTGGCAGCGGCTAAGACCAAGTAGCCTTCTCCAATAGTTGCGGCCTTGGTATCGACAATGGCAATCTTAGCATCTGGGTATTTTTCCAAGACCATATCACGCGCAATCACGCCACTTTGGTAGGTTCCTGATAGGGCAGACGAGAATGCGATATAAAAAACGTCTTCTCCATTTTTAGCAGCTTCTTCAAAAACTGCTTCAAATTGACCAACATTGACTTGACTGGTTGTTGGCTGGCCACCCTGTGCCATTTTCTCCAGTAGAACCCCACTGGTCAAGGCTTCCTCTCCAGTTGTTTCATAGGTAACACCGTCTAATTGAATAGTGAGTCCCAAGACCGTAATCTGGTGGTCCGTTATCCACTCTTTTGGTAAATCTGCTGTTGAATCGGTCACAATCCTAAATGTCATTTCATCTCCTCTAGTAAAGTTTTTAAGGTTTGGTAATTGCCGTCTGACCAGGGATTGAGCCTCGGTGTGTAGAGTTCGACCTGATCGACAAACTGATTGACTTCTTTTTTGACGCTGGAAACGCGTTGCTCCAACTCACGGGCAGATACCCGCAAGGCACCTTGGGAAAAGACCACCCACTGTTCATTCAAATCGCTGGTGGCAACCGAGACCGTTAAGCGGGAAGTATTGAGTTCAGCGGTCATTCGCTCGATGTAGGAATCCGCGGTCTCTTCTTCTTCGGTAAAAATAACGGTCACATTGTAGGCATCATAGCGCTGACGCAAACCCGGAACGTGCTGGGCATCAAACACGCATATAACCTCGATCTGTTCAAAAGAAGCGTAATTGGATAATTTATTGAGCAGGGTGTTTCTGGCTTCATCTAGATTGCCCTGACGAAAGGCCTGCTTGGTGGATTGCCAGAAGGCAATCATGTTGTAGCCGTCTACAATTAAGATTTTTTCTTTCATCTTGCCTTCTACCTTCTCCATTTTTTAGTTATAATTTGTTTCGGAAAACCTCGTACATCAAGACAGCCGCGGCCACACTGGCATTGAGGCTTTGGACGTGGCCCTGCATGGGAATGGTGATCATCTCATCTACCTGTTTTTTGATATTGGGGCTGATTCCTTTTCCTTCATTGCCAATGATCAAGGCCAACTTGCCGGCTGTGTTCCATTTGTGGGAGGGTGTCCCGTTCATATCCGTTCCAAAAATCCAGAAACCCGCCTCTTTTAGCTGGTCCAGGGTCTGGCTAAGATTGGTCACACGGGCAATCGGCACATGGGCCACTGCTCCTGTTGAGGTTTTGGAGACGACAGGCGTGACCCCAACAGCCCGGTGCTTGGGAATAATAACCCCGCAGACATTAGTAGCGTCAGCCGTCCGCAAGATAGACCCAAAATTATGTGGGTCTGTCAATCCATCCAAGATCAGAAGCAAGGGATTGTCTTCCTGCTCTGCTTTTTCCAAAATAGTCACCAACTCGGCATAGGCAAACTCTGAAACCCGCAGAACAAAGCCCTGGTGAACTGCTCCTTCTGTCATCTCTGTCAAGGTTTTTTTGGGTGTCCACGAAATCGACACCTTTTTGTCAGCAGCCAGTGCCTTGATTTTTTCTACATTTTTTCCACGCAGGTCATCCTGAATGTAGAGCTTGTTGGCAACATTGGCCTCCAAGCTTTCCACCACAGCATGTACTCCGTATACAATATCATTTTTTTCCATAGACATATTATACCACATCCCCTGCTCGCTACTTCAAAAATATGATACAATATGTCAAGAAAGGAAGACCCTATGTCCATTATCCAACGCACCATCAAACTTGTTTTGGCCACTGTCCTCGCCATCTACACCGCAGAAACCTTGAGGCTAGCATACGCCACTTCTGCTGGTATCATCGCTATCTTGAGCGTCCTTGACACCCGTAAATCCTCCTTAAAGATGGCTTTGGACCGCCTCTGGTCTAGCCTTTTAGCGCTGACACTGGCCGCACTTACCTTCTGGCTTTTTGGCTTTGAGATGTGGACCTTGGCGATTTACCTAGCCCTTTATGTCCCTACCGCCTACCTCCTCAACTGGCAGGCCGGCATTGCTCCTTGTACCGTCCTTGTGACCCACCTTCTCCTGGAACAACGGATCGATTTGGCTTTTTTGGGAAATGAGCTGGCGCTGTTTTTGATTGGGGCTGGATTTGCCCTCTTGATCAACCTCTACATGCCGTCACAAGAAAAGCAAATCGAAAGTTACCACCAAGAAGTAGAAGACCTCCTCAAGCAAATCCTGTTGAAATTTGAATCTTTTTTGTTAACAGGAGATGGGCGAAATGAAGCAGAGCTCATCAATCAATTGGACCAAACGCTAGACCAAGCCCTTGAAGTTGTCTATCTAGACCGCCACAATCAGGTCTTTCACCAGACCAACTACCAAGTACATTATTTTGAAATGCGGGCCCAACAAAATAAAATCCTGCGAAACATGGCCAAACACATCAACAAGTGCCAACTTGAGGCCAAGGAAAGTATCATCTTAGCTAGTCTCTTTGCCAGATGTGCCGACCAGCTCAGCCGGCAAAATCCCGGCCTCGAACTCCGGCAGGACATTGAACTTTTCCACCAGACCTTCCGCGAACGCCCCCTGCCCCAAACCCGTGATGAATTTGAAACTAGGGCCACCCTCTTTCAACTCTTACAGGAATTGGCTGACTTTATTCAATTAAAAGTGGATTTTTACGAAGAGTATGCGAAATAGAAGAAGCTCTGCTAGATTTCTTCTGTTTTTTCAATTTTGGTTGGACCGACAAAAAAGACAAACCTCCAAAGAAGCTTGTCTGTTCTTTCAAACACCTTAGGGTGTTTTTTTTGTTTCTTCAATCCTTGCAATGCACCAGTCAATCACTTCTTCCATGCGGTCGATTTGGTCGGTCATGTGCAGATAACCAAGAATAGCTTCAAAACCAGTGGACATTTTATAGGTAATAATGTCCGTGTTTTTAGCCTTGGTATGGGTACTGGCGTTGCGGCCACGTTTGTAGATTTCTTCTTCCTTTTCCGTCAGCAAGCCTTCTTCCAAGAGCTGCGTCGCCAACATGGCTTGTGCCTTGGCAGAGACATACTGGGTTGCCAAACGGTGCAGTTGGTTGGGCTTGGTTTGCCCCGAAAAAATCAAGTGACGGCGAATATACATGGAGTAGACCGCATCCCCTTCAAAGGCCAGGGCGATCCCATTGATGAGATTGACATCAAGTTTAGTCACGCAACCACCTCACACCATCTTTGGTATCCAAGAGTTGGATACCTTGGGCTGCCAATTCATCTCGAATCCGGTCCGCGGTCGCAAAATCGCGATTGGACCGAGCTTCCTGTCTCTGAGCAATCAAGGCTTCAATCTCATCATCCAATACTTCTTCGACAAAAACAATCCCAAAGACGTTTAAGAGTTGGGCAAAAGCCTCTTTGATAGCGGAATTGTAATGACCCGAATTGATCCATTTGGCCATATCAAAGATGACCGTAATCCCGTTTGCGGTATTAAAATCATCATCCATGGCTTGGGTAAAGCGGTCTATCCAAGCTTGCAAATCACTAGCTGTTCCCTTTTCTGTAAAGGGTTGGGTGTAGGTGTTTTTCAAATATTTGAGATTGGTCTCCGCATCCTGAATGGCTTTTTCGGTGTAATTCAAGGGTCTGCGGTAGTGCTGAGTCGCTAGGAAGAAGCGCAAGATTTGCCCATCGATTTTTTGCAACAAATCATGAGCGGTTACATAGTTCCCTAAGGACTTGGACATTTTCTCATCATTGATGTTGAGCATGGCATTGTGCATCCAATAATTGGCAAAGGGATGGCCTGTCTTGGCTTCAGATTGGGCAATTTCATTGGTATGGTGTGGAAACTCTAAATCGGCTCCCCCACCATGAATATCAATGGTATCCCCCAAAATCTCTGTTGCCATGACCGAACACTCGATGTGCCAGCCAGGACGACCTTGCCCCCAAGGGCTATCCCAAGAGACCTCACCAGGCTTGGCCGATTTCCAAAGAGCAAAATCAAATGGGTGTTCCTTGATGTCCCCTTCGCCTTCGACACGACCACTGGCACCTGCCTCCAAATCTTCCAAGGTTTTATTGGCTAATTTGGCATAATTGTGCGATTTGGCCACACGGAAATAGACATCCCCAGCCGCCTCGTAAGCGAAGCCCTTATCCATCAAGACAGAAACAAACTCAATGATTTCATCCATGTAATCGATGACACGGGGATTTTTAGTGGCCGGCTTGACCCCAAGCTGGGCCACATCTTCCTTGAAGGCCGCAATGAACTTATCCGAAAAACTCTTGGTATCCATGCCAGCCTCAGCCGCACCCTTGATAATCTTGTCATCTACATCGGTAAAGTTTGAAATATAGGCCACGTCATAACCCCGGTACTCAAAATACCGGCGAATGGTATCAAAGGAAACGACACTTCTGGCATTTCCGATATGGATGTAGTTGTAAACCGTTGGACCACAAACATACATCTTGACCTTTCCCTCTTCCAAGGGAACAAATTCTTCTAGCTGCCGCGTCAAGGTATTGTAAATCTTTATCATTCTTGTTTTTCCTTTTTAAATGTTTGGTAAGACTTGTAAAGGTAAGCTAGTAGCACCACGGTTACCCCACCTGTTATGAAGGCAATACGAAACTCTCCTTGAAAAAATTCTGCTATCGCCACCAATCCGATAAACAAGGTCACCAAACAGACCAAGCGATTGGCATCGTAAAAATCAAATAGCATTTTATACCTCTCCTGCAATCTTCAGGGCTATCTCAAAGAAGGTCATGACATCAGCTGTCCGTTCTTCTTGGCGTTTGTCCCACTGGTTGGTCGTGTGATCCACGTAGTCCGCCGTGTAGAAGAACTGGTAGACCTTGGCTGAGCGAAACTGGGTCCAGGCCATGATAGCAGACGCCTCCATATCCACTACGGTTGCCCCAGCCGCCAAGCGGCGTTTGACCTTATCAGCCGTCTCTCGGTAAAAGGCATCGGTCGTCCATGCCTTGGCACGGACATGCTCAATCCCGTGTTTATCAAGGGCTTTTTCCATGGTTAAAAGCAGGGCTTCCTCATAAGAAATCTCATCGCTAGCTGGCGCATAGTGATAGCTGGTCCCCTCGTCCCGTAGGGCTGACGCTGGCAGAATTATCTTATCAGCTCCGATGGACTTGTCCAGAACCCCACAAGAGCCCAAAACGATGAAATTCTCAAAACCAAAGGCCTTAAGTTCTTCCAGTTGGCCAACCGCCATGGCAGCGCCAACCACCGCCATCATGACCGCCACCTTGAGCCCATCTTTTTCATAGAGATAGACCGGATTGTGGCCGTTAATGCTGTTCACAAATCCAATCTGCTTGACGCCTGGCATCTGGCTTACGCGCTGCACAATTTCCCCATTGAAAGAATAAATCAAGGTCGGACAGACCTCGTCCATCCGGTGGCTCAAACTCTTATTTGTTGGTTCGATGACCGCAGGGCCATTTTCAAATTCTTCTAGTAGCATTCAGATTCTCCCTACAAATTGGACGAGTGGTGGCTGGCATCCCGCATGGCTTCTAGTTTGGAACTGTAATAGAGACTCTCGCGTTCGGCTTCAATTTGGTCAATCACCAGCTCGTCTTTTTTGCCGTGAACACGGACAACCTTAGCAGGAATACCGACCACGGTCACTTCGGCAGGCACATCTGAAACGACCACCGCAGACGCTCCAACCTTAGAATAGGCTCCAATTTCAATGGGCCCAATTACTTGGGCATGGGCTGAAATTAAGGCCCCTTTTCGAATGGTCGGGTGACGTTTTCCACAGTCTTTACCTGTCCCACCCAAGGTCACTCCGTGGTAGAGCATGACGCCTTCTTCCACGATGGCTGTTTCACCAATCACCAGACCTGCTCCGTGGTCAATAAAGACACCGCTAGCAATCTGGGCCCCTGGATGGATTTCAATCTGGGTTAAGAAACGCCAGAATTGGCTGTGCATCCGGGCCAATAATTTAAAATTGTGTTTCCATAAAAAATGGGATAAGCGGTGTGCGGCCAAGGCCTTGACACCGGGGTAGGTCAACAAGACCTCTAAACTTGTCCGAGCTGCGGGATCCAACTCTTTGACAATATCAATGGTTTTTCTCCACCAACCCATACTGACTCCTTTATGTGATGGGCTAGCCCTGGTTCTACAAAAACCAATCCACGCTAGCTCATTCATTTCTTGCTTTATGAGAAAACATCTGGGATACAAAATCCTAGATGCTTTCTACCTATTTGTCTATCCTTGTCTGTATATCTGTCTTACAATATCGAAGAGTGATATTGCTGTTTGAACAACAGCTTACACAAGCGTTTACAGGTTAGACGATTATTTTTCAACCTTGTGGAATTTGAACTCGCCAAATCCAGCGTTGTCTTTTTGCTCTCTTGGACGACGAGGACGCTCAGAACGTTCTGGTCGGTCTTTGCGCTCTTTCTTGTCTTCTTCCACACCTTCTGGTTTTGGTAAGAGAACTTTCATGGACGCATCCACACGGCCTTTTTCGTCAATCTTCATGATTTTCACATCAACCTCATCACCGATTTCAACCAAGTCTTCGACACGGTTGGTACGGGTCCAAGCCATTTCAGAGATGTGCACCAAGGCATCGGTCTTTTCAAAGAGGTTGACAAAGGCACCGAATTTCTCAATGCGGACAACCTTGGCCTTGTAGACTTCCCCAACTTTTGCTTCACGCACTAAGCTGGCAATGATGTCTTTTGCACGGTTAATGGCATCCTGGTCTGATGAGTAGATGGACACATTTCCTTCTTCATCAATGTCAATTTTCACGCCAGTTTCTGCGATAATCTTGTCAATGGTTTCCCCACCTTTACCGATAACCACCTTAATCTTGTCAACATCAATCTTGATGGTGTCAATTTTCGGTGCAGTTGGTGCCAATTCTGGACGCACTTCAGGAATGGTTGCTTCGATCACATCCAAGATTTCAAAGCGGGCTTTCTTCGCTTGGGCAAGGGCTTCTTCCAAGATTTGTGGGGTAATCCCGTCAATCTTGATATCCATTTGAAGGGCTGTAATCCCGTCACGGGTACCTGCTACCTTGAAGTCCATGTCGCCAAAGTGGTCTTCCAAACCTTGGATATCGGTCAAGACAGTGTAGTTAGTTCCATCAGAAATAAGTCCCATGGCAATCCCTGCAACAGGGGCCTTGATTGGCACACCACCTGCCATAAGGGCAAGCGTGCCTGCTGTGATGGAAGCCTGTGAAGAAGAACCGTTTGATTCCAAGACTTCTGCAACCAAACGAATGGCATAAGGGAAGTCCTCTAAACTCGGCAAGACTTGCTCAAGGGCACGTTCCCCAAGAGCACCGTGTCCAATTTCACGACGACCAGGGGCACCATAACGACCAGTTGAACCCACTGAGTATTGTGGGAAATTGTAGTGGTGCAAGAAGCGTTTTTTGTACTCATCTCCTAAACCGTCAATGATTTGGGTTTCCCCCATCGGTGCCAAGGTCAAGACAGAAAGGGCTTGAGTTTGACCACGGGTAAAGAGACCTGAGCCATGAACTTGTGGCAAGAAGTCCACTTCGGCATCCAAGGGACGGATTTCATCGACACGACGGCCGTCTGGGCGAACCTTGTCTTCGGTGATGAGACGACGCACTTCTGCATGTTCCATCAACTCCAAGATTTCATGGACATCCCGCATGATACGATCATGGTCTTCGTGGTCCGCATAGCGTTCGTCATAGGCTGCAATAACGGCTTCACGAACGGCATTTGTTGCATCTTCACGCGCTAGTTTTTCTTCTACTTGAACAGCCTTTTTCAAATCATCATTGTAGGCTGCTACGATTTCTGCTTGCAGGTCTGCATCCACTTGGAGCAATTCAACGTCTGCTTTTTCTTTGCCGACTGCTGCTACAATCTCATTTTGGAAGTCCAAGAGTTTTTGGATTTCAGCATGTCCCAACAAGAGAGCTTCCAACATGATGTCTTCAGACAATTCTTTTGCCCCAGATTCTACCATGTTGATGGCATCCTTGTTACCCGCAACAATCAAATCAAGAAGCGATTCTTCTTGCTGCGCCTTGTCTGGGTTGATGACCAATTGGTCATCCACGTAACCCACTTGCACACCAGCAATCGGTCCGTTAAACGGAATGTCTGAAATAGCAAGGGCAAGGGAAGAACCAAACATGGCCGCCATTGGCGCGCTAGCATTTTCATCATAGGAAAGAACCGTGTTAATCACTTGAACTTCATTGCGGAAGCCTTCTGCGAACATCGGACGGATCGGACGGTCAATCAAACGGGCTGTCAAGGTCGCGTCCGTTGACGGACGGCCTTCGCGTTTCATCCAGCCACCAGGGAATTTCCCTGCTGCGTACATTTTTTCCTCATAGTTAACTTGGAGTGGGAAAAAGTCTCCTGTTGCCATTTTTTTAGACATCACGGCTGCAGTTAGAATGGTTGAGTCCCCATAGCGAACAACGACTGCACCATTGGCTTGCTTAGCAACTTGGCCTGTTTCCACCACCAACTTCTTGCCTGCAAAAAATGTTTCAAAAACTTGTTTTGTCATCTTGTAGATACCGACACCATCTAGAATTTCCCCATCCTTCCAAACGGAAATATGGAAAATGCGCATGCGCTTCTAGATCGGTCTATTCCTCTCTTTTTTAAATTGAATGTTTTCTGACGTGTTTTCCACAAAATTCAATTCAGCTCCTAGCCAAACTCAACTTTGCACAAAACCACGTACTGCTAACTATTTTACCATATTTCAAGCAGAAAGAAAGCAAGGAAAATCAAATTGACAAGATTTTTCCACTCTGCTATACTACTTAAAACATTTCAGGAGGTCCCAACATGGAAAAACTCTATTTAGCCAAGCCCAGTATGGATTGGCAAGACCAGTTACTGGATTACAGACACGCCTTTCAAGACGAGCGCCTCCACGGAGGCAACCATCTGGACAAAATGAATTCCATCTCGGACTGGTTAGAACACATCGAAGCCTCTTCTTCCTATGAGACCTGCCAAGAGGGGCGTTCTCCATCTTCCACTTTTCTTTGCATCCGAGAGTGTGACCAAAAAATGGTCGGCATCTGCAACATCCGCCATGACCTCAACCAGGATTTCCTCATCAACATTGCAGGCCACATCGGCTATTCCATCAAACCTAGCCAACGCAAAAAAGGTTACGCAACCGAACAACTACGACTGACTCTCTTAGAAGCACAAAAACTAGGCATTAACCGTGTGCTGGTAACGGCCGCTGAATGGAACATCGCCTCCCAGAAAACCATTCTAGCCAACGGCGGGATTTACGAAGACAGCCGTTTTGATGACAGCGACCAAGAGATGATGTTCCGATATTGGATTGTCAATTCATAAAAAAATCGCAGCTTTCTGATCTGGCAATTCATCTCTTGAAAACAAATCCCTTGTTATTTTCATGAAATTTTCATAGAATTTAGCAAGGAGGAAATGAAAATGAAAAAATTTTTAGCCGAGTTAATCGGTACATTTATGCTTGTCTTCATCGGGACAGGTACAGTTGTTTTTGGTAACGGAACACAAGGTGTTGGCCACCTTGGCATTGCTTTGGCCTTTGGTTTGACCATCGTCGCTGCAGCTTACTCAATCGGAACCATCTCAGGTGCTCACTTGAATCCAGCTGTATCCGTTGCCATGTTTGTCAATAAACGCATGGACGCAAAAGACCTTGCAACCTACATCGTGGCACAAGTTTTTGGTGCAGTTCTTGCATCTGCGACCCTCTACTTCTTCTTGCTAAACGCTGGTGTTGAAGTGGTTAGCTTAGGAGAAAATGGCTTTGCAGCAGTTAATGCTTTTGGCGCTTTCTTGTTTGAGTTGATTGTATCCTTTATCTTCGTCTTGGTCATTGTAACAGTGACTTCTGCATCAAAAGGAAACAGCAAAATCGCTGGTTTCGTTATTGCCATTACCCTTGTCGTTCTGATCTTGCTTGGTTTGAACGTTACAGGTCTTTCTGTAAACCCAGCCCGTAGCTTGGCACCAGCCTTGTTTGTCGGCGGAACTGCCTTAAGTCAAGTTTGGGTGTTTATCCTAGCCCCAATTGCAGGTGGTATTTTGGCAGCTCTTGTCGGAAAATACCTTCTTGAAACTGAAGAAGCATAATCAAAACAGTAGCAGAAAAATCTGCTACTGTTTTGATTTCCCAGTTCTGCAATGATTAATCCATCTCAGTTGAGTAAACCGTTTCTGAGTTCTTACCTAATATAAATTTAGGACTGTAAAAAAACGAAGACAAAGCCTTTAAGTTAGGAAGCAAAGCCGTAGATTGGACTAGTGTCCATCAAGGCAAGCTGACAACGCATCAAAATCAGACATACAAAAAGACACCCTTACATCAAGGAGGCCTAATTGAACTCGGGCTAAGGTCTTTGCCAAGCTATGACCTCTTAATACCCCTATATTTTTCAAGTTAAGTGGCTATATTCGAGGCAGAGTGCCGATGATAAAGCTTGAGGTTAGCAAAGTGGTCTAACAATAAGCAAAGAATTGTTGCTTTATCTTAAAAATCAAAAAAACTCTCTAAATCCAGAGAGTTTTCTTAATAGTATTTTAAGGAATAAAAAGCTTTGAGTCTAGAAAGTGAAGCCGTAGATTGGACTGCTGTCCATCAAGGCAAGGCAAACTGACGAAGCATCAAGGCTTTTTAATCTTAAAATTAACGACGAAGTCCGAGTGAGTTGATCAATTCACGGTAACGGTTAACATCGTTCTTACGCAAGTAAGCCAACAAGTTACGACGGCGACCGATCTTTTTCAACAAACCACGGTATGTAGCGTAGTCGTGTTTGTGCTCTTTGATGTGGTTGTTCAAGTGGTTGATTTCCCAAGTAAGGACAGCAACTTGTACTTCTACTGAACCAGTGTCACCTTCGTGACGGGCATATTGAGCAATGATTTCATTTTTTTTCTCTTTTGAGATTGCCATGAGTATATTCTCCTTTTTCTTTGAGCCTAATCCGAGTTTCAGGTTGGCATGCCCTCAACCAAGAAAAAGCTAGATTGTCCAATGGACTTCTATTAGTCTACCAATCTTTTGCCCATTTGTCAAACACTTATACTCTAAAAAAGCCAGCTCAAAAGCTGGCTGAATTGTAGTTTATTTTTCTGCTTTTGGCAAAATCAAGTTCATGATGACACCGACAATAGCACTGAGAGCTGTTCCAGAAAGGGTCAAAGCACCTACTTCTAAGACGGCCCCACCCAATCCAAGCACCAACATGGAGCTGGCGATAATGAGGTTACGGACTTGACCAAAATCCACTCGGCTTTCAATCAAGACTTTCAAACCGTTGCTAGCAATAACGCCGTACAATAGAATAGACATTCCACCTAAAACCGCACTTGGAATGGTTGAAATCAAGGCTGTAAATTTACCGAAGAACGAAAAGGCAATGGCGATCAAGGCCGCATTTCGGATCACGGAAACAGACGCGATGCGGGTCATTCCGATTACACCTGTGTTCTCCCCGTAAGTTGTATTAGCTGGTCCACCAATCAAGGCAGAGACAGCAGTTGCAACACCATCTCCAATCAAGGTTCGGTTCAGACCTGGATTTTTCAAGAAGGGGCGACCACAAATTTGGCTCAAAACCGTGTGGTCACCGATATGCTCGGCTACCGTTACAATGGCAATCGGCAAAATCGCCAACATTTCTGGTCCAAAGTAGAGCTCATAACTCTTGAAGACACCTGTTTTAAATGGCAAGATAAATCCTGGCAATTCAAACCAAGCCGCTTCTACAACTGGAGTAAAGTCTACTAAACCAAGGAAGATAGACAAGATATAGCCGCCAATAATAGCAAATAGGAAGGGAATGATTTTGATAAAGCCTTTTCCATTCGTATTGATAAAGGCTGCAATGAGGAAGGTCACAACTGCAACAACCATGTTTTTCCAGTTGCCATCTGCCACAAAGCCTGCGCTAGTAACAGCTGAATTGGCCAAACCAAGACCGATAATAATGATCATTGGTCCAATGACAATTGGAGGCAAGAGGGTATCAATCCATTTGGTCCCAATGACCTTAATCAAGGCAGAGATGACCACATAGATGAGTCCGACAAAAAGAATACCTGTCTGTGCGGCCGAGACATTCCCATCCAAAGCCTTAATTGCAACAGCCATAGCAGAAATATAGGCAAAAGATGAGCCCAAATAAACCGGCACTTTGAACTGCGTCGCAACTTGGTAAATGAGTGTTCCGATACCAGAAGCAAACAAGGCAACAGACACTGGCATTCCTAAAATAAGCGGTACTAAGATCGTTGCCCCAAACATAGCAAATACGTGTTGGAAACTAAGCAACAAGCCCTTGCCAAATTCTGGCTTGTCATTCACATCTAAGAGCAAATCCACACTCGGTTGCTCAGTCGCTACTGTTTTGTTTTCCATATGTTCTCCTATTTTGGGCATACAAAAAGGGCCCAATTCTATTTAGATAGTCATAGGCCCTCAATTTTTTCTTGATGTCTTTCTCACCTCACGGGATGAGTTTAAAAACCTACGCTTGTTGTATTCTATCACATTTTTTTCAAAATGCCAACTATTTCTTTTTAAAAAAACGCCTCCAATTTTGGAGGCTTTACTGTGTGAGCTTATTTTCGTTCTTTTAAGACAATGTTCAAGACAATCGCAGCCAAGGTCCCTGTTGAAATACCTGAAGACAAGACCATCTGAATTGGTGTAGGCATATTTGCCAACAGTTCTGGGCGAACCGTTACCCCAATTCCCAAGGCAAAAGCTACCGAAATAATCAGGAGTTCACGATCTCCAATCTTGATTTGAGACAGTGTTTTAATCCCTTGTGCAGCTACCAAGCCAAACATGATGACACCAACACCACCCAAAACAGGCTGTGGCATAACTGAAATCAAGGCACTGACTTTAGGGAAGATACCGAGACCTGTCAATAACAGACCTGCAATAACCATAACATGAGTACTTGCTACCTTGGTCAAAGAAACCAAGCCAACGTTTTGTGAGAAGGCAGTATTGGGACCTGCACCAAATAAGCCCGCTAGGAGAGAACCGACACCATCAGCCAAAACCCCATTTGCTGCTCGTTCGCTGGTCATTTGTGTATGAGAGGCTTCTCCAATGGCCATCATAATGCCTACTGTTCCAATCAAGGATACCACATAAGCTGGCACAAAAGATAAGATGGAAGACGCATCAAAGGTTACGCCATAACGTAGGATACTTGGAAAGGCAATCCAGCTGGCATTGGCTACTGCTGACAAATCAACCTTGCCCAAAGCCAGACAAATCAGATAACCAAAAATCATACCGATAAAGACAGAAGCTGTTGACCACATCCCTTTTCCATAGTGATTGAGTACCAAGGTGAAAACCATGACAACAAAGGCAATGGCAATATTTTCAACCGAACCATAGTCTGTTGCACCTGCGCCACCAGCTGCCCAATCCATGCTCACTGGAAGAAGCGTGATCCCAATCAAAGCCACCACTGTTCCTGTAATTAACGGTGGAAAATATCCCATCAAGGGTTTGATGAAACGGCTCAAAATAATCTCTACAAAAGAACCTGCAATGGTTGCACCAACAATTCCTGCAATGCCAAACTTTGCACCAACGCTAATGGCAGGACTAGCAAAGGTAAAGTCTGTCCCCATCATACCAGGAACACGTGATCCAATTGGGCCGATTCCTTTTGACTGCAAGAGAGTCGCTAGACCAGCTGCAAAAATCGTAGCTGATACCATCACTCCGGTATCTTCAACACTCAATCCAATGGCACCTGCCACAACTAGGGGCACAGCAATAATCCCTGCAAAAGCGGCTAAAATATGTTGTAGGGCCAAAATCACACTGGTTCCAAGAGGTGGTTTTTCTTCCAAGCGATAGAGCAATGTATCCTTATTTTCCATTTTATCTCCTTTTTTCTTTTTGGATAGATTGATTCTACCAAAAAAAGAAAATATCCGCAACGATTTGCGAATATTTTGTTTCTTTTTTATAAAAACGTTCGGTTTTTATGTAAAATCAAGAACTGATTCTACTGGATAGCGAATTGATTTCACTTCTGCTTGCAACTGATCAATATCTGGTTTTCCGATTGCAATCGCCATATTAGGAACAAATCGTTTTGGATCTAAACCAAGTGTCTCTGCAGCTACTTTGGAATTATAGCCTTGTATTGCATTTGTTTCATAACCATGGGCCCGCGCAACTAACATGAGCTGCATTGCTGCTAGAGAACTATTTGTTTTTGCATCATGAACAAGTCCCTCATAGGAAGCTGCTTCATAAAGCGGTAAAAAGGTTCGAAATACTTCGTCTCTCTTTTCTGGTGTAATCCGACCATCTTCACAAGCTTGATTCCACAGATCACGATAGGATTTATAAGCTTCAGTATCTCCAAAGACAAATACGATGGCAGCGGCTGTTTCCAATTGCGGAAGATTGAATTTCATAAAGAAAGAGCGTAATTTTTCTTTCCCTTCTTCGGAATCAATAACCACAAATCGCCATGGCTGCAAATTACAAGCAGATGGTGCCGAAATAGACTCAGAAATCATTTCTTGAATTTCTGAACGTTCAATTTTTACAGTAGGGTCAAATCGTCGCACTGAATGACGATTCAATAGAATGTCTGTAAAATCATTATTTGGAAATGAAACCATAGGTGCCTCCTTTTGCACAATGCAAGTTATTTTTTTCACAAATAGTTTATCATTTCTTCCTTGAAAACGCAATCATAATTCAAAATCCTTAATCACTTATCATTGCATCAAGTTCTCTAACTCTTTTATCTCTTGCTCAGTCAGGTGTCGCCATTGACCAAGCTCTAAACCTTTATCAAGTGTCAAGGACCCCAGGGACAAGCGTTGCAAATCAACTACTTCTTTGCCACAAGCTCGAACCATGCGCTTAATTTGATGAAATTTACCTTCTCGAATGGTTATCCGAACAAGACAGGTATTGCCTGTGTGATTCGTTTTGAGTATCTCTAATTGAGCCGGTTGGCAAGTAAAATCCTTTAGTTCGATCCCTTTTTCAAAGGCCAGCTGGTCGTCTGTCGTCAAAATGCCTTCCACCCGTGCTTGGTAACATTTGTCCACGTGTTTTTTAGGAGACAGCATGGCATGGGCCAAGTCTCCATTATTGGTCAACAAGAGCAAACCGTGGGTATCCTTGTCCAATCGACCGACTGGAAATACTCCTTTTTGACGTGCCTTTTGATCCAACAAATCAAGAACAGTCCGGTGCTTGTCATCTTCTGTCGCGGAAATAACACCTTTTGGCTTGTTCAAGAGATAATAAACAAAAACCTCATGCTGTAATAATTGCCCATCAAGACTAACCTGGTCTGTTTCCTGATTTAGCTGCCACTTGGGAGACGTTTCTACTTCTCCATTGACCAAGACTCGTTTTTGTTTTAAGATTTTTTTCACTTCTGTCCGTGAACCAATACCACAGTCCACT
Source organism: Streptococcus cameli (assembly GCF_053207365.1). Classification (NCBI taxonomy): domain Bacteria; kingdom Bacillati; phylum Bacillota; class Bacilli; order Lactobacillales; family Streptococcaceae; genus Streptococcus; species Streptococcus cameli. The sequence goes on along the minus strand of NZ_JBRUIM010000003.1, from coordinate 142,026 downwards.
AAAAATTTATCTAATCGCATGTTGTTATTATACCAAAAAATCCCTGTCTACAAAGACAGGGAGATACTCTATTCAATCGATCGATTTTTTATTATTTCTTTTGCTTGGCCAAAACATGAACACCAACAAATAAGAGAGCACTCAAAACAAAAGAACCAACTGCATAAATCCCAAAAGCTCCTGTTTTGGTCGGATTGAGCTGTTCCAAAAATGTTGGGAAAATCGAAGCAGTCGCACCACCAATATTACAGCCCATTAAAACAATGGTCATGACGGTTGTCCGAAGGGCAAGAGGTGCGCGTTCGGTCGCTTGACTAAAGACAATATTTAAAACAACACTGTAAAAGAAACCTGAAATCATGGCTCCTAAACCAAGAACAATCAAATTGGTCGAAAAGGCGATAATGAGGACAGATAGTCCAAAAATCGCATAGGCAAAGGGCAAGAGCAAGTGTTTTAATCGTCCGACCATGCTGGCAAAAAAGGCACCAGAAACAATCCCCATCAATTGCATCAAACCGGTCACAAAGCCAGCTTCCAAAGCTGTTCCAATTTCTTTTGTCGTCAAAATAATGGGAATCCGAATCGTGATGAAGGTATTGACATTGATAACAAAAAAAGCAAAGAAAGCCAGCGCCAAAGCTGTTAGCCAAAGTTCTTTTGTCATAGTAGCAGTGCCCGTTTCAACCTCAGCTACTTCTTTTTGTTCCGGAACGAAGGTCACAAATAAAAAGAGGAGTACCAAGGCCATTACGTAAACAAGGAAAGCTCGTTGCCAACCAAAACCAGCTAGCCAGCCCGCTAAAATGGTTAAAGAGGCACTCCCTAACACTTCCATAGAGCCACGTAGCCCCATCATACGGATTCGCTCTTTTCCACTATAATGAGCCCCAACAATATTGATCGCACGCGCATTAATCAAACCAAGACCCAATCCTAGCAAAATTCTACAAAACAAGACAACGGGATAAGAGGAGACTAAGGCTGGCAAAGAGCCACCCGTTGCCATTAAAATGAGCCCCATGACCATAATGGTCCGCTCTGAAAAAAAGCGGACAATAATCGGATTTAATAACAGCGTCACCATAATAGCAAAAGAAGTTGCTGTAATTAATCCTTCCACTTGTGTAACAGCGATCCCTTGTTGCCCAAAATGAGCAATCATTTGCGGAATCGCAGGTGAAACTGCAAACGTCGACACCAACATCAAGGAAAGGGATAAGATACTGATGTGTTCCATCGTTTTTCTCATAATTCTCTCGATTCTTCTATTTATATTCTATAATCTAGTATAAAGGATATGAAACGAAAAAGAAACCCTTTTTTATCCAAGTGCCCTATCCCCTTTCCCATAATCGACTTTTCATGGTATACTACTAGAAAGTAAAAAGGAGAATCACATGTCTGCACAAGAAAACATTACCAAACCCGCACATTTAATTGATATGAATGACATTATCCGTGAAGGCCATCCAACCCTTCGCCAAGTTGCAACAGAGGTAACGGAACCTCTTTCAGATCAGGACATTATCCTAGGCGAAAAGATGATGCAATTCCTCAAGCATTCCCAGGATCCAGTTATAGCGGAAAAAATGGGCTTACGAGGCGGCGTTGGCTTGGCTGCTCCCCAGTTAGATATTTCAAAACGCATCCTTGCTGTCCTAGTCCCAAATCCAGAAGATGAAGATGGCAATCCACCAAAAGAAGCCTACGCCCTCCAAGAAATCATGTACAATCCCCGCATTGTTTCGCATTCTGTACAAGAAGCCGCCATCGAAGGCGGAGAAGGTTGTCTGTCAGTTGACCGTGAAGTACCTGGTTATGTCGTACGTTATGCCCGTATCACAGTCGAATACACCGACAAACTAAATCAAAAACATAAAATCAAGCTAAAAGGTTTTAATGCCATTGTCGTTCAACATGAAATCGACCACCTCAACGGGGTTATGTTCTATGATCGCATTGACCCCGAACACCCATTGGCTATCAAGGACGGTATGCTAATTATCGAATAAACACAAAAAACGAACACAGATTTTTTGGTCAAAAACCAAAAATAGTGTTCGTTTTTTTATTATTATTGTGTGACTTATCAAGCTCTCTCAAAACCAGTTGCAATGTCCTGGATTTTCTTAGGCCGCAAGAGAACAAACACAATCGGCAAGATGATGACAGACAAGACAATCACCCCAATCCAAACGGCTTCTGGAATGTCGGGTGTTGCCATGCCATTGATACCAATGACAATGAAATCTTGTAAAAAGTGGAAAAACATAACCCAAATCAGTGATCTTGTCCGTAAGTAAGTCGCAGCAAATAAGGTTCCTAAAAGGGCCGTCATACAAACTTGAAACAAGGTGTAGTCTAGTGGTTGATAAAAGATATTGCTCATGTGACTCAAACCAAATAAAAGACTGGTCGCAATAGTCCCCAGTAGAACCGTTCCTAATGTCGCTTTTCCGTCTTTCAATAATTCTCCCAGCAAGATTCCTCGGAAAATATATTCTTCCATAATTCCTGCTTCAAGGCTCACCACTGTCGCCACCAAAAGGTTTTTGGATTGGACACTACCGATATTCCCCACATGAACAAATCCCATAAATAACATCAAACCTAAGGCTGCCAATAACTGTTTACCAAAGGGCAGTGACTGGTCATACAGCTTTGGAAAAATGCCTAAATACCGCTTATCCAGCCAGTAAAACAGTCCAACAAAGAGAACTCCCTGAAAGATAATCGCTGGGTAAAAAGAAAGGGGAATCACTTTATACGTCAATAAGATTAGTTGAAAGAAACTCCATAACCCAAACATTCTAGCCCATTTATTGTTCAATATTTTTTCCATCCTTACTCTCCCATTCTAAAAACAATCCTGCTGTTTTGCTCCCAAATCATCAATTGTTCATAAACTGTATTCTACCATATCTTTGCAATTTTGACACCTGTTTTTTGTATGTAGAAACACGAAACCAAACCGACTTTCCAAACAGGCTGAGGACTCTGCTGACTCAGCAAAAAAGACACTTTTCAGACACTAACTTATCAACTAAAAACCAATTCCTCTATCAGAATTGGTTTTTACGTTCTATTCTTCCTCAGGATAGGTCATACCCCATTCTCTTCGCAATTGGGTCATGATACGCATCACATCTTGGCTATAAGTTAGGTAGCTATAATCTGATTGGCCAGAAACCGTCGCCTCCATATCCAGCACTTCATAGCGCAGGGCATTGGCTGTGTCTCCTTCTTGGATCACTTCTGTGCTGCCATCTTCTGTGTAGGTGATGATAGCTTCTTGCCCTCTTGGGTACTCATAAATTTCAATATAGCCCTTATCATAGGCTAGAAGGCCTCGTTTGGGTTGTTTGGCATGTAAGCTGAGGGTAGCTGTTGCCATCTCCCCTTCTTTATTGGTCAATAAAATCCCAACCTGTTCATCAACTCCTGTCGGTGCAAGTTTGACTTGTGAGCAGATTTGATTCGGACTAGAAGTCATAAACCAACGAATAAAGGACAGGGCATAAACACCAATATCAAGGAGGGCGCCACCAGCCAATTCCCGACTAAAGAAGCGGTTGGTCATATCGTATTCTTTGTAGGATCCAAAATTCATTTGGATCATTTTCAAAGGACCGAGCTTGCCACTGTCTACAATGTCTTTTAGTTTGCGGTAGAGAGGCATATGGAAAATGGTCATCGCTTCGGCTAGAATAACATGGTGTTTTTCAGCTAGTTCAATCGCTTCTTTCAATTCCTCACTATTGAGGGTGATAGATTTTTCACAGAGAACATGTTTGCCAGCCACAAGGGCCTTTCGTAAAAAATCAATATGGGTATTGTGAGGGGTCGAAATGTAGATAATATCGACCTCTGGATCTTCAAAAACAGCATCTATCTCAGCATAGACCTTTTCAATCCCATATTTTTCAGCAAAAGCCAAACCTTTTTCATAAGTCCGGTTGGCAACCGAATAAAGTTTGCCTCCAAGGCTTTCCAAGGCTTGTGCCAACTCATTGGCAATGACACCCGTTCCTAACGTTGCCCATTTGTATTGAATGCCCATATTTTCTCCTTATCCATTTTTTAAAAAGAGGCTGGGATAAAGATCCTAGCCTTCTTATCATTTATCTTGAGTTTAACAAGACGCAGTAGTTGAATGGGGGGGAGATGACAAAACCGAACCGATTCGGTGACCAATTTCTGTCCCACTCCCTATCAAAGGTCTTAAATGGCCCAGTCGCCAGCACGGAAGATTGGGACAACTGTTCCATCTTCACGAATACCGTCAATGTCCATCTTGTCTGATCCAATCATGAAGTCCACATGAACATCCGAACGGTTCATACCAGCTGCTTCCAATTCTTCTTCAGACATTTCCGTTCCACCCTCGAGCGAGAAGGCATAGGCTGCACCAATCGCCAAGTGGTTGGACGCATTTTCATCAAAGAGGGTTGTAAAGAAGGTGATATTTGATTGAGAAATTGGGCTCTTATCTGGTACCAAGGCTACTTCACCAAGGGCGCGTGCACCGCGGTTGTCAAAGACCAATTTCTGCATGACTTCTTCACCTTTTTCAGCCGTTACTTCAGTAATTTGACCGTTTTCGAAGGTTACTTTAATGCCTTCAATGATATTGCCGTTGTAGCTGAGAGGTTTGGTTGAGGTCACATAGCCATCTGCCACGCGGAAATCAGGCGCTGTGAAGACTTCTTCTGTTGGCATGTTGGCCACAAAGTGTTCGCCTTGGGCATTGATAGAGCCAGCCGATTCCCAGATATGGTTCTTAGGCATTCCCAATACCAAGTCTGTTCCTGGGGCACGGTAGTGCAATTTAACAAACTGCTCTTTGTTCAAAACAGCAGCTTTTTCATCTAAACGGGCTTCGTGTTCTACCCAAGCTTGTACTGGATCTTCTTCGTAGATACGGCAGGTTTTAAAGATTTGATCCCACAAGAGGTCAACGGCTTCTTCTTCGGTGGCTGCATCAGGGAAAACTTGTTTGGCCCAAGCAGGACTAGAAGCTGCACCAAGTGTCCAACTGATTTTGTTGGCTTGACTCGCCAAACGAAGAGGTTTCAAGGCAATGCTGGTTGCACGTGTTGCTTTTGATAACTTCTCTGGATCAACACCATCTAAAGCGTCAGGTGCATCGGACAAAATTACCAGACGGCTAGCTTTTTTATCCAAGACATAGTTCATTTCTTCAACACGGTAGGCTGGAACATTTTCCAAGCGCTCTTCTGGAACATTGAGGAAACGTTGACGGGTCACAAAGTCATCCGTCCAAGTCACCATGACTTCAGCTGCTCCCAAGTCATAGGCTTCTTTGACAATCAAACGTGCCAATTCAGCTTGGTCAACTGCAACTGTCAAAACAACAGTATGCCCAGGTTGGACATTGATTCCTTGCTTCACCAAGAGGTGAGCATATTTTGCAAGGTTTTCTTTAAAATTTGGTAAAACCATAAAAACTCCTTTAAATGAAATACCCTATTATTATATCATAAACTCAAAAAATGAGCATTGAAAGAGCAACCCAATAACGGGCCTATTCAATGCCGTTCTTACTGACGAACAATTGTAGCAAAACCATTTTTCAAATCTTCGTTAGCCGTCTCTTTACTGACAAAAAAGTTTGCCCACTTAACCTCAGCAGGAGCTCCTTGTGGAGGTTGCATTCGGTTATTTTCAGAATAAAAGACAACGGGGCTGCCATCTTGACGAAGGGCAAAATGGTAACGATGCACCAAATTGATATCCCTTTGGTAAACATAAGTAGCCACAATAGTAAACTCCGAGTCACTCACACCTGTCTCACTGTAAGTGACATCCATACGATTTTGCCAATCACTCCCTTGCCAAAAGAGATCCCCTTGGTCTGTTACCTTTTTGTAACCAGGTTGCCCCATGCTATTTCCCCAATCTACCATGAAGGCAGCCAATTGCTGCGATTTATTCTGATTCCAACGTTCCTTACCTGTGGTGACTGTCTGATCGCTTGCAACCCTATAAAAAATCCATTCTGGTTTTTCTTGGAACCAAGTCTGTCCACCATTGTTGGCGATATAAAAGCGATCTCGTCCTATATCTGTTTGATCTTCTACACCTTTTGCTGCCAAGCCAGCTGGTAAAAAGAGAAATCCCATGCCGTTTGGCGCTACGACACTACCATCTGCATTGAGGAGCTCTTGGGAGTAGGGACCTGCATACTCCGTCCCGTTTTCATCAAGGTTCAAACCTTTGAAACGATAGATCTGACTATCTGAGCGAATTTGTCCTTCATTGGTAATTTCCCAACGGTCGCCAACAGCATTTTGCCAAGTTCCAGACAAATCTGCTACATGAAGACTAGTCGGAACAGAAACGTCTGACTCATTTGTTTTCTTAGAAGAGTCACTAGTTGGACTATCCTCTCCTACCTCTTCCTCTTCATTCACTACTTCGACATCCTCAAATAAGGTTTTCCAAGAATCCGTGGTTACCTTTTGATCTGTTCTTTTAAATACCATTAGATTGCCTTCTTCATCCTTGACCTCAACCGTATCCCCTTTGACTCGATAAGTCAGCTTTTGGGTTTTAGAAGTCAAACCAAGTAGACTGGTTTCAATCTCAAAGGTATTGCCTTTTATTGTTCCCTCTCCAGTGGCAATGAGGGCTTTTAGGGCCACATTCTCACCGTCAACAATCAGTTGGTACCCATTTTTTGTATCTTCGTAGACACCATCTTTTAAGCGACTACCACAAGCTGATAAAATAAATAGGCTTAGGGCAAGCAATACATAATACCATCTCTTTTTCATCTTGATCTCCTTTTTTTCTATAATAGTATAGCATATTTTTGAAGTTTACAGGCAAAAAATAAAAACAAAACGGTATCTTTCAGATACCGAGTTGGTGAAAATAAGACTCTAGGTCTTCCTGAGAGGGTGCTGCTTCTTGGACAAATTGTTTTCTGGCAACCAAGCCATGCTGAAGCAATTTGACAAACCCAGACATGACCAAGCCACAGACTAGCAATTCAAAGACTGTAAAGATGAGGGCATCTGTTAAGGGGTCTTGAAAATAGCTTGGTAGGGCAAAAAGAAAGCTAAATCCCACTACATAGGCCCATTTCCATTTGATGAGCCGTTCTTCTTTTTGGATGGATTTTTCGACTTTTTGATAAAAAACCTGAGACGTCATGCCTTTTTTGGCCTTGCGACGGAATTCTTTAGCGTAGGCTTTTTCAATTTCTTGCTTGGTTAACAAGGCTTGAAAATTCTTTTTTTCTGCTTTTAAGGTTGATTTTAGTGCTTCTTCTTCCGGATTCTTCCATGATCCGAAACGGTTTTGATTGCGGTAAATTTCAAATCCTTTATACCCCAGAAGATAGGTTCCAATGACCAACATGAGCCAAAAACGTGGTGCTTGAAGGTCGATTTTTTGATTCAAATACAGCCCTAGCCAAAGAAGAAGACCAGTCAAAACCAACATCGTCCCATAGACATGGACGAGTTTGATTTCCTTTTTCCAAGATAAGAGACGGTATAGGAGATGGGCAACCGGAATCAGCAAGAAACCCGCTCCGATACCATAAAGATAAAGAAAGATAGCCATTTGCGGCTGTATTTCAAAGAAGAGCCAGTCTCCTACAAAGTAGAAAACTTCTACAAAAAAGATCAATTTGCCCAGTCGATAGAGTCGTTCTGGAATCGACCGGATCAAGCCACCGAAGCGTTCTTTGCCAAAGTATTCTTTACAAAATTGATCTATATCTGTGCCAACAATCTGTTCAAGGGATTTCCCTTCTTCTTGAGCCGTATAGAGCACATCAAATAAATTCAGAAGGGCGTCCTGAATCTCCTGTTCTGGTTGTTCGGTCAGGTTTGCATAGAGCTCTGCCTGCTCAAAAACGGCCTGGTAAGGTGGGCGTAATTGTTGGGATAAATAAGCATAACTCATGATTTCTTCTCCTTGTTCTGTAAAATCTGCGACACACTGGCTGCAATCTGTTCAAAATCCTTTTGAAAGGAGCGGAGTTTTTCTTGACCTTGCTCCGTTATCTGGTAATACTTGCGAATGGGCCCAAGTGGGGACTTGGCTCGCCGACAAGAAATCCAACCATTCTTGTCCATACGGGTTAAAATGGGATAGAGACTGCCCTCTCCGATACTCCCCAGCCCCGTCTCTTCTAATGTGGTCAAAATCTCATATCCATAGGTTTCACCCCTAGCAATAATCCCTAAAACACAGGATTCCAAAACCCCTTTTAAAAGTTGGGCATCAAGTGGCATGACTCTCTCCTTTCTACCTTATTAGCTACTAGTTTATGCCAAGTAGTCTTTTTCTTTTATTTTACATCTACTACTTGTTTATGTCAAATAGCTTTGTGTTTTTTCAACATTTTTTAACAGTTTTAGCCGCAAAAAACGAGCTTGATCCAGCTCGTTTTATTTTTTAAAAAATATCGTCAAAGAGGCTGAGTTGGTTGTCTTCTGGCATTTTGCCTAGGATGCCCATATCGTCCATCTTTTCAACCAAGGTAGACGAGAGGCCGCCGCGCTTCCGGAGCTCTGTTTTAGAGAGGAACTCCCCATCATCACGGGCCGCGACTACTTGTTTGGCAACGTTCTCTCCCAGACCATCCATGGCTACAAACGGTGGAATCAGGGTGTTGCCCTTGATCAAGAAATCGGTCGCATGGCTCTCATAGAGGTCTAGTTTCCCAAACTCAAATCCACGTTCCAGCATTTCGTTAACAATTTCAAGGGTTGTGTAGAGGTCGATTTCCACATTCGACGCTTCGTTATTCTTGCGTTTTTCTGCAATTTCAGCCATTTTGGCCTTGACCTTATCTAGGCCACCTGACATGGTTGCCAAATCAAAGGCTTTGGCCCGAATAGAGAAATAGGCACAGTAGTAATAGAGTGGGTGGTGGACTTTGAAGTAGGCCACACGAAGGGCCATCATCACGTAGGCTGCCGCATGGGCTTTGGGGAACATGTACTTGATTTTTCCACAAGATTCAATGTACCAATCCGGGACATTGTTGTCCTTCATGGCTTGAATATAGCCATTTCGCTCTTCTTCTGAAATCTTGAGCCACAAGCCTTTCCGCACCCTCTCCATAATATTAAAGGCCATCTTGGGCTCTAACCCTGCATGCATGAGGTAAACCATGATGTCGTCCCGACAACCGATAACGGTTGACAAGTCCGCAATCCCATTTTTAATCAAATCTTGGGCATTTCCAAGCCAAACGTCAGTCCCGTGGGACAGACCAGATAGCTGAAGCAACTCCGAGAAGGTAGTTGGGTGGGTTTCTTCCACCATGCCCCGTACAAAGTTGGTTCCGAACTCTGGAATTCCCAACATACCCGTCGGTGTTCCGATTTGTTCAGGAGTAACGCCCAAAATTTCGGTTCCAGAAAAGAGGGCCATCACGCCTTGGTCGTCAAAAGGAATGCTGTTGGGATCAATATCTGATAGCTGCTGTAGTTTGCGTACCATGGTCGGGTCATCATGACCCAGCACATCTAGTTTTAAGACGTTTTCATCAATATCATGGAAGTTAAAGTGAGTGGTTTGCCACTCGGCCGTGACATCATCTGCCGGATACTGGACAGGGGTAAAATCATAGACATCCATATAGTCTGGCACAACGACAATCCCTCCCGGGTGCTGTCCTGTTGTCCGTTTAACACCAGCAGCTCCAGCTGCTAGGCGTTCGACTTCAACATCGCGGTAAAATTTCCCATAATCCCGCTCATAGCCACGGACGAAACCATAAGCTGTTTTGGCAGCAACCGTACCAACGGTACCCGCCCGAAAGGCATATTTTTCCCCGAAGATTTCGCGAACGTCCAAATGGGCAAGAGGTTGGTCATCCCCTGAGAAGTTCAAATCGATATCGGGTACCTTGTCCCCATCAAAACCAAGGAAGGTTTCAAAGGGAATATCTTGGCCGTCTTTTTTATAAGCCGTGCCACATTCTGGACAGTTTTTATCCGGCATATCAAAACCAGATCCGTAGGTCCCATCCGTCACAAATTCCGAATGCTGGCAATTTGGACAAACATAGTGAGGCGGCATGGGATTGACCTCGGTAATCCCAATCATGGTTGCGACAAAGCTGGATCCCACCGATCCACGTGAGCCCACCAAGTACCCCCGGTCGTTGGAGCGTTGCACCAGCATTTGCGAAGCCAAATAAATCACGGCAAAGCCATTCCCCAAGATCGAAGACAACTCTTTTTCAATCCGTAGGTCGATAATATCTGGCAGTGGATTGCCGTAAATCTCAAAAGCCTTCTCATAAGTCAACTCCGCAACCGTTTCCTCTGCTTTTTCAATATAAGGGGTATAGAGGTCTTTTTTGACCACTTCCACTTCCTCAAAGCGCTCCAAGAACTGATTGGGTTGGACGATGACAATCTTACGGGCCAAGTCCTCTCCCAAAAAGCTAAATTCATCCAGCATTTCGTTGGTCGTGCGGAAATGGGCTTTTGGCAGTGGAGCCGGTTGGGCATTTTCACCATGTCCAATTGGTCGGTTAATCATGGCACCTTGTCCCAAGGAACGCACAATAATCTCACGGTAAATCTCTTCTTCTGGATCCAAATAGTGAACATTTCCTGTCGCCAAAACAGGCAATCCTGCCTTGTTTCCTACCTCGATGAGATTGCGGATCAAGGTATGGATTTCTTCTATGTTTTTAAACTGTTCTCGGGCAATCAGAGGCTCGTAGAGGGCTGGTGGCATCACTTCGATAAAATCATAATAAGCCGCGGCTTTGACCGCATCATCCATCCCTTTTGAGACCAAGACATCAAAGATTTCGCCGTCTTCACAGGCCGTCCCCAGGAGCAAACCTTCGCGATGCTCATTTAGGACCGTTCGTGGAATCCGTGGCACACCTTCAAAATACTGGGTATTGGAAAGGGAGACCAGCTTGAACATATTCTTGAGACCAGTTTGATTGGCCACATAAATGGTGGCATGTTTGACCCGGGCTTTTTTATAGGAATCTGCTGCAATCAGCTCTGTATTGAGCTGGGTCATGTGCTGAATGCCATGTTTTTCCAACGCTTCTTTTAAGAAAATAAAGAGTAAACGACCGGTTGCTTCGGCATCGTAATTGGCCATATGGTGGTGCTCAAGAGCAACCCCAAGCCGCTTGGTCAAAGGACCCAAACCATGCCGCTTGTATTCAGGATACAAATTGCGGGCAAATTCCAGTGTATCAATGACGGGCTGGGTGATTTGAGGGAGACCTGCTCGCTCATAGTTCACGTTCATAAAGCCCACGTCAAAACTGGCATTGTGGGCCACTAGGACACTGCCTTCACAAAAGGCTTGAAATTCTTCCAAGACCATCTGAAGCGGTTTGGAGCCCCGAACATGCTCATCGGTAATCCCCGTCAAATCCGTCGTAAATTGACTGAGCGGATGACCTGGATCAATAAATTCATCAAATTCAGCAACAATATTGCCCTTGTGCATCTTGGATGCCGCAATCTGAATCAAATCATTGTATACCGCAGAAAGACCTGTCGTCTCCACGTCAAAGACCACGTAGGTCTGCTCAGACAATTCCAAATCAGCTTCATTGTAAACAATGGGAACACTATCTTCTACAATATTGGCTTCCAAACCAAAGATGGCTTTGATTCCGGCCTTTTTGGCAGCATGGTAACCATGTGGGAAAGATTGAACATTGCCATGGTCTGTAATGGCAACCGCCTTGTGCCCCCATTTGGCTGCACGGGCAATCAAATCTTCTACCGTAGGGAGGGCATCCATGGTCGACATATTGGTGTGGGCATGAAACTCAATTCGCTTCTCCCCTTCTGGCATCAAGTCCTTGCGAATCTCGTGCTTGACTTCTTGAATATCTTGGACATTCATGGTCAAGTCCCTTGTAAAGGTATTGGTTTCCACATTTCCTCGAACACGGAGCCAGCTGCCCTTTTTAATCATGTCGTATTTTTGGGCATCTTCTTCGTCCTTGGCCCATTTTTGCAACTTAAAGGAAGAGGTATAGTCCGTCATCTTAAAGTTGATAATAACCCGTCCTGTCCGAGTTGTTTTCTTCTCTGCTTCAAAGACCAAGCCTTCAAAGACCAGGCGGTTTTCCTCGGTTTCGACCTCAATCATAGGGGTAATGATTTCTTTTTCAAGGGAAACGCGGGTTGGCTTGCTTTTCTTAAATTCTTGGAAATTGTTTTGTGGTGCTTCTACGGCAGGAGGCGGTACCATCTGGGCCAACTGCTCCATGGCTTCTAAGTTTTCCAGATTGGCTTTCTGATAGATTTCCTCATTTTGGGCATGGAAATTTTCTTCCAATTGAGCCGTCATATCTTGGGATACTTCAATGTCAATTTTGAGGTCAGAAAAACCAAAACGGGCAAATTGTTGAACCAAATTCGGCAGGTGGTTCTTTCTAAAATGAATACTGTCAATGGTTTGTGGGCCTTTTATCCATAAAATTCCATCAGAAAAAACCACTTCCAAGTCCTGAAAGAGGGACTTAAAACCTGCACTCTGGCACAAGTCTTCTGTGAAAGCCTCCTTGTAGTAGGCCTGGAAGACGTCTTGACCGACCTCTTGTGAGTTGGTCACAATTTCAAAAACAGCCCTATTGCCAGTTTTTGCGAACTCATTTTGGAGACGAACCTTTAGCAATTGGTAGTGTTCAATGGCCAGGGGCTTGTCAAAACGAAAGACAAACTCCCACAGTTTGCTCAGTTTGTGGACAAGAACCTTCTCCAATTTTCCACCAGAAAAATCGCTTGATTCTCTCCATTCAAGCGGCATTCCAATCTGTTCAAATAAGAGTTGCAATTTGTCTGACATAGCTGTCTCCTGTTTTGTAATATGTCTATTTTATCATAAATCAAGGGGAAAGGAAAAAGTTTCTCTTCTCTTTGACAGCAAAAAAAGACCCAGTCCTTAAACTGGATCTTTGTGTTTCTTATTCTTGATTTAAAATGGAAAGTGTCTCCAGCAATTGATCGACATGGACCTCAAGGGTATCTCCCGTTCCCTTGATTTTCACTTCGACAACGCCTTCGGCTGCTTTTTTACCGACTGTGATACGGATTGGCAGACCAATCAAGTCACTATCTGAGAATTTAACACCGACACGCTCATTGCGGTCATCCGTCAAGACTTCATAGCCAGCTGCCATCAAATTGTTTTCGATGGATTGGGTCAAGGCCATGGCTTCCTCATCTTTTACATTGACTGGAATCAAATGCACATCAAAAGGTGCCAACTCTTTAGGGAAATTGATCCCCCATGCAAAGCGGAATTCGCCTTTTGGTGTTTTATTAACAAAGAGGCGGGCATGTTGTTCTAAGACAGCTGACAAGAGACGGCTAACCCCAATCCCGTAACAACCCATGATGATAGGTACATTGCGGCCATTTTCATCCAAAACGTTGGCATTCATGCTTTCAGAATAACGGGTTCCTAGTTTGAAGATATGGCCGATTTCAATTCCGCGTGCAAATTGCAAGACACCTTTTCCGTCTGGAGAGATTTCGCCTTCTTTAACTTCACGGATATCGACATATTCTGTCACTTGGAAATCACGACCAGCATTGGCTCCCTTGTAATGGAAACCATCTTCATTGGCCCCAACAACGGCATTTTTCACGTCCTGAACCTTGCGGTCTGCGACAATGCGGGTTCCTTCTGGCAATCCAACTGGGCCTAGCGAGCCAAAACCAGCACCAAAATGGGTCCGTACTTCTTCTTCACCTGCCACATCAAAGAAATCAGCAGCCAAGTGATTTTTCAATTTGACCTCATTGACTTGGTCATTTCCGACCAGAAGAGCTACCACCAATTCCTCATCTGCCTTAAAGACCATGGTTTTGATGGTTTCATCCCTTGCGACATTCAAAAATCCAGCAACGTCATCAATGGATTTGCAGTCTGGTGTCGCTACTTTTTCCAAAGCCACTTCTGCAAGGACCTTCTTGTCTGGTGTGTAGGCATCAGTTGCCATTTCCAGGTTAGCAGCATAATCTGATTCACTTGAATAGGCAATGGTATCTTCCCCAGATACCATCCAGGCACCCAATTCAGCCTTGATGTCTGACAAGACCTCTTCTGGAATGTCCTCTAAAGATCCAACAGACTTGTCCAAGACCAACCACCGATTGAGATCCGTACGGTCTGGTGTAATAGCCATAAATTCCTGGCTATCCTTACCACCCATGGCCCCACCATCTCCAATAATGGCCTTGAATTCCAAGCCACTACGGGTAAAAATCGCTTCATAAGCAGACTTGTAATCGTCGTAGGTTTCATCTAGACTATCGTAATTGGCATGGAAAGAATAGCCATCTTTCATGATGAATTCCCGTCCACGCAAGAGGCCATTCCGAGGACGTTTTTCATCACGGTATTTGGCTTGAATTTGGTAGATATTTAGTGGTAATTGCTTATAGGATTTAACCGCGTCACGTGCCAAAAGGGTGACCGTTTCCTCATGGGTCGGCCCTAAAATGAAATCAGAACCTTCTCGGTTTTTTAATTTGTAAAGATCTTCACCGTAGGTATCGTAGCGGCCGGATTCCCGCCAAATATCGGCTGATAAGAGAGCAGGTGCTAAAAATTCTACAGCCCCAATTTTTTCAAATTCTTGACGCATGATGGTTTTAGCTTTTTCAATCACACGGTTGGCCAACGGCAAATAGCTATAAATCCCTGCAGATACCTGACGGACATATCCAGCCCGCACCATCAAGGCATGGCTGATTACCTGGGCATCTGATGGCATTTCCCGAAGGGTTGGGATGATCATTTTTGATTGTTTCATAAATTTTTATTTGTTTTCAAAGGCTCGAGAGATTAGAAAATAATCTCCCTTTTCTTCGATACAGCTACCGAAGAAGCACCTTTCCTTTCATTCTTTGATTAAAGTAATGGAGAGCCATTTTTAGAAAAAGACTCGCATAATATCATTCCAGGTGACTGCCAACATTAAGACAACCATCACTGCAACACCTGCTAAAGTAATATAGGTTTCTGTTTCTTGTTTCAACGGTTTTCTGCGAACAAGCTCAATTAAGTTGATGACAATCTTTCCACCATCAAGGGCTGGAATGGGAATCAAATTAAAAATACCTAAATTGATGGATAGCATAGCCAGCAAGCTAACAATGGACAAAATACCATCTTGTGCCGCTTGCGAGCTAATATTGTAGATGGCAACTGGGCCACCTAATTGCTTGATATCAAAACGAGCGATGATATTTTTCAAGGCATCGACAATTAAAAGAGCCGTCCGTCCAGCTTGTTGAAAACCACCAACAATCTTGTCCATAAAACCTGTTTTTAGATAGGGTGAAACACCGAGACGGTAACTTCCTTCCACTTTTGCTGTTTTAACAGTCAACTCTTTTCTATGACCAGCTTCTTCAACCACCAAATCCAGAGCAGATGCTGATTTGGATTCCTTAGTTGAAGTTGCAATCTCAGAAGCAATTTCTTGATAAGTGTTCACCGATTGGCCATTGATCTCGAGAATCCGAACACCTGTCTCCAGACCTGTCGCATGCAGCGCTCCGCCATCTGTTACCGTCACCTGATTGGTTGTATAATCGGGAACGCCCCCCTGTAAGAAGAAAAAGAGGATGAATGCTACAATACCAAGAATAAAATTGTTCATTGGACCCGCAAAATTCGTGATCAAGCGGCCCCAAATCGACGCATTCTGGTACTGCACATCAAGCGGTGCAATCCGAATTTCAGTCCCGTCTTCTTCGATAATGGTTGCATCATGATCAACCGAAAACGTCTTACTCTCTTCTAACACAAGTCCTGTAATGGTCAATTTGTCTTCCAAATCATGACTTGTAACATTCATCGGCAAGGCATTTTCCAACACCTTACTGGAGAGATTGATGCGAGTGACAAGGCCCGCTTCATTGAAAAGCAGAGAAACAGGTGTCCCCGTCTTAAGCTCTGTCTGGTCTTCCCCCCAGCCAGCCATGCGAACATAGCCTCCCAAAGGCAACATACGAATCGTATAGGCCGTACCATCTTTTCCAGTATGGGCAAAAATCTTCGGCCCCATTCCAATGGCAAATTCCCGAACAAGAATGCCTGATTTTTTTGCAAAATAGAAATGCCCAAATTCATGGACAACAACGATCACACCAAATATAAAAATAAAGGCAATAATTCCCTGCATAGAAACTCCTTAAAACAGACCAAAGAAATGCATAATCGGAAAGACAAAAATGAGACTATCAAAACGGTCTAAAATCCCACCGTGACCTGGAATAATTTTTCCAGAATCCTTAACCCCAAAGTGGCGCTTGATGGCACTTTCCACCAAATCTCCAAATTGAGCAAACACCGAGAAAATCGCAACCAAACCAAGCATCGTTGGCAACGAATAGCTCACTGCTACTTCTTTTTTTATGAGCAAAAAAACAGTTGCAACAAGGATCGCTGAGACAATCCCTCCAATAAAGCCTTCGATTGTTTTATTGGGAGAAACCTTGGGCATCAAAGGATGACGACCGATTTGACGACCAATCATGTAGGCACCAATATCTGTGGCCCAAACAATCAAGAGGGCAAACAGCACCTTGGTTAAACTATCCATTCTAGCCAAGACCAGGTAATGAAAACCAATGCCAACATAAAAACTAGACGTAATCGGAAAGACGGCTTCTGAATAATCATAGTGTCCAATATGAAAGACCATGGATCCCAAAATCAGAAAGACGACGATTGCATAGGCCGTCAGATTGCCATCAGTCGGCAAAAATGAAATGTAGTTTTGTAAGGGAAGTGTTAAGACCAAGGCCGCTAGCATGGCTAAAATACCTTCCACAGAACTCGGTGATAAACGGTGCATTTTTAATAATTCTGCCGTTGCAATCATGGCTAAAAAACCGCATAACAACTGAAAGGCAACACCGCCTACAATAAGAAAAGGTAGAAAAATCGCTAGTGCAATTCCTCCAAATACTACCCGTTTCTGCAAATCCTTATTCATTTCTTTCTCCTTTAAATCCCACCAAAACGTCTTTGTCGACGGGTAAATTCAGCAATGGCTTTCTTGAACTCTGATTCCTTAAAATCTGGCCAGGCTACATCTGTAAAATACAGTTCACTGTATGCCGTTTGCCAAGGTAAAAAATTGCTCAATCGCACTTCACCGCTGGTACGAATCACCAAATCAGGATCTCGTAATTTCTTTGGTAACTTCCCCGTAAACAGATAATCAGAAATTAAATTTTCATCAATATCGCCTGGATTAAACTTGGTATCCAAGACATCTTGTACAATCCCTCGCACCGCTTGGACCAATTCGTCACGACCGCCATAGTTCAAGGCAAAATTCAAGATCAAACCTGTATTTTGTTTGGTCTTTTCTTCTGCTTTTCGCAAGGCATCAAGTGTCGCTTGGGGCAAACGAGAGTGCTCACCAATCATTTGGATGCGTACATTATTGGCATGCAGTTCCGGTACGTATTTGTCATAAAATTCAACTGGTAAGTTCATGATAAACTTGACCTCAGATTCTGGTCGAGACCAATTTTCTGTTGAAAAAGCGTAGACTGTTAAGACCTTAACACCCATATCAGAAGCCACCTTGGTCACCTTTTGAAGGGCGTCCATCCCAGCCTTGTGCCCCATGACACGTGGTTGCATCCGTTTTTTCGCCCAGCGACCATTGCCATCCATAATAATCCCAACATGCTGTGGGATTTTTAAAACAAGGTCTTCTGATTTCTTTTTTCTAAAGCTAAACATGGCATTTCTCTCTTTACTATAAATCAGTCTATTATACCATATTTCAAACCATGAAAACAAGCTTACCACTTGCCCTACACCCTATTCTTTGTTTGTATAAGAACGCGGGCTTCTTAAAGCCGTCCAATACCAGGAAGCTTCTTGGTAACCTTGATGCTGGTACATGTCCCGATTCTCTTCTTCTGCAATCAAGATTACCTGTTCATAATCCGCAATGGCTGCTTTTTGAAGGGCTGACCCAATGCCTTGACCTTGAAAGGCATCGTCCACACGGAAGTCATCGACTTCCACAAATTCACCAAAGTACCAGGCCGTAACGTCTCCAATAATCTCTTCCTCTTTGATTGCCAAGAAAATCTGGGAGCCCGGCTTTGGCAAGCCTGCTTGGTTAGACAGCTGCATTTGGTCTGCATAGGTAGTGCCATAGGCGAGGTAATCTTGGTATTTTTTGGCAAAATAAGCCTCCCGATACAAATCGCCTAGAGGAACAATACTGACGTCTGGTAAACTTTTATCTGAGAGACGAAGGTTGGTAACCTGATTAGTAAAAATTAGGTGTTTTAAGGTCTCAAATCCTGCCTCCTCCAGATGGGCTTTGAGTTCAGTTGTCAGCTCTGCTTTTTCCGCAAAAAAGACAAAGGAATAATCGCTGGCATAACCTGCCTGCTCCGTAGCCAAATAGGCCATGTCTTGCTGGAAATTTAGGAGGCTTGGATTGGTTTTGTAGCTGATGTAATTGGAAAAATAGCGTTCCGACATCTGGGCATCTTTAAAATGCTTGAAACGGTCTGTTTCCAAGTAGGTGGTTTCTCCTGATTCCATTAAATCCTTGTAGTTCATGCTGTCTCCTTAATGAAAAAAGAATAACAGGAGTTATTCTTCAATCGCACTTTCAGTTTTTGTTTCTGGTGTCTCAGGTGTTTCAGCCGCATCCACAACTGGAGCAGTAGCTGCAGTGACCCGGTTACGGATGGCAGAACGGTCAAAGGTCAAGTAGACGCCGTCAACATCTAAGACAACCTTGTCTTCTGTCAACTCATCTACAATGCCGTACAAGCCACCGATTGTGACAATCTCGTCACCTTTTTTGATTTGATTCAATGTTTCCATCCGGTTTTTTTGTTGTTTGCGTTGCGAATAAAACATAAACCCAACCATTGCCAACATCAAAACGGGAAATAACAATTGTTCCATTTGTTCACCTCTTCTTTTTACTAATACTAATGATTATACGTTATTCTGAGACAAAATGCCACTTAAAACTAGAAAAGGATAAGAACGTTGACTTGTCCTTTCAATCTTTCTTAGATATTGGCCCAAACTGACTCTAAAATGTTGGTCTGTTCACGACCTGGACCGACAGAGAAGGTCGAAATCCGTACCCCTACCAATTCACCAATACGGCGAACATAGTTGCGGGCATTTTCTGGCAACTCATCCAAACTGCGGACACCTGTAATATCTTCTTGCCAGCCTGGCAATTCTTCATAAATCGGTTTGCAGCGTTTCAACTGTTCCAAGCTAGCTGGATAATGGTCAATGCGCTCACCATCCAAGTCATAGGCTACACAGATTTTGACGGTATCCAAGCCAGACAAGACATCGATGGAGTTCAAGGATAGGTTGGTAATCCCTGAAACACGACGGCTATGGCGCATGACAACAGAGTCAAACCAACCAACACGGCGTGGACGCCCGGTCGTTGTTCCGTATTCTTTTCCGACTTCACGAATGCGGTCGCCTGTTGCATCAAAGAGTTCTGTTGGGAATGGCCCATCACCTACACGGCTAGTATAGGCTTTACACACCCCAACAACCTTGTTGATTTTACTTGGGCCAACTCCTGAACCAATGGTCACACCACCGGCAACTGGATTTGATGAGGTAACATATGGGTAGGTTCCTTGGTCAATATCCAACATAACCCCTTGCGCTCCTTCAAAGAGCACGCGTTTTCCTGCATCCAAGGCATCGTTCAAGATAACGGAGGTATCGGTCACATACTGCTTGATTTGTTGGCCATACTCATAATACTCTTCAAAGATTTCTTCAAAATTGAGTGGCGTAGAATCATAGAGCTTGGTGAATTGACGGTTTTTCTCTTCTAGATTGATGCGCAAACGTTCCGCAAAGATGTCTTTGTCCAACAAATCCGCAATCCGAATACCGACACGGGCAGCCTTGTCCATATAGGCTGGACCGATTCCTTTGTTAGTTGTTCCAATTTTATTGTCACCCTTTGCTTCTTCTTGCAACTGGTCCAATTTGATATGGTAAGGCAAGATGACATGGGCACGATCTGAAATACGTAGGCTTTCCGTTGATACACCTTCTCCATGTAAGTAGGCCAATTCTTTTACCAAGGATTTCGGATTGACCACAACACCGTTTCCAATGACCGAAATCTTTTCTGGGAAGAAAATACCAGACGGAATCAAGTGCAATTTGAATTTTTTTCCATCGATGACGATGGTATGTCCTGCATTGTCACCGCCTTGGTAACGTGCAATCACTTCTGCATCTTGACTAAGAAAATCCGTGATTTTCCCTTTTCCTTCATCTCCCCACTGGGTACCAACAACTACTACTGATGTCATTTTTTATGTTTCTTTATGGACCTGAAGCCCATACCTTTCCTTAAAACAAGTGGCAGGAATCTCACCTGCGAGTTTGTCTTACACTTTATTATAAAAAAAAACGAACATTTTTTCAAGATAAGACTCGAAAAATAGAAAAAGCGAATATTCCAGCTGATTTTCGGTCGCAAATCAAGCTTTTTAGTCACTTCTATTCCCATTTACACAAACGTAGCAAAAATTTGTTTTTCATATTGAAAGGGTATAAAATAGAAGTATTATTTAGGAGTCTGAAAAATTCATGAATGTATCCAATCTACTCAAACAAGCACCAAAAAATTGGCCTATCTTAGAAGCAACATTTGGTATCGAACGAGAATCGATGCGCATCAACCAAGAAAATCGAATTGCCCAAACAAGTCATCCAACGATCTTAGGCAATCGTTCCTTCCACCCTTATATCCAGACTGATTACAGCGAGTCCCAGCTGGAACTGATTACACCAGTGGCACATTCTACCAAAGAGGCCTTGCGCCTGTTAGGAGCTATCACAGATGTTGCTGCTCGGTCAATGAGCCAAGACGAATACCTCTGGCCCTTATCCATGCCACCAAAAGTAAAATCCGAAGAAATTCAGATTGCCACTTTAGATAGCAAGGTGGAATACCAATACCGAGTGGGGCTTGGGGAACGGTACGGCAAACTCTTGCAATCCATGAGTGGGATTCACTATAACTTTGAGCTTGGTAAAAACCTAACACAAGCGCTATTTGCTGCAAGCGGCTATACAGATTTCGTTGCCTTTAAAAATGATTTGTATCTCCACTTGAGCCAACAGTTTTTACACTACCGATGGCTATTAACTTACTTGTACGGCGCTACTCCTTTGGCTGAAGACGGCTTTTTAGAAAATGGTCCTAGTGACTTGGTTCGTTCCCTTCGAAACAGCCACCACGGCTATGTCAATGCTGATGAAGTACAGATTTCCTTTTCAAGCTTGGAAACTTATGTGGAAAATATCGAAAAAGCCGTCGCTAATGGCCAATTGTCCGCAGAAAAAGAATTTTATTCTGCGGTTCGCCTAAGAGGCAGTAAAAAAAGCAGAGACTATTTAAGTAAAGGTATCCAATACTTAGAGTTCCGTTGCTTTGATTTGAATCCTTTTGAAGCCCTTGGCATTAACCAAGAAACACTGGATACGGTGCATCTATTTGCCCTATCCCTATTGTGGTTACCTCCTATGGCGGAAGTTGATGCATATTTAGCCAGAGCCAATGCCTTAAACAACGCCATTGCCCTGGCCCATCCCTTACAAGCTTTACCAGATGAGGCTCCAGTCACTACCATCTTGTCTGCGATGCAGGAAGTCGTGAATCATTTTGAATTAGGGGATTACCACCAAGAACTACTCAATACTGTTAAAGAAGCCATCTCCAATCCAGCCTTAACCATCAGCGGTCGCCTGGTCAATGAAACCAATAACCAGTCTATCGAAAACTTTGGTAGCAAGCAAGGTCGCGCCTTCCATGATTATTTCTGGACAGCGCCTTATGCCTTAAAGGGCTATGAAAACATGGAATTGTCAACGCAAATGGTCCTATTTGATGCCATCCAGATGGGAATTCACGTGGATATCTTAGATGAGAACGACCAATTCTTAAAACTCTGGCACAAAGACCATGTTGAATATGTCAAAAATGGCAACATGACTTCCAAAGACACCTACGTTGTCCCCTTGGCCATGGCTAACAAAACCGTGACCAAAAAAATCCTAAGGGAAGCTGGCTACCCAGTACCAGCAGGAGATGAGTTCAGCTCTAAAAAAGAGGCCTTACAGGCTTATGGACAATTTGCCGGAAAAGCCATCGTTGTCAAGCCAAAATCAACCAATTTTGGCCTTGGCATTTCCATTTTCCAGGAGCCTGCTACGTTTGAAGACTATGAAAAAGCCTTGGATATCGCGTTTGCTGAAGACACCGATGTTTTGGTCGAAGAATTTATCCCAGGAACCGAATACCGTTTCTTTGTTCTAGATGGAACATGCGAAGCCGTTTTGCTTCGGGTTGCGGCCAATGTCGTCGGAGACGGCAACCACACCATCAGCGAATTGGTGGCCCAAAAAAATCAAAATCCCCTGCGAGGCAGAGACCACCGTTCTCCTTTAGAGATTATTGAATTAGGCAAGATTGAACAGCTCATGTTGGCCCAACAAGGCTATACTGTTGATACCATTTTGCCAAAAGGGGTGAAAGCTGAATTGCGTGGTAACTCCAACATTTCAACAGGTGGGGATTCCATCGATGTGACAGATAGTATGGATCCATCCTTCAAACAGTTGGCTGCTGAGATGGCTGAAGCCATTGGAGCTTGGGTTTGTGGAGTGGACTTGATTATCCCAGATACGCAGGCTAATGCTACAAAAACCGACCCGAACTGTACCTGTATTGAACTAAATTTCAATCCGTCTATGTACATGCATACCTATTGCCATGAGGGGCCAGGGCAAATCATCACCAAAAAAATTCTCATGAAACTCTTCCCTGAAGTCCCAACCATTTCCTAAACAAACAGCCGATTGCGATCGGCTGTTTTTGCTAAAACATTTCTTGTAGCTGTTGAATTTACTAGCAATTTGGAGTACAATTGTATCGATACATTTGAATTAAGAAAGAAGAAAACATGGCACAGTACCCTAAACGTTCAACCAATAATTTTTTCCTTTTTTTCCTCATTATTGCAGGAATTGTAGCAGTTATCTTTATTCTAGAAAATCTGATTCCCATTCTCATTTTCAGTGGAATTGGATACGGGATTTATTATGCCATTAAGAAGGAGAAAACCAAGCAGCAACATTTGGCATCCTCACAACTGAACCTTTTAAAGGACGATTTAAGAAAAGCAGAAAATGATTATTTCCGGGTACAGGAATTGTTAAAACAGGATAAAAAATCTGAAGCACAATATGGAACCCAGCATATTTTGAAGGAATTGCAGCATATTTCCTTTAACCTTCAACATCTCCAAAAACACATCCCTACTGAAGAATTCATCCAGACATCACAAACGATTCAAAAACAAATCAACATGCTGAAAGCTATCGATGCGCCAACCCCATCTGAAGCTCCTGTTCAACCTCAAAACAAGGAAGAGATGATTGTGCAGATGGCACCAGAAATCCTGGAATTTTATCAAAATATCCAAAAAGACCACGCTGCCATCATTAAGAAAATCAAAAACGCTCCAAATGCAGCCGAATTAGAGGTCATGCATAGAAGTGCCATGGAACGATTTGAAGATATTATTGAGACCTATCTGCGAATCAAAGAATCCCCAAAAGATTTTTATATGGCCCAAGAGAGACTGGAGAAAGCAAAGTTGGCCATTCAACAGTTTGATGCAGACCTAGATGAAAATCTACGTCAATTAAATGAAAATGAAATGACTCAATTCGAAATTAGTTTACGATTGATGTCTCAAAAATCACAATAAGACTTAGAGAGCCCTACAACAGATGAAACTAGTTATTCATCTGTTTTTACTTCTTTTCATAAAGCAATTCTCTGCTCAAGTCTCTTATTTTATGGTAAAATAACAGCTATGGATAAATTAATCAAAACTCTATCTAGCAACGGGCATTTCCGCGCCTTTGTCCTAGATGCAACTGAAACCGTACGAACAGCACAAGAAAAACACGATAGCATGGCTTCTTCAACCGTTGCCCTTGGAAGAAGCCTGATGGCCAATCTCCTTCTAGCAGCCAATGAAAAGGGACAAACAAAGATGACCTTGAAAGTATTGGCCGAAGGAGCGACTGGTGCCATCATTAGCGTGGCCAATACCCAAGGACAAGTCAAAGGCTACATTCACAATCCGGATTTGGACTACAAAAAAACCGCGACTGGTGAAGTCATTGTCGGCCCACTGGTTGGGCAAGGTCAATTTTTAGTCATCACAGACTATGGTATGGGCCATCCCTACCACTCTATGACCCCTCTTATTTCAGGTGAAATTGGAGAAGACTTTGCCTACTTTTTGACCGAAAGTCAGCAAACCAATTCTGCTGTTGGTCTTAACGTCCTCTTAGATGAAGAAGACAAGGTCAAAGTCGCAGGTGGGTTCATGGTCCAGGTCTTACCTGGTGCAACAGAAGCCGAAATCCATCAGTTTGAAAAACAACTGCAAAACATGCCCGCTATTTCGACCTTATTAGCCTCTGATAGCCATACAGAAGCCCTATTAACAGCCATCTACGGCGAGGATGCTTATAAAATTCTCTCTGAAGAATCGGTTTCCTTTAGCTGTGATTGCTCAGAAGAACGTTTCTTAGATGCACTGGCTAGTCTGCCAAATAGCGACCTACAAGAAATGATTGACCAAGACCAAGGTTGCGACATTACCTGTCAATTCTGTCAAAAACACTACCACTTCACCCAAGAAAACCTGGAGGAACTCATTCGTGACAAATCTTAATACCCCTTTTATGATTGGAAATGTAGAAATCCCCAATCGAACGGTCCTTGCACCCATGGCTGGTGTGACCAATTCAGCCTTTCGGACTATCGCCAAAGAAATGGGAGCTGGACTAGTAGTCATGGAGATGATCTCTGAAAAAGGACTCCTTTACAATAACGAAAAAACCCTGCACATGCTCCACATCGAAGAAAATGAGGCTCCTATGTCCATTCAACTCTTTGGGGGTGATGCAGAAGGCTTGAAACGAGCAGCAGATTTCATCCAGCAAAATACCAAGGCCAATATCGTAGACATCAATATGGGTTGCCCCGTTAACAAGGTCATCAAAAATGAAGCAGGAGCCAAATGGCTCAAAGACCCTGAAAAAATCTACCACATCGTCAAAGAAGTCACTTCTGTCTTGGATATTCCATTGACCGTCAAGATGCGGACAGGCTGGTCCAATGCGGACTTGGCTATTGAAAATGCCCTAGCTGCTGAATCAGCTGGTGTTTCCGCTCTTGCCATGCACGGCCGCACACGGGAACAAATGTACACCGGTGTCGCAGATCTGGAAACCCTCAGCAATGTTGCTAAGAGCCTAACCAAGATTCCATTTATCGCTAATGGCGATATCCGCAGTGTCCAAGAAGCCCGCCAACGCATTGAAGAAGTCGGTGCTGACGCTGTCATGGTCGGTCGTACGGCTATGGGAAATCCTTATATCTTCAACCAAATCAACCACTACCTTGAAACCGGAGAAGTCCTTCCTGATTTGACCTTTGCAGATAAACTCAAGGTCGCTCACGACCATTTGACCCGTCTTGCCAATCTCAAAGGAGAAGTCGTTGCTGTCCGTGAATTCCGTGGCTTGGCCCCTCACTACCTAAGAGGAACAGCTGGTGCTGCCAAAATTCGGGGCGCTGTTTCCAAGGCAGAAACTATTTCCGAAGTGGAAGCCCTCTTTAATCAAGCCATTCAAGGCAAATAAAAAAAGACCATACGGTCTTTTTTTATTGTTGTTCTTCAGGATCTTGGTAAACCTGATCAATCAATTCAATTGCTGATTGATAATTCTCTGAATAAGAGCCACCGATAAACTCAATTGGAGTATCTGGATGGTTAGCAAAGACCAATTGCTTAAGCTGTTCTGTAAATTCTTCCCGAATTTTCTGGTTGCTCATACTCATATCCCGGTAGCCATCGTCCACATAGTCTCCAGTTGGAAGTACAAAGAGGATTAAGGCCCACTTTTCATTCTTTACGGTATCGGCACAAAGCGAATGGAAGGAACTAGAGGTTCTTCCAATGTAGTAATCATAGTATGCCTGCGTAACAGTTGCATTGGTATCTGCAATCACCAGACCACGATTGCTATCGGAGTCAATCACATCAGAGGTCTGGCGGTATTGGCCTGTTAACAAATAGTTGTAATCTTTTCCTGTCAACTCATCATCTCGAACATTATACTTGGTTTGGTAGTAACGAGAGTATTCTAGCGAAATTGGACTCGAATAGTACCGCCCCAAATCCCTGACCAGGGTTGTCTTACCGTTTGAAGCAGAGCCGACTACCAGGACATTTTTTGAAAAATGACGGCGGAACGGGCGGGCAATGAAATTCCAATATTTTATCGGATATTGCCGAATCAAGGTCGCTGAGATCCCAAAGTTTCGTTCCGTAAAAGAAGCACGAAAACCACGTGATTCCAATTCAGCCGCATACTCTTTCTCCGAGACATAAAACACCAACTCCTCGTCCTCTGCCAATTTCAGCATAGATTGCAACAGTTCTAACCACGGCTCCCACCCTTCTGGATAGGGTGGAATCCCTGTTTCATCTAGTTTCAAAACAGAAACCAGAGAGTCATCAAAGAAAGTCTCACGAATATAGCGAAACCGTTTGTTCAAAGCCAGACCAATCTTATCGCCACGGTCATTTTCATAACCCGATACAATCACAACTGCTCGATCGCAGGCCCGTTTCGCCCGTTGAATCAGATCGATGTGTCCCTTGTGCATGGGTGCGAAGGTCCCAAAAATTACAGCAACTGTTTTTTTCATTTTCTCTCTACTCTATCTTAGGGTCTTACGACCTCAAATTTTAATTGTCCAGCTGACACACCGATTTTCAAGGTGTCGCCTGCTCGCAATTCTTCTTTCAAAAGCATTTCTGCCAAACAATCTTCAACTTTTGTCTGAATAATACGGCGAAGCGGCCTTGCTCCCATTTCAGGATCGTAGCCTTCTTTTGCCAACCATTTCAAAGCAGCTGGTGACAGTTTCAAGCCAATCCCTTTTTCTTCTGTAACAGAAACCAGTGGCTTGACCATGATCGTAACAACTTCTTGCATTTCTTTGTCAGATAAGCGATGGAAGACGACTTTTTCATCAATCCGATTGATAAATTCAGGTCTGTAAGTCTTTTTCAACTCTTCAAAAATGCGTTTTTCGACATGTTCTTGACTCTGAGACAAATCAACAGCTCCAAAACCAACAGTCTTATCATCTCGGAGCGCTGTCGCACCAAGGTTTGAGGTCATGATAATGATGGTATTTGAGAAGTCAACCTTTCGTCCCTTACTATCCGTTAACTGACCGTCATCTAAGACCTGCAAGAGGACATTAAAGATGTCTGGGTGAGCTTTTTCAACTTCATCAAACAAGAGGACTGAATAAGGTTTGTTGCGAACTTTTTCGGTCAATTCGCCACCTTCTTCATAACCTACATAGCCTGGAGGGGCACCGTTTAAACGACTAGCCGCAAATTTTTCCATGTATTCAGACATGTCAAAACGAATCAAGGCCGATTCATCATCAAAAAGAACTTCTGCTAACGCCTTGGCCAATTCTGTTTTACCAACCCCTGTTGGCCCCAAGAAAAGGAAGGATCCAATCGGCCGGTTGCCTGTTCGAATGCCTGACTGATTGCGGCGAATCGCCCGGCTGACAGCAGAAATGGCTACTTCTTGACCGACCACTCGCTTGTGTAATTCAGCTTCTAATTGTAGGTATTTTTTGGCATCTGTCTTGGTGAGCTTGGTTACAGGAATCCCCGACAGACGACTCAAGGTTTCCAAAATATGATCCACCGTTACGGTCAAGCCGCTAGTTGCTGGCACTGCTTCTTTCTGAACTGCCAATAATTGGCTCACTTTTTTGTATTTCTTGGATAAGAAAGCTGCTTCTAGGTCTGAAAAATCAGGCTCTTGAGCCGGTTGCTTAAACGCATTTTGGACAGTTGCGCTGGCTTCATCCAACAGATCAATGGCTGAATCTGGCAGATTTTTACTGGTTAAATAGCGTTTTGCGTAACGAACAGCTGTTTCAACGGCTTCATCTGAAATTCGAACGCGGTGATGTTGTTCATAAGATGCTTTCAAACCCTGTAAAATAGCAATGCTGGTTTCCACGCTTGGCTCTTCAATCGTGACTTTGGCAAACCGACGCACCAAGGCTGCATCTTTTTCAATGTGCTTTTGGTATTCTTCTTGTGTTGTTGCACCAATTGTCCGAAGCGTTCCACGAGCTAGGGCCGGTTTTAAAATATTGGCAGCATCTAAGGTCGAATCAATTCCTGAACCAGATCCCATGATGGTGTGCAATTCATCGATAAACAAGATGACCTTGCCATCTTCTTCAATATCGTTGATGATGTTGTTCATGCGCTCTTCGAAATCCCCACGAAAACGGGTTCCTGCAATCACATTCATCAAATCCAATTCCAAAACACGCATTCCTTTTAGACTGACAGGAACAGCGTCGGCAGCTACTTTCTGAGCCAAACCAAGGGCCAACGCCGTTTTTCCGACACCTGAATCACCAACTAAAACAGGGTTATTTTTGGTTTTTCGGGACAAAATTTGAATCATTCGTGAGATTTCCTCCTCACGTCCGATGACTGGTTCTAAAATTCCCGCTTTTGCAAGTGCTGTTAAATCACGGGTATAGTCCTCCAAACCACCGCTTTGTGGCTGAGGCATCCCTCCCATCATACTGGCCATGGACGGCTTTTGCCCTCCATTGCCTTTTAAAGCTACACGAATGGCCTTGATGTCCTCTTTTGAAAAACCAGCTTTTAATTCTAGATTTTTACGAAGATCGGCATATTTAAAGGAGTCTTCCTTACCCTCAAAAGTAAACCCAACCTTGTCTAAAATTTGGGCAGCAGTTGATCTACGGTCTAGTAAGATCGCATAGAAAACATGTTCTGTTCCTAATCGCTGTGCTTTTACAGCAGAGGCAATCTTCTTTGCCGCCTCTTCTACTTCTTCCAATCGCTTAGAAACTGGTAACACTGTACTGGCTCCCATCGCTTCATCATAACTACGCTCCGTTACTGCAAACGTCGCCTGTTCAAACTCATCAATATCCTGATGAAAATCCGCCAAGGCAGCACCTGCAATGGTATCATGATTAACCACAAAGGCCAATAATAAATGCCAGGTCTCTAAGTACTGGCAAGAATACCGTTGTGCAATTAGTTGAGCATCCGCATACACACGTTGCAATCCCATTGAAAATTCCATTCTACTCCTCTTTCCTATCCAAACGCCGCAAAATTTGCCGCATCATACGTGCACGAATCTGACTCGCTTCCAGTCCTAATACGTCTTCTGCTCCAGTTGCTAACAAAATATTTCCCTCGCGCTCGGTCATCAATTTCTCATCAAATAACAACTGCAAGATATCTGAATAGACCGCCCAAGACAGACTCTCTCCCAAATTTTCAAGCAGGTCATGGACCAATTCATGCTTGTCAGAAAACGTGATGCGCCCAATCCGAATATAGCCACCACCACCACGCTTACTTTCTACAATGTAGCCTCTACTGGCCGTAAATCGTGTCTTAATCACATAGTTAATCTGGCTCGGCACCACTTCGAATCGACTCGCCAATTCACTTCGTTTTAATTCAGCCACATTGACACGCTCTAAAATCGATTTGATGTGCTCTTCAATGTAATCCGATGTGTTTTTCATACAAACCCCTCTCTTACTGACTATTATTGACTATTATAGCATTCACAACTCTTTTTATCAAGAAATTGCCTTTTTACCACAAGATAGAAGCGTAGCAAATTTTTGCAATATCATTAGCTTTTCATTATACTTACAGAGTAATGCAAAAAACGATTGGAGAACAAAAATGTCAACAGATTTTATGACCATTGCCCAAGATTTTCAAGCGGTATCACCAAGTGAAGCCCGCAAGCTGTTAGAAGCAAAAGATGGCGCTATTCTCTTTTTGGGACGCCATACCTGCCCATACTGCATCCGCTTTATTCCAAAATTAGCTACTGCAGCAAAAGCTGAAAACTGGACCGTTTATTTCTTGCACACACAAAGTCCTGCTTACTCTGCACAAGAAATTGCGGACCTTCGCAATGAATACAATGTTCCAACAGTACCAGGACTACTCCATGCCAAAGCAAATGGCGTAGAAGTACGTTGCGATAGCTCTCTGTCTGTAGAAGAAATCATCGATTTTATCCAAGCATAATTGGACAAGAGAATAAAAAGTACAGAGGCCTAAATCTCTGTACTTTTTAATTGGTCAAAAAACAAATAGGGGGCTTCTCTCTCAAAAATCAATCTCTATCGAATTTTTTTCTTTGACTAGCCTGAACTGCTCTATCTGCCATTTTTTGAATTTTAATTGTAGAATTATTTTGGTAGATAAGGCCATTGATCAATTCTCCATGAGCATAGAGATTAGAAACGGTTCCAAAACGTGGCGAAATAACTTTAGCAGAGTCAACAAGCACACTAATCCCACCTTGAGCGTCAATTTGAATAAAGCCATCATCCAACATTTGTTTCAAAAGCGGAGTGGCATTTTCCTGATTGTCAGGCTTGAGATGGTACCCTGTCGCATTAACCACAAAGTCGACCACACGTGTCTCTTGCTGATTTTTGATTCCGATCGCAAACCCTTGTTCCAAGGATTCAATGTCCACCACTTCTTTCAAAATAGTGAGTCGACCATCCTCTTCCGCTGCTATGAGATCACGCGCTGAGTCTTCTGGCATTGGATTACGGAGATTCACAATATGCTTTTGATAAACCCTCTTATAGGCTTCTCGATCTGAATCTGACAACAAAGGCCAAAGATCCGTAAACCAATCGGCCACACGTGAAGCCAAGTGTTGCAATAAATATAGTTGTTTCGGATAGCTATCCGCTAGACGAAGACCTTCGATTCCTGGTTTTAAATAGGTCGAACAGGCCTGGTTCCAGTTTTCAAAACCAAGAGCTGCTAATTCACTCTGAAACAAGGTCTCAAATTGTGTAAAAGAGAAGTCTTTCTTCTGGCGTAATTCTTCAAATTTGGCATCTATCATGACTGTCCAACTGGGCTGCTGCCCCCCCATAATGCGAACCGTTGGGAAATAATTTGATCGTGAAAATACAACTACTTTGATTTTCGTCTGATGGAGCAACCATTTCAGGACATCAACAGCTGCTAATCCCATTCCAACCACAGCGACTGTTCTATTCTTCTTGATTATCTCTTCCAACGAATAAATGGGATAAGGATTGGCAATATAGCAAGGATTCCCCTCCAACTTATAAGGATCGATGGTTGGCAACTCACCACAAGCTAAATGAATCTCATCAAAAACCCAAGGCACTCTCTCGCCTTCGACTTCTACTTGCCATTGTTGACTTTCAGAAAGGTAGTGGATCTGCTCCACTCGTTTTCGAACTAGCCTTGCCTGTATCTGTGCCATAAGGGACTCCCCTCGGTCCTTCATGTACTGCCCATACAGGCTCCGACTAACATAGGGATGACCAGTATCATAGCCATTTTCTCTCATCCAATCCGTAAAGTCATTCATATTCCGATAATCGAAGGAAATGTCATCAATCGGCGAATTGATCAAAGCCATCTCCACGTCTTCTTGAAAAGGAATCCCCCGTCCAAAATGATCCGAATCATCAAAACAAACAATCGTTAGTGTTTCTTGTTCATCTTTAGGCAATTGAGAAAAGGCCAACAGTACCGCAAAACCGCTGACTCCCATTCCAATAATTCCAATCGTCTTTGTCATGTCTAAATTCTCCTTGATCCTATCATATCACAAGATACACCCCTTGTCTGAAAAAGACTTGAAAAGATGTTGAGAATACCAATCTACATTTTACTCACTATCAGTGTAATCCTATTAAAACAAATTGATTTTCAATACAAAGCAAGGACAAAAAAAGACTAGGAACCTTCCTAGTCTTCATTTATTGATTAGTTGTTCAAAGCTGCGGCCATTGTTGCTGCAACTTCTGCTTCAAAGTCATTTGAAGCTTTTTCAATACCGTCACCAACTTCAAAACGTTTGAAGTCAACTACTTTAGCACCCACTGAATCAAGGTAAGCTTCAACTGTCTTGCTGTCATCCATGATGTAAACTTGTGCAAGAAGTGTGTATGCTTGGTCAACTTGAGTGTTGTCAAGCAAGAAGCGGTCCATTTTACCTGGAATGATTTTGTCCCAGATTTGTTCTGGTTTGCCTTCAGCAGCCAATTCAGCTTTGATCGCTTCTTCGGCTTCTGCAATCACAGCGTCTGTCAATTGAGCTTTTGAACCATATTTCAACAATGGCAATGCTGGTTTGTCAACCATTGCACGGCTTTCGTTGTCTTGTTCAATCTTGTGGTTCAATTGTGCCAACTCGTCTTTGACAAATTGCTCATCCAATTCAGTGTAAGAAAGAACTGTTGGTTTCATCGCAGCGATGTGCATTGACACTTGTTTTGCAAGAGCTTCGTCGCCACCTTCGATTACAGAGATAACTCCGATACGGCCACCGTTATGTTGGTAAGCACCAAAGGCTTGAGCGTCAGTTTTTTCGATCAAACCAAAACGACGGAATGAGATTTTCTCACCGATAGTTGCTGTTGCTGATACGAATGCTGCTTCCAAGGTTTCACCTGATGCAGTTGTCAAAGCAAGAGCTTCTTCGTTGTTAGCTGGTTTGCCTTTAGCAATCACTTCAGCTGCTTCTTTAACAAGCGCTACGAATTGATCGTTTTTCGCAACGAAGTCTGTTTCAGAGTTTACTTCCACAACTGCTGCAACGTTACCGTCAACATAAACACCAGTCAAACCTTCCGCTGCTACACGGTCAGCTTTCTTAGCTGCTTTTGCCATTCCTTTTTCACGGAGCAATTCTACCGCTTTATCGATGTCACCATCAGTTTCAACCAATGCTTTTTTCGCGTCCATGACACCAGCACCAGATTTTTCACGCAATTCTTTTACAAGCTTAGCTGTAATTTCTGCCATTGTTTTCTCCTTTTACTATAAAACAAGGGGACAGGGCTCCGCCCCGCCCCCTTAGGTTTTTTGATTTACAAATTATTCAGCGTTGTCGCCTTCAACTACTTCAACCAATTCTTCGATTGATTCAGTAGATGCAGGTTCTGCAGCCAATTCAGCTTCAACTGCTGCTACGCTATCTTCACCTTGGTTTCCTTCGATGATTGCATCAGCCATTTTCGCTGTGATCAATTTAACAGCACGGATTGCATCGTCGTTAGCTGGGATAATCACATCGATATCGTCTGGATCAGTGTTTGTGTCCACCATCGCTACAACTGGGATACCTAATTTCTTCGCTTCTTTAACAGCAATTTGCTCTTTATGTGGGTCAACTACGAACATAACGTCTGGAATGCGAGGCATATCTGCGATACCACCCAAGAATTTTTCAAGACGTGCACGTTGTTTGTTCAACAATGCAACTTCTTTCTTAGGAAGAACTTCGAAAGTTCCTTCTTCTTCCATGCGGTTGATTTCTTTCAAACGAGCGATACGTTTTTGAATAGTACCCCAGTTTGTAAGAGTTCCACCCAACCAACGGTGGTTGATGAAGTATTGACCTGAACGGATTGCTTCGTCTTTTACAGCTTCAGCTGCTTGTTTTTTCGTACCAACGAACAAAATAACTGCATCGTTTGCTGCGGCATCACGGATAAAGTCGTATGCTTGATCAGCCAATTTTACAGTTTGTTGCAAGTCGATAACGTGAATTCCGTTACGCTCAGTGAAGATGTATTTCGCCATCTTAGGGTTCCAGCGACGAGTTTGGTGACCAAAGTGTACACCAGCCTCCAAGAGTTGTTTCATTGAAATTACTGCCATGAGTATTTCTCCTTTTTTGTTTTTTCCTCTCTGAAATTTCAGCTCGCACAACCACCACTAGGGCAACAGCTCCACGATTCATTTCAGATGAGTATTTGTTGCTTTTTGCAACTTATTTATCATATCAAAAAAAGTAGCATTTTGCAAGCAAAATACCACCTTTTCTATTTTCTATTCTGACTGTGTATTACTTTCTTTCCAATCCGCAAAGTCGTTCTCGTCTTCTTGGTTATCACGAACCACTTTAGCGACTGTGAAAGACGATGAAATCAAGCCAACAGAAGCCATCAAATAGTATCCTTTTACCATGAGAGGCTCGCCTGGCGCGTACAAAGCATATTGGGGTGGACTTGCCTTAATCTCTTCTAATATTCATTCTGCCGCCCTGCAGCTTCATGGAGATTTGCAATCGTATAAGGAAACTCTTCATCGCTTGATAGAAATGTCATCTTATACCCTTTAATTCTAAACCTTTTTACCCTCTAACACTTTTCCAAGTCCCTTCTATAGCCGATAGATTATCTGAAACAATCGCAGCAACATCAACCTTTTCGGACTCTGAAACAGTCTGATTCCGCTCTACCGTACCGGTCGCTGGTTATGGAAAAGTTTTCCAATCAAGGGTATTTACATCTAGAATATCCGAAGCTTCTTTTCCAAAATTTGCCTCTATTGATTCTGACGGTAGCTGAAAATCCTCTTGCATGACTTCAATGAGGTCTTCTCCGTCGAGTTCATAAAGGACTCCTGTCGCCTCACCTGTGCCAGAGCTCCAGTAAATGGTTAAAAAGCTATTATCCGTGTAGAGCTGAACCGCCGTCCTCGCTCCACCTACCCCAGCTACAAAACCTTCAGCAACCAAACAAACAGATCCCTTTTCAATGTGATAAAGACCTGTCACAAAATAAGTTCCCTCACTTTGGGCTGAACCGGTCAGCATTTCTAACTGCCCATCTTTGTCAATATCGTAAAAGGCATAGCGAAGGTTTTCAGGGTAACGAACGGTTGGCTCCACAACCCAGGAATTGATTTTCGTGGTTAAGGATTGAAGCAATCGGGCATAGACCTCTACATCCTCCGGTGTATAGTCGGAGTGAGCATAGGAAAGGATTTTCCCATAATCATCAAATATCGAAGTATAGACTTGGATGGCTTCTTCCTGTGTTTGCTTTTTTGGTGTCTCTTCCACAACTGCCTTTTCTTCACTAGAAGACTGTGATGTTGTCGTTGATGATGCTGGTGCTTTGCCTTGCTGTGGAACTGCCACACAAGCTACCAAGAATGAAGCTAGCACCCCGATACAGAGCAATTGGCGAAAATAGTGCATAACGATCTCCTTATCTATATAATCCTGATAACAGTACAGCATATTTTACTTAAAAGGATATGTGTTTTTAGAAATAGATCATCTTTTCTAGATTACAGAATGCATTGGCAAGAACGACTTTAATCAGATACACAAAATAAGCTCGGAACAGATCATTCCAAGCTCAAAATGGATTTCTAAAGTTTTTTGTTGATCATTGTTTGATTAAGAGAGGAGACATCTGAGGGATTGGGCTAGCATAATCAAATTCTTCTTCAACAGGTACTGACCAAACCAATACCTTTAATTGGTCTCCCTCAAGTAGCAGTCCGTATTCGTATTTGATGCCTTTTCCTCCTAATTGATAACCTGGAATCAGAGCGTATATTTGAGAAGTATCCTGCAACAGATATCGGTAGGTATTGGGAATCACTTCCTCTAGTCCTTGGACTTGAGCAGTCGATTGAAACCTATTGGCTTCCATAAAAGTTTCAACTATGCCGTTTTCCGAAAATACCATGGTCACATAGCCTATATTGTCGGAATACCCTCTCCAGGTACCCAGAAGCTTGGGCGGGAAAATTCCCTCATCCTCACTAGTACTTGTTGGAGTTTCTTCAGAAAAAGTAGCAGGTGCGGAAGACGAGGATGGAGGAACAGTTTCCTCAGATTGATTATCCGATTCAGTAGAAGAAGTGCTGGTTTGACGAGACTCCTTGCGGCTATATCCGATATCATCTAAATTTTTACTACCACAGGCAACAAGCACAAAACAGACCAACGACACTAACACGTAAGCAACAACTTTTTTCATGGAAGAATTCTCCTTGTCCAATCATACTATATGATTTCTATTATACCCCGACCACAAAGCTTTTTCAAATTAAAAAAGGGATTGTTTCTTTTTCCGAACTCTGTCCAACAATCATCTGATCGATCCTACCATAGCCCTAGTCATACAAAGAATTGGACAGTTGCCACATCAATCCTTCCCCCTTCGCACTGATAATATATTAGGGAATTGCTAACTCAGAACTTGACGAGAAAGGTATTTTACGATAAAATAGTCTCTGTTATGGCGGTATAGCCAAGTGGTAAGGCACGGCTCTGCAAAAGCTTGATCGTCGGTTCAAATCCGTCTACCGCCTTTTAGTACCTGATTTAGCAGGAAACAACCGAATGAAAAGCTCGTAAAAACGGGCTTTTTTGTTTTTGTATTAGGTTAAACCATGGCAACTATGGCAAAGTTAGTGGGCATATCCAAAGATGACTGATGGCTGATTACTATCACCCCCTATAACAACAATCTTACAAGCAAAAAATAAGTTCCAACATTTGGAACTTATTTTTTATAATTCAGCGATTTGACTCAAATTGACTTCGGCAACTGTATCGTTACCGAACATAGAGATGATCATTTTGACCTTGTTGTTATCAATCTCAGATACTTTTCCTTCGTAACCAGAAAAGGCCCCATCAATGATGCGAACAGTATCACCAACCTGTACATGGACATCAAACTCTTGAACGGTTTGCCCCATCGAAATCAGGATTTGGCGAATTTCTTCTTCCAAAAGTGGCGTTGGCTTTGAACGGTTCCCGTGTGAGCCGACGAAACCAGTAACGTTTGGCGTATTCCGCACCACAAACCATGCTTCATCTGTCATAACCATCTCAACCAAGACATAACCTGGGAAGCGGTTTTCTTCAATTTCTTTTTTCTCACCATTTTTTTCAACTTGAACGGTTTGTGTTGGAATTTCCACGCGCAAGATATTTTCCAACATGTTATAGGTGTGAGCCCGTTGCAAGAGGTTTTCTTTGACCTTGTTTTCGTAACCTGAATAGGTCTGCAAGACAAACCAACCCTTATCAAAACTATCTAACATCCTTTTATCCTTTCATAAGAAAAAAGCCCGAAGGCTTTTGCTGTTGTGTTCATTATAGCACGGCGCCTGAGCCCACGCAAGTATTTACTAAAAAATATTCAGAAGGGACAAGATCCCTTTTGACACAATCAAATCGAATAGGTAGACCAATACAATAAAGAAAGCACTATACTGAATAACAGAAACAAAGTCTGTCCAAGCTTGCTTTTTCGTAGGCCATGTGGTATCTCTTAAAATTTGAATCGTTTCTTTAAAAAAATTCACGATGTTCTCCTATCTGGTTTCTTTGTGGCTCGTATATTGTCCACAATGTTTGCAATATTTATTTACTTCTAAACGTGTGGGTTTTGGGGTACTAGAGAGTTTAATCGAGTAATTTCTAGAACCACATATCGTACACGCTAGGCTTGCTTTTTTTAATGCCATAAGCCCTCCATTTTTCTTATTGTATCACGTTTTTTTGGTTTTGACAACTAGTCAAACCAGCCTTGAATTTGATCCCATAAGGTTTTGGCTCTTTCTGGCAATTTCGCATCTCGGATATTGTTTTTGGTGTCCTCTAATAGATTCTGTGTTTTTGAGGCCAATTCATCAAGATTGGATTGAATTTCTTGGGTCTGTGAAGCAGTGACTTCGTCAACCAGAGGGGTATCAATGCCATTCTTGACATAGGCGTTTTCAACAGTAAAAGGCGTGGCTTCTGTATAAGGAAGAAGAGAGGCTGCGACCGTTTGAAACACCAGAGGCGCCATCCATGAATTACTGCTATCGATATAATGGGTTTCGTCAGTCTTTTCAAAACCAACCCACTGGCTAATCACCAAATCAGGTGTATAGCCAATAATCCATTGGTCATTGATCAAACTTCCATCAAATCCCGTTTCTGTCGTACCGGTCTTACCCGCTATATTGTAACCATAAACATCGGCATTATAGCCTGTACCGTTTGTAAAAGTCCCCAACATCATAGAGGTCATTTTATCTGCTGCCGCCTTGCTCAATACCCGGGTATTTTTTCCCTTATGTTGGGCTACTGTTTTACCGTTTGCGGTTTCAATACGGGTAATCAGATGAGCATCTGGCATCAAGCCACCATTTGCAAATGTTGCATAGGCTTGTGCCATTTCGAACGGATTGGTCGAAACACCGCTACCAATAGAGACCCCCAGAACCATGTCAACACCGTCCATCTTCAGGCCAAATTTTTTCCCGTATTCAAAGGCTTTGTTAATGCCTAGTGTATTGACGGTAGCTGCAGCAGGTAAATTCAATGATTGGGCCAAGGCTTGGTACATCGGAACACTTTCGGATGTTGTTCGATCATAATTATGAAGCGTATAGGTGCCGTAAGTCTCCGTATGATTGTCCAACTCCTGATCCATGGTCCATCCAGCTGCAATAGCAGGTGCATAAGCGACCAGTGGTTTAATGGCGGAGCCTGGACTCCGTTTTGATTGGGTGGCAAAGTTAAAACTACGAAAATCCGCACCTTCCGAACTATTGACACGTCCGACCAAGGCCCGTACACCCCCTGTCTGTGGATCAAGCGCAACACTAGCGGATTGCGCAGAGCTGCCATCATAGATAGAAGTCGGAAAACGGTACTCTTCATTGTACACAATCTGCATACTCGCTTGTGACTGCTGGTCCATCTCTGTATAAATACGGTATCCGTTGTTGATGATGTCACTCTCTGTCAACCCGTAACGATCAATCGCTTCGGCAATCACTGCATCAAAATAGGATGGATAGCTATAATTACCTTGTTTTCCTGCATAGGTATCTACTAATTGTCCAGCCATATCCACTTGGAAGCCAGCATCGGCAGTCGCTTGGTCAATGTACTTAGCATCGACCATGGATTGCAAGACCGTATTGCGACGGTTGGTCGCGTACTCCAAGGAATAGTAAGGATTGTAAATTTCGGGTCCTTTAAGCATTCCTGCAATCGTGGCAGCTTGTTCTAAGTTTAAATGGGCAGCACTGGTCCCAAAATATTTCTGTGCCGCATCTTCCACACCCCATACTCCATTTCCAAAATAAGCATGGTTGAGGTACATGGCCAAGATTTCTTCTTTTTTATATTCCTTGTTGATCTCAAGGGCCAAGAAAAATTCTTTTGCCTTACGGGTAATGGTTTGTTCTTGGGTCAAGAAGGCATTTTTAGCCAATTGTTGGGTCAGAGTCGATCCCCCACCACTTCGTCCTAGTGTGACCACCGCTAACAATGTCCGCTTGTAATTAATCCCTGAATTTTTATAGAAAGTTCGGTCTTCTGTCGCAATAACAGCATTTTCTAAATGGTCACTAATGGCATCTAATTCGACATAGGTTCCTTTTTGGCCGGACAACGTCCCAGCCTCTATTTCATCTTTGTCATAAATAACCGTAGTCGTTTTGAGGGCTGCCTGCAAGTCTTCAACGTTTGCCGTCTTGGCTAGGTAAAATAAATAACCTCCGACCACTAAGACAACTAAGCCAATCACAATCAACAAAATCTTTGTCAATTGATAGCGACGCCAGAAACGTCGGATAGGCTCGGGAATCCGAGATTGTTTTTTGGGTTTGGTATCAGGAGTTTCCGAATGCTCACGTCTACTTCTTGAACGCGAAGCTACACGAGAATACTCTTCCTGTTCTCTATACTCGTCCATACGATTTCCTTTCTGACTAGGAGATTTCTTCCTATTTTACTATTTTATCGAATTGCCAGCATTTTTTCAGCTAAAAAGCAACTTCTATCCGCTTACACACTGAAAAATCAGTCGTTAGACGGAAAAAACGATCTTTTTTATGATAAAATAAAGCTACTCTGACTAAAAAGGATTAACTATGACTGACATCTATGACATTACCATCATCGGAGGCGGACCAGTTGGCCTCTTCACTGCTTTTTATGCCCATCTTCGCCAGGCTAAAGTGAAAATCATCGACTCTTTGCCACAACTTGGCGGTCAACCAGCTATCTTGTATCCTGAAAAAACGATCTTAGATATTCCAGCATACAAATCATTGACAGGACAAGAATTAACCGACAACCTGATCTCCCAATTAGAGGGATTTGATACCAGCATTTGCCTCAATGAAACCGTGCTAGGCATCACTTCACAAGAAGACCACCTTGAAATCAAAACCAGCAAAACCACCCACCAAACAAAAGCCATTATTGTCGCCATGGGGGGAGGAGCTTTCAAGCCACGTCCATTGGAAATTGAAGGGGCTGATGCATTTGACAATATCCACTACCATGTTTCCAATATCCAGCAGTATGCGGATCAAGATGTTCTGGTCTTGGGCGGTGGTGATTCTGCCGTTGACTGGTCTTTGGCCTTTGAAAAAATTGCCAAGTCTACCACCATCGTTCACCGCAGAGAAGCCTTCCGTGCCTTAGAACACAGTGTCAAGGATTTAGAAGAATCAACTATTTCGATCCAAACCCCTTATTTACCAATTAGCCTATCCGGTGAAGAAAATAGCGCCCGCGAGTTGACGGTCAAAAAAGCCAAGAGCGACGACACCAAAACTTTTTCCTTTGACCACCTCTTTGTCAACTATGGTTTCAAATCCTCTGTCGGCACCTTGAAAGAGTGGGGATTGGACCTACACCGCCATCGTATTTTGGTCAATAGCAAGCAAGAAACATCCTTACCAGGTGTCTATGCTGCTGGTGACTGTTGCTTCTATGACGGAAAGGTCGATTTGATTGCGACAGGTTTCGGTGAAGCACCAACCGCTGTCAACAATGCCATGCACTTTATCAATCCAACTGAAAAAGTCCAACCCAAACACTCTACAAGTCTCTAAGCATGAAATATACTATTACCATTCCTGAAACCCTACCGAGTATGACAGTCAAAGAGCTCTTGGAAGAACAATTCCTTATCCCACGGAAAATTCGCCATTTCCTACGAACCAAGAAGCACCTACGCATCAATGGACAAGCTTTGCATTGGCAAGAGACAGTGCAAGCAGGAGATGTGGTCGAGTTGACTTTCGATAAAGAAGATTATCCTGAGAAAATCATTCCCTTGGGCAATGCCAGTGTCGTTGAGGAGCTCTACCAAGACGAACACCTGATCATTGTCAATAAGCCTGAATCCATGAAAACCCACGGCAATGAACCGACCGAAATAGCACTCCTCAACCATGTGTCAGCCTATGTCGGTCAGACCTGCTATGTCGTGCACCGTCTGGATATGGAAACCAGCGGAGCCATCGTCTTTGCTAAAAATCCCTTTGTCCTCCCCATCCTAAACCGACTTTTGGAAGACAAGCAGATTCAACGGCGATACTTTGCTCTCTGTCAGGGCACCTTCCCAGAAGGAAAGCAGGTTTTCAATGATAAAATCGGACGGCACCGCCATGACCGCCGTAAGCGTGTGGTGGACCCTCGAGCCGGCCAAACAGCCTGCACCCATGTAGAGCTACTGCAAAGATTTGGACGGACCAGTCTCGTTTCCTGTCAATTAGAGACGGGACGAACCCATCAAATCCGGGTTCATTTAGCCCATCACGGCCATGCCATTATCGGAGACCCCCTCTACGGCACTCAACCATCTACTCGGCTAATGTTACATGCCCAAGAACTGACTTTGGTTCATCCTTTTACACTAGAAACCATTCGTGTTGAGGCAGCTTCTACAAGCTTTGAAAAAAATCTCTAAAATTAAAAAAACAGGACAGGGTCCTGTTTTTTATTTGTCAGTAGATAAAACCTTATGACTTCAGCTTTTACAGGTTTAGTCTGCTTCTCGAACAGCCTTTTTATCCGAAAGATTGTCACGGTTGGTCTCAAAATTTTCCTTGATACGGGCCAACATCTTCTTATCCAAAGAAGTGGTCAAGGCCTGGTCACAGACTTCATAAACAAAGTCAAAGAACGCTCGAACTTCTTTCTTAGCCACATCGGCTGAAATCATATAAATCATAGAGACACTCTCCAAAATCGCATTGGCGACTAAGGGATCAGACTTCCCATAAAAAAGGATTTGGTTAAAAGTGAGGTACATCTCCTCTTCCACCGAATAGGACTGGTAGACAATCTTACTTTGTTCGTCTTCAGCTAGGACAATAAAGTTGTTTTCGGTCGAAAACAATTGTCCCAAAAGCAGGGCTAATTTTTTGATACAACTGATAGCAGTATTGGGATCATTGACACCTGGGCTTAGCGCCTTAAGGGCAATTTCAATCAAATTAGTCAACTCAAAATGGTAGTCTTGGCTCTCATTTTTAACAGTATTGATAATCAAGGCGTTAGAAATAGCTTGCAGCAAATCGGTTTCTTTTCCTTTATCCAAGGCATCTTCTTCTGAAAGATAGAGCGTTGCCATATAGACCCCTTTTGGTACATATTCACCAATTTTCTTGGTGATGACCAACTCAGACGGAAAATCTTTTAATAGCGTTAACAAGGCAGACCGATTGATATCATAGAGGTAACCTGTGCTATTTCCGAAAATATTGATTCCAGTTGTAATCTGATTGGAATCATAGCGTTCTGAATTTTTACGCTGCTCTGCTTCTTTCACAATCAGTTTGTTGGCCTGTTGGTAAACATTGTGGATGACATTTTCAAACTTTATATCCCGCAACACTCTTCTGACAAATAAAACAAAAGCAAACATAGATACGATGGCATAAAAGACCGCAATCGTCCCTGAAATCACCATGACATCTTCTGATAGATTTTGCAGGAAAAATAGGGCCGTTACACTGTAAAAGAAACCGCCAATGAAGATTCCAAATAGGCTCAGTACATGTGGTTTGTCAATAAAATCCTGTACAATACGTGGTGTAAAAGAGTTGGAATAATAGTTGAGTATGGTTAAAATCGTGGTCAGTGTAAAGGTCGAAACCGTCAAAAACACCCCTGAGAGATTGGATAAGAAAGAAGTTGAAACCTTGGTTGATAGCAAAAGAACTGGTGGAATGGCCTCTTTTAACATGGGGTGTTGGTAATCAACCAACCAAGTCACGATCAAT
Organism: Streptococcus cameli; assembly: GCF_053207365.1. Taxonomy (NCBI): domain Bacteria; kingdom Bacillati; phylum Bacillota; class Bacilli; order Lactobacillales; family Streptococcaceae; genus Streptococcus; species Streptococcus cameli. The sequence goes on along the minus strand of NZ_JBRUIM010000003.1, from coordinate 98,917 downwards.
AACAGAACAGATAAGAGGCTATAACTGAGAATACGGATAAAGTTTTTATTGTTAAAATACCCCAAACGAATTTGTTGCAACATAGCTCCATTCACTTTCTTATAGTTTGATGTAAGAAAAATCATTTTCCTTATAAATCGGTGTCTGTATTATCATATCATAAATACAGTCAACAAAAGCTATTTCCTACACCTTTTCCCATACAAAAAACTGGAATTCGATGTACCCAAAAAATCAACTAGATAAACAACCGCCTAGCAAGACGGATTGTTTATCAGTTATTGTTTTTCCATCCATTCTTTTTGGTGGCTACGGGAAATCCGCATTAGCTCAGTATACAAGTCAGCTAGCTCTGCTTTTAAAGACGCATCTTTCAAATAGCCTTGAACTTTTTCAATCACTTGCTGTTCTCGGCTGGCATCTAAAACTTCCATGCCATTTGTTAATTTCACACGCGCCACATCTTCAACAACTCGTGTCCGTTCTTCAAACAGGGCCACAATCTCGCGGTCAATGCGGTCAATTTCCTTGCGTTCTTTTTCTAACATTTTCTTTTCTCCATCTCAACATGATTAGAAAGGCTGAGACAATCATCTCAGCCTAATCTTATTTGTCAAACATATTTCCCAATTCTACCTGAACACGACCTTCTTTCACATTGATGTCTGTAACAGCAAGAATCGACTTGTAGTTGGCTACGCTTCGAGCACCTTTTTGGTTCTCCGCAAAAACTGCCACACCCGCTAAGGTACTGTCAAACTCAGATAATAGGCTGATCATACCATTGATGGTTCCACCATTTTTCAAAAAGTCATCCACAATCAAGACCCGACTACCAGCCGGTAAACTGCGTTTAGACAAGAACATCTTCTCAATCCGATCGCTTGACCCTGATACATAATTGACAGATACAGTTGAGCCTTCTGTAATTTTCAAGTCCCGGCGAACAATAACAAAGGGAACATTTAAGACATTGGCAACAGCATTGGCCAAGGGCACCCCTTTGGTGGCGACTGTCATCACGGCATCAATATTTTCATGGCGAAAATGATCTGCAATAATCCGACCGACATTTTTTAAGATGTGTGGTGTCGACAGCAAATCGGAGGAATAAATATAGCCCCCCGGCAAAATACGGCTACTTTCCGCAATACGGACCCGCAAGTCCTCTGCAATGGCCAATGATTCTTCCTGTGAGATAGCAGGAGTGAAAACAACTCCTCCACTGGCTCCAGTGATGGTCTCAATATGGCCGATAGAGCTTTCCTCAAAGGCTTTTTTGATGATGGCAATGTCTTCTGAGATGGACGATTTAGCCGATTCATATTTTTCTGCAAAAGTATTTAAACTCGTCAATTCGTAGGGATGGTTGATGAGATAGTTGGAAATAACAACCATTCGTTCACTTCGTCTCAGTTTCATATTGCACTCCTCTTGTTTTTTTCTATTATAGCATAAATAAACGAAAAAACGAACTTTTTCTATAAAAATAAGTTCGTTTTTCCGTCTTTTATTTGTCAATGTTCGGTTTGTAGAAGGCACGATTATCCATGGCAAAAATCCGATTGGTCATTTCACCCTCGCCAACCTTGTCCAAGGCAGTGAGCATCATCATCATCTCCGCATCGATGTTGTCGATCATATGCAAAATCTCTGCTTCCATGATTTGAGGCCGTACCGGACTACCGTATTCTAAAAGGCCATGGTGACTCAAAACCACGTGGCGTAGAACTGTCACATCTTCCTTGTCATCATCAATTCCCAACTCCAAAATAGTTTTGGTGATTTCTTCGTTGATCAGGGAAATGTGGCCAATGAGGTTGCCACGAACCGTGTAGCCAGTATTGTCTGGTCCTGTCAATTCAATGACCTTGGCCAAGTCATGCAGCATAATGCCCGCAAACAACAGACTCTTGTTTAACTGAGGATAGACATCCCCAATCTTATCCGCCAAGCGGACCATGGTCGCTGTGTGGAAGGACAATCCTGAATAAAAGGCATGGTGATTGGTTTTGGCCGCTGGATAAGAATAAAACTCCTTGTCGTACTTGCTGTACAAGGCACGGACAATCCGTTGCCAAGTCGCGTTCTCAATCCGAAACACAATCTGGCTGAGGTAGTCTCTGGTATCCTTGACATCCACTGGTGGTTTTTCCTTGAAGTCTGCTGGATCATTTGGCTCATCAAACCGTGGCAAACGCAGGCTAATCTGGTTGACCTGAGGCGTGTTGTTGTAGACTTCACGTCGGCCTTCCATATGGACAACTGTTCCAGCTACAAAATCCTTGATTTTTCCGGGCTGAGCATCCCATAGTTTGCCTTCAATTTCACCCGTATCATCTTGAAAAGTCAAGGCCAAGTAATCTTTTCCAGCTCTAGTCTGGCGCACATCCGCTGTTTTAATCAAGTAGAATCCTTCAAAGAATTCATCCTTGCGCATCTGGTTAATTTTCATCTTCTTCCTCACTGATTTCTGATAGTTGTAGGAGACTGCGGGTCTGGTCATCTTCGTAGAGTTCGATGGTACGCAAGGTCCGCTCAATGGCATTGGTTCTTCGGGTTAACAATTCATCCAAGTTACTGCTAGCATTGTTGAGGTGTTTTTGAGCTTTGACAATAATATCGCCAAATTTACCGAACTCCGTCTTGACATTGCCCAAAACCTTACTAATATCATGGGCTGACTTTTGAATGTTGAGGGTCTTAAAGCCAACCGACAAGGAGTTCAAAAGGGCGGATAAGGTCGATGGCCCTGCCACTACGATGTGCTCATTGCGGCGCAAATCATCAAAGAAGGCTGGATTGCGGACAATCTCAGAATACAGACCTTCTGTCGGCAAAAAGAGAATGGCAAAATTGGTCGTTTCTGGTGGATTGAGGTACTTGCTTTCAATGTCCTTAGCGAAGCGTTTAACAGAGGCCAGAAGACTCTTTCTGTAAAACTCAATCTGATCCTTGTCACCTTCCTCATAGGCATCTTCCAAGCGGTAATAATCAGCCAAAGGAAACTTGGAATCGATCGGCAAATAGACAGCTTCTTGCCCAGATTGACCCGGCATTTTTACTGCGTATTCAACCCGTTCACTGGAGCCTGAAACCGTCGCAAATTCCCGTTCGTATTGGCTCGGTACCAAGATATCTTCAATAATCTGCCCCAGTTGCAACTCCCCCATGATCCCGCGTGTTTTGGTATTGGAGAGGACCTTATTGAGCGTTCCCACATCTCGGGCTACTGTCTGCATTTCACCTAGACCACGATTGACTGACTCCAATTGTTTTGACACAGTTTCAAAGGAGGCTTGAAGGCGGGTTTGGAGCGTTTTCTCCAACTTTTCCTCCACCGTCAGCCGCATTTCCTCCAAGCGTTTTTCATTAGAGGTTTGAAGAGCCTCCAGCCGTTGGTCTGTTGCGTCACGATTTTGCAAGAGACTCTGGTTTAAATCTTTTCGAAGGTCCGTTAATTGCTGGTACAACTCCCGTCTCACTTCCGTCAGCTCTTGTTGCAGTGCTTGTTGCTGGAGAAATTGCTTGTGCTGCCCATTGTCCAATTGGTAGGTCAGCTGATCCGATAGCTGGTCCGCTGTCGCCTCCGATTCCCGTGACAACTGACGGCTCAAATCCTGCATTCGAAACACTAGCAAGACAATTCCTAATAAGATTGCCAGCATGATTACAATAATGATGATATCCATCTTACCTCTCGTCTCTACTATAAACAATCACAACATATCCAGTATCCAAGTCAATCTCAATATCCCCTTGGACAAACTCATTGCTGCTGTAACATTTTTTGAAAAAGAAATTTTCCTCGTTCAATAGATATTTCGCATTTCGGATGGTTAATTGACTACCATCTGATGGCATAAAGGAAATATAATCCATACCTTCTTTGGGAGCAATCGCATGTTTCCCTGCTGGTCGATAGGTAACCCAGTTGATATTTCCTGCTAATTCAATTTGCTCCATAAAAGGAGATAGATCCGGCTCACTGGCCAAAAACAGGTTGGATAAATAGTGGTCCAGACGGCCTCCCAGAGCTCCAAAAACGGTCACTGTAGCTTTTGGGTAGCGGGAAAAGACTGTCTTTAGGGCCAATTCCAAATCGGTATCATTTTTTTCAGCAGGTGCCTGGAGCACTTCTTTGGCTTGCTGGCGAATCACTCGCAATTGGTGCTCGCTCACCGAGTCAAAATCTCCAATAGCCAAATCCAGTGGCAACTGGTGCTCTAGTACAAAAAGGGAGCCTGCATCCACTCCGACAAAGACATCAAAGTCTGTCTGGAGCAGGTCCAGGTCTCCACCGGCAAAGATAGCGATCCTAGTCATCTAAAGCCGCTCTCAGAGTTTGCACATTTGCAGCCAAGTCTCCACGGTAAAGATAGGATCCCGCTACAAAAACATTAGCGCCAGCTTCTTTGGCAGAATGAATAGTCTTGTCATCGATACCGCCATCCACTTCAATGTCAAAGTCCAAGCCTTTGGCTTCTCTCATGCTTGCTAAAGCAGCGATTTTTTCCGCTACTTCAGGAATATAGGCTTGGCCACCGAAACCTGGATTGACTGTCATCAAGAGCACCTGATCGACCAAAGCCAAGACATGTTCAATGGCAGATAAAGGCGTTCCTGGATTGATCACGACTCCTGCCTTCATGCCCGCTGCACGAATTTTTTGTAAGGCACCATGAATGTGTTGTGTTGCTTCTGCATGAATGGTCAAAATGTCAGCACCAGCACGCGCAAAAGACTCAATGTGATTTTCCGGATTGGATACCATCAAGTGGCAATCAAAAACCAATTTGGTATGAGGACGCATACTGGCCACTACATCTGCTCCAAAGGTAATATTGGGAACAAAGTGACCGTCCATCACATCAATATGAACATACTCAACACCTGTTGCTTCCATACGTTTCAATTCAGATTCAAAATTTGCATAATCTGCTGCTAAAATCGATGGAGCAATTTTGTAATGTGACATAAGAGACCAACTTTCTATTTATTTTCCTTTTTTACTAACTTTTTTATAGGTTTCTCGAACCTGTTGTACTTCGCTTAAGAATTGCAGGTAATTATCATAACGACTTTGGGCTACTTTTCCAGCTTCCACTGCCGGTTTGACCGCACAGCCTGGTTCGTGCGTATGGGTGCAGGTCCGGAACTTACAGTCCTGAGACACTTCTGCCAATTCAGGGAAACAATCATTGAGCAACTCACTCTCCTTGACCTCGTAATCAAGAGAGGAGAAACCTGGAGTGTCAGCGATTTTTCCACCATGAACATTGTAGAAACTAACCGCCCGTGTCGTATGCCGACCACGGCCTAAACTATCCGAAATGTGCCCTGTTTCCAAGGCTAATTCGGGAGCAATTTTGTTGAGAAGAGTGGATTTGCCAACACCCGTCTGCCCCATGAACACCGTTAATTGGTCTGTCAAATAAGGCAACAAGGCTTCTAAGTCATACAAGAAGGGATAGCCAATTTTTTCATAGATTGCTTGGTAGACATCCAGTTCTGTCCGGTCCTCGAGCAAATCCAATTTGGTAATATAGACAATGGGGCGGATGGTTTTTTGCTCCAACAACACCAAGAATCGGTCCAATAAATTGGCATTGAAGTCTGGTTCTTTAGCGGACATGATGACCACGGCCTGGTCAATATTGACAATCGGTGGTCGGACTAGACTGTTTTTTCGCTCCTCAATGCTCAAAATATAGCCTTCGGATTGTTCTTCAGCTGAGAACTCGACCAAGTCTCCGACATAGGGGGTCTGCCCCTTCTTTCGAAAATTCCCACGCGCCCGTGTTTGATATACCTGACCTTCTGACTCGACATAATAAAATCCAGCCAAGGATTTGATGATTCTACCTCGCAACTAAACTCCCTTTCTTCCATGAGTTCCTAGACGAACTAGGCCCATTTCACTACCCCTATTATAGCAGAAAATCACTGTCTTTGAGCTCAAAATGTTGGCCTCCTCTTTAAAAACAGCATTTTTCAACTCAAAACTTGTTTTTTTCATCAATTTTGTGTATCATAATCTTACCATTTGGCGGAGGTGGTGGAACGGCAGACACGCATGCTTCAGGCGCATGTGCCCCTAGGGTGTGAGGGTTCAAATCCCTTTCTCCGCATAAAAGAGCAAAAGAGACTGGAAGAAATTCCAGTCTCTTTTTTGAACATTTGATAAAAATAATTTTTGTTTCCCTAGGCCAACAAGCCAAGGTAATAAAAGCTAATGGCCCTGGCAGAAATTTCTTCTTTCTGATCCAACCACCAACGCAAACAGGTTAAAAAAATGCCTGTGATTTGTTCTTGGATCAAACTATCTGGTAACTTACTGGTCTTGAAGTAATCTTCCCGTACCAAAGGGACCAAATGCGTTTTCAGATGGCTAACAAAGCTACGCTTAAAGTAATCATCATCCAGTTTAAACAGGGTCGCAACCTTTCCCTCGTTGTCCTTAAAATGCTGGAAAAGATGAGTCAACAGGTCCAATAAGGAATCCTCTGTTAGCCCTGATTCTTGATGAACATGCTCATGATAAGACGACGTTTCAAAAACATGTTGAAACAGATGGTCCGTCACTGCAAAAAGCAGGTCATCTTTGCTGGTAAAATGACTATAAAAGGTGCTGCGGCCAATACGAGCCCTCTCAATAATCTGGGCCACACTAATTTGGCGAAAATTTGCTTGATTCAACAAGTCAAAAAAGGCTTCGAAAATGGCTTCTCTCGTCTTTTGGCTACGGATATCCACGGCATTCCTAGACAGTTTGCACAGACTGTTCAATAACGGACAAACTGACCTTTCTGTTTGTATTTTTCTTTTTAAAAAAGTCTTATACTATTATTGTAGAAAAGAAAATTTATTTTGGCAAGGAGGGACTGACGATGAAAACGAACTATAACCGATTCAATCTGAGCTACTATGCCAAATCCATCACCTATGGAGGGCTAGACGGCATCATCACCACCTTTGCCGTGGTGGCGGGCGCCATCGGGGGGCAATTGGGAACACCTGCTATCGTCGTTCTGGGCTTCTCCAATCTACTGGCCGATGGTTTTTCCATGGCTGCCGGCGACTACCTGAGCTCCACCACTGAGGAAGATAGCACACCTAAACAGGCCCTGAAAAATGCCCTAGCTACCTTTCTCTCCTTTAACTTCTTTGGCTTAGTGCCCCTCCTTGCCTACTTGCTTCTGGCCCACGGGGCGCAGTTTTCTGAGCAGGTCACCCTCCTCTTGGCTAGCGGGGTCATTTCACTGGCCTTGGCTGCTCTGGGTTGGGTTAAAGGAACCATTACAGGACAGAGTAAAAACACAGAAATCTTACGCACCCTGTTGGTCGGTCTCACAGCAGCCCTCGTGGCCTATGGTATTGGTCAGGTACTGGGCCAGCTGATTTAAGAAAGTAAAACCCCCGAGTGTTGACACTCGGGGATTGCTTTTATAAACCTACTTCTTGCAAGCTATCGACCAGTCTGGCAAAATCAGCCTGAGACAGGGCCAACTAGCACAAATTTTTAGCGTAGATGACCTGATTCACCCAACGGTCGTCTTGGTAGTGAAAGGCCTTACGAACGCCTTCGCACTCAAAACCCAGCTTGGTTAGGAGGGCTTGAGAAGGAAGATTGTCTTCATCCACATGGGCTTCCAAACGATGAAACTTTAGCTGAGTTTTAGCCAGCTCAAGAAAGGCCTGTAAGGCTTCAAAGGCATAGCCCTGTCGCCAGAGGTAGTTGTGGATGGAATAGCCAAAATCTGCCCAGTCCATATTGGCACGGGCCAGAGTGGCTAGATTGAGCATGCCCACATGCTGGCCATCATGTGTAAAGATAGCAAAAATGTACTGCTGGTCCGACTCCCAGAGCTGGTGGTGGTGGGCAACCAAGTCATCAAACCAAGTCTGATCGCAAGGCGTCATGTCTAAGTAGCCATCATCAAAAGCTGTCTGAGCTGGTTTTCTCTGGGCAAAACCCTGATACCAAGCTTCATAATCCTCTGATTGGAGCGGTCGAATGACCAGTCGCTCGGTGCTTGCTGTTAAAAATGGAATGGTCTCTGTCATCTTACAACCCCACTTCTTGCAAACTGTCCGCCAGTCTGGCAAAATCAGCCAGGGTCAGAGCTTCTCCGCGGACATTGGGTGCCAGCTCTGCCATTGCCAAGGCCTGCGTCAGCTGGACCTTGACAGGCTCGGACTTACCAAAATGGCTGGTCAAATTATTCCACAGGGTCTTTCTACGATGGACAAAACTGGCCTTGGACACGCGGAACAAGAAATCCTCGTCTTTGACCTCCACCAAGGGTTGCTCCCGACGAACCATCTTCAAAATAGCTGAGTCCACATTTGGAGCAGGGACAAAGACCGTTCTTGGTACGATAAAGGCCACCTTGGCCGTCATGTAATATTGAACTGCGATGGACAAGGAACCATAGGCCTTGGTGTTTGGCTCAGCTGAAATCCGGTCTGCCACCTCTTTTTGCATCATGACCACAAATTCTGAAAAAGGAATCTTGCTCTCAATCAAATGCATCAGAATCGGTGTTGTGATGTAGTAGGGCAGGTTAGCCACCACCTTGATCGGCAAGTCTGGATTCTTAAAAGCCTTGATTTGGGTCTGCAATTCCGCCTTCAAAATATCTTGGTTGACCACTTGGACATTTTCAAAATCGCGCAAGGTATCTGCCAAAATCGGAATCAAACGCTCATCAATCTCAAAGGCCATAACCTCTGCTGCATTCTCCGCCAAAAATTCCGTTAAAGCCCCTATTCCAGGGCCAATCTCAATGACGTTGACCGACTTGTCAATCTCAGCCGTATCCACGATTTTTTGTAAAATATTGGTATCGGTCAAAAAATTTTGACCGAAGGATTTCTTAAAGGTGAAACCATGACGGTCCAAAACCGCTTTGGTCACACTGTAATCTGCAATTCTCATATGTGTTCTTTCTCTTCTCAATCGTCTATTTCTGCTCGAAAGTGTTATTCCATCACTCCCAAGTCATCAAAGTAATATTTTTGTAAAAACTCTTCTGTCGTGACCTGGCTCTCAAAACTATAAAAATCACGGAAAATCTCTACAACTGGTTGCTGTACTGCCACCTCATTTGTATAGCATTCTTGGATACTGCCAATTGTAAAAAGCGTACTCTTTAACAACCTATTATCTGCATTTTCATAGGACATTTCCAAATAGGGAGCCAAATAAGCAACCAGTTCCTCTTTAGGATGCACTAAATCCGTTTCGATTTCCGACAGCAACTCAACCAATACCGTCACCACATCAAAACTGGAATAGCCATCTGGATAAGGTGGTTCAAATTGATTTTGTAGAAAACATTTTACCGCATATAAAGCTTTATCTGGCATCTTATTCACCTTCCTCTTAGAGCACAAAAACAACCTTCCATCTGTTCAATCAATCCATAACAGAAAAATCTGTACATTAGGTCTACCAGTCCGACCAAGACTGTCCAGATAGATAGGTATCTAGACCATACCAACTGAACAAGCATGGCACCTGTACAAAAACAGATAAGGGAAACCATCAAGCTCTGTCCTTTGTCATGCCAGAAAATCAGAAAAAGACGTTGGAGGGCAGCAAAGACGACTATCAGACAGACTAGCCAGAAAAAGCCCGTTGGCAAGGACTTATCTGCTCCTAGATAGAAAACAAATAGCCAGACTGAACAAAAAACAATAAAATTGGTAAGGACTACTCTGTGAAGTGACTGAGAGCACCACTTCTGCTCTTTATCCCTCATACTCCCCCATCACTTCCTCAACCTCTTCCAAGGTTATGCCAAAGAGTTCCAAGCGTTTGAGGAGTTGCTTGCCATTGGTGTAGCCTATGCGGAGCTGTTCTCCGAGGAATTCCCGACGTTTGCGGCTGTCGCTCCCCATGAGGAGTCCTAATCGCATCAAGTCTGATTTAGTAATATCAAAGTTATTGTCATCGTCATAGGAACCTAAAACACCAGCCAAAGCTGTTTCTAGGTCTTCAAAACTAGCGTGCTCAATTCCTAGGGAACGGCCCTTGGTCTTGGACTTAGGAGCTGCTTCCCCTCGGTTTAAAAAGGCATGCTTGGCAGTTGGAACAGCCTGCATAATGAGTTTACGAATCCGCTCCCCATTGTAATCCGGATCGGTAAAAACAATGACCCCCCGCAGGCTATTGAGACGGTCAATCCGTTCCAAATCTTCCTCTGTAATGGCAGACCCTCTGGTTTCATAGGTATCGACATCATAGAATCGTTTTAAGTTGGCCGTGTCATCTTTTCCTTCGACCACAATGATTTCTTGGATGATTTTTTTCTCAGTCAAGTTTAAAAAACCTCTTTGCATTCTCTGTTGTGGTTTGGGCAACCTCTTCTACCGACAAACCTTTTAGCTCTGCAATCTTCTCCACCACATAGCGGGTATAGGCCGTCTTGTTTTCCTTGCCCCGTTTGGGTACAGGAGCTAAGTAAGGAGCGTCAGTCTCCACCAAGAGTTTATCTAGGGAAATTTTTGTTGCGACTTCATGTAGGTCTTCAGACTTCTTAAACGTCACCACACCAGACAAGGAAATCAGCATGCCTAATTCCATAAACCGCTCTGCCATTTCCCAAGAGCCCGAGTAAGAGTGCATAATCCCACCACGGGGCCCAACGCCTTCACTGGCAATCACGGCATAGGTGTCGTCCAAGGCATCTCTTGTGTGGACCACAAAGGGTACGTCCAACTCTTTGGACAGCTGGATTTGACGGCGAAAGACGGTTTCCTGGACGTCCTTAGGGTCCTCCATCCAGTAATAGTCTAGCCCGATTTCTCCAAGGGCAATGACCTTGTCGTGCTGGAGTTTTTCCCGCAGGTAGGCCTCCGTCTCCTCCGTGTAACTGCCAGCCTCTGTCGGGTGCCAGCCGATCGTCGCATAAACTTTAGGGAACCGCTCTGCTAATTCAAGCGCCTTTTCAATGGTTGCCTGGTCAAAACCAACCACATTGTGAAGGCTAACGCCCATTTCCTGCGCCAAGGCTAGTTCTTCTTCTTCACGCCCCTCAAAAGTTTGAACATTTAAGTGGGTGTGGGTGTCAAAAATCGTTATATTTTCTTCTTGTGTCATGCTTCCATTATAGCACAAAGCGAGGGAAATCCCTGTCCATTTTGACAAACAAAAAATCAACAGACTCGAGTTTCTGTTGATTTTCCTTGTTTTCTTATGCTACAGCAAGCACTTTACGGCCTTTACGGCGACGAGCTGCTAATACACGACGTCCATTTTTAGTAGACATACGGTTACGGAAACCGTGTTTACGTGCACGACGGATTTTACTTGGTTGAAAAGTACGTTTCACAATGAATACCTCCTCTAGAATTTTCGTATTCGTTTAGCCGGCTAGTTTGATCAGTTACTAAACATACTAAACTATTCTATCTGATTCCAAGCGGTTTGTCAAGCTAACTGGCTAAAAAATACCGTTTAAAAGCACTGAGACAGTCAAAACAGAAAAGACAGTGCTTTCACAAGTTCTGTCTTTTGCGGAAGATCATATTTATTTTTGTAGGTATTTTTTTACATCTTCCAATTTCTGTTCAATTGTTTTTAAAATGTCATCAACTGCTACTTGAGAAGTTCCTGTTTTTTTCTCAATCTTTTCTTTTACGGTTTCTGATGGCTGCACACTATCTTCTACAATCGAATCAGTCACATCTTTTAATTTTCCAGAAGCTGAATTCATTTGCGAAGTTGCTTTTTCCAACAATTCATCCTTGGTTTGACCAAGCTTTTTCTTTTGTTCTGGAGAGAGACGTGTATAGGCTAATGAGGCTGCCAATGCCACCAATCCTAACCCAAATAATGTTTTACGATGTTTTTGTTTTGCCATGGTTTTCTTCTTTCTAATCTCAAATCCTATTTTTGAGTTGGCTCTTCTTCTTTTTTGGTCATTTCACGCAAGAGCTGAATGACCGGAATAGCCAATCCCACTAATTTCACGATATTCATCCATTTTGATTTTCGTTTGCTCATTGAAATCCTCCTTATTTTTTGAAGCGTTTTCATTTTTGTTTTTTGAAAAAGTAGGGCAATCGCAAGATTCACTACCTACTTTAAAAATTAGTTTTCTTAAGCCTTGTTACGCGACAAGAAGAAAGAAACAACTGCTACAACTAAAACAGCACCAATGATAGATGGAACCAAGGCCATACCTGCAAGTGATGGTCCCCGGTGACCAAACAAGCTTTGTCCAACTGATGAACCAACTAAACCTGCGATAATATTGGCAATCCAGCCCATTGAACTTCCTTTTTTCGTGATAGCCCCTGCTACCAAACCAATAAATCCACCGACAATCAATGTCCATAACCAACCCATAACGAGTACCTCTTACTTTACGGCGACTTGCACCGTCTTTCTATAATAATGATAGAGACAGTGAATTGTGTCCATGACCTACACCACGTGACAACAATATTTTATTTCTATATTGTCATTTTATGTTATTTTTTGAAAAATAGCAAGTAAAATGCTTTCATTTTTTCAAAAAAAAAGAGGCCCCTGCCTCTTTTTATTAATCTCTATTTCCTTCGATATCCACAACAACGTAGCGATTTGGCTCATTTCCTTCGGAATAGCTGGTTAAGCCATCCATTTTGGAAATAATTCGGTGAATAATCTTGCGTTCGCTGCTCGACATTGGATCTGTATGGTAAGCTTCTTGGTCTTCTAAAACACGTTCTGCTAATTTTTGTGCATAGCCTTGGAGTACTTCTGCACGGTGCTCAACATAATCATTCACATTGATGGTGATGTAGAAATTGCGTTCGTACCGATTATACAAGAAGTTTTGCGCCAATAATTGCAAGGCTTTCAAGACCTTCCCGTGGTAACCAATCACACGTCCGGGCTCATTTGTATCCACTTGAATATTGATGGTACGTCTGTTGTGCGAACTTTCGATACGCGCTTCTACATCCATGTCATCCAAAATTTCTTGTACATAGGCCGAAACTTCTGCAACAACCGCTTCAATATCGTAACTTGGCTCAACCTTAATATCCAAGTCAGAAAATTCATCAGTTGCTGACTTTTCTTCTGAGACTTCTTCTGGTTTGATGATTTCAATACGACCAGTTTGTTCTAAAATAGTCGCGGCTTCTTTGTCATTTTTTAGGATTTCTGCCTTGATTTCATCATCAAGTACTTGGCCTGATTTTTCAAATTCTTTTACAGCCGCAACGACTTTCCCAAGGTCAATGGTCGCTTCTGAAACGCTTTTAACACGCTCATTTTTTTCATTTACTTCACTTGGTACGCCACGAACAGCTTTTTGATTAGCCTTGACCACAGTTGTCTCATTGATGACATCAATGTCTACTTGAGCTGGCTTTTTACCAAATCCAAGAAAGCCTTTTTTCTCACGAGATAAAACTGTAATATGCGCTTTTTTGCGAGGGATATTGAGTTCGTTTAAACCATTTTGAATGGCTTCTTCTACGGTTGATCCTGTAAATTTCATGTTTTCTTCTCCTATTTTTTCTTGCGAGCTTTTTTCTGAGCCTTGCGAATTTTTGATTGTAATTCTTTTTCAGCAACTATCTTTGCTTGGCGTTCCGCTACAATTTTAAAGGGATTGTTGAATAACAAGGTTTGGAATACTTGGTAGGCGTTGGAGACCGTCCAATACAGCGCTACCCCACTGGCAGAGGTTAAGGCAAACCAGAAAATCATAGCTGTCATAAGATAGGACATTATTGTCATCATCACATTCTTCTCCAGTGCAGCCTTGTTGCTGAGCCACATACTAAAGAAGGTAAAACCTGCCGCCAAAACTGGCAGTACGTAGTGAGGATCCGGTTGTCCTAAATTCATCCATAAAAATTGACCAACCTTCAAAAATTCAACCCGTGTCAGGGCTTGGAACAAGGCCATCAAGATTGGTAACTGGATAAAAACCGGCCACATAGAAGCTGACATACTAACACCATTTTCTTTGTAGAGTTGCCGAGTCGCTTCTGTTAATTGTTGTTGGCTTTCCAAATCAGATCCCGCGTAGCGTTCCTGTAATTCTTTCAACTGCGGCTGCAATTCTTGCATTTTCCGTGTTGATTTCATCTGAATTTGAAAGAGAGGCAATAAGACTGTCCGAATGACAATGGTAAAGAGAATAATCCCGATTCCGATATGACCATTGATCGAAAGGAACTGAATGATTTTCGCAAAACCAAAAATAATCTGTTCCCATAGGTCCGTTGATTGGCTTGTGACTGGACTTGTTCCACAAGCGGTTAGAACAAGTAAGGATAAAGTTAGTAACCCTGCCCATTTACGTTTCTTTTTCAAGAGAGGCACCTTCCTGGTAAATATTTGCTAATTTTAAAACATGGAGTAAGTTTTTCTTTAACTCGTGGTAGTCTAATTCCTCTACTCCCTTGCGTGCAATCACTACCAAATCTTCCGAGTTTAAATAAGGACGACACTCCTGTATGATGTGCCGTAATTTTCGTTTGATAGTGTTTCGTGTGACGGCATTGCCCAGCTTCTTACTCACAGATAAACCAACCCGAAAATGTTCTTGGCCATTTGGTATATGGTAGACCACGAACTTCCGATTGGCCACATTTTTCCCCTGTGAAAAAATCTGATCAAAATCCTTCTCACGCTTGACGCGATAGGTTTTCTTCAAAATGTTACTCCAACTTTCAAAATTAACTATATTATACCATAAATTTCAAAAAAGCCAATAAACTCAGAGTTTATCGGCTTTTCCTGTTCGTAATTGCTCTTTGGCTTCTTGAATTTGTTTTTTGACTTGTTCAAATCCTGTTCCGCCAACTGAATTTCTCCGCTCTACTGCTGTCTTAGAAGAGAGCGCGAAATAAATATCGTCTTCTATTAGAGGAGACAGTTTTTGGTAATGAGTAAGGGAGACATCTTGTAAATAGATTCCAGCCTTACTGCACTCCAAAACCAACTTCCCAACAATCTCATGAGCTTCTCTAAACGGAAGTCCTTTAGTGGCTAGATAATCTGCTAGTTCTGTTGCATTTGAAAAATCTTTTTCTGTTGATTTCAACATCTGTTCTTTATGGACTGTCATACTAGACAACATGCCTGCCAGAATATCTAGCGAAACTGTTACAGTTTCGACCGTATCAAACAGGCCTTCCTTGTCTTCTTGAAGGTCCTTGTTATAGGCCAAAGGTAGTGATTTCATCACGGTTAACAAACCGATTAAATTCCCATACACTCGACCGGTTTTTCCACGGATTAGCTCAGCCATATCCGGATTTTTCTTTTGTGGCATGATGGAAGATCCTGTTGAAAATGTATCCGATAAGGTAACAAATTGATACTCATATGAACACCAATTGATGATTTCCTCGCACAAACGGCTCATATGCATCATGAGAATGCTAGCGTTGGACAAAAATTCAAGGATAAAATCACGGTCACTCACAGCGTCTAAAGAATTGGCATAGGGCTTTGAAAAGCCGAGTAAGCCAGCAGTCAACTGTCGGTCAATTGGGAAGGTCGTCCCAGCCAGGGCTGCTGCTCCAAGTGGCGAGATATCTGTATGGCATTGGTTCCACTGAAAACGCTGGCTGTCTCTTGAAAACATTTGGTAATAGGCCATCAGATGGTGCCCAAAAGATACTGGTTGGGCATGCTGGAGATGGGTATAGCCAGGCATGATGGTTTCGACATGTTCTTCCGCTTTTCCCACTAAAACCTGTCTCAGGTGACTGAGTTTGGCATCGATTTCCTGCAATTTGGCTTTCAAGTAGAGGTGCATATCCGTTGCCACTTGGTCATTTCTGGAGCGGGCCGTATGCAATTTGCCAGCTACTGGACCTATCTTTTCTGTCAACAACTGCTCGATGTTCATATGAATGTCTTCATTGTCTACCGAAAACTCGAGGAGACCGGCCTGAAATTCCGCCAATAATTCCTCTAAACCTGCTTGAATCGTGTTCGCTTCTTCCTTTGACAAAATCCCTGTTTGTCCCAACATGGTCACATGAGCAAGAGAACCCTGGATATCCTGTTCTGCCATTTTTTGATCAAATAAAATGGAAGCACCAAACTCCTCAACCCACTTCTCAAGGCTGGCTTCGAAACGACCACCCCATAGTTTTTGATTGTCTTTTGCCATTTTTCTCTCTTTTCTATACAAAAGAATGCCAGATGCTTCTCCCTGTAAGCTTTTATCTGACACCTTCTTTTTTTCTAATCTTTTAATTGATGCACCTGCGCATTGACAGTTGTTGGTAATCCCCACAATTTAATAAATCCGATAGCTGCATCTTGGTCAAAACTATCTGCCGAAGTGTAGGTTGCTAGGTTTTCATCATATAAGGAATTTGGTGATTTTCTAGCTACTACCTTTGCGACACCTTTGAACAATTTCACCTTGGCTACTCCGTTGACCACTTTTTGGGTTTCAGCAATATAAGCTTGTAAGGCTTTTGTAGCTGGGTTAAACCACATAGCATTGTAGACCAGGTTAGCAAATTCATTTTCTAGAATTGGTTTGAAATGAGAGACTTCCCGTACCAGTGTAATATCTTCAATCTCTTTGTGCGCAGCTAGTAAGGTCACCGCTCCTGGGCATTCATATATTTCTCTGGACTTGATACCGACCAAGCGATTTTCAACATGGTCAATCCGCCCTACGCCATGCTTACCAGCTAACACATTTAAGGCCTGAATCAAGTCTGCCAACTTCATCGGATTGCCGTCGAGAGCGGTTGGTTTTCCTGCTTCAAAGGTAATCTCCACAAACTCAGGAGTATCTGGAGCTTCTTCAACAGAAGAGGTAATGCCAAAGGCATCTTCTGGCGCTTCATTCCATGGATTTTCTAGCACACCACACTCATTGGCACGCCCCCATAGGTTTTGGTCAATAGAATAAGGACTATCTAAATCTGCAGGAACAGGGACCCCATTTTCCTTGGCAAACAGAATCTCTTCTTCCCTTGACCATTTCCACTCACGGACAGGTGCTACGACTTTCAAGGATGGATCCAAGGCTGCAACAGCGACCTCAAACCGAACTTGATCATTTCCTTTTCCCGTACAACCGTGCGCAATCGCTGTCGCTCCAGCCTTGTGCGCCATCTCAACTAATTTTTTGGAAATCAAAGGACGACTCAAAGCAGATACCAAGGGATATTTTTGTTCGTAAAAGGCATGGGCTTGTAGAGCGGGTAATACGTATTCTTCAGCAAATTCATCTTTCACATCCAAAACATGTGACTCAATCGCTCCGATACTAAGTGCTTTATCATGTATAAATTCTAAATCTTTCCCTTCTCCAACATCCATACACACTGCAATCACATCATAGTCTTTTTTCAGCCAAGCAATAGCAACCGATGTATCTAAACCGCCAGAATAGGCCAAAATAATTTTTTCTTTGCTCATTTTTCTCTCTCCTACAACTATTCATTTTCAGAATGTAAACAGTATTATATTGCATATTTATTCATAAGTCAAGATTTTTTGTATAAATATTTCAAAAATAAAACAGGTCGGACGTCCGACCTGTTGTTTAAATACGAGAAAGCGTTTGTTCAATGTGGGCAATGGATTTTTCCTTGCCAAGCAGGTAAATGGTATTTGGTAATTCTGGGCCATGCATTTCACCTGATACGGCAATTCGGATTGGCATAAAGAGGTTTTTTCCTTTGATGCCTGTTTCTTTTTGGACAGCCTTGATTTGAGGAGAAATATTCTCAGGCAAGAAATCGGCATCTGCCATAGCTTCCAAATTGGCTTTGAAGGCTGTCAGGACTGTTGGAACAGTTTCAGCAGACATGACTTCTTTTTCGGCGTCACCCAGTTCTGGGAAATCAGAGAAGAACAAATCGGTTAAGCCAATGATTTCATCAGCAGAAGTCATTTGTGGTTTATAGAGCTCCACCAATTTTTCAGCCTTATCGTTCAAACGCCCTGCTTCTTCAAGATAAGGTTTGCAAAGAGCAAAGACCGTTTCCAAATCAGCATTCTTGATGTAGTCGTTGCTCATCCAGTCCAATTTCTTCTGGTCAAAAGCAGCTGGCGACTTGCTGAGGCGATTTTCGTCAAAGAGTGCAATCAACTGCTCACGTGAGAAGATTTCTTCTTCACCACCAGGATTCCAACCCAAGAGGGCAATAAAGTTGAAGACCGCTTCTGGCAAATAGCCTTTTTTACGGTAATCTTCGATAAATTGCAGGGTATTGGTATCGCGCTTGGACAATTTTTTCCCTGTTTCAGAGTTGATGATGAGGGTCATGTGACCAAAGGCTGGCGCTTCCCAGCCCATAGCTTCATAGACCATGAGTTGTTTTGGGGTATTGGCAATGTGGTCATCCCCACGAATAACGTGGGAAATTTGCATGTCATGGTCATCGACTACTACGGCAAAGTTATAAGTTGGGTATCCGTCTTTTTTCTGGATAACCCAGTCACCACCGATATTGCCACCTTCAAAGGTGATTTCACCCTTGACCATATCATCCCACTTGTAGATACCAGCTTCATTGACCGCTAAACGGACCGTTGGCACGATGCCCGCAGCTTCTCGTTCAGCGATATAAGCAGCTTTTTCAGCTTCAGACATGCCAAGAAACTCATTGATGTAGCGCGGTGTCTCACCTGCTGCTTCTTGGCGTTCACGTTCTGCAGCCAATTCTTCTTCTGTGACGTAAGACTTATAGGCCTTACCTTCAGCCAGAAGCTGGTCAATGACCTGTTGGTACAAGTCGAGACGCTCAGATTGGCGGTAGTTTTCGTGGGTTTCTGGGCTTTCATCCCAATCAATTCCCAACCAACGCAAGTTTTCAAGCTGGCTACGTTCGCCGTCTTCCACATGACGCTTGCGGTCAGTATCCTCGATACGGATTAAGAAAGTGCCGCCATGGTGACGGGCATAGAGGTAGTTAAAAAGGGCTGTACGAGCATTTCCAATATGCAAGAGGCCAGTTGGACTTGGTGCATAGCGCACACGAATCGGTTGTGACATAGTTTCTCCTCATTCTTGTTCAAAATTCAATCGTTTCATTATACCATATTTACACCATTTTAGCGACTAATCCGAAGCAAGAATCAATAGAAAAACCTTGATTGAATCAAGGTTTTTCTTTCTTAATGGCCCCTAAATAGATTTCCCAATAGGTTGGCAAGTCCAGCCTGGCTACGATAAACTTGTTCTGATTTCCCGATTGTCTGCAACAAGTCCAATACTGACTGTGGCGCTGTATATTCATGGGAGAGCAGATAAAAAGACAAGGACTTGTTCAACCTGGCATAGACAAGATTCTCAGGATCTCCATTTTCCAACTCTTTCTTTGCTGCCAAACACATTTTGTACAAGTCAGCATCCTGTGCTACTTGCGGATCCAGCAGAGCATTGAATAGTTGCTCTTTTGCGATTTGGTCATCTTTTGTTCTTGATTTTCTACTAATGTGACGCATAAACCACCTACACTAATTACTATTAGTGACAATATAGCGACCTAAGACACCTGCAAAGCTTTCAATGTTCAAACTTTGCACATAGATTTCACCGGTTCCACGGAAGGTATTCACAATCCCTTCTCCTGTCCCAATCGACTGCATAAAACCATTTTCCAAGTGGATATCGTAGTCCAAATCTCTACTCCAAGCGACTACATGGGCATTGTCAATAGTCATGGTGCTATTGTTCAACTCAATCTTTTTAATGGAGCCAAAACTATTGGCCAACAAGGTCCCTTGCCCTTCTGTTGTCATAACAAAGAGACCACCTTGGCCGCCAAATAGGGCCCTGCCAACAGACTGACGCTCCATGCTGTATTGGGCTGACCCATCAAGGGCTAAGAAAGCACCATCATTGAGCCGGTATTGCTTTTCGCCTAATTCCAAGGCAATCACTTCTCCTGGTGTATTGGGCGCAAGCGCCAAAACACCATCATCTCCATTTGAAACAGCTTGAGTAATAAACATGGATTCACCAGAGACCAGAGAACGACCGATAGCGCCTACCAACTTCCCTAGTCCAGATCCTTTACCATTTAGGCGGGTATTGAGACTGACGCTTGGTGTATGGTAAACCATGCTCCCTTGTTGGATATAGGCCATTTCGCCAGCCTCCAAGGCAATTTCAACTAGAGGAAACTGCATATTGGCATCAATAGTGTATTTCATTCGATTGTCTGACATAAGAGGACTCCTTTTTGTGTTGTTTGTTTAATACAATTAAACAATATTTTTTCGTTTTTGTCAATAAAAATCCTATTTCAGAAGAAATAGGATTATAATTCATCACAGCTAATTTCAGTTACTCGGCCATTGTCCACATCATAGACCGCTCCCCGAATCACAATCTCCTCTGGTATCAAGGGACTGTCCTTCAATCGTCTGACATCGTCTCGGACACTTTCTGCCAAATCTCTAAAGGGATAAAAATCCATTTCCTGTACCTTTTTCCCTAGGATTGGACACAATTGTTCTGAGAGTTCTTCATTGGTCTTCTGGTGAAGACCACAATCCGTATGGTGCATCACAATCACTTCTTTCGTCCCCAATAATTGCTCTGAAACCACTAAAGAACGGATAATGTCCTCGGTTACTCGACCACCAGCATTTCGAATAATGTGGGCATCTCCAAGCGAAAGTCCAAAAATTTGCGCCACGTGAATGCGGGCATCCATACAAGAAACGATGGCAACCTCTTTTCCTGGCGGAGTTGGAATATGCCCATTTGGAAAATGAGCTGCAAACTGGTGATTGGATTCCATAAATTCATCAAATCGTGTCATCTAGCTCTCCTTACTTTTCACTTGATTAGAAATAGTATAAAGGTTTCCAGTATTTTTTTCAAGCAGAGACCGCTCGGCTGAAACAGTTAGACTACTGCTCATTTAAATTAAAACGTTTTCTTCTTCAATAAAGCGTTTTTCCCCATTTGTTTTACAGGATTTGTCTAGTAATTTTTTCAAATTGTGCTATAATCGTCTATGAATTGAAAACAATAGGAGGTTATTATGCCAACTTTAGATGCACACTCTCATTCCGAAACCAACTCGGAACTCATCAGTAATTTAGCAAAATCGATTGAGAAAAAAGATAATCTTTCCCGACACAGCTTTGTCAAATACGCTGTTCGTTCCATGCTTGCCACTCTCTTTTTATCTTTAGGAACGGCTGTCGCTTTTTATATCTCAGGCTATGCTGACGATATCGTACCTCATTCTGGTAAATTCTTTTACGCTTTTATGTTCAGCTGGTCTTTGATCATGATTGTGTATATGAATGCAGAACTTGGAACGTCCAACATGATGTATATGACCAGTGCTGTCTACAATAGAAAACTTCGGGTACTAACAGCAATTAAAATTTTAGCAACTTGTATTTTCTTTAACTTCGTAGGAGCCCTTATCTTTTCATTTTTGATTTCAAAAACCTATGCATTTAGCCATCTCGAACCGGATCATTATCTATTTGAGGCTATTTCTACTAAGTTAGCCAAAACACCAATGACCCAATTCATTGAGGGGATTTTCGCCAACATCGTTGTCAACACAGCTGTCTTTACAACTCTTCGAATGAAAGATGATGCTGCCAAAGTTTGGTCCATGATTTTCATCATCTATATTTTCGCCTTTCTAGGGTTTGAACACGTGATTGCTAACTTCGTCTCCTTCCCTCTTGCTTTCTTTGTCAATGGTGGCCCTGTGGAAAACATGACAATCTTTAGTGTCTTATCCAACTTCTTCTTTGCCGGACTTGGAAACTATGTCGGTGGTGGACTCATCATCGGATTGCTCTACTCATGGCTCAATAAAAAATCTGACGTCTACGTCGACTAAACCAAAAAATCCTCTGAAAATTTTCAGAGGATTTTTTATTAGATATAAATAATTTCCATCATACTAAAAGCTAAATCACCGGTTACTAGCAATGTTTTCTCACTATTTTTAGGGTAATTATGAACAATACTAAATACCCGATCTCCATTGATAGTTACCTTCCAATCTGACGGCACAAATAATTTTAACCTCGAAAAAGCTACATCTCCATCAATGGATACAAACTCAGCATCATGAACATATCGTGTCGATGTTCCAAAAACGGTATTGGTATCTTTTGACTTCCCGCTAGTATATTTCTCATCAGCATCCGTTATATCAATCGTTGTATAGCCATACTCATCGCTTACTGCGACATCTAAGAAAAAATCACTCGTTCCTTTGTAGAAGACCAATGGAGGCTTAGTAACTTGTGAAAGCGCCTTTTGAATATCTTCTACCTGAGCAGATAGTTCGGGTGTCCGTATCACGATTTCGATGTCATCGCATTGACTGTCTAGTTCAATCTTAACCGTCATCAGCGCCTCCTTTCTTTGTTATTTATTGCATCAGACTTTTTCAAAGATACAAAGGCTTTTCAGCAACTGGTTAAAAAACAGAGCTAAGTAGTTGTTTCTGAATACCAAAAAACGCCACACTTTTATAGGTGACGCTATTACATTATACCGAAATTGAAGTCATTTCAGAGCTTTTTCCAGATTTCAAACACAACTTCTCCATTATAACATTCACGACTTCAACCACCAGAACAAGGACAAAACTAACCAGTACAAAGTTAATCACCGGATTTTCCAGACCAATCAGTGGCGTCTTCATTAAGAAGCCGTAATTGCCACCCGTCAAAAGATTGACCAGTAGCAAAAATAGATTCAGCACGACAACATATCTTATATATTGAAACAGATACGACTGCCCATTGTAGGTTTGACTCCTAAGGTAAATCATGGCATTCACCAAAAGAGCATAATGCCCAATGTAAAGCTGGGCATTGATGACATGGGTCAGTGGATACGGATCAAAATCAGGTGAAACCGTTGCTAGAATAGCCCCTGCAAATCCTAATAACATGAAAAATCGTTTGATAGGAGAGTGTGGTAAGGCTACAAAGACCATTAGTATGGCCATTCGGCAGTGATAAAAGGGCAAGGATTGATGAAGGGGAAAGCCTATATGGGCATACCAAGCATACATCAATAAAACCTGTACCAGTTGCAAGCCTTTAAAAAAGAGACCGTACCAGCGATTCTCACGATACTTCTCCGTTAAGAAAATAAGAAAGACTAAGATCAAAAGACTTGTCACATACCACCATAGGGGTATGACAGGGTAACCCGTCTGTTCTGTACTAAAAAACACGAGAGCTCCTTTCCATTCTGCTTACCCAAATACTTTTTTCAGGACCTCCCCCAGGGTCATGACCCCGATAACTTCAATGCCTTTTGGAACGTTGAGGCCAGTTAGGGAGTTTTTAGGGGCATAGATCTTGGTGAAACCTAGTTTTGCAGCTTCATTGATCCGTTGCTCGATGCGGTTAACCCGGCGGATTTCACCGGTCAGGCCGATTTCACCGACAAAACAATCTTGCGGATTGGTCGGCTTGTCCTTGTAGCTCGATGCAATGGCTACCGCGACAGCCAAATCAATGGCTGGCTCATCCAGCTTGACCCCGCCTGCCGACTTGAGGTAGGCGTCTTGGTTTTGCAGGAGCAAGCCCGCCCGTTTTTCCAAGACTGCCATAATCAGACTAGCTCGGTTAAAATCAAGGCCAGTTGTGGTCCGCTTGGCATTGCCAAAGACGGTCGGTGTCACCAAGGCCTGCACTTCTGCTAGAATTGGCCTGGTCCCTTCCATGGTCACCACAATGGCAGAGCCTGTTGCCCCGTCCAAGCGTTCTTCCAAGAAGACTTGACTCGGGTTGAGGACTTCGACTAGTCCTTGGGACTGCATTTCAAAAATCCCGATTTCATTGGTCGAGCCAAAGCGGTTTTTGACCGCCCTCAAGATACGAAAAGTATGCTGGCGCTCCCCTTCAAAGTAGAGAACCGTGTCCACCATGTGTTCCAACATGCGAGGACCAGCTAATGTTCCTTCCTTGGTCACATGGCCAACGATAAAGGTGGCCATATTGTTGGTCTTAGCCAGCTGCATGAGCTCGCCCGTTACTTCGCGAACCTGGCTGACAGAGCCTTGGACACTGGTGATGTCTGGGGACATCACCGTCTGGATTGAGTCGACAATCAGAAAATCGGGTTGCAATTTTTCAATCTCTGCCCGAATCCGCTGCATATTGGTCTCGGCAAAGAGGTAAAATTCATTGTTGATGTCACCCAGGCGTTCTGCCCTCAGCTTGATCTGCTCGGCGGATTCCTCTCCGCTGACATAAAGGACTGTGCCAAGATTGGCCAGCTGGGTCGATACCTGAAGGAGTAAGGTCGACTTCCCAATCCCAGGGTCTCCCCCGATGAGGACCAGGCTACCTGGCACCACACCTCCACCGAGCACACGGTTGAACTCGTCCATATCAGTCTGGGTCCTTGCCACAGAGCTGGATTGGACTTCGTTAAGTTTGACGGGTTTGGCCTGCTCGCCTGTTAGGCTGACGCGGGCGTTTTTGACTTCTGCCACTTCGACTTCTTCGACAAAGGAAGACCAAGCCCCACAGTTGGGACAGCGTCCCAAATATTTGGGCGAATGGTAGTCGCAATTTTGACAGACAAAGGTTGTTTTTTTCTTAGCGATGGTTCTCGTCCTCGATTTCTATGGTTTCTAGGTCAATGGTGTAAGGGATTATTTGGCAATAGTCGATGGTTTCCATAGGGACAAACTGGCGAATCAACATGCCGTGTGCCACAATGGCGACCTTGTCATAGGCCTTGTATTTTTGCAAGGCCTTTAGAAAACGTGTCTTGATTTCCTGCCCTGTCTCGTATCGGACAGGGCTATTTTCAATCAAAGCGCCGCCATTGTCCATAAACAGCCGATAGGCTAGCCCTAGCTCAACCTCCGTGTAATTGAGGCCATCGAGGTCTGGGCGCCATTCATGAAAGAAGGGCTCGACCAAGAGCACCAGCTGACGGTCACGAACCAGATAGGTCGCTGTCTCAAGGGCCCGCGTGATGGAAGACGAAATCACGATATCAACATCATCTAGCAAAGGGCTTTGGGCTACCTGCTGGGCCAAGTCCCGCCCTCGTGCCGTTAAGGGGGCTAAATCCCGGCCAAAACCAGCGTAGGCCTCTGGATGAGTGGCCTTGTCCAACATGCTGTAATCCGGCTCACTGTGGCGAATAAATAAAATCTCCATACGGGGTTAATCTCCGGTACTGCCAAAGCCACCCGTGCGCTCACCAGTCGCATCGTCGCCATCAACCACTAAAAAGGGCATAAAGACGCCTTGAACAATGCGCTCGCCTGCCTCAACCGTCACCGTCTCATCTGTAATGTTTTTCATTTGGGCAAAGATATGGCCTTCGTTGTTTTCATTACCATAGTAATCCCCGTCAATGACGCCTACTGAGTTAATCAACACCAAGCCTTTTTTACGAGGATTAGATGAGCGATCAAAAAGGTAGAGCACCTCGCGGTCTTGCATGTAGGCTTTGACCCCTGTTGGTACAAGCTTGATTTCTCCAGGCGCTAAAACAGTAGTCTCTGCAGCGCTCAAATCGTACCCCGCAGCATGGGCAGTCTCTCGTTTTGGCAAAAGGTTTTCGTCGGTATAGGTCGATACGAGTTCAAATCCTCTGATTTTCATGATGGCACTCCTTGATTTTTCTTGTTCTATTATACTATATTATTCGGAAATATCGGCTAATCATCGAAGCTAAATGTGATTGATGAGATAGATTTTTCCATCCATTTGGCATAATCCCGAAACCGTCGCCTAATGGTCGCTTGATGCTTCTGGGATATCTTTTGCTTGCCTTGGACCTTAAAGGCAATAGTGTTTCCTCTCATTTGAAACGTCCACGTCGCTCTAAGGCAACCTTTGATGAGAATCAGTGCTGAAATCTGCCCAGCCTTCTTCCAGACACTAGACTGGTCTACAGGGTCAATCAACAAATCCTTATACTTATAGGAAACCAATAGAGGATCAAATTTCCCTAAGACCAAAACGTCAGGAACGGTAAGCTCTTCTTTCCACGTTTTAAAATAGTAACGACGGCCTTCAAAAGTTAGCTGGTTCAGGTGAGATAAATCAGTTTCAGCAATTTTAGACTGTTTAACCCCAAAGAAATGAGCAGCATCTGCCAAAGTCGCAGGACCATAGAAGGAAAAATAAGCCGTTACCAGCTCTCTAGAAACCAATTGGGAGGTAGGAAGACCATTGTCCTCCCAAATCACGAGACGGTCATCTGTCAACCACTTCTGGTAGAGACGCCCTCGTTTGGAATTGTAGATAAAAAGTGCAGACCAACGAAATAAGTCTGACCAAGCATCCCCATAAGAATCTGGAAGTTGGTTACGTGAAGGATTTTCAGCAATCAGCTGGCATAACCGCTTACTTTCCTTCTCTCCATCAATTCCTTTCTCAGCAAAGTAAGCATCTGGCCACCGAGGAGTGTCCGCAAGATAAGCTGTCATGGTAAGCCAAATATCATGGTCATAAAAATGGTAGGTCTGCCGTTGTCCCCACGCTAAAATAGTATCTTCCATAGTCTCTCCTACCGACTTTTTAACCATTAGCCGTGTCAAAATATTAAAGAGACCATGATTCACATATTGGGACTGAATACCCAAAGAATCCTTGAGAAGTTGGTTGATATCCCTATAAGGTTCAATAAGTCCCTGGTTCCAAAATCGCTGGGCTAAGAGTTGTTCTTTACTGATCATACCTTCATTATACCATAGTCCTTGAGACAAGGAGTCTTATTCGAAGCAAACAAAAAACCACCCGAAGGTGGTCCTTATTCAAAGACAAATTGGTTGTGGTAGAGTTCGGCATAAAAGCCATTTTGTCTGAGGAGCTCATGGTGATCTCCCTGCTCCAAGACCTTGCCATCTTTGAGGACAATGATTTCGTCCGCATTGAGAATGGTCTTGAGGCGGTGAGCAATGACAAAGCTGGTCCGTCCAGCCACAACGGCTTCCATGGCTTTTTGAATCTTGCTTTCCGTAACCGTGTCTACGTTTGACGTCGCCTCATCTAGGATGAGCACTTGTGGGTCTGTCAGTAGTGTCCGAGCAATTGAAATCAACTGCTTTTGACCAGTTGAGAAGATATTTTCATCATCGGTCACATAGGTCTCATAGCCTTCTGGCAAGCTCATGATAAAGTCATGGATATGGGTCGCACGCGCTGCTGTTTCAATCATGTGTTGGTCGACATTTTCAAGACCAAAGCGAATGTTTTCTGCGATGGTTCCTGAAAAAAGCACTGACTCCTGGAGCACAATCCCGACACCTTGGCGCAAGCTGTCCAAGTCATACTCTCGGATGTCTCGCCCATCAAAACGAATCGCTCCTGCATCCACATCATAGAAACGGTTGATCAGGTTCATGATGGTTGTTTTTCCTGAACCTGTCGGTCCAACCACTGCCACCATTTTGCCCTTAGGTGCTGAGATGCTGACATTGTCTAGCACTTTTTGACCCGGCAAGTAGCCAAAGTCAATGCTGTCGATCTCAACCCCTTCTCTTAACTCGGTAAAGAGCGGTGCATCAGTTGGTCTCACTTCCTCAGGTTCATCAAACATTTCCTGAATCCGGTGAGCCCCTGTAAAGGCCAACTGCAATTCAGCCCAGCTGGAGGCAATATTCATCAAGGGTTGGTAATACTGCTGTGAATACTGAACAAAGGTCACGACCAAACCAAGTGCAACAGCTGTTGACATGCTGCTATCATTTAAGAGAATGGAGGAGCCGACAAAGATGACAATCGCCGTATTGACTAGGCTCATCCCATTCATAACTGGAAAGAGCAGGCCACCAAAGAGACGGCCCTTGAAGGTAGCGACCCGTACTTCGTCATTGAGCTCCAAGAAACCATCGATAGTCTCTTCTTGAATACCTTGAACGATAATAGCTTTTTGCCCTGAAATCTTTTCATCCATATAGGCATTGAGCTTCCCGACAGCAGCCTGCTGGCGATTGCTGTATTTACGGGCTAAACGCACAATGACCACCAAGAAGATGAGAGCAACAGGGGTCGAAGCAATGGTCAACCATGCCAGACGCGTGTCCTGACGGAACATCATCCAAATCATCCCAACGTAAAGGGCGATATTAGAAACGACCTGGGTCAAGGATTGGTTAAAGGCATTTTGAATATTGTCCAAATCACTGGTAAAGCGAGACAGGATATCTCCGTCCTTATGGCGGTCAAAGAATTGGACCGTCAAGCGTTCCAATTTCCCAAAGAGACCCTTGCGCATCCGGTTGGTCGAATGGGCCACGATGCGTGTAAAGAGGAGGCTGTAAATCAAGTTGGCCACCACGGTACAGAGATAGGCCAAGAACAAGCGCAACATGACCGCGTTGAAATCTGCCAGGTCTGGCTTAAATCCAGTTTCCCCAGCTTGATTGGCCACCATAAGTTGCTGACCGATTTTCCCCATCTCTGTCAAGGATTGCCCGATGAGCACAGGCGTTTTGACCTGCAAGTAGGTCGCGGCGATAACCGCTACAAAAATCACGGCAAAGGAGAGCTTGTAACGTTTAAAATAAAACCAAAAGAATCGTGCTGTCTTCATCTTACTCCTCCTTTCCTTTCTGGGTTTCGTAAATTTCACGGTAAACGGCATTGGTTTTGACCAGTTCGGCATGGGTACCTTCCCCAATCAAACGACCATCGTCTAAAACCAGAATTTTATCTGCCTTCACGACGGATGAAATCTTCTGAGCAATGATGACTGTGGTGGTTCCCTTGAGGTCACGGTTGAGAGCTTCTTGGACTAATTTCTCTGACTTGGCGTCTAGGGCCGATGTCGAATCGTCCAAGACTAAGACCTTGGGATTGCCAATAACCCCACGGGCAATGGACATCCGCTGCTTTTGACCACCGGAGAAGTTATTCCCCCGCTCTTCCACTTCACTCTCATAAGTCTTGTCCATCCGGTCGATAAATTCCTTAGCTTGGGCAATACCTGCGGCGCGCTCTAAGGTTTCAAGACTGGCATCCGCTTTCCCTTGACGCAAATTATCCGCAATGGTCCCAGAAAAGAGGATGGCTTTTTGAAGGACGATGGAGACTGTCTGGCGAAGGGTCTTTTGGCTAACTGCTTTCAAGTCACGCCCACCAATCGAAACCCTTCCTTCTTGTGGGTCAAAGAGGCGTGGAATCAGCTGGGCCAGTGTTGATTTCCCTGATCCAGTCGCCCCGACCACACCCACCATTTGACCAGGCGTAATCTCAAAGGAGATGTCCTTAAGGGTTGGCTCCGTGTCATTGGGATAGGTAAAACTGACCTTGTCAAAGACGATGCTAGCTTCTAAGTCTTCGTCAGCTACATCCGCAAAGGTCATGGCAGGTTCCGTCTCTAAAATCTCCTGAATCCGTTTCAAAGAAACAGCC
This sequence comes from Streptococcus cameli, assembly GCF_053207365.1. Lineage (NCBI taxonomy): Bacteria > Bacillati > Bacillota > Bacilli > Lactobacillales > Streptococcaceae > Streptococcus > Streptococcus cameli. The sequence continues at coordinate 69,585 of NZ_JBRUIM010000003.1, read as the reverse complement.
GCCCGGCTGGCCTGCATCCCCATAAAGCTGACCATGACAATCGAAAACATGATTTGCATCAGGTAGCTCATAAAGGAGGCAATGCCACCGATAGCTTCTGGATTGGACTTAACCATGGTGGACACCAAGTAGATGGATACAAAGACGGCCATGTAAGACACGAACATTAAGAGCGGCTGCATAACGGAAAATCCGTAGCCGACAAAAAGATTGAGTTCAAGGAAATCATTTGAGGCTTCCTTGAATTTCTTGTACTGGTTTTTTTCTTGGACAAAGGATTTAACAACCCGCACGCCCCGCAAATTTTCCTTGGCGATGCTATTGATCTTGTCCATCAGAATTTGGAATTTCCCAAACCGTGGCCCCATCTTGCTCATGACAACCGCCATGACACCACCGATTAAGACAACCATCAAAACAATTATCCACCACAATTCTGGCAGGGTTTTAATGGCCATAAAGAAGGCCCCGATAAAGAGCAAGGGCACCCGCATGAGAATGGTAAAACTCATCATGACCAGGTTTTGAATTTGGGTGATGTCATTGGTCATGCGCACAACCAAGTTCCCCGCATTAAATTGCTCGATATTGGCATAGGAAAAACTCTGAATCTTTCGGAAGGTTTTCTCCCTGATATCAGCCGATACGCCTTGGGCAATCTTGGACGCCAGAGCCGTGTTGATGGCCCCTGCTACCAAACCAACTCCTGCAATCACCAAGAGCCAAACCCCAACTTCTGAAATCGTCTCTTGGTCATTCATCATGACAGCCTGCAAAACATCTTGTAGATAGCTGGGCTGCAACAGACTACTAATCACCACAGTGGACACCATAAGGACTGACCCCAAGGCATACCACTTGTAGCGTAAAATCGCTTGTTTAAGCATCTTCTCCTCCTGTATAGTTGGTAATATTTTCTTGTAACTGGCTCACAACTCCTTGGACAACAGCCATGTCTTCCCATGAGATTCCTTGGAAAATTTGTTCCACCATTTCTTCATGAAATTCTTTTAATGGAGTGATTTTTTCTTCCCCCAAATCGGTCAGGACAAGCTGTTTGCACCGACGATCTGCCTCAGAAGAAACAATCTGGATAAAGCCATTCTTTTCCATCCGCTTGACCAAATTGCTGGCAACTGATTTGGAAATTTTGAGTTGTTTTTCAATATCTTTGACAAAGATTACTTCCCCACGGTGCTTGCTGAGATACAGCAAGACATGACCTTGTGGCCCTGATAAATGCTGCACATCATTTTTCTTGGCAATATCTTCACAAATCAACTCCAGTTGGTTTAATACTGCACGGATATCAGATAAAGGATGACCCATTTGTTACCTCCATTTAGTTTTCATGAGAACTATTTTAGTTCTTATGAGAACCATTGTCAAGAAAAAGAGTTGTTTTCTTGAAATTTTCATACTTGTTTCTTTCAAGAACAAAATAGAAAGGCAATAGGAAAAAAAATCTTCTTATGTTATAATAGAAAAAATAGCTTTATAAGGAGGCAACATGGAAAAACAAAAAATTGCCGTATTGGGACCTGGATCCTGGGGAACTGCCCTTTCGCAAGTCCTCAACGACAATGGTCACGAGGTTCGTATCTGGGGAAATATCTCAGAACAGATCGATGAAATCAACGAAAAACACACCAATACCCGCTATTTTAAAGACATTGTATTAGACGAAAAAATCAAAGGATACAAAGATTTAGCGAAGACACTAGACGGTGTCGATGCCGTTCTCTTTGTGGTCCCCACAAAAGTAACGAGACTAGTAGCCAAACAAGTAGCAGAGACCTTGAAACACAAAGTCGTAATCATGCATGCCTCAAAAGGATTAGAGCCAAATACCCATGAGCGCCTGTCCACCATTTTGGAAGAAGAAATCCCAGCTGACTTACGCTCAGAAATCGTGGTCGTCTCTGGACCGAGTCACGCGGAAGAAACCATCGTTAGAGACATTACCTTGATTTCTGCCGCTTCAAAAGATTTGGACACTGCCAACTACGTTCAACAACTCTTTAGCAACCACTACTTCCGACTCTACACCAATACAGATGTGATTGGTGTAGAAACAGCAGGCGCACTTAAAAACATCATCGCCGTTGGTGCTGGCGCCCTTCATGGTCTTGGATATGGTGACAATGCCAAAGCGGCTATTATTGCACGAGGCTTGACTGAAATCACCCGACTCGGTGTGAAAATGGGGGCCAATCCACTAACTTATAGCGGCCTATCTGGTGTTGGTGACTTAATTGTAACTGGAACATCTGTTCACTCCCGCAACTGGCGAGCAGGTGATGCTCTTGGACGTGGTGAAAAACTAGAAGATATTGAAAAAAATATGGGTATGGTCATCGAAGGCATCTCAACAACCAAGGCGGCCTACGAACTAGCCCAAGAACTAGGTGTTTACATGCCGATTACAAAAGCTATTTACAGTGTTATTTATGAAGGTGCCAGCATTGACGATGCCATCAAGTCCATCATGGCTGGTGAATTCCGTCAAGAAAATGAATGGATTTAACATTTAACTAAGGAGAATCTAAAAATGAAAAAAGTAAGAAAAGCCGTTATTCCTGCAGCAGGACTCGGAACTCGCTTCCTACCTGCCACCAAAGCACTCGCTAAGGAAATGCTGCCAATTGTAGACAAACCAACCATTCAATTTATCGTTGAAGAAGCACTCAAATCTGGCATCGAAGACATCTTGGTTGTCACAGGTAAATCCAAACGATCCATCGAAGACCACTTTGATTCAAACTTTGAATTAGAATACAACCTCAAAGAAAAAGGCAAAGACGATTTATTAAAACTGGTTGACGAAACAACAGGTATCAACCTTCACTTCATTCGCCAAAGTCACCCACGTGGATTAGGAGACGCTGTTTTACAAGCCAAAGCCTTCGTTGGAAATGAGCCCTTTGTTGTCCTTCTTGGAGATGATTTAATGGATATCAACGGCACAGACCTACCGTTGACTCAGCAACTCATTAACGACTACGAACAAACACACGCATCCACTATTGCGGTCATGCCTGTACCACATGAAGAAGTTTCAGCTTATGGGGTTATTGCCCCACAAGGAGAAGGTGTGAACGGTTTATACAGCGTTGAAACCTTCGTTGAAAAACCAAAACCAGAAGAGGCTCCATCTGATTTAGCCATCATCGGGCGTTACCTACTAACACCTGAAATCTTTGATATCCTAGAAAATCAAGAACCAGGTGCTGGAAATGAAATCCAATTAACAGACGCCATCGATACCCTCAACAAAACCCAACGTGTCTTTGCACGGGAATTCAAGGGTAACCGTTATGATGTGGGGGATAAATTCGGCTACATGAAGACCTCTATTGAATACGGCCTCAACCACTCTCAAACCAAAGAAGACTTGAAAAAATACATCATTGAGCTAGGCAAAAAATTGGATACAAAAACAAAAAAAGAGGCAGAATAAACAAAAGCTAGAAATCATGTGATTTCTAGCTTTTTTATGACAAAGAAAGAAACAGTAGCACATATGCCAACAGCAGATAGAAAACAAGAGCCAAATACCGCTGTTTCTTGCTAAAAAGATCCGATTCTACAAGGTTTGGTGCAAAAATAGCGGTTAAAAATCCACCAACCAATCCACCAATATGCCCGACCAGACTAACATTTGGAGAAAAGAGATTAAAAATAAGATTCACGACAATCAAAGCCGTATAGGACCTCCCCAAACCTTTTAAAAATACATTCTTTCCCATTTTACCAACTATCACAATGGCCGCAAAACTACCAAACAAAGCCGTTGAGGCACCCGCTGCTACAACGTCTGGTGTGAAAAAAAGGGTAAAAATATTGCCCATGACACCAGATAAAAGATAAAGAAAAAGAAAGCGTTTTGACCCCCAAATATTCTCCGCAAATTGCCCCACAATGTAAATCGATAAAATATTCATAACCGCATGGTCCCAGCCAATATGTACAAAGATTGGGGTTACCAAGCGCCAGAGTTGGCCGGAATCGACTTGGACAGCCCGCCCAAACAGACCACCAAAATCAAACACCGCTTGACTGGTTGTGGCCATCCCAACATACCGCACTTGCATCACAAGAAAAGACAGGACGGTCACAATCAGTATGCCATAAGTGACTGGCAATCGTTTCATTTCATTTTTAAACATACAATACCTCCTCAACCGCTATATCAAAAGCATCTGCTTCAAACTCCTGCCGTTGAAACTCATAAATCGTACTGATGGTCCGACCTGTGTAATCAGCTAGATAACGGTCGTAATATCCTCCGCCAAAACCAATCCGGTAACCCGATTCGTTCCAAGCAAGACCAGGCACATGGATGAGATCAATGGTTTCTTTTTTGATTTCCCGTCCTGCTACTGGCTCCAAGATCCCAAAAGAACTTTTTTGCAGTTGAGCTTCTTCATAGAGATAAAAGGCCATCTGATGGTCTGGAAGAACCTTAGGCACAAGCAATCGCTTGCCGTCTTTCTGTGCTTGTTCCAGCAATAAGCTCGTATCCACTTCCATGCCCATGGACAGATAGGTCGCAATGGTCTGGGCTTCTTGGTAGGCAGCACTAGCTAACAGTTGCTCCATCAAGAGGCGATCCTTTTCATTTTTGACACATCTATCTTGCTCTTTCAAGCAAACCAGCATCTTCTTGCGCAGCTCTTTCTTCATCGACTCACTAGTCTCCTTCAGTTGAATTGCTATATTGTACCATGTTCCCAGCCTTTTCACAAGAAAAAACCAACCGCTAGAAAGGCTGTTGGTTTTCTATTTTTAGTGGGTTTTATGAACCAAGAAATGGCTAATTTCTTCTATGGCAAAAGGCAGCGCTTCTTCCTTGGGATTCATCATCGGGTGATGCAGCGCATAAGGTGAATCCACTCCCAGCCAAAACATCACACCAGGAATCTGCTGCAAGAGGTAGCCAAAATCTTCACCCGTCATAGCTGGTAGGCAATCGATCAGTTGGACAGAAGGGCAATCTCTAAAAAAATCCATGAGGTCTTGTGCCAATTTAGGATGGTTTTCAACTGGCAAATAACCGCCTTGATTGAGAACGACTTCTACTTCCATTCCAAAGCTGGCTGCCACACCCTCTGCAATCTCTCGCAGCCGCTTTTGAATGTGCAAGCTCATGTCCTGAGTCAAGCTACGGATGGTCCCATGAAGCACAGCCTTATCAGCAATGACATTATTGGTGGTCCCTGCATGCAGGGACCCAAAAGTCACCACCCCTCCTTGAATAGGATCCACATTGCGGCTGACGATGGTCTGGACCTGGGTCACAAAATAAGAAGCAGCTACCAAGGCATCATTGGCCTCATGGGGAAAAGCAGCATGCCCACCCTGGCCTTTAAAGGTCACCCAGACTTCACAGGTCCCTGCAAAGAGGGTACTGGTATTGGTCGCAATCGCTCCAACTGGTAAATCTGGACGGACGTGTAGGGCATAGAATTCATCTGGCTTCCAATCTCCGAAAGCCCCGTCCTCATACATGAGCATGCCACCTGCTAGATTTTCCTCGGCAGGCTGGAACAAGAACAAGAGGTTTTCCTTTGGCTGGACCAGAGTTAACTTTTCCAAAAGGCCCAAGGCAATGGTCATATGAAAATCGTGGCCGCAGGCGTGCATCCGGCCCTCGTGCTGGCTGACAAAGTCCAGTCTAGTTTCTTCCACAATTGGCAGACCATCTATATCAGTCCGCCAACCAATTGTTTTGGTTGGATGACTTCCTTGCACAAAAACTAGAATCCCTGTCTTCCAGATTCGTTGCTGAACAAAGTCTTTTCCAAGTGTGATTTCCGCAATCTTTTCCAATAAGTAAGCCTGTGTCTTGTACTCCTCTAATCCAATTTCAGGAATCTGGTGCAGGTCACGGCGAATTTGAATACTATCAAACATGTTTTCTCTTTTCTTTTAGAAGAAAAGGTCGAGCATTCTCAACCTTTTTGTCTTATAAGTTCCGAAGGGCTTCTTCAAGAGCTGTTTTTTGTTGGGTTTGGGCATCGATTTCCTTGATGATGCGAGCTGGAACACCCGCAACCACTACATTTTCAGGAACATCTTGGGTCACGATGGCACCAGCTGCTACCACAGAACCATTCCCGATTTGCACCCCTTCAATCACCACCGCATTGGCACCAATCAAAACATTGTCGCCAACCCGTACAGGCTCAGCACTAGCTGGCTCAATCACACCTGCCAAAACAGCACCCGCTCCGACATGGCTATTTTTACCAACCGTTGCACGGCCACCTAAAATTGCTCCCATATCAATCATGGTGCCACTTCCGATTTCCGCACCAATATTGATCACAGCACCCATCATGACAACCGCATTGTCTTCAATGGTCACTTGATCACGGATGATCGCTCCTGGTTCAATCCGAGCATTGAGGTGGCGTTTGTCCAACAAAGGAACAGCTGAATTGCGGCCGTCTTGCTCGACAACATAGTCCTTGTTTTCTGTTAGGTTGGCAAGCAAGGGCTCGATGTCTTTCCAATCACCAAATAAGACATTGCCTAATTTGGTCACTTCAGCAGGAACAGCACCAGCCAATTCTCCCTCAAAAGTCACTTTAACATTGGTTTTCTTTACCGCATTGCCGATAAAAGCAATAATTTCTTGCGCTGACATTTTTTGTGCAGTCATGTTACTCTCCATTCAAATCCTTTTTTACTATTATAGCAGAATTTTCAGAAAGTTCTAGTGCTAGGATTTAAAAAACAGCTAAGTAATTAGCTGTTTTTAAGTTACAATGTAATACTATTGTTTTTAGAAATCTTCATAAAGGTCAAAAGAGAAAGGACCGTTATAATTGTTAAAATGGTTGACAAGGCGGCGGCTACACCGTAATTTCCTCGGAGAACCTCTGTGTAAATTGCTACTGTCATAGTTCGCGTTTTTACATTATACAATAAAATCGAAGTTGACAATTCCGAGATCATTGTCACCCATGACAAGATAGCACCAGATATAATCCCAGACAACATCATAGGTGTAGTAATTTTAACAAACGTATTGAAACGACTGCTGCCTAGACTTTCTGCGGCCTCTTCGATACTTGGCGCTATTTGTTGCAAACTAGCGACAGATGAACGAATGGTATATGGTAAGCGACGAACAGCCAATGACATAATCATGATGAACGCTGTACCAGTAATCATGAGAAATCCAGAGCCAAACAAACCTGTATTAAAAGAAGATATAAACGCAATCCCCATTACCGTTCCAGGAACAATGTAAGGAACCATACTCAAACTATCAATCAAATTAGTAAAAATATTGCGTTTCCGAACTGCTAAATAGGAGATAAAGGTTGCAAATACAACAACTAAAACCAATGCGAGCAACGGAATTCGAATTGTATTGAAAATAGCGCTACCCATTCGATCAAAAGCTGTTCTGTAACTATTTAATGAATAGCCTTTGACAAAAACCATACCTGATGTATTTAAAAATGAAGTATAAATCAAATAGAGTTGGGGAAGAATGGCTAGAAAAATAGTACTATAAACAACTGTACAAATTACTGCCGTTTTCATCGGAGTAGCTTGCTTCGGTTGAATAGGATGGAGTGAATTCATACTAAAACTAAAACGATTGGCAATATATTTTTGAATCAAGAAAATCGATAATGCAATCGTAATAGCCATAATAGCAAGAGCAGAAGCAAAGGCCGCATTGCCACCAACTTCACTGATAAATTCCGTATAGATTAAGACAGGAAAGGTGCGATAGCCTTCACCAATCAGCATAGGCGTTCCAAAATCTGAGAAAGCTCGCATAAACACTAACAATCCTGCAGCTAATAAAGTTGGCACTAGCAAAGGCAAAACTACTTTGAAAATACGGCTTAGACCAACAGCTCCCATGCTCTCAGCTGCTTCTAAAACAGAGTTATCTATACTTTTCATCGTTCCAGCTACATACAGAAAAACCAGCGGAAATAGTTGCAAAGTAAAGACTAGTACAATTCCCTTAAAACCATAAATATCGATTTGTGGCAAATGCAAAACAGACGTTAAAAATTTAGTTATGACCCCATTTCTTCCCAATAAGAGAATCCAAGAATAGGCACCAACAAAAGGAGCTGACATAGAAGCAATGATGACCAATATTTGCAAGAGTTTTTTCCCCTTAAATTCGTACATCGAAAATAAGTAAGCCAACACAGTCCCAACAATCAAAGAAGTAACAGTTGCAGTTAAGGAAACTTTGAAACTATTGATAAGAGTATCTAAATAATAGGATTTTTCAAAGAAAGTCGAAAAATGCTCAAACGAAAAGCGACCATCTGTCTCTACCGCTTGTTTTAAGACTGTAACAATGGGATAAACCAAAAAGATTAAATAAGTGATAAAAATCAAGAATGATGAACTGGTCCAAATCGTGACTTTTTTTCGTTCCATATCACTCACCTCTCATTAAATTTCTAGATCCATCCGCAGTAAAGACATTCAGTTTTTGAACATTGATTTGTAATCGAATCTGATCGCCAGGTTTCAAATCTTCTTCAAAAGTTGATTCTTCACTGACCTGAATTTTCGATGCAAAACCTGTGCGAATAAAGTATTCTGTATTTAATCCTAGATAGACACTGTCAATAATTTCACCAGCAATCTCTCCGTCTATACAACGTTGAAATTCTTCTGGACGAATACTAACTCGGACAGTTTGTTCCATCTCATCATCTAAAGCGGAAATCCGAATACTATACGAATCTGCAAAAGTAATGTAGGCTAAGCCATTTTGTTTTTCTAACCGTGCTTCAATAATATTGGTACGCCCAATAAAGGTTGCCACAAATTCATTTGCTGGTCGGTGATACAATTCTTTTGGTCGCCCGATTTGTTGGATGACACCATCTTTCATAACCGCAATTCGATCTGAAATAGCCATCGCTTCTTCCTGATCATGCGTTACATAAACAGTCGTAATTCCAACCTCATGTTGAATTTCACGAATTGCTTGACGCATATCTAATCGCAATTTCGCATCTAAGTTACTCAACGGCTCATCCATTAATAGCACACTTGGATTAACAGCCAAAGCTCTTGCTAATGCAACACGTTGTTGTTGACCTCCACTCAATTTATCAGGTTTACGATCAGCATACTGGTCAATTTGCATTAACTTAAGATACTTATCTGTCTCCTTCTCCAATTCTTCTTTTGAAACCTTCTTTTGTCTTAAACCAAAAGCAACATTTTCACGAACCGTTAAGTGAGGAAAAATAGCATAATTTTGGAACACCATACCAATATTTCGCTTGCTAGGCTCCATATTATTGATTTTTTGATCCCCAAAATAAAACTCTCCACCTTCAATGGAATTAAAACCAGCAATCATTCTTAATAAGGTTGTTTTTCCACAACCAGATGGACCAAGGAGAGTAAATAAGCTCCCCTTTGGAATGGTCACATTTAAATCCTCAATTACTGGTATATCATTGTAGATTTTTTTTGCGTTTAAAATCCTAATTTCACTCATTTTTTCTCCCTATTATTTTTTTGATTGAATATCAGTGAAAATCTCATTGTATTTTTGAACAATTGTCTCTTTATTTTTTATGACATAATCATAATCTTCTGTAATGGTATTAATATCTTCAATTGACTTCATGTTTTCGCTTGTTTTTGCATCTTTACGAACAGGACGATTTGTAGTAGTTGTCCCAAGTGTGTCTTGAACTTCTTGAGACACTAGGAAATCAATGAATTTTTTTGCATTATCCATATTTTGTGCATTTTTTACAATCGCTGCACTCGCTGGCAAAAAGACTGTTCCTTCTTTTGGATAGATTACTTTAATATTCGCACCGTCGTTCAATAATTTTACTGCTGGGTCTTCATAAGACAAACCAACTGCCATCTCTCCATCTGAAACTGCTTTATATACACCAGAAGAACTCGAACCAATCTTACCATCAATTAAAGTGAAAAGATCCTTAACATAGGTCCAAGCTACCTCTTCTTCATATCCTCCTTGAGCTGCTAGGATATTAGTCAGCTGAGCGAATGCGCTCGAAGAATTTGCTGGATCAGCTGTAGCAATTTTACCTTTTAACTCCGGATTCAGCAAATCTGCGTAACCCTCTATCTTCATTCCCTTTGTCAAGTCAGGATTTACTACCAACACACTGCCATCTAGTGTATATGGAGTTGAATAGCCAGTTGTATTCCGATACTCTTCTATAACTTGATCATTTTCTTTGGCTGTGTACTCTTCAAACAACTCCCCGTTTGTAGCATATTGAGTATAAGAGCCACCAAATATAATATCCGCTACTGGAGCCTCTTTTTCAGATTCCAGCTTCTTAAACAGCTCACCTGTACCAGCTTGAATCAATTCTACCTTTACACCATATTTTTCTTCAAATGCTGGAATGGTTGCATTAATCAACCCTTCAGAGTTGGGAGAATAAATAACCAATGTATCACTTTCACCACTCTTTTTTGTTTCTCCAGTAGAACAAGCTGCTAAAGCTACTACACTAGTTGCTACCAAACTTCCTGCTAAAAATTTCATCCATTTTGTCATATCAATGGACACCTCCTTGTCATTTCTGCTTTCATTATAATGTAATGTAAGCGTTTTTAATACAGTCAATTCTATCATAAATAGGGGAATATTATCTACTCCCCTATACCATATGATATCCATAAAACATTAGAATCCCTAAATTCTGTTGGTGTCACCCCAAATTGTTGTTTAAATAATTTCCCAAAATACTTATAATCCGAAAATCCAACCTGATGAGCAATTTCATAAATTTTCAAGTTTGGACATTGATACATTTTCTCAATAGCTTGTTTGAGACGATACTGTAAAATATACTCATTTAAAGTAATCGGTAAATGTTCCTTAATAATCTTATATAGATAACTTTCACTATACTTAAGTTCAGTCGCAATGTCGGATATTGTAAAATGTTCTTGATAATGAGCATGTACCCATGCCAGCAAATCTTGAGCAATCGGATTTTGAATATCAGACAAGATTACATTGTGAAAGAATTCTCGATACGTATTTTGTGATACACTCTGCTTCAAAGAATTGATTTTTAATCTTTCAACAACTGTTAAAAGACATTCCCGCAACTCTTCTGCATCAATCGGTTTACTAATAAAATCACAAGCTCCATATTGCATTGCTCTTTTGGCGTTGTCAAAATCATTGTATCCAGATAAAATAATTTTTTCATATACTACATCTTTAGTTGCCTCAAACATCATAAAAGCATCCATAATCGGCATGGTAATATCTGTCAATACAATATCTGGTTGGTGCTGTTGTATTTGAGCCATCCCTTCTTGGCCATGACTAGCAAGAGCAATAACTTCTATTCCCAATAAAGAATAATCAACTGCTATCGAAAGCCATTTTCGAATAAGATGTTCATCTTCTACAATTATTAACTTATACATCTTTTACTCCTGATACTTTGAACTCCAGCCAAGTTTCACCTAATCGACTGACCCCTAAATCCAGCTCAACTAATTCAAAATATTCTTTTAAACGCCTATAGCTATTCACAATCCCGTGTTGGGTATGGTGGCTATTCAAAGAAGATATGATTTTTTGCCTTGCGACTTTCGTTAAAGCTCCTGCATTATCTGTGACTGTAAATACGAGAATATCATTTTCCTTTCGAATCGTTATTGCTATATGCAAATCAATTCGGTACTGCCCCCCATACTTTATAGCGTTTTCAACTAAAGGTAATAGAAACAATTTAGGAATACTTTCTTGTATAAGACCATCCGAACACTCAATGCGATAACTCAAACCATCAAAACGGATAGCATGAATTTCCAAATAAGATTCAACTATTGACAAATCTTTCCCTAGACAAGTTCTTTCCTCAACTTGAGAAATACTGTATCGAAGTATCGAAGTAAGGTTTTGAATAAGCCGGTTCGTTAATGCACCATCCAATTCATGTGTAATTTTAATCGTTTCCAATGTGTTATATAAAAAATGTGGATTGAATTGGGCTTCTAACATCTTCCTTTCAAAAAATACTCTCTCTCTTTCAAGAATCAATTTTTGAGTATGCAGATCATCTAATTCTTTCACCATTAAATTAATCTGCTCCGCCATAAACTCAAATTCATCACCCGTTTTTAATGCAACTTCGGTGATTTCATTTCTAGAAATTTGCTTTATTTGTCTTACCAAAGAATCAATCGGAGCGATATTGTAAGAAATAATTTTTCGAGTCAAGCTACGCATCTGAAACAGATAGATACAGAGTAGTATGACTGTGGCAGAGACTGCAAAAATAGCTAAAAAACCAATCGAAACAAATGGCTGAAATGTATAAATAGAAAGATTTCTCCCCACTGGCATGTAGTAAGTAATCAATGGATTTTTTAAACTAAAGATACTCTGTTCTGCGAAACGGCGATTGTCTAATTTCTCTAAAGAAGATGTCGTAAAATAACTGGAATTTTTAGCAAAAATATTTCCAAATTGATCGGTCAAGATATATTTTGCAGAAAATGACGCATCATTTGCAATAAAGTCAGTATCACTTACAACAAGGGCGCTATAACCAATTTTTTCTGTCGCATCAATCATTGGTTGAATAAAAATTAAATAATGTCTTCGATTAGCAGTAATAAGAACCTTCGGTTCTACAAACTCAACAGAGGATTTTTCCAATAAAATATGAAAATAAAAATCGGAAACCAAATTTTTTTCAAGAAAGGTATTTGTAGTTAAACGAATCTCTCCTAATGAATCAAAAATTAATAAATCTGATTCGAAATCTGTCTCCGCTCTTTTTTCATAAAAATAACGAAACATTTCCCTATCTGTCCGTTTTCCTAATAAAAATTCTTTTGCCATCTTTTGGTTTAAGGTGGTAAGCAATTGTTTATTGTCTTGAACACTCTCTTGCGTCTGTATTGCGATTTGTTGGGTATCTTTTATTAATTGAGAGTACTGTAAAAAGAATGAGAACAATACAAGCAGTAGCAATAAAATCATCGTGACATAAATTGCAGATAAACTACTTTTCCGAATAATTTCTTTTTGAAGTGCCTGTCGAAACGACCCTCTCATCAGAATCCCCCCTATGAAAACGCTTGATATTCTTTATTATAACAGATTTTTGAAATATGCCCAAAATGAATCAAAAGAATCTTTCTATACCCAAGCATTTAGAAAACGCAAGATGATAGACTGACAGAAATCTACATAATCAAAAAAGATGTCTTCTAGAAACCTTTTCTAGCCTTTTTTTACATTAACATATTACGCCTCTATCGGGACATCAAAGGTTTTTCTAACTGGCATCATTTCGTAGAAATTCTACAAGATGCACAGAAAAAGAGTTACTTTCGCAACTCTTTTTATCATCAGTTTTACTTTTCAGTTAATGCATCCAAACCTGGAAGTACTTTACCTTCCAACAACTCCATAGATGCACCGCCACCTGTTGAGATCCATGAGAATTTGTCTGCACGGCCAAGGTTGATGGCTGCGGCTGCTGAGTCACCACCACCGATGATTGATTTCACGCCTGGTTGTTTCACGATAGCGTCCATCACACCGATTGTACCTGCTTGGAAGTCAGGGTTTTCAAAGACACCCATAGGACCGTTCCAAACAACTGTTTTCGCACCTTCAAGAGCTTCTTCAAATTTCGCGATTGATTTTGGACCGATGTCAAGACCAAGGAAGCCTTCTGAAACAGCTTCGCCTTCAGTGTCACGAACCACGTCATAACCCGCAAAAGCATTCGCTTCTTTTGAGTCAACTGGCAAGATCAATTTACCTTCTGCTTTTTCAAGAAGCGCTTTGGCAACATCAAGCTTGTCTTCTTCTACCAAAGAGTTCCCGATTTCGATACCTTGTGCTTTGTAGAAAGTATAAGTCATCCCACCACCGATAAGGACTTTATCAGCCTTTTCAAGCAAGTTTTCGATAACACCAATCTTATCAGATACTTTTGAACCACCAAGGATCGCTACAAATGGGCGTTCAGGTGTTTCAACAGCTTCTTGGATGTATGCAATTTCGTTTTCCAAAAGGAAACCTGCAACTGCTTTTTCAACGTTCGCTGAGATACCAACGTTTGAAGCATGGGCACGGTGAGCTGTACCAAAGGCATCGTTTACAAAGATACCATCGCCAAGTGACGCCCAGTATTGACCAAGTTCAGCATCGTTTTTAGATTCTTTCTTGCCATCAACATCTTCAAAACGTGTGTTTTCAACCAAGAGAACTTGTCCATCTTCCAAAGCGTTGATGGCTTCTTCCAACTCAGCACCACGGGTAGCACCTGGGAAAACAACATCTTGACCCAATTTAGCCGCCAAGTCTTTGGCAACTGGTGCCAATGATTTGCCTTCTTTGTCTGCTTCTTCTTTCACACGGCCAAGGTGAGAGAAAAGAATCGCACGACCACCTTGCTCGATGATGTACTTGATGGTTGGAAGGGCCGCGGAAATACGGTTGTCGTTAGTGATCACGCCATCTTTCAAAGGCACGTTGAAGTCCACACGAACGAGAACTTTTTTACCTTTCAAATCAACGTCTTTAACAGTCAATTTTGCCATTTGGATTGTCTCCTTAAAATTTTTAATACAAGCTCATTATATCACATTTTCTAAGATTTTTCTAAAAAGCGATGGATTTCAGAAAATTTTCCTAGTAAACTCTTGTAAGAAAGAATTGATGTTCGTTTATTCATGTTATAACCCATTCGCTCATTTCAGAAAATTCTCTCCTTCTTTGTTATAATGAAAAAAAGATTATTTTTGGAGGTAGACATGACTGCATTTCAGGATAAAATTGTCCTTATTACTGGCGGGGCCAGAGGTATCGGTGCTCAGATGGCAGCTACTTTTCGGGAGGCTGGAGCCCAGGTCTACACTATGGACTTGACAGCTCCCGCAGACTTTATTGGCGATTTGGCCAAGCAAGCAGACCTCGAAGACTTTGCTGACTTTGTCCTTAAACAACATCCTGGCATTGATGTCCTCATCCACAATGCTGCCCCTCTTATGAAGGGCATTTCAAGCGCTAGCTATGAGGATTTTACCTATGCTATGCAAGTTGGTGTGACCGCCCCCTTTTACCTAACCAAACTCTTAAAAGACCATCTCAATCCCGGCGCCAGCGTCCTCATGCTCTCTTCTAGCCGTGACCGTATGAGCCAGCCTGAAACCGAGACCTATACCGCTGCTAAAGGCGGGATTGCCGCCCTCACCCATGCCTTGGCGGTTAGCCTGGCTGGCAAAGCCCGGGTCAATAGTATCTCCCCCGGCTGGATCAACACAGCAGGGGAGGAGCACAGTCTGACAGACCACATCCAGCACCCTGCCGGTCGCATTGGACGACCTGAGGATATCGCTAACCTGGCCCTCTTTCTGAGTTCTGAGCAGGCTGGCTTTATCACTGGTGAGAATATTACCGTTGATGGTGGCATGACCAAGCTTATGATTTACCATGATGACCAAGGGTGGACTTTCCATAAAGACTAACCGCTTTATCACACAGAAAAAACCAGAATTTCAAGTCGAATTCTGGTTTCTTTTTTATATTCTAATAATCCCCACGAATATGCTCGTGTACCTGACTCCAGTAGAATTCTGACAGGGTCACAAGTTCTTTTTCAGTGAAAGGCTTGGTGTCTGCCGCCTTGAGATTGGCATCAATCTGGGCAATGGACTTAAAGCCAGGAATGACGGTCGTCACCCCTTCTTGTTGGAGAAGCCACTTAAGGGCCGCATCAGCCATGCTTCCTCTGTCATCCGCAATCCACTTGAGTTGGTCCACTAAGTCAATCGCCTTTTCAAAGGGAAGGCCACCGAAGGTTTCCCCGACATTAAAGGCTGCGCCGTCACGGTTATAATTGCGGTGGTCATTTTCAGGGAACTGGCTATCCTTAGTGTATTTACCCGTCAAGAGACCGCTGGCAAGGGGTACACGCGCCAAAATCCCTACATTTTGCTTGGCCGCTTGTGCAATCATCTCCTTGACCGGTTTCTGACGCAACAGGTTGACAATCACTTGGAGGCTACTAGCCTTGGTGTTATCAAGCACAAACTTTCCTTGGTCATCGGTTTCTACACTGACACCGTAGTAACGGATTTTACCTTCTTGTTTCAGGGTGTCAAGCACTTCAAAGACGCCTTGATCCGTCAGGACTTCGGTGCTCGGACAGTGAATTTGATAGAGGTCAATGGCCTCAGTCCCCAAGTTGCGAAGACTTTGCTCACAGTAAGCCTTGACCTTATCATAAGTATAGTTAGAAAGATCCGCAAAGTTATCGCGTCTCCCAAACTTGGTCGCCACATAAACCTCTTCCGAACGCTCTTTGAGAACCTGTCCAATCAAAGTTTCACTGCGACCCGCACCATAAACGTCGGCGGTATCAAAGAAATTAACGCCTTGGTCAATGGCATGGTGAAGCGATTGAATCGCATCGTCTGTAGAGACATCACCCCAATCCCCACCGATCGCCCAGGTCCCAAAACTCACCTCGCTGACCTCCATGTCTGTGTTGCCCAGTTGATTGTATTTCATAGGCACTCCTTAGAAATTGGTTTGGTCAGGGTCTTTTTGTTGGCTAACACCTTGTACTGTGTCCAAGATTTCGATATCTTGAGCTTCCAAAGTGAAATCAAAGATATCTAAGTTTGATGTGATATTGGCAGGTGTTACTGATTTTGGAAGTGGCAAGAAGCCTTTTTCAAGTGACCAGCGAAGAGCGACTTGTGCAACTGATTTGTTGTATTTTTCAGCTAACTTAGCAACTTCTTCGTTCTTAAAGATAGAGCCTGTACCAAGTGGACTATAGGCTTCTAGCAAAATGTTGTGTTTTTGGCAGAAAGCATCCAATTCTGCCTGAGGACAACCCGGTGCCAAAAGAACTTGGTTGACATGTGGTACAATTTCAGCTGTCTCCAAAAGTGCTTCCAAGTGGTGAATCATAAAGTTCGACACACCGATGGCACGAACTTTTCCTTCATTGTATGCTTCTTCCATAGCCTTCCATGCACCAGCATTTCCAGCTTTCCAAGCATCATTTTCACGAAGAGCTACTGGGTTTGGCCAATGGATTAAGAGCAAGTCAACATAGTCAACCCCTAATTTCTTAAGTGACTCATCGATTGATGCTTTTGCCAAATCATAGTCGTGTTTGTCATTCCAAACCTTGGTCGTCAAGAAAATATCTTTCCGCGCTACATCACTCTCAGCAATTGCTTTTCCGACACTCACTTCGTTACCGTAGATTTGAGCGGTATCGATATGACGGTAGCCAACTTCCAAAGCATGTTTCACACTGTTAAAGGCTTCCTCCCCATCAGGAATTTGCCACGTACCAAAGCCCACTTTCGGAATCGTAACACCGTTATGTAAAATATAAGTTTCCATTTATTTCTCCTTTTAATTAAAATCTTGTCATTTCTTCAAAAGACGCTGTCAAAATCTGCTCAACATCTGCTACATCAAGGTCTACAAAGCGATTGGACGTGAGTTTCCCATGCTCGATCGCTTTTTCGCTCATTTCGCGAACCAAATCTTGTGTCTCGATGCCGACTTCTGGTAGGGTCATGGGGATTTCCAAGTCTTCCTTAAAGAATTGATACGTCTTCTCAATAGCTTGACGACCTAACTCTTCATCTGTCCCTTCTTGCAAGCCCCATACATTACGAGCATAGGCCGCAAACTTGGCGTGTGTACTTGGATCTTTGTCCATACAAAAAGTCATCCAGCGTGGGGTGATAATTGCCAAGCCAACCCCGTGTGTGATATCATAATAGGCTGACAATTCATGTTCAATCGCATGACAAGACCACAAGCCAACCCGACCAGCACCAACCAAACCATTCAATGCCATCGTAGATGTCCATAAGAGATTAGAACGGGCATCATAGTTTTCAGGATCAGCAATAGCCACAGGACCATACTTAATTGCTGTTTTCAAGAGTCCTTCTGCCATGGTATCTTGAACATCAACTGCCTCAGAGCGATCAAAATACTGTTCAAAAAGGTGGCTCATCATATCAGCTGTTCCTGCTGCTGTTTGCCACTTGGAAACCGTATACGTCAGGGTTGGATCTAGGAAAGATACTCTTGGGATCAGTTCCCAACCGCTGGTTCCACGCTTCTCATTGATAGCAAGGTTTGAAATAACCGCATTGCGGTTCATCTCTGTTCCGGTTGCCGCCAAGGTCAAAATATCCACAATTGGGACTGCCTTACCAACACGGCTACGGTCTTCAATCAGATCCCAAGCATCTCCATCGTAGTAGACACCTGCCGCAATAACTTTAGAAGCATCCACAACCGATCCACCACCGACAGCCAAGATGACCTCTAGCTGATTGTCACGGATCAAGCGAACTCCTTCACGGACAGATTCAATCCGAGGATTGGGTTCAATACCTGCCAATTCGACAACTTCGAAACCATTCTCTTGTAACAGAGCAGTGACCTTATCATACAATCCTGATTGTTTGATCGAACCACCACCATATGCCAACAAGACACGTTTTCCAAACGGGGCTAAAGCCTCTGGTAATTCCCCTAAGCGATCTTTCCCAAACCGAATATCCGTCGGAATTTGCAAACGAAAGTTTTCCATTTTTTCTCCTTTATGTTGCTTACGAATGAAACATGACTGTTTCAAAATCAAATACTTCTGGCAGATGATGCGAAACAGAATATTCAAACACACGACAATTATCCAAACAACCCACTTGCTCAATTTCCATTAAGAAATCAGTCGGCTTCAGGCTCATCTCCTGACATTCCAGAGTTGTAGGCCGTTTTCCTCCTATTTTCACAAAGGCACTGTGAACTTTCCGTTTCAAGCCTTCTGAGATATAGGAATAAATTGATTGCTCCACATGCTCCCGCTTCAAGCCAGGAACCGCATCAACTGGCATATAGATGTACTCCATAATAACAGGGCGTTCTTCCAAAATTCTCAAGCGAACAATATGGTAGGTAAAATCATCCGTCGAAATGGATAACTTCTCTGCCACTTCCTGCGATGGCCGAACGATATCAAAAATAATTACCTTAGAACGGAGTTTCCCTGGGTATTTTTGAGACGTTCCTTCTAATGAATAAAGATGTGGATTGGGACTAGCACAATTTTTCCAATCCCGCACAAAACTCCCATCTCCCCTACGACGGATGATATAACCTTCAGCAACCAGCAAATCAAATGCACGATTGATGGTCATCAAACTAACCCCGTATTGCTTTGAAAATGATTTCCCATCTGGAAGTCTGCTATTGATAGGGTAAACCTCCTTTTCAATCTCTTGACGGAGATCCCGAGCTATCAACAGATACTTGGGTTCTTTCTTTCCGATACCATCACCTCCCTTTTTTATGTATTATTTATCAATAGTATAGCATTAAAAATACAATAAGTCTAGATTTTTAAAATAAAGAACTAGATTTATTTTTATTTCTAGCAAAAAAAGAGAGAGGTTTCCCTCTCTCTTATTCAGTCATTATTTTGCAATTTTTGCAAAGTACTCAAGTGTACGAACCAATTGCGCAGTATAAGACATTTCGTTGTCATACCAAGAAACAACTTTCACCAATTGTTTGCCGTCAACATCAAGAACTTTTGTTTGAGTTGCGTCGAACAATGATCCGTATGAGATACCTACGATATCAGAAGATACGATTTGATCTTCAGTGTAACCATAAGACTCGTTAGAAGCTGCTTTCATAGCTGCGTTTACTTCATCAACAGTAACGTTTTTGTCCAATACAGCAACCAATTCAGTTACAGATCCTGTTGGAACTGGAACACGTTGTGCAGCACCGTCCAATTTACCGTTCAATTCTGGGATAACCAAACCAATCGCTTTAGCAGCACCAGTTGAGTTAGGAACGATATTTGCAGCAGCAGCACGTGCACGACGAAGGTCTCCACCACGGTGTGGTCCATCAAGAACCATTTGGTCACCAGTGTAACCGTGGATAGTTGTCATCAATCCTTCAACAACACCGAAGTTGTCTTGAAGTGCTTTTGCCATTGGAGCCAAACAGTTTGTAGTACATGAAGCACCTGAGATAACTGTTTCAGTACCGTCAAGGATATCATGGTTTGTGTTAAATACAACTGTTTTAACGTCATTTCCACCAGGTGCAGTGATCACAACTTTTTTCGCACCGTTAGCGTGGATGTGTTGCTCTGCTTTTTCTTTAGAAGCAAAGAAACCTGTTGCTTCAAGAACGATGTCAACGCCATCAGTTGCCCAGTCAATGTTTCCTGGCTCACGCTCAGCAGAAACTTTAACGAATTTACCGTTAACTTCGAATCCACCTTCTTTTACTTCAACAGTACCGTCGAAACGACCTTGAGTTGTGTCGTATTTCAACAAGTGTGCAAGCATGTTAGGATCTGTAAGGTCGTTGATGCGTGTTACTTCAACACCTTCTACGTTTTGGATACGGCGGAATGCAAGACGGCCGATACGACCGAAACCGTTAATACCAACTTTAACTACCATTAATGATTTCCTCCTTATGAAAATCGAGTATTTATTTTAAAAGGCAAGCCTTTTAACCATTTGTGAAATTTGTAACTTGAAAATATGCAAGATACATTTCAACATTACCATTATATACTTTCTGTCATAAAATTGCAACCAATTTTCTTTTTTCTGAAAATCAACACATAGATAAAAACTATATCTGTGATAAAAAATACAAATTTTGAGATCGATGAAATTATGTTAAAATATGAACAAAGATTCATAAATGGAGGAGTTTTATGATGTCAATGCTAAATGAAAAACCAATTGCTGTTTTGGGAGCAGGCGCTGTTGGTAAAGCCATAGCTGCTGATTCTGTTTTAGCCGGAAATAAGGTACACCTTTTTGAAATACCTGAATTTTCCCATATCACTCTTGCTGGAATCGAAAAAACAGGTATCACCATCGCGGCCACTGGACAAAACAATCTCTTTGCTTTTGAACGCAGTGGAAAAGCCTACATGGATCTTGTCACAACAGATATAAAAGAGGCTGTAAAAGAGGCAAGACTCATCTTAGTCACTGTCCCATCTATCGCTCATGATACTTTTTTTGAACAATTAGTGCCCGTTTTAGAAGATGGTATGATTGTTCATATTATTCCAGATAATTTTGGCAGCCTCAAACTTCGTAAAAAGATGCGGGAGTTAGACTGTACCAAAGATGTCATCGTTGGTGGCTGGTCAAGTGCTCCATATGGATCTCGTATCATAAAAGAAGGCGGCGTCCTTACTCCAAAATTGGAACTCAAATACCGGGCCATCACTCTTCGGGGTGCCAGCCTACCTTCTACCGATCAAGAAGCGTTTTTGGAAAGTTCGAAAGCAATCGGTGCTTTTGATGCCATCACCCAAGGCCAAGGTGCGACCGGCGGTAAAACCGTTCTTGATATCGGATTTAGCAATGTCAATCCTGTCCTTCATGTACCTGGAACCATTTTAGGAGCTAGCGTCATGGAAAACTGGGGGCGTATCTTTGGTGGAAACGACAAATATTCTTATTCTATTTATTCACACGCTTATAGTGAATCAGTTGCAGAGGTCCAGTATGCCTTTTACTTGGAACAAGTGGAGTTGGCAGAGAAAATCGGAGTCGACTTGCAACGCTACCCTAAAAAGAATTTCCTATCACGAACGAGCATTTTAGGACCTGAATACATGGGCGATGACTGCATCGTGCCATTTGAGGAACAATTCCCAATGGCCTACGGAACAGGTCCATTTAGTATCCAAGACCGTTACATCACTGAGGATATTCCAGTCGGCTGCCACCTATATCATGAGCTAGGAAAAAAATACGGAGTCGCAACCCCGGTTATCGATAGTATGATTACATTGGGTTCTGTCATGACAGGCCACAATTTCTATGAAAAAGGCTTAACCCTAGCAGATTTGGATTTGGCTCATTTATCATCTGACGAAATCTTAGCCTACCTCGAAATGGGTGAATTTAGAAAGGACCAGCAATGACACAACACTGGCGTACCTATATGGACAACCAAAACAAACTCAATCAATACCATCAAGTTGGCTCAACTCCCATCTCTGGAGTAGCCATCGGGATTATTACCATTGATTTTGATTATGTTAAAATGCCTGGTAATGTTGCCAATGCAAGCACCTTCAACTTTCCTGTCATCTACGAAATCGTCAAATTCGAAATCGAAGATTTATTCGAAGGCAATCCTGATCTTCTTCCTATGATTATTGAAGCTGCTCAAAACCTTGAGAAAAAAGGAGTTCGTGCTATTGTCGGTGCATGTGGCTATTTTAACAATTTCCAAGAAGAAATAAAAAACGCAGTCACTATTCCTGTCTATCTCTCGAGTGTGCTTCAACTTCCTATTATTAAGATGGGACTAAAAGCAGAGCAAAAAATTGCTGTTCTCGTTGCTGATGGGAAAGGAGCTGACCGCTCCTTCTTTGCCAAGGCTAACGCTTCCATCGATGATTGTATCGTTGAGGAAATCGGTAGCTTAGATAGTTTTGCACCGATTCGCTACATCAAAACCTACCTAGACCATGAAAAACTAGGAAATGACTTGGCTGATGTTGCGGAACGCTTAGTCAAAGACCATCCTGACATTGGAGCTATTCTTCTAGAATGTAGTGATTTACCGCCTTATGCCGCTCAGATTCAGTCTCGAGTTGGCTTGCCAGTATTTGACTTTATCACGCTCATCAACTGGCTTCACCATAGCTTGGTCCAAAGACCTTACTACGGTTTTCTTTAATATTGTTCCTACTATATCGTCAATCCCCTTATTGACGATTTTTTGTTTACCTTTATTTTAGAATAGAAAAAGACACCTACCATTGGTAGGTGTCTGAGGACAATTAAGCTTGTCCACCATTTTTCTTGATAATTTCATCTTGTACAGATTTTGGTACATCTTCGTAGTGGTCAAATACCATCATGAAAGTACCGCGACCTTGTGTAGCAGAACGTAGAACTGTTGCATAACCGAACATTTCTGCAAGTGGTACATAAGCACGAACGATTTGTGTGTTACCACGAGCTTCCATACCGTCAACACGTCCACGACGAGCAGTTACGTGTCCCATAACATCACCAAGATTGTCTTCTGGTGCTGTAATGGTTACAAGCATCATTGGCTCAAGGATAGCAGGTTGTGCTGTTTTCGCAGCTTCTTTAAGGGCAAGAGATGCTGCAACTTTAAAGGCTGTCTCAGATGAATCGACATCATGGTAAGAACCATCGTAAAGTTTTGCTTTTACGTCAACGATTGGGTATCCTGCAAGAACACCGTTCGCCATAGACTCAACCAAACCTTTTTCAACGGCTGGTACAAATTCACGAGGAACCACACCACCGACGATTGCGTTTTCGAACTCGAAACCTTTTCCTTCTTCATTTGGAGTGAATTCAATCCAAACATCACCGAACTGACCTTTACCACCAGATTGGCGTTTGAAGAAACCACGAGCTTGAGTAGAAGCACGGAATGTTTCACGGTAAGATACTTGAGGCGCACCAACGTTTGCTTCAACCTTGAATTCACGACGCATACGGTCAACAAGGACATCCAAGTGCAACTCACCCATACCAGAGATAACTGTTTCACCAGTTTCTGGGTTTGTTTCAACGCGGAATGTTGGATCTTCTTCAGCCAATTTAGAAAGGGCAACACCCATCTTGTCTTGGTCTGCTTTCGATTTAGGCTCAACCATCAATTGGATAACTGGTTCTGGAACTTCGATTGACTCAAGAATAACTTTTGCTTTCTCGTCTGTCAATGAGTCACCAGTTGTTGTATCTTTCAAACCAACAGCAGCTGCGATATCACCAGAATAAACCACTTCGATTTCTTTACGAGTGTTCGCGTGCATTTGGAGGATACGTCCGATACGCTCACGTTTGCCTTTAGAAGTGTTCAATACGTATGAACCTGAGTTCAAGATACCTGAGTACACACGGAAGAAAGTCAAACGACCTACGAATGGGTCAGTCATGATCTTGAAGGCAAGCGCTGCAAATGGCTCTTCATCAGATGCTGGACGAGTTTCTTCAGCGTCTGTATCTGGGTTAATACCTTTGATTGCAGGGATATCAAGTGGGCTTGGAAGGTAGTCAAGGACTGCATCCAACATCAATTGAACACCCTTGTTTTTGAAGGCTGAACCACACAATACTGGGAAGAATTCAACGTTGATCGTTGCTTTACGGATACCCGCTTTCAATTCTTCGTTTGTGATTTCTTCACCTTCAAGGTATTTCATCATCAAATCTTCGTCAGTTTCAGCAACTGCTTCGATCAATTTTTCACGGTATTCTTCTGCTTGCTCAAGGTATTCAGCTGGGATATCTTCTTCAAGAATATCTGTACCAAGGTCGTTGGTGTAGATTTCAGCTTTCATCTTGATCAAGTCAATGATTCCACGGAAATCATCTTCTGAACCGATTGGCAATTGAATTGGGTGAGCATTTGCTTGAAGACGCTCATGAAGTGTTGATACTGAGTACAAGAAGTCCGCACCGATTTTGTCCATTTTGTTAGCAAATACAATACGTGGTACACGGTAGTCAGTCGCTTGGCGCCAAACTGTTTCAGTTTGAGGTTCAACACCTGATTGTGAGTCAAGAACGGTTACGGCACCATCCAATACACGGAGTGAACGTTGTACTTCGATTGTGAAGTCCACGTGTCCTGGGGTATCGATGATGTTAACACGAGTGTCTTTCCATTGAGCTGTTGTAGCAGCAGATGTGATGGTGATACCACGTTCTTGCTCTTGCTCCATCCAGTCCATTTGTGAAGCTCCTTCGTGAGTTTCACCGATCTTATGGATTTTACCTGTGTAGTAAAGGATACGCTCAGTTGTAGTTGTTTTACCAGCATCGACGTGAGCCATGATACCGATATTACGAGTTTTTTCTAAAGAAAATTCGCGTGCCATGAGGTTGTTTCTCCTATTATTTTTTATTTCTAGTCTATTATACCATTTTTAGAAAGAACGGATAGGCAGGACCTACCCGTTCTCAAATGGTTATGGTTTAAAATGAACTCGAGCTACAAGTCGCTGGCAAAAAGATAAAATCTCCTAGAAGCCTAAGCTTCGTCGTCGCTTTTCCTATTTTGCATAGGACTTGTTTAACGCTCTCGTATCTTAGAATTGAGCTCGGGCTAAACGCTGTGTGAAAATGATGAAGTTCCTTATGTCTTTCAGACACTGTGTCACTTCCCTATTTTCACTTGGCGTTTTTAACACCCTCAGCATCTTAATCTTACCAACGGAAGTGTGCGAATGCACGGTTGGCTTCAGCCATACGGTGAGTATCTTCTCGTTTCTTAACAGCTGCACCAGTGTTGTTTGATGCATCCAAGATTTCTTTGGCAAGACGATCAACCATTGTGTGCTCACCACGGTTACGAGCGATTGTTACCAACCAACGAAGACCTAAAGTTGTACGACGTTCTGGACGAACTTCAACTGGGACTTGGTAGTTAGAACCACCGACACGACGTGCACGTACTTCAAGTACAGGCATGATGTTTTCCATTGCTGCTTCAAAGACTTCAAGCGGCTCATTGCCAGTTGCTTCTTTGATTTGGTCAAATGCACCATAAACGATGCTTGCTGCAGTACCACGTTTACCATCCAACATAAGGCGGTTGATCAAACGAGTTACCAATTTTGAATTGTACAATGGATCTGGTAATACTTCGCGCTTAGGCGCTTGATTTTTACGACTCATTTATCCTAATCTCCCTTCTTATCCTTTTGGACGTTTTGTACCGTATTTCGAACGGCCTTGTTTACGGTCTGTTACACCCGCAGTATCAAGTGCACCACGAACGATATGGTAACGTACCCCTGGAAGGTCTTTTACACGTCCACCACGAAGCAATACCACACTGTGTTCTTGCAAGTTGTGTCCGATACCTGGGATATAAGCAGTAACCTCGATCAAGTTGCTCAAACGTACACGAGCAAATTTACGAAGGGCTGAGTTAGGTTTCTTAGGCGTCATTGTTCCAACACGAGTTGCAACCCCACGTTTTTGTGGTGATGAAACGTTTGTTTGAACTTTTTTACGGCTGTTGTAACCAACGTTCAAAGCTGGTGATTTAGATTTTTCTACTTTTGATTTACGCGGTTTGCGAACCAATTGGTTAATTGTAGGCATCTACATTCTCCTGTAAAATTTTTATTTTTGGTTGATGGAGCGTTTGGTGACAACCCCCATCCCGGTGTACTTTTGCAACATTTGTCAGCACGTCTCTGTACACTTTTGAGAGACCAAAAGTAAAAAGTACCGTCTATCATCATACCATAGAACAGTGCTCTTGTCAATGAATATTCCTTTGTTTTTTAGTAACTCTTCCTAATAATCGAACCATTGTGAGACTATTACTATGAAAATAACATCTCCTGCATTTGTTCTCAACAATTTTATAAAATATGTGACTGTATAGGAACTAAAAAAGATAGCCCGTAAGCTATCTTTGTTTGTGTCTAGTATCCCATGCCACCCATTGGGTCCATGCCGGCTGGTGCTGCGGGAGCGGCTGCTTCTGGTTTATTGGCAACGACTGCTTCTGTTGTCAAGATGAGGCTGGCTACACTTGACGCATTTTGAAGGGCAGAACGCGTCACCTTAACAGGGTCAATGATTCCTGTTTCAATCATGTCTACCCACTCTCCAGTTGCAGCGTTAAAGCCGGTACCAACTGGGCTGTTCTTCAATTTGTCGATGACAACAGAACCTTCATAGCCAGCATTATAGGCAATCTGGCGAACAGGCTCTTCCAAGGCCCGAAGAACAATGTTGCGTCCTGTTGCAGCATCTCCTTCTAAATCAAGACTGGCTACTTTTTCAATCACATTGACAAGGGCAGTTCCACCACCAGAAACGATTCCTTCTTCTACTGCCGCACGAGTAGCATTCAAAGCATCTTCAATGCGGAGTTTCATTTCTTTTAATTCAGTTTCTGTTGCTGCACCGACCTTGATCACCGCAACCCCGCCAGCTAATTTCGCTAGGCGTTCTTGCAATTTTTCACGATCAAATTCAGAAGTCGTTGTTTCCAATTGCGACTTGATAAGGTTCACACGGTTGGCAATCGCATCTGCTGCACCAGCACCTTCTACAATGACGGTGCTGTCCTTGTCAACGGATACTTTAGCGGCTTGACCAAGTGCAGCCATGGTCGCATCTTTCAAGTCAAGTCCCAAATCTTCCGTAATAACTGTTGCGCCAGTCAAGATGGCAATGTCTTCTAACATGGCCTTGCGGCGATCTCCAAACCCTGGTGCTTTCACAGCCACGACGTTAAAGGTCCCACGGATCTTGTTCAAAACAAGCGTTGGCAAGGCTTCGCCATCCACATCGTCTGCGATAATCAAGAGCGGACGGCTAGTTTTCAATACTTCTTCTAAAAGAGGCAAGATATCTTGGATATTGGACACTTTCTTGTCAGTGATCAAGATAAATGGATTTTCTAAGTCTGCCACCATTTTCTCGTTGTCTGTGACCATGTATTGAGAGAGATAGCCACGGTCAAACTGCATGCCTTCTACGACTTCGAGTTCTGTTTCCATACCACGAGACTCTTCAATGGTGATCACTCCGTCTTTCCCAACTCGTTCCATGGCCTCAGAGATGTACTCACCGACTTTTTCAGAACGAGAAGATACGGCAGCAACTTGCGCAATAGCCTCTTTGTTAGCAACAGGCTGGGCAATGGCTTGCAATTCTTGAACAGCAGTTGAAACAGCTGTTTCAATCCCGCGGCGAATACCGATTGGATTGGCACCTGCTGTCACGTTCTTCAATCCTTCACGAACAATGGCTTGGGTCAAAACAGTTGCGGTTGTCGTTCCGTCTCCTGCCACGTCATTGGTTTTTGAAGCAACTTCTGACACCAATTTAGCACCCATGTTTTCAAAATGGTCTTCTAATTCGATTTCTTTGGCGATGGTCACACCATCGTTGGTGATCAAAGGTGAGCCGTAGGCTTTTTCCAAAACCACATTGCGTCCCTTAGGTCCAAGCGTGACCTTAACGGTGTCTGCCAAAATATCAACGCCACGAACCATGCTTTCACGCGCATCAGCTGAAAATTTGATTTCTTTACTCATTTAATAAACCTCCTATTTCACGATTGCCAAGATGTCACTCTCACGCACAAGCGTGACCTTTTCTTCGCCATCTTTGACTTCCAATCCTGCTCCTTGCTCGACCAGAACGGTATCCCCCACTGTAACACTTGGCGCGACCAAGTCCCCTGTCAAGGTGCGGATGCCGTCACCAATTGCGACAACAATAGCTGTTTTAGCGGCTTCTTTTGCGCCTCCTGCTAGAACAAAACCACCTACAGTTTGTTCTTCAACTTCTTCAAATCTTACGACCACACGGTCGCCTAATGGTTTTAACATATGATATACCAAGCCCTATCCAGAATAAGGGCTATGTCCTCTCTAAGTGAAATCCTTTCTATTTTTAGCACTCTTTATATGCGAGTGCTAATTTTACTCTTCTATTCTATCACTTGGTCAAAAATAGTCAAGAAAAAGTCGTTCATTTTTGGAAAAAATCAGACTACAGACGGATAAGAAAAAAGACTGGAAAATTCCAATCTTCTTTTGCTTAAAAGGGCAACTCTTCTGCTTCTAAAATGACATCTGCCAATTCGTCCGTCACATTGTTTTCACGCATGGCCCGTTGGGCACGGGTTTCCAACAGTTCAAAGCTCTGAGCCAGTACTTCTGTCACATAATGGGTATGGCCATCTTTTTCGTAAGAACGGGTCCGCAATTCTCCTTCAATGGAAATCTGACTGCCCTTGCCGGCATAAGAGGCCAAACTTTCAGCCAATTTGCCCCAGAGAACGACACTGATAAAATCAGCCTCTCGTTCGCCATTGCTGTTTTTAAACTTGCGGTTAACAGCCACTGTCACACGGGAAACAGCTTTTCCTGTTGCAGTTTGTGTCACTTCTGGAGTCGCTACCAAGCGACCAATCAATAAGGTTTTGTTCATTTTCTATCCTCCTACCTCTTTATTCGATAAAAAATGGTAAAATATAAAAAACTCTGAACCATTTTAGAGAGAAAGGAGAAAGGAGAACGGCATGTTTTTGATGAGAAATACACAAAAGAGGTTGCTAAGAAATATTTGTCCTTAAATCATCATGCAAATAGAAAGGACAAATCATGAAAGAAAAACTACAACAGAAATTACAAGAAACAAGTCCCTACTCTCGTCAGGAGTTGGATTGGTTATTGCCCCATATTGGCGATGAGGCCGCTAGCATTCGAGACGACTTGGTCTACGCTAGCTTTGCCCATGCTCTCTTAGGAAATCGGCTCACACAGGATGACTTTCTTTATCTAGCCCATTTCCTAGTGGACAAGGACTACTTATTTTACAGGCTACCAGAACAAGGAAAGGCCACTCTCGTCCGTTCTTTTACCGCTCTGCTTTTGGCCCTTATCCTCGACGTTGACGCAAGGAAGGAAAGTGACTATTTCCAACTCTTGTCGCCAACCACCCGCCAAAGGATCTTTGAAGGAAGCATGCTTTATCTGGACAAAGAGACAGATACACGGGGCTGGGACGAAACAGTGGGTTGGGTACATGCGATTGCTCACGGTGCCGAATTATTGCTCTATGCGAGTATGCACCCTGATTTTCCCGCTAGCACTCATCAAAAAGTTTGGGGAGTTCTCAGCTCTTGTATCAATAGACAGGAGACTGCTTTTCAGGCTGGCGAAGAAAAACGCCTGGCCTTGGTTGCTGCCCAAGAAATCCTATCCGGTCGCCTTAGCCAGAAAGAGGCAGCTCACCACATCACAAACTGGCCAAGCAACGACCAGTCTGTCCAAGATTATTTCGCTGCATTAAACAAGGATCATTTCTTGACTTCTCTCTATTTTTTCTTGAAAAAAGAAGGGCAATTACAGGCAGAATTAGCTCATGCCATTGAGGAGAGCTGGACAGGTTTGGCCTAATTGCAAGGGATTCCTTTGATAATCAAATCAATTGCATTCCTGTATCTCCTAGGATATACTAAGTATATTACAGATACATAAGGAGATTTTTATGAGATATATTGTTCATTATGCAGGGAATTTATTCCAACAAGCTTTTGAAGTAAAGGATGAGACAGGCAACAAGCTCTACAGTATCCGCGGGAAAAATTTGATGTGGCTGGCCAACACGAGTATCACGGATACAAACGACCAAGAAGCGGCCTTGCTCAAGCAAAAATTCTCCCTAACCCACTATTCTTACAATGTTTTAATCGGTGGTCAGCAAGTAGCCAATGTGACCAAAAAAATCGCTTCTTTAAAACCGAAATTTATCATTTCTGGTCTTGACTGGTCTGTTGAAGGGCAATTCCTGTCACGTGAATACACCCTCTACAACAAGCAAAGAGAAGTGATCGCAACCATCAACCGCCAAGGTCTCTTGGAAGATGGAGCTTATGCTTTTGAAGTTACCGAGGCTACAACAGATCCCCTGCTTGTCTTAGCGGTTTTAACAGCTATTGACACGGCTTTGATGCAAAAATAAAACCTCGTTTTACACGAGGTTTCAGATTGAAGAAAAAGTCCATTTTGGATCATTTTCTTCAATCTTTTTTTCTTTGGTTAGTAAACATCAAAATCTTTAGAAACGCTGATAATTTAGCATTTTAAAGAGTTAGTCAAAAGTTGGCGGAGGCTTTGAATTTGCTATTTTCAAGCGTTTAAAGGGTTTGTCTACGTTCTGAAAACCTCGTTTTACACGAGGTTTTTTCTTACGCTGTCAAACTCGCCAACAAAGCCTTGGTAAATTCCCAGACGCGGGCCACAGAATCTATTTCTAAGTGTTCATTGGTGGAGTGGACATCATAGATATTTGGGCCAAAACTAATCATATCGCAGTTTGGTAGGGCTTTTTTTAGAAAACCACATTCCAAACCTGCATGGATAGCCGAATAGGTCGCTTCTGTCCCATAAACTTCTTTGTAAACAGCTAAACATTGGTCTCGCAAAGGACTATTTGGCTCGAAATCCCAACTAGGGTAGTCATGGTTGCGGCTAATATGAGCTCCGAATGTCTGTCCTAAAATCGTCAATTTCTCGACTAAGCTTTCTAATTGCGTCGCCACAGAAGATCGAAGCGAGGTATGGAGCACAATTTGCTCTTCTTCTTGGTAGAGGACCGCCTGATTTAGGGAGGTTTGGACCAAACCAGGAATGGCTTGCGACATCTCTTGCACTGCATTTGGTAAAACTGCAAAGAAGGAAAGCAATTGTATCGTCTCAGCTTCCGAATAGGCTCGGTCAATCTCAACCTCTTTTAGGGATAGAGATAAATCAGGGTCTGCAATCGCCAACTCTTTTTTGACTGCAACCAGCTCTTCCATAAGGGCTGCTTTAGCGGTTGCTGCATCAGTTACCGCAAAACTGGCACGAGCTTTGCTCGGAATCACATTATCTCGGCTTCCGCCTGAAACAGTAGCCAAACGAACCGAAGTAACCTTGGCTGCTGCACGCAAGAAACGAAAGAGAAGGAGGTTAGCATTGCCTCGACCTTGGTCAATCTCCATTCCAGAATGACCGCCTTTTAATCCTTCTACCGTGATTTCCAATCCTGATTGCTGCACACTTTCTTTTGAAAAACCAAAACGACTGGTGATGACGGTTCCACCTGCACAGCTGGTTAAAAAGAGCCCTTCTTCTTCTCCGTCAATGTTCAAGAGACGGGTTCCTTTAAGTTGGCCTGCTTGAATGGCTGCTGCGCCTGCCATGGTGGTTTCTTCATTGGTAGTGATGAGGATTTCTAAAGCCGGATGCTGGTAATCCCCATCCAAGAGAGCCAGCTGCATGGCTACCGCAATCCCATCATCGGCTCCCAAGCTGGTCTGGTTGGCCCGCAAAATATTGCCCTCTAGGACCAACTCAATCGGGTCTTTTGTAAAATCGTGGGTGGATTGCTCTGTCTTCACACAGACCATATCCATGTGTCCTTGTACAATCACTGGTTCTGCAGCCTCATAACCACTTGTTGCAGGCTTACGAATAATGACATTCCACTCCTGGTCTTGCTCTACTTCGAGTTGGCGTTCTTTGGCAAAGGCCACCAAAAAATCCGAAACCGATCGCTCATTACCGGATTCACGAGGAATCTGGTTCAAGCGCTCAAACCAGTCAAATACGTCTTTGGCTTCTATTGGAAACATGTCTCCTCCTTTCAAAAAAGCTTGGACTGTCCCAAGCATGTTTGTCTTTTACTTTATATTTATCTGTTCTAAACATTTTTTAAAATGTGGAACCAATTGGTCGACTTGGTCAAGCGACAACCATTGGTATGCATCGTGCTCTTCTGATAAGGTTAACTGAGTCAAATCCTTAACATATACATCAAAGACCAATCCAACAACTTGGAAATCTCCTGTTTTCTTTCTATAATCCCATGTAGAAAGAACTTTCTGAGGAATGACTTCCAAATTTGTCTCCTCTTTGATTTCTCGAATAAGGGCTTCCTCTATTGTTTCTCCAAATTGAATGCGGCCTCCTGGCAATTCCAACAATGGAGAAACTTACCCCGCCTTATGCATCGCTAAAAAGTGGCCATCGTTATTCTAAATCAATGCTTTTATTCCAAAATCAAGTCTCATCATTACCCCTTCCAATGCTTTGCAGGGTCAAAGGCTTCGCCGACAATAGCGGTGTCATCTAATTCAATAATACCGCGTTTTTGAGGGGAGTTGGGCAGGGCCAATTCACGCGGGGCACACATCATACCGAAACTTTCTTCCCCACGGAGTTTTCCGGGAAAAATCAAGCTACCACTTGGCATCATAGCTCCTGGCAGGGCAACAATGGTCTTGAGACCGACTGCTGCATTTGGAGCGCCAGCAACGATTTGAACAGTTTCACCTCCAAGGTTAACTTGGCAGATGTTGAGGTGGTCACTATCTGGATGAGCCACCATTTCCACGATTTCACCGACTACAAATACCGGTGTCTTGCTGGCTTCTAAAACAGCTTCAAAGCCTTCTTTTTCGAGCTCTGCATTTAAAACGGTCACGTCTTGCTCTGACAAGAAGACTTGCCCAT
This sequence comes from Streptococcus cameli, assembly GCF_053207365.1. Lineage (NCBI taxonomy): Bacteria > Bacillati > Bacillota > Bacilli > Lactobacillales > Streptococcaceae > Streptococcus > Streptococcus cameli. The sequence continues at coordinate 36,469 of NZ_JBRUIM010000003.1, read as the reverse complement.
TTCCATCCAGCTCAATGAGACTAGACGCTTCAAAAATGTTCCAAGCAAGTGTCTCTCCTGTCTCTTCTGCAAAAACACGGGCAACCTTGCCCTTTCTCTCCACATTGCGTTTGGTGTTCTTGGTATCTTCTAAGATGACCAAAAGCACATCACCGACTTGTTCTTTATTATATGAAAAAATCATTTACTCACCCTTTGTTACTTTTTCTAAAAATTGATGGATTTCGCTTTTAGTTTTGCGGTTTTTGTCCACAAAACGTCCAATTTCTTGGCCGTCTTTCAGGACTACAAAACTTGGAATTCCGAAAATATCCCATTTTTGCGCCACTTCCATAAAATCGTCCCGATTGACACGCACAAAGGTATAGTCTGCATGGGCTGCTTCAATTTCAGGCATGGCTGGGTAGATAAACTGACAGTCTGGGCACCAGTCTGCTGTAAAAAATAGCACTAGTTGTGCATGCTCTTCGATTGCATTTGCCAATTCTTCATAACTATTTGGAACAATCATTGTTTTTCCTCCTCATACTGGATTTCACCGTTTTCATACTTAAAGAGATAGACAGGGCCCGCTTCCATCACCACTCCGCCAATCAGGCGAGTCGCAGTAGACTGGCTCTCATCCACAAAAACCGTCGCAATCTCTCCATAGGCTGCAAAAAATTGACGAACCTCTTTTAGGGCACGGCTTTTTTGTGTGGCCACCAGACTATCATGGTAAAATTTAGCACTAGCTGCGAGCACTCCTGCCCCCAACAAGCCTGCTAGCAAGGCTGTCTTTTTCTTATTCATATCCAACATTTTATCACAAAACATGGTAAAATAGTAGTCACAAGGAGAGTAACAATGACAAATTCTATTTTATTTGACAAAATCAAAGAAGTGACGGAATTACAGGGTGTTCCTGGATTTGAAGCTCCTGTCCGTGACTACTTACGCACTAAATTGACACAACACGTGGACCGTGTTGAAACAGATGGGCTCGGTGGGATTTTTGGAATCAAAGATAGCCAAGAAACGGATGCCCCACGTGTGATGGTTGCTGCCCATATGGACGAAGTCGGCTTCATGATCAGCTCCATCAAAAACGACGGAACCTTCCGCGTGGTCGAGTTGGGTGGTTGGAACCCACTAGTGGTCTCTAGCCAACGTTTCCAATTGCATTTAGATGATGGCCGAGAAATCCCCGTGATTTCAGGATCCATGCCTCCACACCTTTCGCGTGGTAACAATGGCAATTCAGGTTTGCCATCGATCGGAGATGTCATTTTTGATGCAGGTTTTGCTTCAAAAGAGGAAGCCTGGGAATTTGGTGTCCGTCCTGGAAATGTGATTGTCCCTAAAAACGAAGCAACCTTGACAGCCAATGGAAAAAATGTGATTTCCAAGGCTTGGGACAACCGTTTTGGTGTCCTCATGGTTTCTGAATTAGTGGAAAGTCTTTCTGGCCAGCAACTGGGTAACCAATTGATTGCCGGGGCCAATGTCCAAGAAGAAGTCGGTCTTCGTGGCTCACACGGAGCCACCACCAAATTCAATCCAGACATCTTCCTGGCTGTTGACTGTTCCCCAGCCGCTGATATTTTCGGTGACCAAGGAGCGATCGGAGACGGAACCCTCTTGCGTTTCTACGATCCAGGCCACATCCTATTGCCAAATATGCGGGACTTCTTGCTCACAACTGCTGAAGAAGCCGGTGTGAAATTCCAATACTACTGTGCCAAAGGTGGTACAGACGCTGGCGCTGCCCACTTGAAAAACCACGGTACACCATCTACCACTATCGGTGTATGTGCCCGCTACATCCATTCGCACCAAACACTTTACAGCATGGACGATTTCCTTCAGGCCCAAGCCTTCCTTCAAGCCATTGTGAAGAAGTTGGACCGCTCAACTGTTGATTTGATTAAGAACTATTAAGAAAAGTCAGTCCCTATGGACTGACTTTTCTTATCTAAAACAACATACAAAAAACGAGCTAACCGCTCGTTTTTTTGTGTATTATGTTATTTTAAACGCTCGACTTCACGCGCAATCACAAGTTCTTCGTCAGTTGGAACAACAATGACTTTCACTTTCGCTGCATCTGTTGAAATCACACCGCTGTTACCGAAAACATTTTTCTCTGGGTCGATGTCCATACCAAACCAAGACAAGCCTTCAACGATTTTTGCACGTAATTGAGTGTCATTTTCACCAATACCAGCCGTAAAGATAAGCGCATCTGCACCATTCAAAACAGCAAAGTATTGACCGATGTATTTCTTCAAGCGATCCGCAAACATGTCAAAGGCCAATTTGCATTGCTCATTGCCTTCTGCCATACCAGCTTCCAAATCACGCATGTCGTTTGTCAAACCAGATACGCCAAGAATACCGGACTCTTTGTTCAAGACGTTAACAACAGCTGCCGCGTCTTCCAAGCCTGGTACATGTTCTACCAAGTAAGGAATGATAGCTGGATCGATATCACCTGAACGAGTTCCCATCATTGGACCAGCAAGCGGTGTGAAGCCCATTGAAGTATCCACTGATTTTCCACCATCAATCGCTGTCAAGGAAACACCATTACCGATATGAGCAGTAATCAACTTCAACTCTTCGATTGGTTTACCAAGAATATCAGCTGCTTGTTGAGATACATAGTAATGACTGGTTCCATGAGCACCGTACTTGCGAACTTGGTAATCTGTATAGTACTTGTCTGCCAATGGGTAGCGGTACGCTACTTCTGGCATCGTAGTATGGAAGGCTGTATCAAAAATAGCTGCACTAGTAATATCTGGCAAGATTTCTTTGAAAGCCTTGATACCTGCGGCATTAGCAGGATTGTGAAGTGGAGCAAGGCTAGAAAGTTCTTCGATTTGTTTCAAAGCTTCATCATCAATCAAAACAGATGATTTGAAGATTTCACCACCAGCCACAACACGGTGTCCGACACCAGTGATTTCCGCGAAATCAGCAATGATTTCAAAGCGTTTCAAATCGTCTAATAAAATCTTTACAGCCACACTGTGGTCTTTGATTGGCAAAGTTTGTGTTTCAGCACGGCCATCAAATTTAACCGTTGAAATGGCATCGTCCAAACCAATCCGTTCGATGACACCTTTTGCTAAAACAGTCTCTTCTGGCATTTGATATAATTGCCATTTTAAGCTTGAACTACCTGCATTGATTGCAATTGTTTTTGACATAATTTACCTCTTTTAAAATTAAGCGTTTTCTATATTAGTATACCAAACTTTTAGTTAAATTGCATGGATTGCTTTCCAATTTTTAAAATCCGTAACAAACTCCTGCATATCTTGTGGATTTTGGAGGTCTTGTAACAAGGTAACAAAGGCTTCCTGCTTGGTTCCAGCCTGCTTTTGCAAGACAAAAATCGATTTGGCCATGTGCTTGGCTCCAAATAAAGACTCTGGCAGGGAAACCATGGCAAGGATACTCGCCTGCGCGGTTAACCAGGTCTTCAACAAATGACTTTGCGGGCTTGTCAGCAAATCATTTGGTGCCAAGAAAAGGGCAATCCCATCTTGTGACAAATATTTGAGGGATTGTTCCATCAAGAGGTGGTGGGCATAGGTATGCTCATCCGCACTTACTACCTTGTAGCGTTTGGCGATGGTATCGTCAGGATAAAAGCCAATTGGCAAATCACTGATAATCACTTGACTTTCTTTTAAAATCTGTGGACGAACAGCATCACCTTGGGCAAAACTAATATCTGATTGCACCACTTCTGCGATGCTGGCCGACAAATCAATCAAGAGGTCATCCACTTCGATACCGAGGTAGTCCAATTTTTTTTGGCTATGGTTTAAGATGGTTTGGGCTAAATTCCCGGTTCCTGAACCGATTTCCAGAACGGTCACAGTCTCTTCTGTCACCAATTCATCCAAGAGAAAGGTCATTAACAAGCCGATACTATCCGGTGTAAACTGGTGGTTGTATTGCATTGGTTCTGTCTGATTGCCCTTGATAAACAAGAACTGAAAAACCCGTCGCCACTCTTCTGGTGTCAAAGCCAAGTCGGTTACCTTTTGGTTATTGGCAGCCAAAAGCGGATCTTCGCTCCCGCCCAAATAAGCGGCATTTTGTTCAATCATGGCATCATAAAAATTGGTACCAAGTTGATTTTGGAGGGTTTGGATATTTTCTAATAAAAGGTCATATACCTGTTCGATCTTTTCAAAATTCATATCCCTATCATATCAAATTTCACTTGTTTTCGCTAGCTATTGAGAAGGAATAAGAATAGTCCTTTCCGGAATCCAATTGGACGAGGACCGACAAGGTAGTTCCCGTTTTTTGGTAACGAGCTTTCCCTTGTGTGAAAGTGACAGTCCCTGATAAAGTTGGAGTTGTTGCGGGACTTGCTTCTTCCTTTTTATCACCGGAAGATTGATGAGGTTTGGTAGTCTTCGCGCGCTCTTTTTTCCACTCATCATAAACCCAGTCAGCCATCAAGTAAGCCTTGGCTTCTTCTTGACGGGCTAAATTCCCATGGGCTACTGCGAGTTGTGTTTGTAGGTAGAACTGCACTAAGAGGCTAAAAATCGCTAGCATCAAGAGGGCATAGAGTAAGGTCCCTGCCTTAACGGTTTTGGTCAAAAACATAAAGAAATGTCCTTTCTAAGCCATCTTGAAATGAGAAAGTGATGGAGACTAGGCCTGCTGTCTCTGTTACCCTAGTAGACTTGAGACGATACAACATAGGCTGGTAGCCCCTGCCTTGGTCATTGGTTTTTCGAAAATCATCTGACTTGGATTGTCCAAAGGCTAAGGCCTGTCCCTTTTTGTCAACATAGAGACGGTTCTGCTCCACCTTGACAAACTGAGTTTCTTCCAATTCCAGTCGAAATTGTTCTGAAAACAAGAGCCAGTCTGTTTCTGTCTGCTGAGCCTCGTAGTGGATTTCCTGAGAAATCAGTTTTGTCAAACCAGTAAACACCAAGAGCCCTCCCGACAAAACAACCAAGGCCACCAAGCACTCTATCAGTGTAAAGGCGGCTACCCGCTTACTGTTTTTCCACATGCAAAACCTCCTGTCCCTCGTGAAAAATACGAATATGCTGGGCTTCAGAAACGACTTCTACCCTGACACCATTTAAAGAAAGCTGGTTTTGATTGGTTTGGATCGCCATCTTGGCCACATTCAGCACCTCCTGTTCTTGAAAACTTTGTTGTTCTGCCTGTCTAGCCTGGTTAATCGTGCTCAGTAAGAGGCTAGTAATGAGCGCAAAAATAGAGAGTGTGACCAAACTCTCTAGTAAAATATAGGCTTTAACGATTGCTTTTTTTATAACGACCACTCCCCAAATACAATTGATAGGAAACCTCCTGGGTCTCCGTTTGAAAACGCAACTTGGCCAAGGACGAATTGCCCCCATCGGCCGCAAAATGCAACTGAACAGGCGTCTCAACCAGAATAGAAGAGGGCACAGCGATGGACAGGTAGCCATTGTCCACCGCTTGTTCAGAAATGGTCAGGGTTACCGGCTGATGCGAGGCCACAGCCAGTTGCTGGCTGTCCTTATAGACCTGCTCAAAACTCATAAAAAAGATGGCTTCTTCTGCTTGGCGAAAGGCAGTCTTCACACCACCTGAGAGGCTCAAGGTTAAAAAACTCAAAACACTGAGCGTAATGAGAGCTTCCAGAAGCGTAAAGGCTTTAAGGTGCAACCGCAGGAGTTTTGTCTGTGTGTTTAGCATAATACTCCTTGTATGATTGGGACTGTTCTGTTGTAATGTTGCCGGATTCAACCAAACGACTCAGACTAACTTCCCCAACATTGTTGAGTTCAAAGAGCTCTGCCTGGCTTTCCACTACCTTGACCACCGCAGCGCTACCCGTGTCCTGAATCGCATCCTTTTGCTTGCTCAAATTTGGCACAAAAAGCAAGAGTAAAATACTGATGATGACTAGGACAACTAACATTTCAATTAAAGTAAATGCTTGTGCCTTTAGTTGTAACAATTTTTTCATATTATATCTCCATATTTTGGTAAATCGGCAGCAACATGGCTGCATAAATCAAGACGATGACAAGGGCCACAAAGAGAAAAACCAAGGGTTGAATCCATTGCATGGCCTGGTTGACCTTGCGGAAAAACATGTCCCAGCATTCCTTAGCATACAGTGACAACTCCGTTCCTAATTTAGACTTGGCCTGACCGTATTCAATCATCAAGCTTAACTCTTTCCGAAAGAAGGGGTATTGTCGAATGTGCTGGTGAAAATCCTCTCCTGCCCCAAAACTGGTTTGCAAATCCCGGCCAATTTCCTGAAATAGATTGGATGTTTGATGCTGCATCAACTGAACAATCTGGTTCATCTCCAAGCCCTGCCCAATCAAATTTCCCCATTCTCTCGCATAATAAGCCGTCAAATAAGTTCGGACAAAATCCCCGACAATCGGTAGCTTCGAGGTGATTCTTGCCACAGTTATTTTAGGGGTGTTTTTGTACCAGAGAACAAACAAGAATACCATTAGGATTCCCATAAGGAAAAATCCTAAGAAAATCAAAGGAAAGGCCTGGATGAGACGAGTCGCAACATTTCCGTCTTCTAGTTGTGGAATCAAGTAATTTTTGAGTCCCAACATAATGAGAACTAGAAAACCCACCAGCACCATTGGATAAGTGGCGACCTCAGCTAATTTCTTACGAACCTGGCTCAAGTTGGTTAGATAAGCTTGAATGTGTTGCAGGCTCAAACTGGTATTGCCATGCACTTCTGCCAAGGAGACTTGGGTCACCACCGCATCCGAAAACTGCAAATCACCCAACAGTTGGGAAAAGGATTTTCCTGCTTCCAGTCCCTCCTGCAAAAGACTAGTATAGGAGTCTGCTAAGAGCTGGCTCCGCTTTAAAAAGTCAACAATTTCGACCAAGTGAAAGCCACTAGAGAAAAGATTGTTGAACAATTCGATGACCTTACGCTGCCGGGCAATCGGTAATTTTTTCAGTTTCCGCCTGCCGAGGAGTGAGATGTCCTGCTGCAAGAAGCTGATCAATGCGCTGATTCCACTGCGTCGGTCGGTGGTTTGTGAAATCTCGTTCTGCATAATCTACAATTCCCTTTCCATTTATCAGACGTTGGTAGGCAATGCCCTTGAGCCCATTTTTTAATTCTTCCTCGCTCACTCCCAGTTCCAAGAGCCGGGCATAAACACCCGCAATACTATTGGCATGAACAGTTGAAAAGACCGTTGCCCCAGTTAAACTGGCTCGAATCACAGCCCGAGCCGTTTCGGTATCTCGTATCTCCCCGATAATCAACAAATCAGGGCGGTGCCGCAAGGACAGCTTGATCAAGTTATCATAGGTCGCCCCAATGGCTTCATTGAGTTGCAACTGCAGCATATTGTCCTGCTTTAGCTCCACAGGATCTTCAATCGTTAAAACCTGCTTGTCTGGAAATTTCAGCTTGGCTAAGTGGTACATGAGCGTGGTTTTGCCAGAACCAACCGGCCCCGAAAAAAGATAGAGCCCCCGCCCCTTGATAGCTTCAGAGACGGTCTGCGCTCCCTCAAACCAATAGGACAAGTCGTGTACCCCTTCATACATGAGGCGAATAACCAAACTTTCCTTATGGCGGTAATCACCAACTGTTGACAGGCGGATCGAAACCAGCCCATCCCCATAATCATAATCACAGGATCCTTGTTGGCTGCGGCGTTTTTCTCCCACATTCATCCCTGCCATAAACTTAAAATGGCTGATGAGGGCATTGCAGTCTTCTTCATTGTATTCGGCTATAAAAACCCGTTCATCACTGTAGCGTTCGAAGAAGTGATAGGTGTCTTTTCTGGGCACCAGATACAAATCACTAGCAGAGCGGGCAACTGCTTCTCCAATCATTTTTTTGGCTAATTCTTGAATCATAAAGCCTCCTTATCTCTCTTATTCGAAAAAGCCCTTGCTTTTGCTCAAAATTTTGTTACAATAAGAAAAAGTTTAAAGGAGAACCTGATGAAAGCATTAAAAAAAGGCGACCATATCCGAGTCGTCAGTCCCTCATCTTCTATTGTACACATCGGTGGCTTTGACGCCAACCTCTCTGCCAAAGAAAAGTTAGAAGAACTGGGATTTTCTGTCTCCTTCTCCAGCAACTACCTGGAACACGACATCTTTGATTCTGCCTCCATCGAGAGCCGAGTTGCGGACTTGCACGAAGCCTTTCAAGATGACTCCGTGGATGCGATTCTAGCAACGATTGGTGGCTTCAATTCAAACGAGCTCCTCCCCTACCTAGACTATGACCTGATCGCTCGCCACCCAAAGATCATCTGCGGTTATTCGGATTCCACAGCTTTTCTCAACGCGATCTATGCGAAAACTGGCCTGCAAACCTATATGGGGCCTTCCTATTCGAGTTTTAAAATGAAAGAGGGGCAAGACTACCAGACTCAGATGTGGCTTCAAGCCGTCAGCCAAGACACCTATAAACTAACCCCTAGCAAGCAATGGTCTAGTGACGAATGGTTTATCCCTGGCTCCCCTCGCCATTTCAAGCCGACTGAATGGAAAGTTTACCAGCATGGCCAAGCAAGCGGGACGATTATTGGCGGAAACGTCTCCACTTTCCCTCTGATTAGTGGCACACCCTACGCCCCTCAAGTAGCGGACCCAATCCTCTTTTTAGAAGCATCTGAGTCTTGTCATTTTATCGATTTTACCCGTCAATTGGCTGCCTTGCTACAAGTCTATCCCCATAGTAAAGCACTAGTGATCGGTCGTTTTCCAAAAGAATCTGAAATGACTGAAGAGATTCTGTTGGCCATCTTGGACAAACATCCCCTTCTAAAAACCATTCCAGTCCTTTATGACTTGGATTTTGCCCACACCCAGCCACTCTTTACCGTTACAATTGGCGCAAAAGCCACTCTGAACACCCAGGATTTTACCATTCAAATCGAAAAATAATAAAAAGAAAAACACCATCTGGCGTTTTTCTTTTTATTTCAATTGGCAATGAGGTCGTCTCACACCCTTAGCTCCAGTTCGTAAATTTTCATATGATTTTATAATCATAACAGAATGGAACTGCTGCAAGTATTCTTCACATTCTTCACACCAAACTTGCTCAGTGGGATCCCAAAAAGCCGCCATACATTCTGCTTTTATCTCTTGTTTTGGATAAGCCAGCTCCAAACGGATGCATTCCATTTTATAATACAAATAGGCTTCTGGATAAGTCGAAAACTCTCTACTTGTTACAATATCTTCTTCCCAGCCCTCTAAAAACCACCAGGGTTCTGCATCGCCATACATTCTTACAACTTGGTACATAACTCTTACTTCCTTTTCTTAGAACATATTATAGCGAATTTTCAGAAAATAAGACACTGTTTGGCTTGTGAAAATTCCGACAAAAAACCACCTCAAATGAGATGGTTTTGATTGCTTTATTCAACGACTGGTTCTTCAACCATATCTTCAAGTGGTACTTCGTCAATGATTTCAACTTCGTTGACAGCTTGTGGTTCCAAATTACGGTAACGGGCCATACCAGTACCTGCTGGGATGATCTTACCGATGATAACATTCTCTTTGAGTCCGAGAAGGTTGTCACGTTTACCACGAATCGCTGCGTCTGTAAGGACACGCGTTGTTTCCTGGAAGGAAGCCGCTGACAAGAATGAGTTGGTCTCAAGAGACGCTTTGGTAATCCCCATAAGAACTGGACGAGCAGTTGCTGGAATGCCACCCGAAATAACTGTTTCTGCATTGGCATCTGTGAAGTCTGTAATGTCCATGAGGGTACCCATGAGAAGATCAGTGTCACCTGGATCCATAACACGCACTTTACGAAGCATTTGGCGAACCATTACCTCGATATGCTTGTCTCCGATTTCTACCCCTTGGCTGCGGTATACTTTTTGTACTTCCGCAAGGAGGTAGGTTTCAACAGACAAGACGTCACGTACTTCCAACAAACGTTTTGGTTGGATGGAACCTTCTGTCAAGGCTGCACCACGTGCTACTTGGTCACCCACTTCCACTTTCATACGAGCAGTAAATGGTACCACGTATTCGCCTTCACCAGTTTGTCCCTTCACAAAGACTTTCTTAGTCCGGGTTGCTGCGTCTTCTTCAATAGCAGTAACTTCACCCTTAACCTCTGTGATAACTGCTTCCCCTTTCGGATTGCGGGCTTCAAAGATTTCTTGGACACGAGGAAGACCTTGTGTGATATCGCTGTTAGAGGCAACACCCCCCGTATGGAAGGTACGCATGGTCAACTGAGTACCAGGCTCACCGATAGATTGGGCAGCAATTGTACCAACTGCTTCACCGACTTCAACCGCATCACCTGTTGCCAAGTTGATACCATAACAGTGACGGCAGACACCATGACGAGTGTTACATGTAAAGACAGAACGAATCGTAACTTGCTCTACACCAGCGTCCACGATTTGACGGGCAATGTCTTCGGTGATCAATTTATCTGGACCAATAATCACTTCACCGGTTTCAGGGTGTTTAACAGTTTTCTTGGTATAACGTCCTTGTAGACGCTCTTCCAATGGCTCGATCATTTCTTTGCCATCTGTGATAGAGGTAATATCCAAGCCACGGTCTGTTCCACAGTCATCTTCACGGATAATAACATCTTGAGCTACGTCAACCAAACGACGGGTCAAGTAACCAGAATCGGCTGTCTTCAAGGCCGTATCGGTCATACCTTTACGGGCACCGTGAGTGGAGAAGAACATCTCAAGTACAGAGAGACCTTCACGGAAGTTTGATAGGATCGGCAATTCCATGATACGACCATTCGGTGCAGACATCAAACCACGCATACCCGCAAGCTGCGAGAAGTTGGAGATGTTACCACGGGCTCCAGAGTCCATCATCATAACGATTGGGTTCTTCGGATCTTGTGATTCTGTCAAGCGTTTCTCAAGTTTTTCCTTAGCAGAACGCCATTCATCGGTAACCGCTGCATAACGCTCATCTTCGGTAATCATACCACGACGGAATTGTTTCTTGATTTGTTCAACACGTTCGTGGGACGCTTCAATGATTTCAGCCTTGTTGTCAATAACAGGAATATCGGCAATACCCACTGTCAAACCAGCAAGAGTTGAATGGTAGTAACCAAGGTCTTTCAAACGGTCCAAGAGGGCAGATGTTTCTGTCGTACGGAAACGTTTGAAAATTTCTGCAATGATATTTCCAAGATTTTTCTTCTTGAATGGTGGGTTGATGTCAAGGGCTTCAATAGCTGCCTTGATATCGCTACCCGGTTCCAAGAAGTATTTATCTGGAGTCCCATCTGTTAGATTAGCGTTGTTTGGTTCTTGCAAGTATGGCAAACCTGCAGGCATGATTGCATTAAACAAAATCTTACCAACGGTTGTCATCATGACCTTGTGTTTTTGTGCATCAGTCCATGGTTTGTCCAAGCTGTCTGTCGCAATACCAACACGGGTATGCAAATGCACAACACCGTTACGGTAAGCCATTACAGCTTCATCAGCATCCTTGAAGACCATACCTTCGCCTTCACGGCCTGCTTCTTCCATCGTGAGGTAGTAGTTCCCCAAGACCATATCCTGTGATGGGGTTACAACTGGTTTACCATCTTTTGGATTCAAGATGTGCTCTGCCGCAAGCATCAAGATACGAGCTTCTGCTTGGGCCTCTTCTGAAAGGGGCACGTGAATCGCCATTTGGTCACCGTCAAAGTCGGCATTGTAGGCTTCACAAACAAGTGGGTGCAAGCGAAGAGCTTTACCATCGATCAAGACTGGTTCAAAAGCCTGGATACCCAAACGGTGAAGGGTCGGTGCGCGGTTCAATAGAACTGGGTGTTCTTTGATTACTTCTTCCAAGATATCCCAAATGCGGTCATCTCCTCGCTCGATCAAGCGTTTGGCAGCTTTTACGTTTCCTGCGATTTCACGGGCAACAATTTCGCGCATCACAAATGGCTTGAAGAGCTCAATCGCCATTTCACGTGGCACACCACATTGGTACATTTTAAGAGTTGGACCAACTGCGATAACCGAACGCCCAGAGAAGTCAACCCGTTTACCAAGCAAGTTTTGACGGAAACGACCTTGTTTACCCTTAAGCATGTGGCTCAATGATTTCAACGGACGGCTACCAGGTCCTGTAATCGGACGACCACGACGGCCATTGTCAATCAAGGCATCAACCGCTTCTTGCAACATCCGTTTTTCGTTTTGTACGATGATCCCTGGAGCGTTTAATTCCAAGAGACGGGCCAAACGGTTGTTCCGGTTAATCACACGACGGTACAATTCGTTCAAGTCAGAAGCTGCAAAACGACCACCATCCAATTGGACCATCGGACGCAAATCCGGTGGAATAACTGGCAAGATGTTGAGAATCATCCATTCTGGTTTGTTTCCAGATTTTTGGAAAGCGTCCAATACATCCAAACGGCGAACAGCCTTAATGCGTTTTTGCCCGGTTGCTGTTTTTAATTCTTCTTTTAAGGCAGCAATTTCTGCTGGAAGGTCTACTTGTTTCAAGAGGTCTTGAATCGCCTCAGCACCCATCTTCGCAACAAATGAACCATGTCCGTATTCACGCAAGCGCTCACGGTATTCGCGTTCGGTCATGATAGATTTGTGCTCAAGTGGTGTCTCTTTTGGATCAATCACCACGTAGGCCGCAAAATAAATGACTTCCTCCAATGCACGTGGACTCATGTCAAGGGTCAAGCCCATACGAGATGGGATCCCTTTAAAGTACCAGATGTGCGAAATTGGGGCTTTTAATTCGATGTGTCCCATGCGTTCACGACGAACTTTTGCACGGGTAACTTCTACACCACATCGGTCACAAACAATCCCTTTGTAACGGATTCGTTTGTATTTTCCACACGAACACTCCCAATCTTTTGTTGGGCCAAAGATGACTTCGTCAAAGAGTCCATCACGCTCTGGTTTGAGTGTACGGTAGTTGATTGTTTCAGGTTTTTTAACCTCACCATAAGACCATGAACGGACTTTGTTGGGTGAAGCTAACGTGATTTGCATACTTTTAAATCGATTTACGTCAACCACTAATATTCCCTTTCTTCTTCTTGTTTTGCCAACCTGAACAACAGGCCAGCACAGGGGTTGCTAGCCGATGGCTTATCCATCTGTCTAGCACTGTACTTTTTTCGTTTTATTCTTCAGATTGAGCAAAGGCTGCCGCGGCATCTGCTGCGACTTTCGCACGTGCTTTTTCAAGATCATCTACGTGGATGATGTCATCGTCATCCCCTTCGTCCAAATCACGCAATTCTACTTCATTGTCATCTTCGTCAAGGACACGCATGTCAAGACCCAATGATTGCAATTCTTTCACAAGAACGCGGAAGGATTCTGGAACACCTGGTTTTGGAATTGGTTTGCCTTTTGTAATGGCTTCATAGGCTTTCAAACGTCCTGTTACATCATCTGACTTGTAGGTCAAGATCTCTTGAAGAACATTGGATGCACCATAAGCTTCAAGGGCCCAAACCTCCATCTCACCAAAACGTTGTCCACCAAACTGGGCTTTACCTCCAAGTGGTTGTTGGGTAACGAGTGAGTATGGCCCAACAGAACGCGCATGGAGCTTGTCGTCAACCATGTGGTGAAGTTTGATCATGTACATGACACCAACTGATACACGGTTGTCAAATGGTTCACCGGTACGGCCATCATACAAGATGGTTTTGGCATCTGAGTCCATTCCAGCTTCTTTAACCGTTTCCCAAAGGTCTTCAGAAGAAGCACCATCAAAGACTGGAGTTGCAATGTGGATACCCAAGTTACGGGCTGCCATACCAAGGTGGAGCTCCATAACCTGTCCGATATTCATACGAGATGGTACCCCAAGTGGGTTCAACATGATGTCCACTGGTGTTCCGTCTGGAAGATATGGCATGTCTTCAACAGGAACAATACGGGATACGACACCCTTGTTTCCGTGACGACCGGCCATTTTATCTCCGACCTTGATTTTCCGTTTTTGAGCGATGTAGACACGCACCAACATGTTCACGCCAGATTGCAATTCATCTCCGTTAGCACGGGTAAAGATTTTCACATCACGGACAACACCATCGGCACCGTGTGGTACACGAAGAGAGGTGTCACGCACTTCACGAGACTTATCACCAAAGATGGCATGGAGAAGGCGTTCCTCAGCAGAAAGGTCTTTTTCTCCCTTAGGAGTAACCTTACCAACCAAGATGTCCCCTTCTTTTACTTCCGCACCAATTCGGATAATCCCCATTTCATCCAATTGGCGAAGGGCTTCTTCCCCAACGTTTGGAATTTCGCGTGTAATTTCTTCAGGGCCTAACTTCGTATCGCGGGTTTCTGATTCGTATTCTTCCAAGTGAACAGATGTGTAGACATCATCTTTCACCAGGCGTTCACTCATGATAACCGCATCCTCAAAGTTGTAACCTTCCCATGTCATGTAGGCAACAATAGGGTTTTGACCAAGGGCCATTTCCCCGTTTTCCATAGACGGACCATCTGCGATGAAGTCGCCTTTTTCAACCGTGTCACCTACTTTTACAAGGGTGCGTTGGTTGTAGGCCGTACCTGAGTTGGAACGACGGAATTTTGAAACATGGTAAACATCGAGTGAGCCATCTTCACGACGAACTTCAACCTTATCTGCATCAGAGTAGGTGACTTTACCATCGTGTTGTGCGATGATGGCCGCACCTGAATCGTGGGCAGCTTGGTATTCCATACCAGTACCAACATAAGGAGCTTTTGGATCAATCAATGGCACAGCCTGACGTTGCATGTTGGCACCCATGAGGGCACGGTTGGAGTCATCGTTTTCCAAGAACGGAATACATGCTGTCGCAACAGCAACTACCTGTTTTGGAGAAACGTCCATGAAGTCCGCAGAAGCTGCTGGGAATTCTTGGTTGTTACCTTGATGACGCCCCATGACAATCTCATCGACAAAACGATTGTTCTCGTCAAGTGGAGAAGTTGATTGGGCAACGATAAAGGCATCTTCTTCATCTGCTGTTAACCAAACGATTTCGTTGGTTACCGTACCAGTGCTGCGGTCAATCTTACGGTATGGCGTTTGGATAAAGCCATACTTGTTCAAATGTCCATAAGAAGACAAGTTGTTGATCAAACCGATGTTTGGTCCTTCTGGAGTCTCGATCGGACACATACGGCCATAGTGAGTGTAGTGTACGTCCCGTACTTCATATCCAGCACGGTCACGTGTCAAACCACCAGGTCCCAAGGCTGACAAACGGCGTTTGTGAGACAACTCAGAAAGCGGGTTGTGCTGGTCCATGAACTGAGACAACTGAGAAGACCCAAAGAATTCTTTGATGGCAGCAGTCACAGGACGGATATTGATAATTTGTTGTGGTGTAAGAACTTCATTGTCTTGAACAGACATCCGCTCGCGCAAGTTCCGCTCCATACGGGTCAAACCGATGCGGACTTGGTTGGCCAAAAGTTCGCCAACCGCACGAATACGACGGTTTCCTAAGTGGTCGATGTCATCTACCTTACCAAGGCCTTCTGCCAAGTTCAAGAAGTAGGACATTTCAGCCAAGATATCTGCTGGTGTAATGGTGCGAATGGATTCAGCTGGATTGGCATTACCAATAACAGTGACAACACGGTCTGGGTCAGTCGGTGCAACCACCTTGAATTTCTGCAAGAGAACTGGCTCAACAATAACAGCCGCATCATTTGGATTGTATTCCACCAAGTTCAATTCATCGAATTGTGCCTCAACAGATTCCAAAACGTCGCGGGTTAAGACTGTACCAGCTTCCAAAACGATTTCACCAGTTTCACCGTTGATGACATGCTCTGCCAAGGTTTGGTTTAAGAGACGTGTCCGCAAGTTGAGTTTCTTGTTGATCTTGTAACGACCTACCGGAGCCAAGTCATAACGACGTGGGTCAAAGAAACGAGCTGTCAAGAGACTACGTGAGCTTTCAGCAGTCTTTGGCTCACCTGGACGAAG
Organism: Streptococcus cameli; assembly: GCF_053207365.1. Lineage (NCBI taxonomy): Bacteria > Bacillati > Bacillota > Bacilli > Lactobacillales > Streptococcaceae > Streptococcus > Streptococcus cameli. Next base: position 20,488 of record NZ_JBRUIM010000003.1, on the reverse strand, counting down.
GCGTTCGTAAATTTCTTTCAAAGCCTCGTCAATCCGTGAATCTGCTGGATTCTTGTGGATATCTTTTTCAATGGTATTGCGAACCAATTCGCTATCACCAAAGATGTCAAAGATTTCATCATCTCCAGAGAAACCAAGGGCACGTACCAAGGTTGTAAATGGAATCTTACGGGTCCGGTCAATCCGAGTGTAAGCAATATCTTTTGCGTCTGTTTCCAACTCCAACCATGCACCACGGTTAGGGATAACGGTTGAGCCATAGCCAACCTTACCATTTTTGTCCACTTTGTCATTGAAGTAAACACCTGGTGAGCGTACAAGCTGAGATACGATAATCCGCTCTGCACCATTGATGATAAAGGTTCCCATTTCTGTCATGATTGGGAATTCACCAAAGAAAACTTCCTGGGTCTTGATTTCACCAGTTTCTTTGTTGATCAAACGGAAAGTCACAAAAATAGGTGCTGAATAGTTGGCATCATGCGCACGCGCTTCTTCCAACGTATACTTTGGTTCTTTCAATTCATAACCAACAAATTCCAATTCCATTGTTTCAGTAAAATTGGAAACAGGTAATACATCTTGAAAGACTTCTTTTAATCCATGGTCCAAAAAGTCTTGGAACGAGTCTGTTTGGATTTCAATCAAATTTGGTAAATCAAGAACTTCTTTGATTCTTGAAAAACTACGACGGGTACGATGTTTCCCGTATTGAACGTCATGTCCTGCCAAGTGATAACTCCTTTTAAAAAGATACGAGGGTTCTCTCGTCCATTCAAAACACTAGTGTTGCGAACAGCACAAGAACCCGGGTTCAATAAACATTTTTCAGAGACACCTGCGGCTTTAACCACACGAGTGTTTCTAGAATCTCAGCCGTCTTTTTCTGAATTTTGAGAAAGATTAAGTTTATGTAACAAAGTCATCTTTTTCTAAAAATAAGCACAAAAAGAGCAGCTAAATCTTCCTTTTGATAAGTTTGATTTAACTGCTGTAAGTCTTGTTTGGACAATATTTCAAACAAGACACACGACAAATAATTTAAACAATTATACCATACTTTACGGTACTTCGCAAGAGTTTTTACTCTTCACTGGCGCCTGCTGTTGTGCTACTTGATGGTTGTGTCGAAGATCGTGAAGAAGCAGAGGATTTTTTGCTCGATGAGCTACTCTTTGTCGGAGATCCAAACAAGCTATTCCACGCTCTCACCCGATCGCTATCTGTTCCACCAACCATAAAATAGTAATTGGATACTGGTGCACCGTCTTTAGCCCAATAACTCGTCGTTTGAGCTCCTGAAATACTATACGTTCGTCCGTTATGCTGCGTACTTCCTGGTCTCTGTCCCGTAGTGCGCAATACACTTGAGGCTATCACACTTTGGTCCAATTCAAAGCGGCCTTCAAATAAGGACGGATTTGTATTGTAAATCGCATTTGTCAAATAAGAAACATAGGCAGAGTTATTGTTGTAGCCTGTTAAATAATGCATCCCAGTATTGTCATCATGACCAGCCCAGGTACCAATGGTTACCCGAGGTGTTGATAGCATTAACCAGACATCTGCTGTATCATTACTTGTTCCTGTTTTACCAACAATATCAGTACTTGCTGCTGCTGGATTGATAGCTGCTAATCTACCTTTGAAGCTAGTTGTCGCCCCAGAAGAAATCACACCTCTCATCAAGTGAGTCATAATACTCGCTGCTGCAGGAGAATAAACTTGGACTGGTTTGCTTTCATGTTGATAGACAACCGTGCCATCGTGAGCAGTAATCTTTTCAACAATATAATTCTTATGGTAGACACCACCATTTGCTAAGGTTTGATAAGCATTGGTGTTTTCTGCAACAGTTGTTTCAATACCACCAGCTAAGGGAAGACTTTCAATGTCATACATTGGAATATGGTAATTCATTTTATCCATATAAGATTTGACGTCCACACCTTTTTCTTGTAGCAACTTATAGGTCCAAAAAGCAGGAATGTTAGAAGAAACATTCATAGCGTTTTGTAAGTTTGTCATTCCTGTTCCACGGCTGCTACCATGCATAATCCGAGTACCATCTGAAAATGTTGTTGGATAATTCGATAAAATACTTGCTGATCCCATCAATCCCTGATCAATGGCAATTCCATAAACCAAATACGGTTTTACTGTTGAGCCTGGCGAACGTTGTGTGTCCAATGCGTGATTATTTTGGTTTGTTTTGTAATTCCGACCACCAACAAATCCTAAAATTGCTCCAGTTTGGTTATCTAGTAACACACTTCCTGTTTCAACTAGACCACCACCGCTGTCTAACACATGACCATAGTTGGCCACAACATCCTGCATAGCCGCATAGATATTCTTATCGACGGTACTCGTGATTGTATAGCCACCCAGACTCAATTCTTGTTCCGCTAAAGCGCGATAGGATTGAATCGTTTCGTCATTTTTTAAATCATTTTCAGAAACTTGATCGCGTTTTATCAAATAATCATACATTACATCCTTGGCTTCGTCCATAACCGCATAATAGAGATAATCTTTGGTATCTTCTACGATAGGATTAGGTGCGATAAAATCTTTTTTAATATCGTACGCTAAATATGTCTCATAATCCGCCTTAGATAAATATCCTGCTCGGTACATGTTGTATAATACATCTTTTTGACGATTCAAGCCATAAGACATGTTCTCTTCTGATTTAAAAGCACCGTCCGAAGAATAAGGAGAATACACAATTGGACTCTGTGGCAAACCTGCAATAAAGGCTGCTTGCGGAACCGTCAACTCGGCCGCAGATTTTCCAAAAATACCACGCGCCGCTTCCTCAACACCAGCAATGTTTTTTCCTTGGTTATTTCGACCAAACGGCGAAACATTTAAGTAAGTTGTTAAGATATCCTCCTTGGTCATTACCCGTTCAAGAGCAAGAGCTGAGATAATCTCATTTGCTTTTCGACTAAAGGTCGGTGCATCTCCAACAATTTGTTGCTTAATTAACTGCTGAGTTAAAGTTGAACCACCACTTGAAGACCCAAATCCTGCTGAACCCAGAGCCGCACGAATGACCGCTTTTGGAACAACGCCATTATGATTTTCAAAAGTTGCATCTTCAGTTGCAATAACAGCCTGTTTAACCGTCTCTGATATGGCATCTCCTTCAACTGGAATACGAAGTAAATCTGAGTTTACCTCTGAAATCAAGCTATTGTCAGAATAAACTACTTTTGAAATACGGGTTAAGTCCGTTACTTGCGTTACAAGAGACTCTTTTTCTGGAACTTCTACACGGTCAAATAGACTTGCAATATACCCAAATCCTACACCTGCTCCAAATAAACCCAACAACAAAAACAGTAGTGTAATAAAATTGGTTAAATAACGCAAGGTACTTAAAATAATCCCAAAAATATCTTGTAGACTTAGACTTTCTTTTGATTTTTGAGATTCTTTTTTCTTCACATGTTTCGTCGTCATATACAACTCCTTATCTTCCCTATTTTACCATATTTTCTTGTATTTGACGAAAAAATCCTATCTGATATAATAGTAAGATAAGAAACTAGAAAAGAGTCGAAATATGAATATTTTTGAAGAATTAAAAGCTCGTGGCTTGGTCTTCCAAACCACTGACGAAGAAGCGCTTGAAAAAGCTTTGACAGAAGGAAAAGTATCATTTTATACAGGCTATGATCCAACAGCAGATAGTTTACACCTGGGACACTTGGTAGCTATCTTAACCAATCGCCGTCTCCAATTAGCAGGCCATAAGCCGTTTGCTCTTGTCGGAGGAGCAACTGGACTGATCGGCGACCCATCCTTTAAAGACGCAGAACGTAGCCTTCAAACCAAGGAAACTGTTGATGGCTGGGTTGAAAAAATCCAAGGCCAACTCTCTCGCTTCCTTGATTTTGAAAACGGAGAGAACAAGGCTGAAATGGTCAACAACTACGACTGGTTTGCTTCTGTTAGCTTCATTGACTTCTTACGCGATGTCGGCAAATACTTCACTGTCAATTACATGATGAGCAAGGAATCCGTAAAAAAACGGATTGAGACAGGTATTTCCTACACCGAGTTTGCCTACCAAATCATGCAAGGCTATGATTTCTTTGAACTCAACCGCACACACAACGTTACCCTCCAAATCGGTGGCTCTGATCAATGGGGTAATATGACTGCAGGTACTGAATTGCTTCGCCGCAAGGCTGACAAGACCGGCCACGTGATTACCGTTCCACTCATTACCGACTCAACTGGTAAAAAATTCGGAAAATCAGAAGGAAACGCCGTATGGTTAGACGCTTCCAAAACCAGTCCTTATGAAATGTACCAATTCTGGCTTAATGTTATGGACGCAGATGCCGTTCGTTTCTTAAAAATCTTTACTTTCTTGAGCTTAGATGAAATCGAAGACATCCGTGTTCAGTTTGAAGCTGCACCACACGAACGCTTGGCCCAAAAAATCTTAGCTAAAGAAGTTGTAACTCTTGTTCACGGTGAAGCTGCATATCAGCAAGCCTTGAACATCACAGAGCAACTCTTTGCAGGAAACATCAAGGGGCTTTCAGCTGACGAACTCAAAGCAGGTCTCAGCAACGTTCCCAACTACGCTGTCCAAACAGAGGACGATTTAAACATCGTTGAAATCTTGGTAACAGCTGGCGTTGTCAACTCCAAGCGCCAAGCCCGTGAAGATGTCCAAAACGGTGCCATCTATGTCAACGGTGATCGTGTACAAGACCTCGACTATAACTTGTCCGATAGCGACAAGATTGATGGTGAACTCACCGTTATCCGCCGTGGAAAGAAAAAATATTTTGTCTTGACCTATTAAAAAACGAGCTGAGCTCGTTTTTTCTCTTATCTGCAAATTTCTGACTCTCTTTCCCTTTTTAGTCTACAATTAAAAATAGGAGAACATGACTATGAACTGTATCTTTTGCAACCATATCTCACCAGAACAGATTTTATGCCAAACTACATCCTTTAAGGTCGTATTGGACATTGATCCTATTCAAACAGGACATCTGCTCATTATCAGCAACAAACATGTCACTAGTATCACTCAGCTCCCTCCAGAACAATTGCAAGAGCTGATCGAGCTGGAAGTCAAACTCATCCAGATTTTGGAAACCGAACTCCCTATCGACGGCGTCACCATGGCAAGCAACGACAAAGATCTTCTTGATGCAGGAACACACTTTCACGTCCACCTAATACCACGGGTAAAAGAGGATGGTTTTTGGGAACAAATTGAGCTTTCACCATTGCAATTCTCCCTAGATACTTTTCTAAAAATAGTAAAAGTTGAGGAAATCAGCGAATTAGATCCCACTCAACCACTACGTCTTGTTTGATTGATGATAAATGATTAGAAGGCTAGAACATTTGTCCCAGCCTCTTTTTTAATGACAAGTACATTGACCCGGTAAGCAGTGACAGGGAATCGTTTCTGGTGCTTTCGGCAACAAAACTTCAACCTCTCTAGCAATCTTCTCTAAGTCTTTTCTTGAAAAGCTGCCCTGCTTTAATAACTGAAATACCAAGTCAGCATTTTTAGTCGAACAGGAATTCTCCAACAAAATTGTTAATTGAGCATGTAAATGATGCTCTTCATTAACACAAGGCCAATAACGGTACTTCTTTTCGATTTTTTCCATTTTCAAATAGCCTTTTTTTCGCAAACGTCCTAAAAGCGTTTTGATCGTGACCGGTTGCCAATCAAACCCAGCTTCTAATGCCTGAACGACATCTGTTGACGTTGCACCTGGATTGGCCCACAAGACCCGCATGACTTGCCATTCTGCACCTGAAATTGCAGTATCCATGACCGCACCTCCTTTTCTATAAAGTTTACAGTTGTAATCCTTTCTTGTCAAGAAAAAGCGTTGAAGACTCAACGCTTTTCGCTTTGCAATTAGTGTGCTAACATTTCCTGCGCAATTTCCATAGCTGTCATACCAACTGGATAGTACGTTGGCCAATTTTCCATTTCTTCTAAGAGTTTTTCTTGGCTTTCACCACCGAAGTAGATATGGAAGTGACCTGTCTTAACAGGAGCGATGTTGTGGTCACTAAACTGAACATATTTGTAATTTCCAGCATCTGCATCTGTTGCTTCAAACAAGAAACGAACCCCACGGTTACCTTTCTTGTAGGTCAAAATTTTATAACCAACATACTTGTAGGTATATTTTTGACCCTTACCATCGACGACAAATTCCATGGTATCACCCTTAATATTGATTTGTTCAACATCAGTCTTGTAGCCAATATCATAGTATTCTTTGTATTCCTCAGCCGTCATGCTACCAGATTTCTTAGCTTTGTAATCCCAAACTTGATCAAAGGTCCCATCTAATAAGTATGGGTAAACCGATTGCCAGTTTCCTTCGTAGTCAGACAATGCACGATCCGCAACAGCGCTATCTTCAAAGTAGCCATTGTAGACTGTTTTTGTATTTTCTGCTCCATCCTCAGGAAGAATCTCTTTTCCTTCTTGGCTGGTTGTTTTTTCCAAAGCAGCTAGGTTATCTTCCATGACAGAAATGTAGTCTTCACCAGCTTCCATGGCTTCATTGGTTAGACTTTCAAGCGGGTTCAATACTTCCAACTCGACACCTGCTTCTTTTGCTAATGTTTCAGCGACTGATTTAGAAGCATTTTCCTCAAAGTAGATGTATTTAATGCCATAATTTTTTACATATTCTGTCAATTCTGCCAAGCGGGTTGGAGTTGGATCCTCATCGGCAGATACTCCCGTAATCGATACTTGTTTCAACCCATAGTCCAAAGCCAAATAAGCAAAAGCTGTATGTTGGGTCACAAAGTATTTTTGCTTAGCCTGAGATAATGTATCTGAGTATTTATCATGCAAGGCTTCCAATTTTTCAATATAGGCATCCGCATTTTTTTCAAATACTTTTTTCTTATCTGGATACTGTTCCACTAACTGATCACGAATGGTTTCTACCAAAGTGATCGAACGCTCTGGCGATAACCAAACATGCGGATCAAACTCATGATGGTGCCCCTCTTCTCCGTGGGCATGATCGTGATCGTGTTCCTCACCACCAGGCATCAACAACATTCCCTCTGTTGCCTTGATGACATCCACCTTCTCTGTATCCACTGATTCCAATACTTTTGGGACCCATGTTTCCATGTTTTCATCTTCATAGACAAATGTATCTGCTTCTTGGATAATGGCAATGTCTTTAGCAGACGGCTCAAACCCATGAACCTCTGTTCCAGCTTCAATCAACAAATCAACATTGGCTTCATCCCCAACAACCTGTTTTGTAAATTCATAGACAGGATAAAAGGTTGCAACAATATCGATTTCATCCTCTTTTGAAGAGCCACCGTTTGTATTGGAGCACGCAGCCAAAGCCAAAATCGATAAGGCTAAACCAAATTTCGCTAACTTTTTCATAAGTTCCTCCTATTTTTTTATTTTATAGACAAGATTAACCAGTAAAAAAATACTGATAAAAATTAAAGTAATACTGGCACTAGCCGGCGTTTCCATATGGTAAGAGACAAACAAACCAGACATCATACCAATAAATCCGACAAGCATACCAATCACAATAACCGTTTTAAAACTTTTTCCAAGCTTTAAGGCAATAGATGCTGGTAAAACCATAATGGTTGAAACCAAGAGAGCGCCAGCTGCCGGAATCATCAAAGCAATCGCAACACCTGTCACAATATTAAAGGCAATCGACATCGCTCGAACAGGAAGTCCGTCCACGTATGCCGTATCTTCATCAAATGTTAATATGTACATAGGCCGCAAGAAAAGAACAGCCAGCAAAAGTACAATTGCTGCGATCACAAACAAAGCAATAACCTGCTCTTTGCTAATCGTAACAATGGATCCAAATAAATACTGCTCTAAGCTCACACTACTGCGGCCACCAGATTTACTCATGACGACCAAAGAAACCGCTAGCCCCGTAGACATCAAAATAGCTGTTCCTATTTCCATAAAATGCTTATAGATTGTTCGTAAGTATTCAAGAAAAACAGCTGCTACAATAACAATCGCTACTGTTGAAAATGTTGGAGAAATTCCTAATACCACACCAAAGGCAACACCAGCTAACGAAACGTGACTCAAGGTATCACTCATCAAACTCTGCCGGCGTAGTATCAAAAAAATTCCAAGAACAGGCGAAAACAAACTCATAGCAAGGACAGCCTGAAAGGCCCGCTGCATGAATTCATACTGAAACAGACTAGTATCAAACATCCTGCACCTCCTCGTCTACTTCATGAACATTGAAACAACGCCAAGGTGAGTCTTGGTTACGTACCAAGTAAATATTCCGATCTGCGTAATCCGTTAATTCATCTGGGTCATGGGTGATCATTAAAACCGATTTCCCATGTTTTTTAGCAGCATGGTGCATCAACTCATAAAAAGCTGTCTTCGTACCACTGTCCATCCCAGTAGTCGGCTCATCCAAAATAAAAATATCCGGATCCGAAGCAAACATACGGGCAATAACTGCACGTTGTTTTTGGCCTCCACTTAAAGACCCCAATCGCTTATCACGGTGTTCCCACATTCCAACAGATTCCAAACTAATGCGAATGTGCTCCTCGTCATGATCCGTCAAACGACGAAACCAGCCCCTTCTTGGATAACGACCAGATGTCACAAATTCATAAACCGTACTTGGAAAACCGGCATTAAAAGAAGAAATTTGTTGAGGTAAATAAGCCATTCGAAGTTTTTTTCCTCGGATACTCATTTCAGAAATGTGAACTGTCCCCTTTTTTGGTTTCAAGATACCTAAAGTCGCCTTGATAAGCGTAGTTTTAGCAGCACCATTCTCACCTGTTAAGGTAACAAATTCACCACTATCCAAATGGTAATTGATATTCTCCAAAACTGGCTCATTGTCATAATAAAAAGAAAGATTCTCTACTGTAATGTATCTCATTCTATTTTTTAATCTTTCCTACTAAGTCTTCTAAGAACCGGCTAATTACTTTTTGTTCAGATTCAGAATAAGACGAAGCTAATTCCTCATAAACTTCAAGCGTATGCGCATGGTGGTGGGTATGTTCCGCAGCAATAGGCTTTGCCAGTTCAGTTAAAGTATAACGAACAACACGAGCATCTTGAGAATCCCTAACCGCAATCAGCATTTCCTTTGCCATCAGAGATTTAACAGCCTTTGTAATAGCTGCCTGACTAACATTTAATTGCTTAGCAATTTCAGAACTCGTAAACTCATTATTCTCAATCAACATTAAAATATGTTCTTGTGTATTCGTTAATGTGATATCACTCTGACAATGACCAACTAGAATTTCCAATTGATTTTCAGAAGACAAGACAATCTCATGTAAACTCTTATCGATTAATTTAGCTAAATTAGACATGAACGTTCTCCTTTGTTAACCGGTTAATTATAACACAATAAAGCTAGAGAAGCAAGCTTTAAGATAGCAAAAAATGAAAAAACAAAGGGTAGACTATCTACTTGTCCACTACGGTTGATAACCAACAGGTGCGCTCAGTCTTTCCGATTATGTAGCTAAACAGACTATTAAAACTGACTTCTAGCAAATCAAGTGGTTCTTATGCTGATTCGTTGGCTATCATTCTTAGGAACAAATGAAACACCTCCGAATACTGCTCACTAATCAATAAAGAAATAATCTCTGTTTTTATTTGAGAATAAGGTCAAATAATTCTTATAAGTTTCCATGACAAATAGACCTGATGGATCATCAGCCCATGTTGCAACCATACTTCCCATAATCGGAATCTCATCAGGATTAGCACCCGGAACCTGACTAAATGGCACATTTTTTATACCACTTTTCCCTTGCTCTACATGATAGTGGCCCGAAGCGCTATTTTCTCGACCAATAACGTAATACCAAGCATCGTTTGTATTTAAGATAGCATGACCTTTGTCAGAAATAAATTTTGCTTTTGCAACATCATAGCCAGTCCAACCTGCAGTCCAATAAGAAATAACGAGCTCCTTATCGAAAGCATCGTCATCCACATTGTTATAGTAAACACCATCATTAAAGGCAATCGGTGTTAACTTACCAGCTTTAACAATAGCTGTTAAATCATTGGCGTATTGAACAAATTTACCATATTTCCCAGTAGTTTGAAGCACAGCCCAACCTTTGGCATCTGTTGCATCATTAGCATATTCATCTAAACCAATATTAAAATAATCAGCTTTCCCTGAAAAATAGGAGACATATTTGCCAATGAAAGCTTTTGTAAAGTGAACGGCTGATGTGTTATCCAGATCAATTGTCCGGTCAGATTTTTTATGATTATAAGTAAAATGAGGATTCTCTATTCCCAAACTTTCCATAGCATCTAAAATAGCATCCATATGTCCCGGACTATTTACAGCAGGAATAATATTAATATATTTGCTCTTAGCGTAATTGATGAGATCATCCATTTCAGATTCGGTTAAAGCATTCCCATTAGGATCATCATAATAGGCTCTGTTACCAGCCTTTATAGCCTCTTTAACAGCTTCACTTTCATACTCTATACCATCGACAGACAAACTCATGTCATCTAAAAGGAAACGCATGCCATCATTTCCTAATAGCAAGTGAAAATCAGAATACCCCTCCTTACTCACATGGTCTATGATTTCTTTAAGCTGGTCGACAGTGAAATATTTCCGACCTGCATCCAAAGAGAAAACTTTTAAAATTGCCATTAGCCACCACCTATGATAAGACTTAGTACTCCAATAAAGACTGGAGACTTAAAACCTTATAGCCAAGAACCCATCAAACGTTACTTCTAAATACCAATAATAAAAGCATATTAAAATTTCGGAAAATAAAGTTCATAAGCTCTCTAGTTTCAATCTTCAACAATATAACATAGACTAAACCATCCGTCAATACATCAATGTTAAACATACGAAATTTCAACACTATTTTCAAACAAATTGAACAGAAGATTTTTAACACCATGGATGATAAAAAATTTATCTTTAGTTGATAAAAAACAAAAAAGACAAGGTGGAGAAACCTTATCTTTTCAACTACATTATGCAATACCGGCGGCCGGGGTCGAACCGGCACGTCCGTGAGGACACTGGATTTTGAGTTTGGCACTCGAAGTTTTAATAGGATGAAAACCGATAAAATCGGCATTATAAGTAACTACTTCTATCAAAAAAATGGTAGATTTTTTTATTTTTAGTAACTTTTTAGGATTTACTTTTCTTCAATATATAAGTATCAATATTATTCTTAATTTGATTTTTTTTATGTCCATGTTATAATGATACCAAGAAAAAAATTGGGTAGGAGAACTTAATGAACTATTTTCAAGCTAGAATATCTATAGAAACAGCATATTATTTTAATTATTTGAAAAAGATTTATCAAGATGAAACCTCTGACTATATAACTCAAGCATTTGTCATCGCTAAAGCAATCGATGAAATATCTGGTATAAATAGTTGGGAAAAAATAATTTCTGATAATTCTATAAAAATCGAAAATACCAATTTTGAAGAAAAAGATTTACGACTTAGAATACAGATTACACCTCAACTTGAAGAAACGATAAAGTACTATAAATCATATCTTCCTCAATTTATTGGAACAAGAAGTATTACGTTGGGTGTTACGTTAAAATTTATACTTAAAGCTGTAATATTATTAAGGAAAAATCCTGACTTTTTGAATTCTACTTCTCAGAATATTGAAGAGATTTTTGAAATATATGAACAAAAAATTTTAGATTACATCGCTCCCGCAAATCACAGTCAGTTCATTCAGTTATTTACGGAACTAAAAACCGAATCAATAAGAAAATAGTGTCCAAATAATATTTTGGACATTTTTTGTTGACAAATCTTTTTAACTTTGTTATAACTAATATGTCCTATTTTCGATACGGACAAAAAACAAAAAGGAGAATACTATGAATACTACCGACCAAGAAGCTTTAGATTACTTCTATGAAGAATTGGAAAGTTATTATGATGAGGACGAACAAGGAGAAATCTTTGACGGAGTAGACGACTAGCAGGAGGAATTCCTCCTCTTGCTAAATTTTTTGGAGGACAGTTTTATGACACAACTTACAGTTTCTACTTGGAATATCAATCAGCGTTCAGGACTTGGCAGACAAATTCCTGATATGGTTGTAACTGAACTAAGACAATTGAACGCAGATATTATATGTCTGACAGAATATGTCAAGACAGAATCCCATAATTTATTCTGTGCTAGATTGCAGGATATTGGCTATGAGGTTTTTGAAGATGACCGTTCTCTTGAATTCGGAAACGAAATCTTAGTAGCTATCAAAAGTTCCTTAATTTCTGATAGTAAATTCACTACCATTGATAATGATGATAGTAATCCAAACTTTTTACGAGTTACAGTAAATATATTTGGTAAGGAATTAAATATTGTCGGTACTCGTATAAAAACTGGTGGGAAAGATATCATTGAAGATTTTAAAGAGCGCAAAATACAACTAGATAATCTAATTTCAAATTTGCCTGCAAGTCATGAAAATACCATCATTCTAGGTGACTTTAATAATGGTTTTTTCAAACAGAATGATGATATTCATTCCTATCAAGGAAAAGCTAGAGAGTTTTACTCTTATCCATTACTTAAGTCGATAATGAGCAAGGCAGGCTTAACTGTATATACTCCATCAGATTTAAACTCTTGGAAGTATTGTAAGTTAGACCATATTTTTGCAAATATCCCTATAGTAAATGAAAATTATTCTTGGGAATTCTTAAAAAATCCTGATTATAAAAGCCAAGTAGGCTACCCAGACCATGCGATTTTATCAGCAACTATTTCTTTATAATTCTCCATGAGGTGCTGATTATGTTCAAACCAAAGCAAGTCGCTGACTTAAAAAGAAATTATATTATTTCAACTAGCAAATTAAAGATAGCTCATTGGTCAATATTAAGCCTTTCTATCTGCATTATGCTTACTATTATTGCAAATATGAGAGCCCCTGACCTTATTAAAATCCCTTTATTTATTCTAGCAGGATTTATCATATACAAATTTCATCGTCAATTAAAATATTTTAGATATCATTTAGATTATTACCTGATTATCAGAGAAAGCTTATTGTATGTATTACATACAAACCACCTTTATACAACATATAAAGATAGCTCAGGATATGAAAGAATCTCTAGAAGTGTAATCTTACAATACGAGCTAGACAAACAAAAAGGGCATATTCTTATCAAAGCTCTGATTACTGGTGATGAATTTAGCAAAAAGGTACAATCACTTGATGATATTCTTGCTGGAGTACTCGAACTGGAACTAGAAGAAAAAATTATCCGTCCTAGTTTTGTGGAATACCATTTCTATTACAAAAAACCTGATAGGTTAGTTCTTCAATCTCACAACCAGAAGCAAGAAATTGATAACCTTAATATAGAGTTAGGATATGGTGTAAATTATAATCCTGTCAAGTGCCCTCATATTCTAGTTGCTGGTGGTACTGGAAGTGGAAAATCTGTTTTCATATCTTTCTTGATTTTAGAACTTCTCAAACGACAATCAACTGTCTATATAGCAGACCCTAAAAATTCTGACCTAGGTAGCTTATCATATTATTTCGGAGAAAAGTATGTAGCAACAACTCCGAATAATATCGCTCGTATTGTCCGTTTAGTAGTTGAAGAAATGCAAGAACGATATCAATATATGCGGGATAACTTTCAATACGGCTCAAATTTTACCAACCATGATTTTAAACCAATATGGCTTATCTTCGATGAAATGGGAGCATTTCAAGCTTCAGGAACAGATAAAAAATCAAAAGAAATTATTGTTGAAGTTATGGATAGCATTAAACAAATTATTCTACTAGGAAGACAAGCAGGCATATTTATCCTTGTGTCAGCTCAACAAATGAGAGCCGAAACCCTAAATACCGACCTTAGAGATAACTTGGGGTTGAGAATTGCTCTTGGTGCTAATTCTACTGAGGGCTACCGTATGGTCTTTGGTTCGGCTACTCCTGATAAGTTGAAACCTATCGAAGAAAAAGGTGCAGGTTATCTTTATATGCAAGGTTCAGGCAAGGAGACAGCACAATACTGGGAAAGTCCTTATCTTGATACCACTCAATTTGACTTTATCAAAGAATTACAACTTTATTTAACAGAAACAAACTAATTCCAACGGATGTTGTTGCTTAAATTCGCTAGATTTTCAGCAACAATATCTGTTCCTCATCGCTCTGCGATGATAGAAATGAGGTATACATGAAATTAAATGACTTTTTGAAACCCGAACTATTGGGTAATCGTTTCTTTGCTGTAAAAGGTTATACAGAAGTGTTAGACAGAGAAACAAATAAACCCGTAGCTTTACGACTTAACGTATCAATTCAAGACGAAAATTCAGATTTCTTTATGGAGATGATACAAGTCAAAGTCAACACTTTAACCCCTACTGCTTCTGTTCAAGAAATGGCAAACAACAAGACTTGTCCTGTTGCGCTTAAAGATTTGAACGTTGGACAATTCAATGGCAATCTTTGGTTTGCTTGCTCTGATGTCTTACCTGTAACAAAATAGTTATGTTAAAATATAACAAAACATATAAAGGAGTTTTACAATGCAAGTTTTTACTTATAACGATTTTCTAAAAGACAAAGGAATAATTACTTTTGAACAAGCTGAAAAGATTTATGAAGATTTAATCAGCTCGGTAAATATCCATGATTCAGAATTCCTTGAATACTGGCAAAGACTAATTGAGCTATGTGCTCAATATGCCGAGGCACGTGGGAAGTTCTTAACTATACCATTAGCCGAGAAGGATTCTGCTAATAAATCAAGGACGCGGATTCATGATTCAATTATTATTCAACTCAAAATTATTAAACGATACGCTGAAAAAATTGGAAATGATACCTCTTGGTTTGATAAGTTTCATGACGATAGAAAACGAATGGGGGATTTTGCTAATTACTTAAATTATGTCTACGCAGTAAATGCAAGATAGGAGCTCAAATGAAAACATTACTAGTCGGAGATTTACATCTGAAATCTCAACTAATTTTGCCAATAGTTGACAATGTTATCAAGGATAATAATGTCAAAAGAGTTATTTTACTCGGAGATTATGTTGATTTTCCTGGTCAAACAAATAATATAAATCTCTATGCACGTGACCTCACATTTTTATTTAGTTGGAAAAAGAATATGGAAGCCAATGGTTTGGAGGTTATCAATATCATCGGTAACCACGATGCAGATTATCTTATAAATTTCGTCAGTCAGTATTCTGTTGAAAATATAGAAGTGTTTTTTGCTATTAAAGAACAATTAAAAGAACTAGGATTACAAGTAGCGTATCAATTGAATGATTTTCTTATCAGTCACGCAGGATATACCACTCTTTTCAACCCTGAACCTTGGCACTTTGAAAAAATCACCTCAAGACATCTTCACAAACTAGAAGAGTTGGCTGATAGCATTGGAACAAAACGAGGAGGACTATTTGAAACTGGTTCTCCTCTGTGGGCAGATTTAAGCGAGCTAAAAGAAAAAACAAACTTGAAACATCCCAAACAGATTGTAGGTCATACTCCCCAAAAAAATATTGATGCTTCTAATAATATTATTGGAATTGATACATTTTCATTATACCTTAATAACCATCATGAATATCAAGTTATCGGAAATGGTGATTTGATTATCCATGATGACAAACACAATGAATTAACAGTCATCTCGACAAATTGGGGAAATTTAGAAACATACGAAACATTAAAAAAGTTAATTCAATAGGAATTTTTTATGTCTAAAATTTATGCCATGTCCGATATTCATGGACATTATGATGAATTTATTGAAAGCCTATCAAAAGTGGATTTATCTGATGCGGACAATCGACTTATATTGCTTGGCGATTATATAGATGGCGGTTCACAATCTTTTCAAGTTATCTCAAAAATCATTGAACTAGAAAAGAAGTTTCCTGACCAGGTTATCACCTTATTAGGAAATCATGAAGAATATTTTTCTGAGTGGCTCTTTGAGGAAGACGGAGATTCTAAATACACTTCCTATGATACTATAATTAGTTTCATTGGTCAGAATAAGCAAAAAAATATCATTGATACAGTTGTATCAGATTTTTCTATATCTGATGAAGAATGCCTAGTTCAAATTAACAAGAAAATAAGAGACTGTGTTACTTCTGAATATCCTGCAATAGTAGATTGGTTTAGAAATAAATATTATAATTCAGAACGTTTTTATGAGACTGATAATCAAATATTTGTCCATGCTGGAGTTGATGAAGAGTTAGGAGAAAATTGGAAATTGTATTCTAATCCTGATATTTTTACTAATAAATTTCCAGCAAGTATCGGATATTTTTATAAGGATATTATTTCAGGACATATTGCTTCTTCAGAGGTCGCAAATGACCCAAGCTATATTGGAAAAATCTACCATGACCAAAAAAGTCATTATTTTATTGATGGTTGTGTTGGTAAAAGTCATATCATACCCGTTCTTTGTTATAATACCATCACTCAATCATATAACTACTAGAAGGGTTACCGTAGGGGTTGATGTAAATGATTTTTGTCCAATAAGTTTAACCGAAACATTAAACAATAATACATAACTACTTCTAATCATGTACCTAGGCAAAACTACCGACTGGAGGTCGGCAAGCTGGAAGCGTGTTTAGCAGAGCGGTGCTTAGGATCACATGATAGAAGTAGGGAGGAGCTTTGCTCCTCCTAGTTTATTTATTATATAGACAATCTTTTGGCGAAAGCCAATCTAAAAGGAACTATTTTTTATGACTTCGTATAATAAAAAAATAGTCCGCACTTCTTCCTATATTGAAATTTGGGAATATGATAAGGCAATATTTTCAAAAGGAAAATCTAATTTAGAAGCTAATACTGAGAGTAAGGAAAAATTAAAACGCAGAACCTTTGATGAACTCACACCTGAAGAACAAGAACAACGTCTTGAACGCATGAAGAAAACTCGCTTAGAAGCAAAGTGGAATTTACTCCGTTTAGTTGATTGTAATTTTGATGATAGGACTTCTTTTTTAACATTGACCACTAAGGAAAATATCAGCGATAGAAATCATTTCAAAGACTTACTTAAAACATTTATCAAACGCTTTAATTATCACATATTCCAAACAAAGAAAAGCCAGTTAAAATACATTGCAGTATTAGAAAAACAGAAACGTGGAGCATGGCACGCTCATATTCTACTTTTCAGCGTTCCCTATATCCCACATCGTCAACTTTTGGAACTCTGGGGGCATGGAGCAGTACGGATAAATAAAGTTGATGTCGACAGTAAAGAAAACCGCGGTCGATATGTTACCAAATACTTTGAAAAAGGTATCGGACAGGAGTTATTAGAAAACTTTGGTAAACAAGCTTATCTATCATCACGTAATCTGAAAAAGCCTGATGAAGATAAGTTCTATACCTATGAAACTTTTGATTATAATAACTCAACCGTCCTATATGAAACGGAATACACCAGTAAGGTCTATAAAGACGGTCAGTATTTCGATAATCACGTTACCTACAAAAAGATAAGGTTAGATACAAAGGAGTAAGTCACATGATAGCAACTATAAATAAAAATGACCTAGTTGCCCTTGGTTTCTCTGAGGGAACTTCCAAACGCATTATCCGACAAGGAAAAGAGCTTTTAATAGCAAGAGGGTTCAATGTCTACCAAAACAAGCGTATTGGAACTATACCAGCAACGGTGGCAACTGAATTATTAGGCTTTGATGTCCAAAATAGCCCACTAGGGGGTAAAAATGGCAATACGTAAAGATAAAAACGGTAGTGGTTGGATTGTCGATATTAGTAACGGTTTTGACCCGATAACGTTAAAGCAACGTAGAATAATCAGAAAGGGCTATAAAACCAAAAAAGAAGCAACTGAGGCAGAAAACTATCTACGTAGTGTAGAACTAAAGGAACGCTACTTTGGGGCTAAAATAAGCGTTTCTATTCTCTATGAGTTACTTAAAGAAGAAGATATAATAAATCATCGAAAAGTTAGTTATATCAACACGCAAGAGAATAACTACAACCGACACATTAAAGATTACTTTTTAAACGTCGATAATGTAGGAAAATTGACTTATGAGGATATATACCAATTCAGAGAACATCTTAGGCAAAAAGTAGCACAAAATTCAGATAAAGCATTAAGCACAAATACAATCAATAAAATAATAATATTGCTCAAAAAAATATTTGATGTCGGTTTGCGAAAAGGTTATTACAATACAAATCCAGTAAAGTTACTAAAAAAATTGCCAATTGAAAAAACTAAAATGCAGTTTTGGACAGTAACAGAGTTTCAACACTTTCTAACTTTATTTGAAGTCGAAGAATATAACATCAAGTTACTGTTTACTGTCCTTTTCTTTACTGGCTTACGACTAGGCGAAGCCTTGGCATTGACATGGAAAGATATAGACTTTTCCTGTAATACAATTCACGTTACAAAATCAATTTATGTTAACAAAGGGATTAGTCATATCAGTACAACAAAAACCAAAGCAGGTACTAGAAGAATTATCATAAATCGTAAACTAAGCAATCAATTATCGACTTGGCAAAGGCAACAGTCAGAATTATTAGCCGAATATACCGATGACACACAAAGCTTGCAAGTGTTTCAGAACAGCCCTGTTATAATCACAAAGAATTCCATCGAAAAACATTATAAGAAAATCCTTGAACGTGATGAGACACTTAAAAAGATACGAATACACGATTTTAGGCACTCACATGCTTCGTTACTAATAAACCAAGGAGAAGATTACCTCGTTGTAAAAGAACGTCTAGGACACGCTTCTATAACCACTACAATCGATACCTATTCACATTTATATCCTAGTAAGCAAAAGGATTTAGCTGATAAACTTGATGAACTAATATAAAAAGGATACCTCATAAGTATCCTTTTTAATTATTAAATGCTTATTCAATAAAATGCGAGGCAAGAGGGTTAGTCAGGTTCACGAAGTATATACTCAAGCAATTATTGAAATCAACACAATGGAAGGAAATGCAATCATCCTCATGTGATAGTTCAATTAGAAACGGAAGAACTCCATAAAAACTTATAATGTTACGCAAATATGACAAAGAAGCAAACAACATAATCACATCAGCCTCCATTGCTCCTAAAACCTGACCGTTGCTTAGCAAGTAATCCCCCCAAGCAATGCCATCGAATGTATTATCTTTATCAATAAAATCAGTTACAGACTTTTGGATATCACTATTAATCTGTGACAACGCATTTATAATTGTAGTATGGTCAAGTTTATTAAAACATAGATTGGGAATCTTACAATTATAAATTAGTATCTCAGCTCTCCTTTTAAAAGTTGGATATGTATATCGTGAACATTGACCAGTTAATTCCTCAACCGCATCCTTAAGGTAATTATCAAATGTTTTATTCCCTAAAATAGGATAAGTTTTATGATAAAAATCTCTCCTAGAAAGATTAATCTTAAATTGGTTATCCAATTCATTAAAATCAGAAACCCAATCATGAACAACAGCGTCACAAATTTCCTTAGCATTTATTGTTAGCATAGCACACCTCTTTCTACGTCCTCTATATTTTAGAGTGATGTTTCTTTTTATGTCCATGGACTATATACTTACATTATACACTGGAATAAATTTTATGTCAAGGAATTTAGTAATTTTTAGCAATTCACACAAACAGCAAATAAAGAAAAAACAAAAAGACAAGGCTTAGAAACCTTGTCTTTTCAACTACATTATGCAATACCGGCGGCCGGGGTCGAACCGGCACGTCCGTGAGGACACTGGATTTTGAGTCCAGCGCGTCTGCCAATTCCGCCACGCCGGCACAATGTATAACTGGGGTAGCTGGATTCGAACCAACGCATGAGGGAGTCAAAGTCCCTTGCCTTACCGCTTGGCTATACCCCAATAATAAAATAGGCGAGTGATGGGAATCGAACCCACGAATGTCAGAGCCACAATCTGATGTGTTAACCACTTCACCACACCCGCCATAATATAAACACGGGCAGTAGGAATTGAACCCACACTGAAGGTTTTGGAGACCTTAGTTCTACCTTTAAACTATGCCCGTAAAGGTATGGAGAGAGAGGGATTCGAACCCCCGAACCCGAAGGAGCGGATTTACAGTCCGCCGCGTTTAGCCTCTTCGCTATCTCTCCAGATTATTAAATTATAATGGCGCGAGACGGAATCGAACCGCCGACACATGGAGCTTCAATCCATTGCTCTACCAACTGAGCTACCGAGCCAAAATATATTGCGGGAGCAGGATTTGAACCTACGACCTTCGGGTTATGAGCCCGACGAGCTACCTAGCTGCTCCATCCCGCGTTAACAATATGAAAGGAGGATGTGGGATTCGAACCCACGCACGCTTTTACA
>NZ_JBRUIM010000002.1:0-231298 GCF_053207365.1 Streptococcus cameli | reverse complement strand
ATGATTACCAAAGAATAATAACTCCTTATTTCAACAGAACTTAACCCAATGAAAAGCCCGTCTTATCGGGCTTTTTTGATTTTCCGTCAGGTTAAATTAAGCTAACTTTAAAAATAATTTGGGGCGAATTTGGGGCAAGTAGCATTCATTTAATTGAATATTGGTAGCCAAACATTTCTGCCAGCAAATCCTCCAATTTCATAATCTCCACCTCCTCATTTTCGCTGATTGTCTCCTCTGGCAATAAGTAGTCCACTATCTTTCCGTTCTTACGTACGATGCGGACATTACTTCTATCAATCTCTCCTGTGACTACTGCTCTATATAAATCGTTTAAATCCATTTGATTACCTCCTTACTTATTTATTCGTAAAACTTTCCGATAAAATAGACATTTTTTAAAATTTCCGTTTTAAAGGCAAACAAAAAAAAGCCCCAGCATTAGCTGAGGCTTAATTTTTATTTAAACGTCCCCCATGCAGGACCGAATCGCTTGCCGTTACGGGTAGCTCCTGTCGCTACATAGTTACGCTGGCCACTGCCACCTATATAGGACACCCAGACATAGCCATTGGTATCGATGATAACCTTATCATACTTAAACGACTTACCTTTGGTATAGGTTGCGACAATCCGCCCTGATGTACCTGGAGCACGTCGCACGTTAATAGCGTCAACTGTAACTGTCATAGTGCCATACTCTGTATAGCTACGTGAGCTACTCGGTGCACTAGATGTTACTTCTGCGCCTGGAGGCGTGATGTAGTGGGCAACGTTACGGGCATATGCTGATGCGCTGTAATAATTACGCACTGGATAACGTTTGCCGCCGTAATTCTGCTCAATTACCACAAGTTGGTCTCCATTGACTGCTTCGATGATGACTACGTGACCATAAGCCCCACCTCGTAATGTGACAATCTGACCAGCCTTAAATGGTCCTGTTGTTGATACGCTCCAACCGTTAGCACCCCAATTGTAAGATGTACCGATATTGTGAGCTGCGATTGTGTCACCAACCGCTCCACTAACCCAACCAATACCAGCACCTAGCCCCACAACAGAACCAGGTGTAATCATGGCCTCATAGTAGCTAGCGAGTCCGTAGCACTCGCCATTCCCAACAGGACGCCCAGAGCCAACCAAGGCCCTAATATTGTTCAATGCTTCATTTACTGTTGTCATTTTCTTCCTCCTTATATATTTCAAAAAATGGGTCTACCACAAAAAGAATAAAAAGAAATGGCACTGTTAAAATTGCCAGCACCATCAATAAAATTATTTTCCCTAGTTTCTTCATAATACCTACTTAGGCTCAGTATAGGTCATAGCATTGTCACTATCGTCTAGCCCTGTTGTAGTTGGGTCATTGACCACCCCAAGCAAAACAAGCAACGTGAGAGCCGTATTGATTACCTCAGAAATATTCTCAGGCAATTTCAGTCCTAACTGTTGAGCAAGCAAGATAATTGTTGCTGCAATAGCTGCTAAGGTTGCTTTATTTTTAAAGCGTAATTTCCAGTTGATTTTCATGGTTTCAGTTCCTTTCTTTAATCATAATTTTTAGTTCTTTGACATCTTCGGTCAGGTTTTTAATCTGTTCAGTCATAGCTACTAGAGCCTGATTTTGTTTGTCATGGTCATCTAGTCGCCGTGTGTGGTCTTTGATTGTTTGCTCTAAAAACGACACTTTAAGCTCAAGAGTATTGATCTTGGTAGCTTGCTCAATACTCTTAGCTTTTAATACATTGTAAAAACCGTACACAGTGATAAAGAAGCCTACAAAAGTAATCAGTGCTTGGTACTCAGGTTTCAAATATTACTCCTCCTTTGGTTCAGTAGTTTGTTCTGATAGCACCTCAATTACTACATCACGTAGATTGAAAAGTTTTGGCACTTGGTCAACTGTATAAGTTCCAGCAACTACAAGAGCTACCCAAGATTTGACGATTTGATGTTTTTTTGTGAATTTCATTGTAAAGTTTCCTTTCTTGATTAAAGTGGTAGCCATAATCAGGCTACTCAGTAAGTTCTTCATTTTGCTTCTCCTGTAAGTTCACCAGAAGAAAATTGAGTGATGACACCCATGACCAGTTCAGTCAATTCAGATACAGCATTATTGACTGCTTGTTCATTCTTGACTGTCGCTGACTTGGCTTCTTCAGTGGCTTCCTCAAGATCCTTGATGGCTTTTTGAGATTTCTCAATCAGCTCATCATATTTTGCGATTTTCTCGCCAATCAGATTGAATTTTTCGTTTTCTGCACGTTGTGGGAAGTTTTCTTGATAGTTCTTCTCCATTGCAAGATCGAACAATTCTCCGTTGTCTTTGTTGATAAAATCAGCTGCAAAGAAAAACGGATAAACAGCACCTTCTGAATTGCCTAAGACAACCCTTGTCTGATACGGTTCACCGCCTACATAGTCAACTGACTTGCTCAAAAATTCTAACTTCATGATTTTCCTTTCTACCTATGCGGTTCTTCTCCACATATAAACTGTAATGTATGGTGGCATATTTGATGGTGTATAGTTGACTTCTGCTGAATTGTTATTTTTTGCGGTTGAAACAACAGTCCTACCAGCATAACTATTTGTAGCAGATAAACCAAACGAAGACCCTACTTTTCTGAGGTCTGATATTGTTTTAGATCCGCCCGTTTTAGAAGATACATTAAAGTCCCCATCGGTTTCATCTACACCAACAAGGACCTTCCCATCTCCAAATCTCTCCCAAGTTCCTCCCATGAATGTGGCAGGGTTTGCTGCATTTGTGCTTTGGTATATAGACCCTATTGGATAGTACTGGTTTAACCCTGGAGAAATCCAGGGGGTCCAATTGCCAGCGTTAATCCTATGACGTTTATAAATGTCACCGCTCGTAGTGATGTAGGTTTGCCAAATCCAATTGCTTGAACCATTATGGACAGAGTCAGCAGACACAATAACCTCTACTACACCCCAAGTTTTTAGATTGTTAGGTTGATTGACAGTGTTATTATTGACAGTGTGAATACCTGCAGTGATAACATCATTGAGGTTTGGAACTGATGGGCCTCTGCTGTAGTGGCCTATAGGAGTTCCGTTTTTACCCCAAATGTCATCACTGGCAAAAATCTCACCTGTAACATCTAAAGAACCCGCTTTACCCTGCTCAACAACTTTGCCGATGCCAACACGACCATCTTTGTCATAGCTCATTACAACACTCTCTGTGGCAACAGTCGCTGAAAACTCAATACTGGTAAATTTATCAGCTAACGTACCAATGACAGTAAACGACTTATTAGCTGGATAGTTGCCCGCCATATTAGCCGCTGAATTCGTCAGCGTGTGCTGGGTTGTAAAAGTGCCTGTGGCACTACCATTATCAGCCGTATAGCTTGTGCTACCTAATGGGGCAACCTTAAAAGTCAAGGTCATTACATTTTTTTGGCTACCAGACAGCGTGATTGGGGCTATTTTAGCATTTCTCACTATCTGAATGATGTTGGGTGTCTCTCTTGTTCTAAGCGCTGTAAAACTCAAAATAGGGGCGAAATACTCAATGACATTGATTGTAATATCTTTAGTATCTGATTGCCTACCTCGACTGTCAAACACACTTGCACGTATAGTAGCAGAACCATTGAAATTCATAACACCCAGCGTACCACCGTTTGAGTTGGTAACTAAGTTTCTATTTACTATCTCTGCCTTATATCCTGTTATAGATGAGCTGTAAGAACCACTTGCACCATTAAAAGTGACTTGGATGTTAGAAATAATCTGCAAGAAATTATTACCTGTTAATAAACCTCTCGCAACACCATTTGTGTCTGTCAAAGTGATGTTAGAAAATGTAGGTTTCATGCTCGCTGGCACATTGGCTGTGAAGCTAACCGATTGTGTGCCTGTTTTTGTACCACCGTTATAAGTATCAACATAGATTGTACCTGTACCGCTTGTGCTATTCGGGATTTCGTTAGCAAAATCATTGGGGATTGTCCAAGTAGTTGAGGTGTCCACGTTAGTCGCAATAGTTCCTGTCTTATTCCCCCAATGGTATCTCAAAGTGTGCTTAAAACTAGAGCTTTCCCTACTGATGTTGATAGTAACTGCACTACCAATGATCCCTGCACCTACGCTGACAGAGCTAGACCGTGGAATTGTTGTTAGTGTGAATGAGTTTCCACCGATAGAAAGCGTACTAGGAGACCAACCTCCGCTACCGCTAAAACTTGCAGAAAAACCAAAAGTTTTTTTACCATCTGCATTATGACTAACAGTGATAGTCTGGTCAATCAACATGATAGTAGAGTTATAACTGGTCATGTTGGGCCGTCCAGAGTAGTTTAATCTCTGACCGTTCAAGTCAACATAAGCGGTACAGTTATATTCTGCAAAGGCTGTAGTCGTATTCAGCAAGGCAAGCCTTACTCTGACCTGACTACTATTCCCTGCGATATTCTGAGAGGTTTGGTCTATCCATAGACGGATACGATAACCTCTATCATTATTCGACCAAAATTCAGCCATTCTAACCTCCTACATATCTGATAACATTCATATCAGGGTTGAGATGATATTGTTCTGTCCTAAATTTTCCAATCTGCACAGATGCAGTAAATATACCATTATCAATATGGATGACCCCTTGACTAATGTACATAACTTCTTTACCAGCAGAAAACATAGAAATTCTATCACTAGATACCTTGAAAGTTGAGCTTGCATCATTTTTACCAATAATTAAGCCCTCATTAGTACTTTTCATATAGGTATCAATAAATGTTTTTAACTCTGCTAGTCCTCCAAATTGAGTTGTTAGTAGCTCAATTCTTCTGCCAGCCTCAATGAGTTCTTTCTCCGCTTGAGCAGATGCTTTAGCGTTATTTTCGATAAAAGCATTGTATGCTTTTTCTAAATCCCCAAGAGCCTCCATTGATGCTTTAGCTTTCATTTCAGCATCTAGTATTTGAGCTTTTTCATTCAAAGCGTTTAGTTGTTCCTGTGTTAAGACTTGGTCAGCTTTTGCATCAATATCAGATTGGATATCTTCCGGCGCCAAAGAATGGTCTTTTGCGACATTACCAGTCTCTAATTGCACATCATCAATTGCTAAAATAGCATTTGATGTAAAGTTGTAAGCGTAGATATAGAATCTAACACCTCTACTAAAATCAGCTTTTCCCTTTTCAAAAGGAACAGCTACATTAACACGTTGCCACTTGCCAATCTCGAAGCTACTAGTATCAAATTGAAATCGACCAGAATGAAAATTATAACTACCAGATTTGTCTATATAGTAAAATCCACCAAAGAGCTTCGTTCCAGCGCCCGTTACAAAGACATCTGCGGATAAAATAAAATTGTTTGTTGTTTGAGGCATCCTATCATCTAAAATTTGATGGATTCCTTTCCAGTTTCTACTACCGTCAGACTCGTTGTAGATGATTGCATTTTTGCGACCTTCAAAGTCCGCTACATATGCATGATAAGACGTTGTCGCATTAGTTACTCCACCATTATAGGTAGTCCAATTTGTGGCTGTTGTATCATAAACTTGACCATCTACTGTAAAACTATTGCCTTTAGCTACTTTTTCAAAATTACTGTTAAGTAGCAGGTTTCTGCCGCCTATTTCAACAGTACCAACCATATCCACCCATTTATATTTTGACGGATCTGTGCTGTCTGCCTGAGTATAGTCAGTGTAGGTTCCAAGATATCGTTTATTGTCTGTTTGAGTAGTGCTAAAACCAGTTCTACCATCTTGACTATCAGCATAGGCAAAATGAATGTATGGCGTTCTGCCATCTGCACCCTTAGCACCTGGCACACCGTTAGCACCATCAGAGCCTTTCCACTTCGTCCAACGATACATGGCAGGGTTGGAGCTATCAGTCGCATTAAAGTCCTGATACATACCAATAAAGGCTTTGGATTGGTCAGTTTGGCTAAATCCTCCACCAGTAGCATTATCAGCGTAAGCAATATGGGTGTACTGAGTTTTTCCATCAGCTCCCTTAGTACCAGGGATACCTTGGTCACCCTTGGCTCCATTTTCTCCCGTTTTTGCCACAGAAAAACCAGTCTCACTAGTATTATCAGTGTATGTCCAGGTAGTCTTAGTCCACAGATATTGTCCAGGAGGAACTGTTGGAACAGTGTTCCCCCAACCTGTGCTAGGGGCATTTGTTCCTGAGCTAGATGAGGCATAGGTAATAGTGGTACTTTCAATGCCTACCCCATCTTTACCTGATACAAGAGAGAGGTTTTTTAAATCCTCCTTAGTAGCCACTTCTTGGTTACTGATACGGATTTGTTTTACATTTAAAACAACCTCTCCCTGCTGATTGATAAATAAAATATCATCCTTTCCGTTAGCTAGGCGAAATTGCTTGATGTCGATTGCATTCCCGCTCAGATTATTGATATTAACATTCCCAAGGTTTTGGTCGCTGACTGGGATAATCTCCCAATCAGTACCGCTCCATTGCTTTAACACGACCGATCGCCCCTGTGGTTCGTACCAAAGGTCTCCGATATTAGCATTGACCGGCCGCTCAACACCTCGATATATCGTATTTTTACCGTTGGCTGACACCTGTATCAGGTTCGTTTGCTCCTTGATGGTTGCCAACTCCTGCTCAACAGACCGTTGTTGATTGGCTTGTTGATAGGACGAGCGCTGAGAAATAGAGCCTAACTCTAATCTTTCAAAACGTTCCGTCAAAGCATCAAAAACGTATTTGACAACTTTAGCAATTGCCTCAAAACCATCTTCCGAATGTTCAACAGTGACCGTATCCCCCAAAAGAACTCTCTCCAGTACTGCAAATTGCTCGTATTCTTTAGTTTTTGACAATTCAACAAAGTCAACTTCATAGCTTGATTCGGGTGTGTCAATCTCGCCAAATAAAGCACGAGATAACTCTCTCATTTTTTCGTAGGCATCTATCACAGGTATAGCATCCTCATCGTCTGCATACTCCCCAATAGCTGCCTTAACTTCTGCAAATTCAACCTTATCTATCCTCGGAAAAGGATATTGACTTAATCTAGGACTATCTACATATTTCTCTGGCAAAAGCACCCCATTGAAGCCCACAGGCATAATACGAGTAACTACCGTCGAGTCATCAATTTTAGCTTTATAGCCAATCAAATTTTTCTTGTGGACAATCTTATAATTTCGATTAAGCCCCATAGTCTGTTTAAAATGGATTGTAAAGTTGTCTCGGTAGATTTCGCCACCAAAGCGAGATACAAAAGACTGGTCTAAACTATTATCCAGTAAAATCTCAACAAGATTTTTCCGAACCACTCGGGACCCTCTCACATCAGGAATATCACTGAAAAATGTGAACGGATGACTATACTGAGCCGAACGGCTCAACTGCTCCAACCACCCCTGCGCTGACTTCCCAACGATGTTTGTATCCTCCACCAGATTAAACGCCAAATCATAAAAAATATGCAAACAAGTGATAGTCAGCATTCCCATGCTTGGCTCACACTGATATACCCTAAAAAGTTGAGGACCAGATGGAGTAGGCGCTTTGATAAGCATTTGGTTTTTGATAGTTTTTCCGTGTTTAGCAGACAAAGGATACTGCAACGTTAAGCTGTAGAGACCGTTTAATTCCTCCTCAACACTCGCACGTTTACAGGCCTTATCCAAAGTCCCCAAACCATGATGCTCAAAGTTCGTCTCATTAGCTCTATAGAGCGTTATCATACGTGACGCCACCTCCCCTCACCAGTTATACGACGAATACTGCCCGAAAAACTCACTTGGTTATCCCCTGGAGCAAAAACAGGATAATCCCCCAAGACATGATGATTCATATCCTGTCCTCCTTTATAAGCATTCCAAGTTTCGCAATCTAATTCAATAAAATCAGCCACATCACGAATGACAAAGGCTTTTCCGTTGACTGTCAGAGTTCCAGATCCATAAACCTTTAAATAAGGTTGCGAAAAGTACGAGCCCGGATTCCTAAGGTTCCCACTTGTCGATAAGTCAAAATCACTCTCCAAATCATACTGGAAAGGGTCGCAAGTAAAAGTAACTGTAAACGCTCCATATTGCTCCTCTTCGTTATCTATCTCAGATATAACCATGCGTTTTATCTTATAAAGTACAGTGTCATCAGAAAGACGAAGGGTCTTCTTACCAAGGAAAAAGGCCTTGATACGTCGCATCAAAGCCTTGACATTGTAAAGTTCCAGTACGTTGTATTGACAATCAAAGGTAATATCTTGATACCCCTTTTCAATCGTCAGAGAGCCGTCCCTACCTGGTATCTCAATAACCTCATAAGACATCTCTGGAGAGGGAATAACAGGGCGCTCGCTCAAGCAACAAAACAAATCATCAGGAAATTCCCCATCTAATAATGTTTTTAACATCAAAACTCCTTTCTAGCGTGTGCCACTAGTCGCAAATTGTCTAAGACTACTCTTGTCAGCCAGCCACTTATCAACTCGTTCAAACAAACGTTCGCTGCTATAATCGCTATCCACCTGAGCAGTCATATTAACCGTATTATAGATAGTAACTTCCTGACCTGACATTCCAGCCGCCTGAAACTGTGCTCGGCCAATATCCCCTAAGACCTTGCTCGTAAGTGGCAAGATAGCTTCAGGACCTGCTTCGCCACCTACCATCAAATTATTCCCATTTCGCCCAAATGCTGTTGGGTTCATCATAATACCACCGTCCTTATACCAAGAAATGCCAAACTTAGGTACCCGTGGAGGATTGATACTAAATCCGCCTGTAATACTGATGTGCGGTAATTTAAGGTGTGGTAATGACCAACTAAAGTTCATAATCGATTTGATAGTTGAAATAGCATTTGACACGGCATTCTTAGCCCCGTTGATAGCATTCGATATCGTGCTTCTGATGTTTTCGAATACGGATGAAGCTGTGTTTTTTGCACTATTAAATCCATTAGAGATAGTAGACTTAACATTGTCAATGGCCCCTGAGACAGTTCCTCTAATCGTAGACCAAACTGATGAAAGCGTCGAACTGATTGATCTCCATATAGATGATGTTGTTGAAGAGACATTAGACCATGCTGACGAAATGACCCCAGAAACAGCATTAAAGACACTAGAAGCAGTTGACGAAATCTTGTTCCATATTCCTGATAGAAAGCTAACGATAGATTGCCATACCGAAGACGCCACAGATGAGACAGTCTGCCAAGTGGATGATAAGAAATTAGAAATACTGGTGAAAATACTTTCAGCAGTAGCTTTCAGAGTTTCCCATATCGGCATAACGAAACCAACTATAGCTTGCCAAGCGTTAGAAAATGCTGATTTGACAGTTTCCCACATAGTGGCGAACCAGTTTGCCAAACCCATCCAAAATTCTTGCGTAAACGCCCAGAAAATTTCCCAAGCTAGTCTAAGTGGTGTAGAAACCAAGAGCCATCCAATGTTAAAAGCCTCTTTGATTAGTAGCCAAACGAATGTAAACACATTGACAAGGGTATCCCAAAGACCTTTTGCACTTTCAATGAAGCTAGTCCATGTTTCACTTAGCCAAATGGTTATGCCTTCCCAAATTTCGACAGTTTTATCTTTTACAGCTGTCCATTTTTCAGCAAACCACTCGCCAATTGGTTCAAAAAATGCCTTTATTTTTTCCCAAGCTTGACCTACCCAAGCGACAATTTCGTCCCAGTGAGTCACTACCAATGCGACCAATGCGACGAGCGCTGCACCTATCAACACCGGCCAAGAAAAGATAGCTGTGACAATTGATCCTAGTGCAGGTACTAATGTTCCAGTAATCCAAGCCCCTACACCGGCAAGAGCCCCTCCACTGCCAAAAAGAGCGGCTATGCTCCCTATAGCACTCGCTATTTTTCCCACAAAGATTAATACAGGTCCAACCGCCGCCAAAATAGCCCCCACAATCATGATGAGCTCCTGGGCTGGTTTAGGCATATTAGCAAACCCGTTCGCTATATCGCTAATGACTTCAAATACAGGGGTCAAAGCATCAAGAGCTCCAGAGATGGCATCCATCAATGGACCTCCAAACTCTATAGCGATATCATTGATTTTGTTCTTAACGACACCTAGTTTACTTTCAAACGTCTCGTAACGTTTAGCAACCTCTTCAGAAAGAGCTGTATTGTCTCTAAATGCACTGTTCGCACGTTCGAACGCTCCCGGCAGTAAATCACCAGCTGAGGCTAAACGTTTAATCGTGTCTGTCTCACGAATTCCAGTTATACCTAATTCGCTTAGTACCTTGTCTAAGTTCTCTCCGCTTTCGGTTACTTCTCCAAGGCCTTTGACAAATTTAGTAATGGCTTCAGTTGGTTTTTCTTTCCACAATTTCGCAAATTCATCAGAAGTCATTCCTGCTTGTTTTGCGAAAAGGTCCAGACTTTCTCCGCCTTCAAAGACAGCTGTATTGATCTTCTTCATGACTGTGCTCATGGCAGTACCACCAGCTTCGGCACTAAGTCCAACAGAGGACATCGCAGCAGACATGGCCATGATTTCCGCCTCAGTTAACCCTATTTGATCACCTGCAGCAGCAAGCCTTAGACCGAGTTCGACAATTTCGCTCTCAGTGGTTGCCATGTTATTTCCGAGCTCTACAATAGTAGAACCTAGTCTGTCAAATTGATCTTGAGGTAGTCCGGTAATATTTGCTAATCGAGCCAGTGCAGTTGCTGCTTCTTCAGAGGATATGTTGGTTGCCTGCCCCATGTCAATCATGGTTCGAGTGAAATCTAGGACATTTTCTGTCTTAATCCCCAACTGCCCTGCCGCCTCAGCGACGCTAGCTATTTCAGTTGTGCTAGCAGGAATTTCTTTAGCCATCTCACGAATACCAGCTCTCAAGTCATCATAGCTGACAATGACCTTGCCATTGGCATCCACCACTTCATCGTTGGTTTTCATGACGCCAGCAAAAGCGGATTCAAAATCGCTTGCTGCCTTAACTGCCAATCCTGTACCAGCGACGATTGGAACGGTTAATCCTGTTGTCAATGACTTACCAACTGATTGGAGTTTCTCCCCTGTCTTCTTGGCTTTGTCGCCAAATTGACCAATCTTATCATTGGCCTTCTCAGATTCATTGGCATACTCTTGAAATGCGGTCTTAGCTTCAAGTAACTCACGCTCTAGCTTATCAACTTCCTGACTGCTTTCACCATATTCAGATTTTGCAAGTTCAAGTTGCTTTTCCAAATTTTGGACTTGCTTGCCAGTGTTCTCCATCTGATCAGCAAGTTCTCGCTTCTTGATTTTAAGCTTGTCTGATTCTTTGGCATTATTCCCAAGTTCAGCTCTTTCAAGCCTATACTTGGCAGCAATCTTGTCTGTTGATTCATTCAAGCGTTCTTGTTCGGCTTTTAACGTCGCTAATTTCTCTTTTCGGTCCTGCGAAGCCATAGCTGACTGACTAACTGCCTGACGTTCTTTATCTAGAGCACTCTTTGTTTGCTCGATAGAATTCTTGAGGAATTCTTCATTCTTCTTAGCATCTAATAGCTTGTTTGTCCAGAGCTGAGTTTCTTTTGAGTTTTCACCAGTTGCTTTAGTGACTTCTCTTAACCCTTGTTCGACCAACTTCGTCTTTTCTTTAGCAAGATCATACTCACTCGTCAGCTTGGTTAGTTTGCTTTCGAGCTTGTCCGTCTCACTGGCAGTTAGACGCATCTGTTCTTGTTGCAGACGAAATTCTTTGTTTAAGGTAGTCACTTTGGAATTCATCTCGGAAATGCCTTTGTTAAATTCCGAATTGATAACCTTATAGGTAACTTTTACTTCTGATTTTTTAGCCATCCATCCTCCTTCCTAATCGTTTTTCATGGATAATTGGTTACTAAAAAAATAAACAAGCGCTGAGAATCGCAATCTCAGCGCTTGTTTTAGTCACTATTTTTCCAAAGCTCTATCGCAACCTTACAACCTGTCATCTCTTCGATTTCTGTTATAGTCATCTCAAGTAATAGGTTCATTTCAAACTCAAAAACAAAAGCATAGTAATACAGAAATTCCTCAATTTCCATTTTTTCAAAATCGATTTTAGGAGTTCGGCGTTTACTTTTTTCTTTAGGCTTTTTGGTTGCTCTTTCAAACGCTAGTTGGAGTTGGCTTTTTTGGGCTTTTTTCCGCCTTGGACAATCTGGCTATAAATCTGACTAGCGATTTCAAGGTCAAAAACCACATTCTTTTCAAATTCAGCCTGAGAGAGCTGGCCTCCTGCTGCACGATAAGCAACGAAAGGCGCATTCTCCAAATCCTTATCATTAATGTTAGGATTAGCACCACCGTTCTTCATTGCACTCGCAAAGGCATTTTGAGTCAACAAGCCATCTTTCTTAGCTTTTTTCCAGTCGTACATAGTAATAGGAGTCCTGATTGGTACAGTTTCTCCGTTCGCAAATTTAATCTCTGTAATATTTTCAGCCATGCTTTACCTTTCTTAAACTACCTTTGCTACAAGTTCTGGTGTAAATGTTTTATTCCAACCAGTCTTCACGCTATCATCATCAAGATCGCCTTCAAACGCTTCATAGTAACAATAGCCATTCTCATCAAACATGGCAGAGAAATTGATTTCCACTTCGGCAATCTCTTCCTGACCATTCGTGATAGTAAATTTCAAACCATCAGTAAATGTGATGTTAGGGAATGCTATCAACTTCTTGTTCTCACGACCAAGGTCATACACATCAAACGTGATAAGACCGCTAGCGCCAACAGAAGCTTTCCCATACCCGTGAATACCTTTCTTTAGAGCATTGTTTGTCAAACCAAAGACATTACGCAACACACCAACAGGCATGTGCCCCTTGAACGTACCATTTAATTTTTCAATAACAGTAACTTCTTTAGCGACTTTCCCCTCGCATTTTTTAGTGATAGTTTTTGTTTCAGCCTCTACTGAGATTTCCCCAGTACAGCCAAGTTTAACGGCTTCTTGTAGCACGTTCTTGCTTTTTAATCGAAACTGACCATTTGTGATTTCAAACTGATCAAATTGTTCTAAAACATCAAATTCCATTCTGTCCTCCTAGACACTTAATAATTCTTCTTGCGCTCGGACCAGTTCATCAATAACATAGTCCAAGATGATATCTTCCCTCGATGCCAGTCCCTTTTCAAAGAACTGTTGAGCAACAGGGTTGCTCGGACCTCGTCCTTCATTTGGAAAGACCAGGTAACCATACGAGCCTTTATTATTAGCAGCTCCACCTTTAGTAATGACATCAAAGCCGAGATTAAACATGACCTCTTTCAAAGGATTTGAAAATTTGGCATGTTTTTTATTTCTCTTACTCACAGGCATAAAGCCAATAATCCCCTGTATCACTTCCTTAGCGCCCCTGTCTTTCAAGACACGGTTGACCACTTCTTCGGACTTTGAGGGGATTTTAGACATAGCCTCAACTAATCTCTGAGAGCCAGAGTAATCTAAAGTCGCTCTATTAGCCATGTATCACCTCTCAACCTTGATGACCTGATGAAATGTCAAAGTCCTTGCGACAGCTTGCTCCTCAGTGTTAAGCAAACTCCCACGTTCGATTTCTGACCGGTCAAAGACCAAGCGACAAAGCTTCATCTTCTCAATCAATTCCAGTTCGTCAAAGGTCGCGCCCTCTCGACTAATAAACATCAAGATAAAACTCTTAATGTACTGATTAGCGTGCGTAGAGGGTTCCAGCCCTCCATCGTCCATATAGACAAAAAACGATGGGCTATCAGCCACCTCATCCCGTCCAACATCACTGTCAAAGCATGGATAGCCAAAAGAAAGAATTTCTTTTACAATTCTCTCAATATCAAGTGGTTTGGATAAAATTTCCACCATCCCAATACCCCACCTTTCTAAGGAATAAATACATGTACTCCTGATTATGGTCGATGTCCAAGCCTTCAACGTCATAAAGTGAGTGATTGATTTTAACCTTATGAGATTTTTCAAAATCCTTGACATAAAAGCATTTTACTTTAACATCTACGGCAGATAGACTAGACACTTGATAAGTATCAAATCGAGCATTGATAGACTGATAAGAGAAGAAGAGGGAGCCGATTTCAACGAACCCCTCCCCAAGTTTCTTAGCAGTCGCTATATCACGCTTGGTTTTAACTTGACCATATTCAAGCAATCCATCATTGAGAGGTGTTTCATTTCGAGTTCTATTTGCCCTCATTCTTCCTTCCTCTCTTTAAATCGTTTCAACCCATTGTCGTGTTGCAAGCGCAGTAACTGTCTTTTGTAATTTTCCTCAAACATAGACCCTGTACCAGACCAGGTATATCGGCAATAAGCTTTTAAAAGCCTACGAGCGAGACCAGCTTCCGAAAATTCACTGGGACCACAAATGCTGTTAATCTCGGACTTCCCATCCTCAATCAATTCCAAAATTTCAGAGTCTTGATAATTCCAAGTCACCCGAAGATGTAACTTGATATCTTTTAACAAATCTTCTTTCACTTCCTCGCTCATAGCGTCTCCTGTTCTAGCCTAAAAGTTCTAAAAGCTCTGTCTTGTTGGCAGACTTTTTAAAAGCAATACCACGCTCTGTCAATAGGGCTTGTAGCTTAGTGACAGACAACTTCGACAAATCCTCTGTTTGAGTAGCTTCCTCAACTTCAGAGGCATCATCTTTACTAACTTTCTTGACAAAAGGCCTATTGTAGCTGTTTTCTCCTGCTAACTGTCGGAATCGTTCATCACTAACCTCAAACACCTCGCCAAATTGGCGAAGTGTTCCAGTTGCTTTATCTTTAAAACTTTCAGTAACCTCGACGGTAATAAGTTTCATAACTTACCTCCTAAATTTCTGGAGTCGGATTGATTGTATCTTCTGACTTGATTTTGGCAGCATCTTCTAAGTTGGCAACTGTTGCACCATCAACTGATGAGATATCGGCCACGAAGAATGCATTAGGATTCTTAGCGATACCTTTACCAAAGAATTTTGCAACATAGAGGTCCATGTCCTCAATCGCAAGAGTCTCTTTGTACTCTGTAATGGTAACATCGCTAGCAACTACCAAGAGATAGTTCTTCAAGACACCGAACACCATTTTGTTTTCCGGCACAGCATGAGTCGTGATAATGTTTTCACCAGTTGGCAACTGAGCCGTTACCCATACACCAGCTTGTGTTTGATAAGCAAGAGATGGATAGAGCTTAGCCCAGTAGCTCATTGGATTTACAAGAACAGAAACAAGTCCGTTATCTGTTTTAGCTTTGGCGAGTGCTGCACGCACGCCAGCAAGCGTCTTAGGTTCTAAATTCGCTAATGTAATTGTTTCTTTTTCAGGATATACACCACCTGTGTCGCCTGATAGTTTGCGCATCATACCAAGTGGTTTTTTATCCCCATCACCATTAACAATCGCTTCTTCAAGAGATGCAGCCATAACTTCTTGAAGGAAAGTTACAATATAGCTAGCCAACCAAGATGGTCCAAGTTCAAAATACCCTTTAGGCAATGCCACATAGCCAGACAGCTTGGATGCGGAAATGTCCAATTCTTTGAAAGAATCAAGCAAAATTTGCTTAATATCCGCTGGGATAGTTCCCCAGAAAGCACGTTTGGTTGTAGCATCACCGTAGACAAACTTGCCACGAGCAGTCCCTTTCTGCACATCAACCAACGAGATGATTGGGTGCTCTTGGACAAGGTTGCGGTAGATGTCTTCGATGATCGTTTCAGGGAATTGATTTACGAGCCCTGTAATGGTTTGTTTCTCAACAGCTTCGTTAAAGAATTTCTTCTCCTTGCTAGTTAGTTTACGACGCAAACCACGCTCAGCCAAGATAGCTTCATCTTGAAGTCCTTCTTGGAAGGTGTCTGCTGCTGCTTTAATTTGAGACGTTACACTTGTTTCAAGGCCTTCAACAAAGTTTTGGAAAGCAACTTTTTGAGCGCCCTCATCATCAGTCTGTAAAGCCAAGAAAAGCTGTTCACGGAAATCGTTCATGGTTTCGTTAGTGAAATCTGGATTTTTCATTTAGTTTAGTTCTCCTTAATTTTTAGGTGCAAACAAAAAGGCAAATCGTTCGATTGAACGGTTACCTTTTTCAGTAGATTCAGTTGGTCCATATTTAGCCATTAGACTATCTAGGACAGTTTCTTGTTCAGCTTCAGTCTCAGCCTCTTCATCAGGGGTATCACTTTCAGCCGCATCATAAATGCCATCAGCAAGACCAAGCGCAACAGCTTCATCAGCTGTCAAGAATGTTTCTTCATCCAGCAATGCTTTCAACTCTTCTCTCTCGCCCTTGAAGCGTTTGAGATAGGTCTCCTGAATTGACAATTCAGCCTTATCCAAATCATCAGCGACTTTCCGCAATTCCTTAGCATTGCCATAAGCAAAGGTCCAAGGATTATGGATCATCAACTGCGTGTCAGACGGCATAAAAATCTTATCAGCTCCCATAGCAATAATCGACGCTGCGCTTGCTGCTAAACCATCAATAATCACCGTCACCTCTTCAGGTCGTTGGGCTAGATAGTTTTTAATAGCAATGCCTTCAAACATATCACCTCCGTAGGAATTGATATGGACCTCAATAGCTGAGCCGTTGAAGTTGGCTAACTCGTCTCTGATATCAGAAAAATTGATACCTTCCCAGTAGCCACCAACCGTACCATGCAAATAAAGCACGGCCTTATCATCGTTAGCTATTGAAGCTTCAAAACGATATGGAATTGTTTTTTTCATCTAACTTTCCTCACCTCCTTTCATCATCTGATTTTCAGACTGATAATTCTTCGTCACATAGTAATCTCGGCTAGTCTTATCATTGATTTCTTCCTCACCAAGTTTCCTACGGATTTCATCCCGATTGTAAACACCAATTCGGAATAGCCCCTCGGCAGAGCTAGCGAATTTTTCCAAATTATAAACCAAGATTGAATTGGTCTGAATTTTAAATTTAGAACCCTCTTTTACTCGGGCATGGCCGTATAGCTTACGATTCACCTCAGTCTCAATGATGTCGGCCCACGGCCTGACACCAAAGTTCACAAAGTTATCTCGCATAGCCTCGGCATCCGCAACATCACCTTTTAAAATCCCTCGTGGAATGTTAAAGGCATCAGCCGCTAAATTGATCACATCCGAAATCACATCTGCAATATCTCTTGTTGTCACTGCCCCACTTTTAGTATTGGCGCTAGTATTGACAAGATTTGTAATTTCAAGACCTTCTTCTAAGGGTGTGATGGAGTCTTTGTCAGACAAGACAGCAGCAAAGCGGTTCTCATACATCTCATCAATGATTTGATCTGCTTCGGTAATGTCGTTTCCATCTTCGTCCTTGTCAACCACCTTATTTCCAAATTGTTGGTCAAATAAGGTTTTGATATTTAAACCAAGCTTGAGCGCATTCCCCCGATTATAATTTCGGATAGCACCTCCAATCAATTTCCCATACTCAGAATATAGATCGTCTAAGTAGGCCTTGATTTTTGAATCATTGAAAGTAAAGTGAAGTACATCTTCTTCCAAATAGACCCTATCCATCTTAAACCCGCCAGAAACCACAATATTGTGATAAATGTTAGGCTTGAAGGCTCGATAAGTGACTTCAAAGTTTGTTGCCAGTATGAACTCATCATTATGCAACAAGACTAATGCCCCATCAGGATTACGAACCATCTCTCCGATAACCCCTGCTAGAAATTGATTAAGTGTTTGGTTCTGGTTAGGTTCGTAGTTAAACCGCCACCAGATCTGTCCATGGCTTAACTTCTTCTTGTCGTAGGTCTCAAAATCAGCCAAAGACAAAGCGTTTGCTATTCGGTCTATGCATAACTGTAAAGCGTATTCCATAACCTGAATCCGCTGACCAGAACGAGCAATCATCGCTTCCAGCTCTCGCTTAGATACCGTCTTCACTTCTGATTTGTTAGATGAGAAGAAGCCAAAAAAATTGTTTAATATCCCCAAGATCCCCCTCCTTTCTATCTGTATTGGCAAACGGGACAAGTCTCACCGTTATTTTCTGTGTGACAGTAACAACATCTGGTATAACTTATCGAACCACCCCCAATCATTGCAACCGCAACAAATTCATTTCTAGGACTATGAATGATTGATTGAGAAATACTGTTGTCTATCTGATTACCAAAGAATTCATTTTCTAAATTCATCCTGTATAACTCCTTAGTCTGCGATTGATTTTAACGGTTGGTGTGCTGAGTTGTTCCTCAATGGCCATGGCGTGTATCATAGCCATGAATCCATCTGTCTTGCGACGTTCAGGGTCAATCTTCTTATACGTTTTATTTCCCTTACCATCCATGTCAACATAGACATTATTGGTATACCAGCGCATCATGCGGTCTTCTCCAAATGCGATTTCATGGTTGGCAAACATCATATCAACCACAGGAGCAAGTTTAGAGTGAGTTAGTGCCCCACTTCTCACGACTTGTATTGGTAATCCGACCTTATCAAAGGCTTCTTTAACGGTTGCCCTGCGATAGTCGTCCATTGCGATGTTCTTGATAGTGTACTTCTCAGCCATCTTCAAAAACCAATTAGCCACATATTCAGGATCCATGACCTTGCCTGGTACAATAGTCACCAACCCCTCATTGACTGGTATCTGAAAATCCATTTTAAAATCTTGAATCTTCAATGCCTCAGAAACTATAAACGTGTGATGAAGCCAATAACGCATATTCCCACGCTTAAACAAAAGACCCACACCGATAAAATCTCGTACATCCGCATAGTCAATCGCTCCGACACACTCAGCACCTTCTAGATCATCTGGTAGTGGTCTGCTTGCAGCAACAATATCTTCCCATTCAGCAACACCATGTGTCGTGTCCTCCATAGGGAAGTTACATCGTTTTGTCAAAAACTCTAAAAACATTTCTTTGCTTTTCTTAGCCTCTGCATAAGCGTCACGGTATTCTTGCATTAGATTTGGTAGATACGGCAGCATTGGATTGGCTTTAACCCAAGAGGATTCATCTTCCCACTCTTCAAAAGCCTCAATCCGTGACCAGATAGGTAACATACCAGCTCTATAGTCGCATGTTGATAAGATGTCTCTTGCTTCATCTTTGAAGTCGTCCAGCACAGCACCTCTTACATAGCCCTCTGTGGTTAAGTACAACCGTCTAGGGTCAGCAGTCTTTCCCAGCGCTGAAGTAAATACCTTGATGTTCGCATAGTTCTCATACTCATGGATTTCATCAAAGATAATCATTCCAGGACGCAGACCATCTTTGGTTCTAGCGTTTGACGTATGGTATTTAAGATTAGAGTTAGTTTTTCTAAATTTAACCAGCGTGAGAGTGTATTTAAAGGCCTTCTGTAAAGTTTCATTCCCCTTGATGGTATCGTAAACATCATCAAAGGAAGTCCTGGCTTGCAATTCGCTCGTTGCCACGATATCCACATTGTACTTAGGAATGCCGTTTCGGTTACTAAGGGCATAAAAAGAAGCATCTGAAGCGATGCTGTTTTTTCCAAATCCCCTTGCGCACAATAGTAAAAGCCGTCTGAATAACAAACGGCCATCTTTCCAACGCAATCCAAATATAGCTGCATGGATAAACCTCTGAGGAGGCGCCAACTCATACGGTCGGTATTTGTTGATAAAATCAATGCAGTCATTAATTTTCTGGTGGTCAACAACTACATCAGGATCATCAATTGCTGTCATCACTAGCTCAGCCATCTGTTTCATTTCCACATTGACCTTGTAGCGCTCCGACATGATGTCATGAATAAAATCATCGATGTGGCAATTTCCACTGGTCCAACTAAATGTCTTCGCCGTCATCGTTCTTCACCTCGGCGGCCGAAATGTCCAATTTTTCCAGCATGACCATCATCTGCTTGTTGACATTCACCTGTAGGGAGACAGAGTCATTTTTCTTCCCCCCAATCCTAATGCCATTTAACTTAATGTCCTGACGAAGTAGTTGAGAAGTCTCCCAAAGAGATGTGTACTGTTCAACAAAATCTTTGAACGGCTCGACATACTTATTGCGACTTTGTAAAATTCGTATCAATGTGATGCGAAGATCATCTCTTGCCTTAACATATTTTTTTTGACTCGTTAAGGGTCTTTCCCAGTCAAATTCTGGGTACTCTAAAAAACCTGCCATTTCTCCCCTTTCTGTTTATTTTTTTGAGGTCCTTGATAAAATTTGCGTAAATGTTTTTTCCGAGCACCCCCCACCGTTGCACGGCCCCCCAAGAGAATTTGCATTTGGTTTGACCGGGGGGCTTACCAGCGCTCCTCGTTCTCAAACCTCGGTTTTCTGAGTGAACCTAACTTTTCTGGGTGTTCTTTGTTGTGACACGAATTACATAGACACTCGACATTAGCAAGTGTGAGAGCCAGTTCAGGATAGTACCTTACTTCCTTCTTGTGGTGCACCATCTCAGCTGGACTGTGTCGACCTGCTCGCTTGCAACGTTGACACTCGTTGTTGTCAACTTGTCGTCTAACCTTACGCAAAATTCTCCAAGGCTTTGACCAATAGAACTGTTTGATGTTGTCTGTCTCAAGTAGCTCACGAACCCACTCAAGCAACTCAGGCGTCATCAAGTTCATTTCTTCAACAGTCCTTGGCTGTCTAGCCATTCGATGGTCAGTAGCATTTGAATCTGACTAATTGCTTCTGGGTTTAGCTTGCCTGAATCAAGACCTAGCCTGTCAAGTAGTGCTTGATTGTGTGAAGTGGTGAGCACTTGCCTCATCAGCGATGTAAATAGTGCAGCAACTTCTCCAGTTGTTAACTGATTGAGAATGATTGTGTCATAGATATGTTGTTGGATTTCATCCATGCTTTTTTTATTCTCTCGAAGTAGTTTACTGATTTTCTTTTCTGTAACTGAATTACTCATATATTTTGCTCCTTCCTGATATTTTTGCTGATTTCTGTCGCTAAGTTTGATATATCTTATAATCTTTTAAATTCCAGCCATAAGTCGACATCCTTGTTTTAAAGGCTTTTACTTGACTTGGTTTAAATGAGTTTCGTGTTTCCACGTTATATTAAACTGGTTACAAAATAAATAAAAATCACAAGCTAAACTTACGCATTTGATTATCTAATCGGTCTTGAGTTATACCTATATACCTTAGCGTAATGGTTGGGCTTGCATGATTAAATATGACCATCAATTCCGTAACATCACCAAACTTCTTGTAGTAGTGGTATCCAAAGGTTTTGCGCATGGAGTGAGTGCCTATGTTTTCAAGGCCCAGAAACTCAGCAGCTTCCTTGATGATGTTCCAGCATTGATTAGTGGTCAGTGGTTTGTTTTTTCCTTCTCTGCTCTGAAAGATGTAGTGATGATGTGGTCTGTCCTTAACATATTCTCTCATAGCAGACTTGAGAGGTTTCGGCATTCGGAAGGTTCGAATCTTACCTGTCTTCTGTTCTTTAACTCTGATATGCCAACCTTGGACGTCTTTGACTTTTAACTTGACAATGTCGCCAATCCTCAGTCCTGAGTTGATACCAGTCATAAAGATCATATAGTTGCGTATTCGTCTATCTTCATTGATAGCACTCTCAAACTTCAAATAGTCTTTCATAGCTTGGATATCATCCAAGTCTCTGATAGGTTCGACAAGGTTCACATCATCACCCCCTTTCTTTTATACAAAAAAAGCCAATCAATTATTTGATTAGCTTTTTTTCTTTTTTTGGCATAATACAAATATATCAGTTTCTTTTTGTCAATTCTATATGTTTTTTTGACAAGTTACATGAATAATATTTTTGCAAGTGTGTCAAGGATGACTTCACGCCTTCTATAAATCTGTTTGCTATGCTTATACAGATAGCCAGTTTCTCCGTTCTCCATAATGTGCCAGACTTGAATCCAGTCATATCTGGTATGTTCTCCCCACCTAAGATGGAAGATTTTCTTGTCATCTGGCTCAAGAACATCAAGCAGTCTTGAGATTGCTGTTTGAAACTCTTCAAGCTTTAGAATCATTGGATCGCTAGCATAAGCGACGGCTAAGTTTTCAGAAGTATTGGTCGAAGTGCCGCTACGACTAGCCCCTGAATCGTCTATTCCTGACATAGTTAGATTTTTTACCGCATAAGCTCTTTCTAACTCGTGGCGACGCTGTCCAATTAGTTTATCAATTTTAAGATACTTGGCCTCAAGCTCAAACTCAAGGAAATCACGTCTTGTCTTACTCGCTGTTTTCTTTGTCAAATTGTTCTCCCCATCTTTTACAATGTTCAGCTACATTATTAAAGGCTACTGATAAATTGGCGAATATATTACTAAGAGTAGTACCTACCGACTTAAAAGCTTGGCGAATCTGCTCAGGATCCAGTTTCAACTCTTCTAGTTCCTGCCGCCTCCTTAACTCAGCCTGCTTAGCTTTCTTCTTCTTGATTCTTTTGTTCATCAGAATTCCTCCAAATTTTGGTTATATTATCAAAGATGCTCATGATAGTACTACCAATGACAACGGCTAGGAAGCTTGTCAAAAAGGGATGCTGTGCCATAAATTCATATCCGCTCATAGTTGTCTCCTCTCTTATCTACTTTTTACCCACCTGATCACCTTTTTCTGGCAATTACAATGCGGCTCCTGTACAGTAGGTGATTGCGAATTATTGATTTCTAATGAGTAAGTCTCCATTAGCTTTGAGTTGCCCATATCATCACTCCAGCCAACTAACCACGCTGGGCTGACATTATAGGCTTGAGCTATTTTCTCAATTGGTGGAATCAATGGCATCCCACCTTTTTCATAATGGGCCAATGATGTCTGGGAAATCCCAGTCGCCCTGTAGACATCGACAATCGTAAGGTCTAGTTTCTTTCTGAGTTCTTTTAATCGAAATTTCACCTTGCAAACCTCCTCCGTCTCATTCTCTTTCGCCTCTCTGTAAGAGTCATTTTATCCCAAACATATCCAGATAACTCATTGAGTAGATTCTCACATTTTTCCTTCAGTTGCTCAATTTCTTGCTGATCCTCTTCTTTCTCTCGGTAACAAGCATTGAGCTCCTTTTTTAATTCAGCCACTTCCTGGATATACCGATCTTCAGCAAATTGCAAGTCACGACTATTGAAAGTGATTGTTTCAATCGGACGACTTAGCAAAGAGGAAAGCACCATCTCAACATTATCTATGATAACTCCCTCATCTCGTGAAATTAGATTGTATCCTTGGTGATAAAGGTCAAATGGAGTCAATGGATAGTGTATGGTATAACCTAACTGTTTTGCATAATCGAAAGTATGTTTTGCCATTTGGCGGTTAGCACTTATGATATATTTTCCTGTTGCATAACTTTCTAAGATGGCCATTGTTGTTTTACCCAGGCATCTTCCAAATCCTATTAGTTTAGTCATTTATTACCTCCTAAAATGGCAAGTCATCATCTGAAATATCCATAGGCTGGCTATTCCCAAAGGATGGTGGCAGTTGGTCATCCATGCTGGCTTGATTCGCTGAATTATCACGCTTTTCAAGAATCTGGAAGCTGTCAGCAACAACCTCAGTCACATAGACACGCTGACCTTGCTGATTTTCGTAGCTTCTTGTCTGGATTCTTCCAGTAATACCAATTAGCATTCCTTTTCTTGTCCAGTTTGCCAAGTTTTCAGCTTGTTGTCGCCACATGACGCAGTTGATAAAGTCAGCTTCACGTTCACCAGATTGATTCTTGAAATTACGATTGACTGCAAGTGTGAAAGTGGCGACTGCTTGATTAGATGCTGTATATCTTAATTCTGGGTCCTTTGTAAGACGTCCCACTAAAACGACATTATTAATCATTGTTACCTCACTCCCATCTGAAAACTATCCTTAGCCATGCCCTTGATGGCTAATTCTTGCTTACTAATCAATGTCCTGTCACGATTGACTATAGAGTTTGTAACATCATTGATCAGTGTTTGACTGATTGTTACCTTCTCGAAAGTCGGCAAGGGCGAAATATCAAGAGTAACCGTTCCACCATTTGCAACGTGCTCTAACTGGTCATCAGATAATCTGATTTCCAGAGTTGTTTTTCCGTTCGATTTTATACCAGTAAATGTCATTCGCTATCCTCCTTGTCTAACTCTTTCCATTTTGGAAACAGTTGCGTAAACTTACCAGATATTTCCATTTTGGAAAACAACTGAGTATCTGTGTTTCGGTATCATCACTCCACCTCCATTAGATTTAATTTCTTGTGTTGTACCCATAGTCTGGATTAGTAGCATTGTATTCAGAGATATATTGGCTTTCTAAATCCAATAAATCTCTTTCAGTTCCATCTTTCAGTACATCCAGTACTTCACATGCCCAATCTGTGATGTTGC
Source organism: Streptococcus cameli (assembly GCF_053207365.1). Lineage (NCBI taxonomy): Bacteria > Bacillati > Bacillota > Bacilli > Lactobacillales > Streptococcaceae > Streptococcus > Streptococcus cameli. The sequence goes on along the minus strand of NZ_JBRUIM010000002.1, from coordinate 206,980 downwards.
TCTCTTTCATGACTTCATGGAAATAGCTACCTGATTGAGCTTTGAAATGCTGGAACCAACGAAAAATTGGATGATTGATGGTTTTGCCAATGTAAACTTTTCCTGTTGATTTATGGGTGATTTTGTAGATAAATCCAACCACCCCTCCATTTTTATAAGTCCGTTCATCTTCTGCTAACCTATTAGCGTAAAAAGTTTCTTCATGCTCTAAGCAACAAAAATAATAGCCACTGTAATTGTTATTTTTAATATCAATACGATTGACAGGGTTTTGACCACAAAATTGACAAGGGATTTGTTCTGTCCAAAACTTTTCCCAATATTCTCCAAGTGCATAAACATTGACATAGAACATCTCGCCATTAACAGTCCTCTGAGGTACTTTCTCGGTAAAATATTCTGGATAATCTTCTTTTATTTTTGTCAAAACATCCTTTTTTGTATCGATGTCAAAATACAACCTGCGTTCAACTTGCTCTGAGTAAAAATCCGTTTTATTTGATTTTCTGTGGTTTATTCGTACAAACCAGTTCGGCATCACTCCACCTCCTTGAAATCTACCAGTAGACCTCCATCTCGGTGCAATCCCATCCATGTTATTGTTTTTTCTAAAAACGGATCATCTGAAGTCTTACTGGCATATACCATGTAACCTTTGTGCCAATATTCTACAGATACCCCCTCATCAATTACATTTAATAATTCTTTGAGCTTCATTCTTCCACCTCCTTAGCAAACCCCTCGTTCCATGCCCAAGCGTAGCCTGCTTTTTCAAATTCTGATTTCGTCTTCTTTGCGTAAAGCTCCTTACCAGCTATACGATTACCAAAAAACAGCGCACCTGACTCACTTTCACACAGCCCTTGACCGTTTGGTAATTTAATCATATACAGCTTTTCCCGCTCCACCTCGTAGCCGTCTAACCAAGCACGGGCGAATTCGGTTTGGTTTCGTCTTAACCAGATTTGACTCTTTTTTAAATCCCCGTCAAAACCTTCAGCCAAAGCTTCTCCAAAATGTCCAATAGGTTCAATGGCTCCTATTAGGGTTATTCCGGCATCTTTACAAAAATCAATCCACTCCGCCACAAACTTAGGTATTTTGACTTTCTCATCTGTGCGGGTTTCAACTAGAGGAATTTCATTTTTAAAAATACAAAATATAAAATCTTCGCTTACATCGCCAACGATATCTCCTTCATAGTCCACCACACCCTTAACCCAAACTTCTTGTCCTTTTTTAAATTCCATCTCAATCTCCTTTTATGCTTAAAATCGTCGCTATTACCAAAACTAACAGACCGAAAATCGTTGAAATCCATAATGGCGACAGTACCCACCACCATGACCAGTTAATAACACCTAGTAATTTAAGTGTGATAAAAACCAATGTTAATGCTCCAGTAAATCCGATGTTACTACTCGTTTTATTCTCCATCTTCCTTCTCCATTTCTTCAATCAACCAATCAAGGTTCTTTCTTGCTTTTTTCAGGTCTTCCAGACCGTTTTTCTTTTGAAAACGTAGCTGATACTTCAAGGCATTTCCGAGATGAAAGCCTTTCAGCTGTTCTGGTGTCATGAAGTTTCTAAGCACATCAATTGACTCCATGCCATAGTTGCCTTGATAATGACTTGGATTGTTAATGTTGTCATGTATAACCCTGAAACCAGTATAATGACCTTCATCACTCGGCATGTTTAATCGCTTAGTCGTAAAATCACAATGTGTCATCAACTCCCACGTCCTTTCAGAAAATCTGGTATTGGATCGCCTATGTTAATTTGGTCATATTGCTCTTTAGTGACCATAAATTTCCCATAGGATCCAACCGTCACAATGTATCTGCTTTGGATAATTTCCTTGTCCGTCACAGTTCCAACCATTTCAGCACCCGCATTGTCTACTTGATAGACAATGATTTTGGGTTGTTCTATCTTGGCATCTAGCTTGTCAAGCTTATAGATGATCAGCAAAGGTGCCACGAGGATTGATAGTAAAATGCAAAAGTTACCGATACCTGTTAAAGCCTTTCTCACAAGTCTGCCTCCTTCACGAACACCCCATCAACCATCTTGCCCTTTCGGTCTTTGATTTCGTCATAGGCTATCCTTAGACAGGTGTCAGCCGTTGTGCAATTATGGATAGCGACAGAATGGATGTTGCTGTGTAGCATAATCAAATCTGGCTTGATTAGTGGTGTCTTGGTTTCATCGTAAAATACATGCTTGTGTAATTTATTGGCAAGATTGCCAAGACTGGCAACCATTAGCAGCAATTCCATTTCTTCTGGTGTCGCTCGAATATCTGCACCATTCTTGATCTGCAATTCCAGACCAGTCAAAACAACCTGCATGTCACCCAAAGCATCCTTAATCAGATCAGACTTGCCTTTGGCTACACCTTCAAACAATTCTCCAGCCTCTTCCATAAGTTTTTCAAATTGTTTGACTGGATTTGCTTCGTGTAAATTGCGGTCAATAAACCACTGTTCAACCTTTTCTTCAAGTGTCATTGTTTTAGTCATGTTGTTTTTCCTCCATTTTGGGAAATTGTCCCAGTGATTCAATAATCTTATTTAAGTGATTTTTATGTAATGTAAAATAGCGGTTTTTCTTAATCTGTTCTGAAAAAATACATAGCCGTTTTCCAAAATATAAAGCATGATCTGTTCGGACAAACCTTTCATCAGCCTCAATATCCTTTTGATTTGCTAAGCTGAAAAAAACAACCTCATCCTCCTGTCGCCAGTCATTATCCGAAACAGCTTTCATGACATTCTCCCATGCTAAATCTCTAAAAATATCTCTAGCCATTATTTCCCTCCGTTTTATTTTTTATTAAAGTGATTAAGTAGTAGCAAGTTTTAGAACCATAATCAATCCTGATTTCCTTGCTTCGTATTTTCATAGTTGCAACTACCCTGGGTCTAGGTATGCCAGAGTTTTCAATGATGTGGTCAACAATTGCTTGAGCGCCCAACTCTTTTGTTTCAAACTCGCCAATTGTAACAGCTTTGTAACCATATAGCATGAATGTAGCTTCATAGGTCATAGCAATCTCCTTGCAATTGCAGCAATGACGTTGACTGTTACGCTATTACCAGCTTGTTTATATAATTGACTGTTGCTATTGACCTGACTCGCCTTATCAAAAGCCCAGTCTGGAAATCCTTGCAGTCGCCAACACTCACGAGGTGTTAGTTTGCGGATGCGGAATCCGTCAGATACACCAAAAGTACCAGAAGGCGTACTGCCAGAATGTCCTCCTGCTGTCAAGGTTCCAACGATGTCTTTTTCTGACTTGTTATAAAGGTCATAAATCTTAACATGATTGTTCTCATGATAGCTATTGCTGGTGAGAGTTGGTGCAATCTGATGTTCTCCACCAGAATTGAAACCATGCCCACGTTGAATAATCTTCGGTTCACGGTTACCACCACCATTACAGTTCAAGCAGGGAGCCAAACCTTCCGGATCGTATACACGACCTCTGTGTGGATTCCCACCAAAACTGTCTGTATCAATTAAATTCCCGATTTGAACAACTACTTTCAACGGGTCCTTTTGTGTCGTGGTACTACACAAAGTTGGCGCTAATCCATCAGCAGAAACCACATCACCACTCTGAGACTTCCCCATCTTGCGAATATTGCCCACTTTGTTTATTTTTGTAGGTTTACTATTAATCTCTGCACCATCTTCTCCGAAAGGAAATATTTCTCGTCCACCTGATCCTCTAAGATGTCCGATAATAAACACCCGCTCTCGGTTTTGGGGGACTCCAAAATTCTTGCTGTTGAACACTTGCCATTCCGCATCATACCCCAATTCATCCAACGCTCCGATGATGATCTCGAACGTATCTCCCCCTTCGTGGTTGAGGAGTCCTGTGACGTTTTCAAGGAATAAATATCGAGGTCTGAGAATAGATGCAAACCGAGCGATTTCAAAGAATAAAGTCCCTCTAGTATCTTCAAATCCTGCTCGCTTTCCAGCAATGCTGAAAGCCTGGCACGGAAATCCTCCACAGATAATGTCCACACTTCCGATTCCTCGAACAGACTCATCTGTGACTCTTGTGATGTCATGTAATTCAATTTCTCCTTCTGTATCGTGTATTGCTTTGTAGCTAGCTCTGGCAAATTTGTCTATCTCACAGAAGCCAACACATTCATGTCCTGCCGCTTCCATGCCGAGACGAAATCCACCTATGCCAGCAAAGAGGTCTAAAAATTTCATCAATACCTCCTATCTTCCATGTCCTTCGGATAAGCAAAGCTATTACCAGTCACACCCTCAAGAATCCGACTAGAAAGAGCACCGTTGCCATAGTTGTCAGCATACAAGGCCTTAATCTCCTTACTGCTTAGATTAGTGTTGATTATCGTGTTGCTCCGATTGTCCAAAATCTCATACAGAATCTGATGAGTCCACTCATTGTTCTGACTATCCCCTTTGCGACTCTCTTTTCCAAGATCGTCCAGAAAGAGAAAATCAACCTTACTGAGTAGCTCAATCATGTCAGCCTGTCTGTACCCATTGTCAGCTTTGAAGCTTTCTCTGATTTTGGTAAAAAGGCTTACCAGCGATATAAAGAGCACCGACCTCGGATGTCCGTAAGCCTTAAATTGCTCATTCATGTACTTGGCCAATCCGTATGTCAGATGACTCTTGCCAACACCTGACGGTCCAGTCACAATGGCATTGCCGAAGCCTTCATGCCGATAGAATTGCTCAATCCTTTTTGCGAAATTGATAGCCTTCTGGTCAATGTCAGCCTTGACCTCATAATTTTCAAGGCTCTTGCTTTTCAGCTTGTCTGATACCAGACTGTCTCTCTCAAAGATTGCGAAGGTATCAGCAAGCTTATTGTTGACCTTACTCTGACTGTTCAACTTATTTTCAAAGATGTTAATAGCGGCTTTGGTACACTCTGGACATTGCTTGAGTTCTTCAAGCCGTCCCTTAATCAGTACTTTAGTTAGCCACAACTGGCAACCATGCACCTCACAGGTTTCATCCAAGACTTGCCTGGTTTCAAAATTCTTAAAAGGATTCATTTAAAAGCCCAACCTTTCGTCAATTTTATCCACTTCTCTATTTTTTTGGTTTTTCTTAGCTTTTTCTAGATATTCTTCAAATTTTGACACTTTAAAGAGGGTTGACGGACGTAGATATTTCTCCATATCTTGGTCCTTTTGCCACTCTGGTATTCCAATTTTATGTAGCCATTCATCTGTCTTGTCTTTAATAACCAACTTAATATCATCGACAGTATAACCTTCATTCAATCTGGCAGTAATGAGCCTTTGAGTATTCTTATTAGTCACTCTAAAGCTAGAGTTGGTTAGTACATTCAAATAATCAAGAATTTCTGAAATAACACTATTTATATTGTTATTCTCAGTCTTAGTATTCTCAGTCTTGATTGTGTGTACTTTTTGCACTTCCGAAAGTGTACTTTCTACACTTCCAAGGTGTACTTTTTGCACTTCCTGAAATGTATTTTCTACACTTCCATTAAGAGCCTCAAGATAAATACGGTTTGGCAAGTTCATTCCTTGTCTGACTTCTGTCATTAGACCAGCGTCTTTCAATTCCTTTTTGATTTTGATAATCGTCTTGTTGCTATTGCAATTTAAGTCAATCATCAACTGGTCATTTGTGTAATATTGGAAGACATTCCCTTCTTTATCATGCCAACCATTCTTTAGAGAAAGCTCCAATCTATCGAATAGAAGCATATAGAGCATTTTTGCATTGTTGCTCAGTCCTTTATACTTTTCATCATAGATGAATGGTTTTGGAAACTTAAAGAAGGCTAGAAAACCAGTGACGTCATTCTTTTTAATCATCGTCATCATCCCCCTAACTCGTATGGTAAATCTCCATCTGAGATACTTTTCGTATCGATCATCAAGAAATCATTGACACAGTCTTGTGAGCAAAAACAGTTTTCAACATCATTAAACAATGCTAAGATGACATGATTTTCCTGTACTATGTAAAAATCATCTTCGATTTCTTGACAGCAGTTTGAACATTCATATCTCATTTTCATTCCTCCTTCACGCTCGAAAATTTGGTGTACTCCTTATGGAAGTACAGATTGACCGTGCCTAAGCTACCATGCCTATTCTTTTTGATAATCAGCTCCGTCAGGTTACTTGCTGGCTGATTGTCAGTTTTATCTTGATAGTAGTCATCACGATAGAGAAAAGCCACAATATCAGCGTCCTGCTCAATGGAACCCGACTCCCTCAAATCTGACATGATAGGCCTCTTATCCTGTCTCTGTTCCACGCTACGACTGAGCTGAGACAGAGCAATGACTGGCACTTTCAATTCCTTGGCAATAATCTTCAATTGACGGGAAATCTCAGACACTTCCTGTTGTCTATTGTCTGACCGTGACCCTTGTATCAATTGCAGATAGTCAATAACAATCAGGCCTAACCCTCCTGTTGCTTGGGCTAGCTTTCTCGCTCTGGACCTAATTTCAGCTATTCTAATTCCAGCCGTGTCATCGATATAAATTGGTGCTTCTGCTAGTTGCCCTTGTGAATAGATCAACCGTTGCCACTCAATCGGTGTCAGCTTTCCTGTCCTGATGTGATAACTTTTGATAGTTCCTTCAGCTGCAAGCATACGCTCCACCAAACTCTCTGCACCCATTTCCAAAGAGAATATAGCCACAGGCTTATTGGACTTGCAAGCAACATTCTGAGCAATATTGAGGGCAAATGCCGTCTTACCCATTGCAGGCCTAGCAGCTAAGATTATCAACTGATCCTCATGTAGTCCAGTTGTCAGCTTATCAAAATCGGTAAATCCAGTAGCAATTCCCGTCACACCGCTTGACACATTTGAGCGTTGCTCAATCTTGCTATGACTGTCTAAAATCACATCATAGATTGGTTTGAAACCTGTGTTATGATTAGAATTACTAGCATTGACCAAGGCTTGCTCAGTTCTTGCAATCAGGTCATTGGCAGACATTTCGCCAGAATAGGCACCAGAAACAGTGTCCGAAAGATTTGCAATGATTTTCCTTAACAAGGCCTTCTCAGCAACTGTCTTAGCGTAAAATTCAGCGTTGGAACTTGTTGGCACAGCGTTGATAATCTCAGCAATGTAGGCCAATCCTCCAACACCACTCAAGTCTCCCTGGTCTTCCAGAGCGGTCTTCATCGTGACAGCATCAATCGCCTGCCCTTTATCAGATAAGGTCTGCATGGTCCGAAAGATAATCTGATGCCCTGGTCTGTAAAAATCTTCTGGCTTAAGATATTCAGCAACTACAACAATTTTTTCTGGGTCAATAAAGATTGACCCTAAAACTGCCTGCTCGGACATGATGTCCTGTGGCGGTATGTTTGAGATTGCCATATCAACCTCCATTTTGACCATACAGATTAAAAATCAATGTCCGATAAGTATTGAACTCCCCTTGCAGATTGTTAACCTGCTCTTGCAACTGTTCGGTTTTATAAAGGATACCAGCAAGCATCAAAAACATCAGCAAGATAATACTAGCTAAGATGTAATTAATAATTGATTGCCTTTTCATTCTTTCTCCTCCCACATTTCCGTCTGTACTCCCTGATTCCACAGGTCTTGTTGATAGACCCTAGCTTCTTGCCAGGACTCAAAGCATCGTTTCCGATAGAGTCTGCAACCCTTGGCAGTCTTTGTCTTTTTTGCAACAATCCAAACCATATCTAATTGAACTTTACCCTCTCCGTAATCCCCTGGATAGCCTCAAGAGCCGTCTGCAATTCCAAATTTCGCTGGCGCAAATGACAATTTTCCTCATGTACCGCTAAGTATTCATTTAAGGATAAAGTCACCAAGTCATCATGAAAGCCAATAGTTTTAGTTTCTGCCATAGTCCGCCTCCCTCAACTGCACATGTCTCCGATAATTTTCCCGAGCCACTTCCTCGAAAACAGCCCGACGAAACTCCCTAGAGTTCATGGTCTTGGTCAACCGAAAACCATACAAAATAGCAGCTAGAGCCACCCCGCTCATGGCTACAAATCCAATCAATAATACATCTGTCATATTACACTCCTGTTCTATGCCAATTGTTGTGATACCATTCAATCACGGCATCACGAGGAAATTTGTCACGTTTTAATTTAATTCTCGGAAAGTCCTTGTGACAGTTGAAACGCTCGTCAAATGTCCCTGTATCTCTTGTGCCAAGCAACATTTCAGAGCATTCCGATTTGTTTAATTCCATTGGATAACGCCTTTTCTCGTCCATGACAACGTTCATGACTTTCAAAGCCCTATCCATCAAAGCTGATTCAAATTCATCAACCATTTGTAATAATCTACTATCCATGATATAATCCTCTTGTATATTTATTTAAGAGCCTGATTGCCGTCAGGCTTTTTTGTTCACTATTCAACACGTCTATCCTCGATAACATTTTCTAGGTGTCCCTTGTATGTATTTATAAATATATTTGAAATTTCATAATACACACTTCTAGCTATTTCGACATCTCTACCATCTAACTCCCTAACATTTTTTGCTCCAAACATTAAGCAAACAAGTTTTCTGATGAGCGTTTCTGGATCAGCATATGACGACGGTTTAGTGAACATAAAACCATCTCCCCAACGGCTTCTCTCATGCACAAGTTCTGTAAGAGATATGTGATAAGCAGGTGGTCTTTTTGACTGTTCCTGTACATACTGAACAATCTCTGGGTATTCTCTATTTATTTCTGCAACTCTTTTATCAATAATAGCTAGGTCTTTGAAAACAGAATTATTTGCTTGTGAGGTAATTTTTTTAGCCACCTCTTTAGCAATCAACTCCTCTAGTTCATTTTTGTTTATTGTTATTGTTTCTGTATTCATTGTGATACAATACCTTTATATAGTTTTTCATTGAGCCTGATTGCCGTCAGGCTTTTTCTGCGCCATTGAGAGCATAAATGCGCATCTTAGTATTAGTACTTGGCTCCCAGTTCATCCAGTATGCAAAGGCTTGACCTTCAGCTTTCTTTGGTAACATGTCATAGCGACTGATGTTAAAATGGTCCTTGAAGTCAATCTCGGCTTCTCGAAAGACCGATTGAGCAAAAGGCTTATCTGCATAAGCAGGGCTCTCCATACCACCAAGCCACATGACAACACGGGATTTCCGCTTCTTAAGCAAAGCTTGAGCGGTGCTAGGGTGGATAGGTTGCTCACTCTTGAGATAGTCCACATCCTCTTTCAATTGCTTTTGCTGCTCTTTTAGTGCCTTCTGTCCAGAGAATAGACTGATGAAAGCTTCCTCATTCAGATTTTCTGGCACATAAGCGCCCTGTCTGCGAATAGCTGGCAAGACCTCTCTGGTCACCCATCGTTTAAATTCCTTGGCCTGTGGTAACTTGCTGGATAAGATCAGCGAGTACAGACCAGATTCATTGATGATGATTGTTTCTTGAATGCGTCCTAGGCCATCTGTGAGGCCCTGTTTTAGGGCGTCATCTTCATCTACATGAAGAGCGATTGCATTTCTTGATTTTGAGTAACCAAGAATATCAGCCACATCTTTTCCAACAAACCAAGGTTCATCGTCAATGGTTAACGTACGGACTTCCTGTCCGTGAAAATGATAAATTTCGTTCATAAAATGCCTTTCTTTTGATATAATAAAGATAAAATCACTCAGAGGTAATTATGCAATTAACACTGTCTTCATTGGCGATTCAAGATATTATCCAAATACTCTCAATAATTGTATCTACGCTTATTGGCGTCATATCAATCTATTACTCTAGCAAAGCAATCAAAATAGCAACTGAAGCAAATGAACTTACTACCAAGATAACAGCTGAAGCTAATAGACCTGTTATTGTTGCGTATATTGAAACTATTGAAATAAATAACTTCCACAAATACATGGTGATAAAAAACTTCGGTAGCACTCCAGCAACAATACTTGACTTAAAATTTATTAATAGTATTGATGAACTGGACTTCAATATGTCTTCATTGATTGGGTATACTATTGCGCCATCTCAGAAATTTATGCATGTGTTAGATACTAATCTAAAAGGTACTGTCATAGTAAATATCATCTACCAAACTGTCACAGAACAAGTTTTTGATGAAGTGTACCAAGTTAAACTGAATCCGACAGATAAGCTTCTTTGGATTGGCAACGGTGATAAAGATAAAAATTATAAATTATTACAAAACTCTGTTGAAGCTTTAATAAAAGCAATCAAATAAATCACACAGATACGATTGAAAAATTTTCAATATCATTAATTGTTTCCGTGAGGACAATCTTAGCAGTACCGCTTTGTAGACTGTGCTTTACCAATACATTGATGATTTCATTCTTGATGTTTTCAACTTCTGCACTTGATATCGTTATTTGTTTATTCATAAACCTACTCTCCTTATCTCTCCCAACGCCAGCACCGTCTCCCAGACATCTAGCCCCTCAAGACTATCAATCATCAGTTGACTCAGCTGATGATTTTTCTTTTGCCAGTTATCAATCAATTTAGCTGTCATATCACTCCTCCAAGCTTGTCCAGCTCTCAGAAATTCTAAGTTTCTTGTTGACTTTTAGTTTTAAATCATCACTACCATGACCTTCGTTCAAGAGGCGTGTTACCATTGCAGGAGTAACCCCTAAAACAATAGCGAGATCCGTCTGAGACCAACCACGTTCGTGTAGTCGCTTTTTAACCAAATCAATCCATTTTTGATGTTGTTGGCTCATATTTTCCCTTTCTATTTTTGGTATAATTGACTTGAAATCTTTAGTGAAAGGAGGACAAGTCATGAAACAATTTATTCTCGATTGTATTTGTGACCGTGATGATTTTACAATCACAATCACTTTCTCAAACGGAGACAAGATTGACTTTTTCCAAGTCTATGACGACTGCTCTGAAACTGCTAATGCCATAGACCTTGTTGAAGTCGGAACAGATTTCCGTCATCTAGTCAATCTTGACTACGTTGTTCACGTTCGACTGAACGTTTGATTTCTTGACACCTAATCCTTGTGGTTAGGTGTTTTTTGCTGACAAGCCCTACGCTTGATTGCGATTTCTAAACTTTTGATAAGACTCCCTGGCTGATGAATACCTAGGACCGAAATCTTTTTCAAGCTTGAAATAGCTTCTTCATAGGTTTCTGACGAAAGCAAAATCTCATCAACCATATTCTCAAAATGTTTTTCAATGATTTCTTTCATCACTTTCTCCTTCCTTTTTTATAAAATAGTTAAAAAGTTAGTAAATTTTATATTTTTGAGTTGACATTCTTTACACGATGATGTAAAATCATAGCATAAAGAAAACACTTGAAAAAACGTTAGTTCAATCAATGAAGTCGCTCGCCAAAGCTTTTTATTTTTGAATTAGTTTTAACCTGTGTTTTTACTAACTCTTTAACTTACAAGAATTATTTTACACGAAAGAGTAAATGTTGTCAACTATTTTCTCACGATAATGTAAAATATTTTTTGTCATGTCTTAGAAAGGCTGAAATGACAATGTTTGAGCTCTATAAAAAAATAGAAGAACTCGCAAAAAAGAGAGGAGTTTCTCTGCAAAAAGTAGCTATCGATCTTGGTTTGAGCGAAAATTATATCTATAATTTAAAAAATAAAAAGACGGCAAATATGGAACCTATTGAAAAAATTGCAGATTACTTCAATGTTTCAATGGATTATTTAACTGGCCGTACTGATAATCCTCGGATTGCAAAAGAATCCGATGCACCCTCAGAGGTTGACCTCAAGGAATTAGCTAAAGAATCATTCTTTTACGATGGTCACCACCTCAATGATGAGGATATAGACTTGATAGCGTCATTGCTTGAGACAAGAATTAAAAACAGACAGGACTGATGCCATATGACACAAATTGCCTACTTCGATGGCAGAGACACTGGAGTCAACGGTGTCTATAATAAACCTTTTGACACAGTCTTTGTTAACAGTTACCTGGATGACATTGACAAAAAGAAAGTCACCTATCACGAACTGGGGCATAAGCATCACACCAAAGCGGACTATGAGTTCAACCGTGAGCGCTGCGAACTTCAAGCTGATAGAAACATGATCCATCATCTGCTGAAAGAAGAACTGGATCTCATGGACGACCATAAAGAATTCAACTATGTCAGCTTTATGGAAAAATACAGATTAAAAACCATAGCTGATGAGACCATGGTCAAAGAAGAATTTAATAACTTGGCTAATATTATTTAATAAAAAAGGAGATTTATTATGAAAAAGACTTTGCTTAGTGCAGTGATTTTATTATCAACTATCCCATTAGTTGCTTGTTCCACTAATTCTGATAAGACTCCTACAAACTCATCGGAAACTACAAAAGTTACTGAGACAACACAAACTCAAGTTGCTGTTGATAATTCACAATACGATGCCATAGTAGAAGAGATTAAAACAACTCTTGACCCAGAAGGGACTGGAGAAGTATCTGTTGAAATAGAAAATGATGTAGTAGATTCTGAATATCCTGATGGTCACAATATTATTCGTGTTCTGTTATCTGGTGAATCTCAAAAAACAGCAAAAGAAGCGTTAGATGCAGTTTACTCCAATTCAGCAACTACTGATCAAAGTAATGCCATTACATTACTTCGCATGACAATCTCTGATTTGGCTAAAAAACTCCCAGATGATACAACAGTTATTGATTTTGGTTATAAAAAATCAGCTGATCAGTATGACCTGATTGCAAAATCCTCAAAAACAAATGATATCATTCCAGTTGGTGATTTAATTGTAGAATAAAAAAAACCCCACGCTCAAAGTTTGGTCATGAAGAGCGTAGGGCGACAGTATAAGAAAAATTGCCAAGTTGGCAAGTGTTTTCTTGTACTCATTTTATCAAGAAATGAGGTGAAAATCAATGGCATATTTTAGACAGCGTGAGAATGGCTGGGAATATCGAATTAGTTATAAATCCCCCGATGGTAAGTACCGACAGAAATCAAAGAGTGGTTTTAAAACCAAGAAGCTAGCTTCTGCTGCTGCGTTAAAAGCAGAGAGCCAACTTAATCAGACTGTTAGTCTAGACATAGACATTAGCTTTGTTGACTACTTCAGCCATTGGGCGAATACCTTTAAAAAGCCTAACTTAGCTAAAGGAACATGGCGAAACTACGAGCAAACTCGAAAAATTTTAAAAAAGCACTTTGGACAGACTAAGCTAGCCGGTATCACAAATAGTCTCTACCAACGCTTTCTTAATGACTTGGGAGAACAATACTATCATGGCACGATAAGGGTTATTCATCATCGTTTGCGCTCTTGTGTTAAGTATGCCATTGCAGATAGAATCATTACTCACAACTTCACTGATCTAGCCGTTATCAATTCTGAAAAGAAATCAAAACCAATTGATGAAAAATACCTTGAACTGGATGAATACCACAAACTTCTTGATAGCTTAAAAAATAATATTGAGACTAACCGATACATGCAGCTTTATCTGATTGCTGTGACTGGCATGCGGGTTTCAGAGAGCTTGGGGCTTACCTGGTCTGACATTGACATAGAAAATGGTATAATTGATATAAACAAGACTTGGGACATATATGATCAAACAGGATTTATGCCTACTAAAAATCCTCAATCTATCAGAACAGTCCCTATTGATACTACAACTTGCCAACTATTAAGAGATTATAAAGCTAACCGATGGGCCAAGAATGGCCTTAATCGTGTTTTTACAGAGCCTCATCATGTGTGGCTCAATCGTCTTATCAAAAAGCTTGTTGGTAGAAATGTCCACCTTCACTCCTTGCGTCATACCTATACCAGTTATCTCATTACACAAGGAGTTGAGTTGTTGTCCATTTCCAAAATCATCGGTCACAAAGATTTGACCGTTACGCTTCAAACATATGCCCATCTCTTAGAAGATAAAAGAGAGAAAGATTTTCAGAGAGTTAGAAAACTTTTTGAATAAGAATTGGGGCAGATTTGGGGCAAAGTTTTTATAAACACTATTAAATAAAGGATTTTAAGACTATATCATGATTACCAAAGAATTTGATACCATTGCAGCGATAGCAACCCCTCTTGGAGAAGGGGCTATTGGAATTGTCCGCCTTTCTGGGACAAACGCGATTGCCATCGCTCGCTCGATTTTTAAAGGAAAAAATTTGGAGACGGTCGACTCGCACACCCTCAACTATGGCCATATTGTTGATCCTCAAAAAAATGAAGTCCTCGACGAAGTCATTGTTGGAGTCATGAAAGCACCCAAGACCTTTACCCGTGAAGATGTTATTGAGATCAACACACACGGTGGAATTGCGGTGACCAATGAAATCCTTCAACTCTTGATTCGCCAAGGAGCCCGTATGGCAGAACCCGGTGAATTTACAAAAAGAGCCTTTTTAAATGGCCGCGTCGATTTGACCCAGGCTGAGGCTGTCATGGACATTATCCGGGCTAAGACAGACAAGGCCATGAACATTGCGGTCAAACAATTAGATGGTTCCCTGTCTGAACTGATTAACAATACCCGCCAAGAAATTCTCAATACTCTGGCCCAAGTTGAGGTCAATATTGATTACCCTGAGTACGATGATGTCGAAGAAATGACAACAGCCCTTATGCGGGAAAAAACCACAGAGTTCCAAGAACTGTTAGAAAGTCTCTTGCGAACCGCCAAACGTGGTAAAATCCTGCGTGAAGGCCTCTCGACAGCCATTATCGGACGGCCAAATGTCGGAAAATCCAGTCTCTTGAACAATCTCCTGCGTGAAGACAAGGCCATTGTCACAGACATCGAAGGCACCACCCGTGACGTCATCGAAGAGTATGTCAATATCAAAGGTGTTCCCCTCAAGCTGGTGGACACAGCTGGTATTCGAGAGACAGATGATATTGTCGAGAAGATTGGTGTGGAACGCTCCAAACAAGCCTTAGCAGAAGCCGATTTGGTTCTACTCGTGCTCAATGCATCAGAATCCCTCACAGAGCAAGACCGCGCACTTTTAGCCATTTCAGAAATGACCAACCGCATCATTCTGCTCAATAAAACGGATTTACCAGAACAAATCGAGGCCGCAGAAATTCCAGAAGATGCCATTCGAATTTCCGTCTTGGAAAATCAAAATATCGACCAAATTGAAGACCGAATCAACCAGCTCTTCTTTGACAATGCCGGTTTGGTGGAACAAGATGCAACCTACCTGTCCAATGCCCGTCACATTTCCTTGATTGAACAAGCTGTTCAAGCGCTTCAAGCCGTTAACGATGGGTTGGAGATGGGGATGCCTGTTGATCTGCTTCAAGTGGACATGACCCGTTGCTGGCAAATACTAGGTGAAATCACTGGTGATGCTGCTCCAGATGAACTCATCACCCAACTCTTTAGCCAATTCTGTTTAGGTAAATAAAAGAATGCCTCCTTCGGGAAGCATTCTTTTTTTGATATCATCTGCCAACTTTCTACCAATCAACTTGGTAAAAACAAGGTAAATAAGCGAATTCTATTTCTTTCCTTTTTTGGACATTGTTATTGCTGCAATAGCCAGTCCGACAACCACCAAAAATCCAACTATTTTGAAATATTTTGTCACATCTATCATTACAGTTACCTTCTTATAAAAGCATCAAAAGAATCCAATAAACCTGCGTCTTTATTTAATCAACTCATAAATGGCTTCAGCATAGATAGCTGTTGCACGGTACAAATCTTCTACGTCGATAAATTCATTGGCTTGGTGCATGGTATCGGTGTAACCAGGGAACATAGCCCCATAAGCAACGCCACGTTTCAAGAGACGGCCAAAGGTACCGCCACCGATAACTTGTTCATGTCCCCGCAGACCTGTTTGCTTTTCATAAACATCCAATAAGGTCTTCACCAATGGATCTTCCATCGGAACATAATGTGGTGTGTGTTCATGCTCAGAGAGTGTCACACTTTCCACTCCTGGCAAGGTTTCAAGCTGTGCTTTAATGCTAGCAGCATCCGTCCCTTGTGGGTAACGGAAATTAAGGGCAATGGTATTGTCTTCTTGTGCTTGGTCAAAGGAGAAGACACCCGCATTCATGGATAAAGCTCCCATACGGTCATCTGTATAGGCTACACCAAGCTTTTCTCCCTTGTGGTCGTCCAACAAATAACCAGAAGCAAGAGCGATATAATCTTTAGCACTGCCTTCAAAGGCAAAGTCATGTAAGAAGCGGGCCAAGTAAGTTGCTCCATTGATGCCCGATTGTGGGGAAGCACCGTGAGCCGATTTTCCGATCATTTTGACCTGGAACTTTCCATCCTCTTCTGTCACTTCAACTTGAACAGTGTGCTCTGCTTCAAAAGAATTGGCACGAGCCTGTAATTCCTCAAGCGTCATTGGCGCTGTGAAAATAGCTGTCGCGGATTCAGGTACCATATTTTCACGAAGACCACCCTTGAAAGAATGAAGGACATAGGTCTCCCCATTGCCGTTGCCAAAATGGAGGTATTCGGTGATATTTCCTTTTTCCCCGTTGATAATTGGGAATTCTGCATCAGGAGAAAATCCAAAATCTGGTTCTGGTAAACCGACATGCTTGAAATAATACTCCATGTCTCCCCATCCTGATTCTTCGTCCGTACCCGCTACAAAACGAACCCGCTTGGAAACAGGAAGTCCTAATTCCTTGATGATTTTCAAGCCATAGTAACAAGCCATAGTTGGGCCCTTGTCATCTGATGAACCACGGGCAAAGAGTTTGCCATCAATGATTTCAGGTTTGTAAGGATCTGTATTCCAACCACTTCCAGCTGGTACCACGTCCATATGCGCAAAAATCCCCAACTCTTCCTCTCCTTGACCAAAGGTGAAGTGTCCGGCATAATTGTCGACATTTTTGGTTTCATAGCCATCACGAGCTGCGATTTCCAAGAATTTCTCTAGGGCTTTAACAGGTCCAGGACCAAATGGATGCTGGGCATCCGCCTTGCTGTCATCGCGTTCGGAATTGATTTCCAATAGACTGCACAAATCAGCCATCAAATCATCGCGTCGTTTCTCGACTTCTGCTTTAAAATCAATCGTCATATGATTCTCCTTTTTTATTTTTATTGTATCACAAACAGTCTTATTCTGTACGCTAAAAAGAGGCATTTCTGACCGCTGTTTATACTAAATTTTTTCCAAACAACAGACTTATGTTAAGTCATTAAAATCCCAAACATCATGAACCCAACCTTCGTAGAAATCAGGCTCGTGACAAACCATCAGAATGGAGCCTTTGTAGGCTTGGAGGGCGCGCTTCAACTCGTCTTTAGCATCGACATCCAAGTGGTTGGTCGGCTCGTCCAAGATCAAGACATTGTTCTCCCTGTTCATCAGCAAACAGAAGCGAACCTTGGCCTGTTCTCCACCAGAAAGAACTTGGATTTGGCTTTCAATATGCTTTGAGGTCAAGCCACAACGGGCAAGAGCCGCCCGAACTTCTGCTTGATTGAGGGCTGGAAAAGCATCCCAGACTGCTTCAAGAGGTGTTTGACGATTGCCGCCAGGGACTTCTTGTTCAAAGTAACCCAGCTCCAAATATTCGCCACGCTCTACCTCGCCTCCAAGGGCTGGAATCAAACCAAGCAAGCTTTTTAAGAGGGTCGATTTACCGATACCGTTGGCCCCGACAATGGCAATTTTTTGGTTGCGTTCAAAGGTCAAATTGAGAGGTTTACGGGTCAAGACACGGTCGTAGCCAATTTCCAAATCCTTGGCCTGGAAGATAAAGCGACTGGGGGTACGGGCCATTTTGAAATCAAAACTTGGTTTAGGTTTCTCTGATTGCAACTCGATGATGTCCATCTTGTCCAATTTTTTCTGACGGGACATGGCCATATTTCGTGTGGCCACACGGGCCTTGTTGCGGTTGACAAAGTCCTGAAGATCTGCAATCTCTTTTTGTTGGCGTTCGTAAGCAGCTTCCAGCTGCGCTTTTTTCATAGCATGAACTTCTTGGAACTGATAGTAATCCCCAGAGTAGCGGGTCAAGAGTTGATTCTCAACGTGATAAACGATATTGATGACATCGTTAAGGAAAGGAATATCATGTGAAATGAGGACAAAGGCGTTCTCATAGTTCTGTAAATAGCGCTTCAACCAGTCGATATGCTCCGCATCCAGGTAGTTGGTCGGCTCATCCAGAAGTAAAATATCTGGTTTTTCTAACAAGAGTTTTCCCAACAAAATCTTGGTCCGTTGTCCACCAGAAAGTTCTGTTACGTCGGTATCCATCCCATAATCCATAACCCCAAGTGCACGCGCTACTTCATCAATCTTGGCATCCAAGGTATAAAAATCACGGGATTCCAAACGGTCTTGGAGCTCACCGACCTCTTCCATAAGGGCATCCATATCGACTCCTTCGTCTGCCATGGACATGTAGATGTCATTGATGCGGGCTTCTGTTTTGAACAATTCGTCAAAAGCAGTGCGCAAGACATCACGAACAGTTTGACCTTTTTCCAAAACTGCATGCTGGTCCAGGTAGCCTGCTGTCACATAGCGTGACCACTCTACTTTTCCTTCATCTGGTAGCATTTGTCCTGTTACTATGGACATAAAGGTTGACTTTCCTTCGCCATTGGCCCCAACTAGGCCAATATGCTCCCCTTTTAAGAGGCGGAAGGAGACATTCTCAAAAATGGCCCGGTCACCAAAACCATGGCTCAAGTTTTTAACTTCTAAAATACTCATACTATTTCCAACAAAAAATGTTTGTTTTCGATTCCTTTCATTCAAAGAAAGAGAGTGAGACGATTTGTCCCAATCTCTTTTTCTATCTGTACTTAGTCAATGCCGATTTCTGCACGAACCACATCTGCAATGGTATCAACATAATAGTCAACCGCTTCATCGGTTGGCGCTTCAGCCATAACACGAAGAAGAGGCTCTGTTCCACTTGGACGAACAAGAATGCGACCATTTCCAGCCATTTCTTCTTCCATTTTGGCAATAATGGCAGCAATAGCCGGCACTTCCATAGCCTTGTCTTTCATGCTATTTTCCACACGAATATTGACCAATTTTTGTGGGTAAATCGTTACTTCTGCTGCCAATTCGGATAAGGTTTTACCGGTTTCTTTCATGATTTTGGTTAACTGTACGGCGGTTAATTGGCCATCACCGGTTGTGTTGTAATCCATCAAGATTACATGTCCAGATTGTTCCCCACCAAGGTTGAAACCTGACTTGCGCATCTCTTCCACAACATAGCGGTCTCCAACAGCTGTTACGGCCTTGTCAATACCCTCACGATCTAGGGCTTTATGGAAACCGAGGTTAGACATAACGGTTGTAACAATGGTGTTTTGGGTGAGAAGTCCCATGTTTGAAAGGTATTTCCCAATGATAAACATGATTTTATCTCCATCTACCAAGTCACCATTTTCGTCAACCGCAATCAGACGATCGGCATCCCCGTCAAAAGCCAAACCAATCTGACAGTCTTTCTCTTTGACCAATTCTTGTAATTGTTCAGGATGGGTTGACCCTACACCATCATTGATATTAAGACCATCTGGTGTCTCAGCCATGACGACTAACTCCGCACCTAAATCTGCAAAAATCAAGCGAGCAGATGTTGCTGCTGCACCGTTGGCAGTATCGAGAGCTACCTTCATACCTTCCAATTCAAGACCAGTAGAAACCAAGTATTGTTGGTACTTGCGAAGACCTTCTGGATAGTCAACAACGTCGCCAAGCCCTTGTGCTGAAGGACGTGGCAAGCTATCTTCTGCTGCATCAAGCAGGGCTTCAATTTCCAATTCTTTTTCATCGTCGAGTTTAAATCCATCTCCACCAAAGAATTTGATGCCGTTGTCTTGAGCTGGATTGTGACTGGCTGATATCATGACTCCAGCGCTAGCATTTTCGGAACGAACCAAGTGAGCTACTGCTGGTGTTGCAACCACTCCGAGTTTATAGACATGAATGCCGACTGACAAGAGACCTGCTACTAACGCTGCTTCCAGCATTTGTCCTGAGATACGTGTATCGCGCGCTACTAAAACGCGAGGTGTTTCTGTTTCATGTTGACTTAATACATAGCCGCCAAAACGTCCTAATTTAAATGCTAATTCTGGTGTTAATTCTACATTGGCTTCACCACGTACACCGTCTGTTCCAAAATATTTTCCCATTTTTATATCCTTTTTTTATTATTTTATTTATCTTTTGTAATGGTTGCTTGCAAGCGAGCCACCTCTTGTGAAAAGACAACTGGTAAAATGTTGCCCTCGGCATCTACTGCTTGAAGTGTTGCAGTACCAGAATAATCCGTTGAAAGATCACTAGCATCGGCAATAATCGCTTCAACATGATCAATTTTTGAAAGAATCTCCTCGTCTGAAGTCACTTTCACTGTGGCAATGTCCACAACGATTTTTGAAACGGAATATCCTTTTTCAACTTGAGCTGGTGTAATTGTTCCTCTAACTTCAAATGTCTGACTGGCACGCTTTCCAATTTTAACTGGCATCGCAGCTGGTGTCAATACAGCATTTACACCCGTCGGTAAATCGCGAACCTTTAACTGAACGGTGTGCTGACCTGATTTGAGATTCGACAAATCAGCCACCACTGCAAATGATCGGGTTGTTTCATCTGTTTCTTTTTGAAGGATAACACGGTTTGAGCCAATCAAATCGATGTTAACAGTAGATGAGAATCCTGAGATGAAATATTTTTCATTATCATAGCGAATATCAATTGGAACGTTGCTAATACTATGTGTATAGGTTTCTGTTGCTTGATTTTGCTTTGTTGTTAAAGTGTTTTTATAATTGGTTGTTGTGGCGTAGAAAAATAGAATCAAAGAAACCAAAACGGAAACAACAAGATGTCCTAATTTTGTATATTTTCTTGTCATTATCGGATACCTCCTATACGATGCCACCATTTCGTTTTCGAACCGTTGGTTTGAATCAGCACAGACCGAAGAATGGTCTCAAATTCTTCCATGGTTAAGTCATGTCTGAAATTTCCATTTACGACAATGGAAATCCCACCCGTCTCTTCTGAAACTACAATTACCAAGGCATCAGACACTTCTGACAGACCAATTGCAGCCCGGTGTCGTGTACCAAACTCTTTGGAAATAGCTCTATTTTCTGATAATGGGAAATAGGCACTGGCAACAGCCACTTTATTTTCTTTAATAATTACCGCACCATCATGTAAGGGCGTATTTGGAATGAAAATATTGATGAGAAGCTCTCCAGATACATCTGCGTTCAAAGAAATCCCGGTTGAGCGGTATTCCTGCAATGTACGTGCTTTTTCGACCGCAATCAACGCTCCAATTTTACGGGGAGCCATATAGCGAACAGACTTGATGAGAGATTTTACCAACCGTTCTTCAGCACCAATGCTTTCTTGTGAAAAAATCTGAGTCGTCCGTCCTAATTTTTCTAAAATGGAACGAAACTCTGGAGCAAAAATCACAACCAGGGCAATCATCCCATACGCCAAAACTTGATTCATCAGCCATGAAATGGTTTGTAAGCCAAGTAAGGTAGCAAGCAATTGAGCAATCAAAAACAAGAAGACCCCTTTGATTAAGGTCATAATCTTTGTTCCTGCAATCGAGCGACTAAACAAATAGACTATGTAGATCACCAACGAAATATCTAATAAATGGATTAGAATAGTCCACGGACTACTGACAAGACTGGACCAATAATCCATGTCAAATAATTGCGTTAGATTCAATCTGGTTTCCTCTTACTTTCTCATTTCTACAAACACTATTTCCATTATACCATACTTTAGATGGAGTTTTCTTCATTTTGTATAACTTCCTTTCTAGAAAATATAGTTTCTTTGTGATAAAATACTCCTATGAAACTAAATACATTATTGGGCATTATCGCCGGAAAAACAAGTCACTATTTCTTGAAAAAATTAGGAAGAGGATCGACCCTGCCAGGGAAAATCGCCCTTAAATGTGACAAAGACATTCTACACAGTTTGGCAAAGGATTATGAGATAGTTGTCATTACTGGTACCAATGGAAAAACACTCACTACGGCTTTAACAGTTGGCATCTTAGAAGAAGCTTATGGACAAGTAACAACCAATACCAGTGGTGCCAATATGATTACAGGGATTACCACTACTTTTTTAGCTGCAAAAAAAGGGAAGAAGGGGAAAAAAGTTGCTGTTTTGGAAATTGATGAGGCTTCCCTTGCCAAGGTCACAGAATACATCACCCCCTCCCTCATTGTCTTTACCAATATTTTCAAAGACCAGATGGATCGATATGGCGAGATTTATACAACCTATCAAATGATTGTAGATGGTGCTACAAAGGCACCTCAAGCAACTATTCTAGCAAACGGTGATAGCCCACTCTTTCACTCTACTAAGACCTTAAACCCCATTCAATACTATGGTTTTGCAACGGAAGAATCCGAAGCTAGACTGACTCATTACAATACTGAGGGAGTCCTTTGCCCACGTTGTCACCACATTTTGCGCTACAAGCTCAACACTTATGCCAATCTTGGTAGCTATCTGTGTCTCCATTGCGATTTCAAACGGCCAGAACTGAACTATCAACTAACGAGCCTACCAAGTATTACCAATACCTCATCAACTTTTGTGATCGATGGACAGGAATACAGCATTAACATTGGTGGTTTGTACAATATCTACAATGCACTTGCTGCTGTTAGTGTCGCTTCATTCTTGGGGGTTGCGCCAAGCATCATTAAGGCCGGATTTGATAAAAGCCATGCAGTCTTTGGCCGCCAAGAAACCTTCACCATCGGGGAAAAGGAATGCACACTTGTTCTCATCAAAAATCCAGTCGGAGCTACTCAAGCCATTGAAATGATGAAGTTGGCGCCTTATGACTTTACCTTGTCTGTCTTGCTCAATGCCAACTACGCAGATGGTATTGATACCAGTTGGATTTGGGATGCTGATTTTGAACAAATCAACCAGATGCCAATTACTGCCATTGTGGCAGGTGGTGTTCGTGCTTCTGAAATGGCTCGTCGTTTACGGGTTACAGGCTTTAACGAAGACAAAATTAAACAAGTTTCGACTCTGTCTGATGTTATTCAGGCTATTGAAAAACAAGAAACAAAACATGCCTATATTCTGGCAACCTATACAGCTATGTTGGAATTTCGTGATTTATTAGCCCAACGCCAAGCTGTTCGAAAGGAGATGCGTTAATGGTTTATTCTTCTTTAAAAAGCGTACAAACAGACGCTCCTTACCAACTCAACATTGCCCATCTTTATGGTGACTTAATGAACACTTATGGTGACAATGGAAATGTTCTCATGCTGAAATATGTCGCTGAAAAATGCGGAGCCAGCGTACAAGTTGATATTGTGTCATTAGAAGATTCTTTTGATAAAGAATTCTATCAGATTGCCTTCTTTGGAGGTGGTCAAGATTTCGAACAATCTGTTCTGGCTCTTGATCTGCCAACCAAAAAAGAATCCTTAGCAGACTATATTGAAAATGAAGGAGTCCTCTTAGCTATTTGCGGTGGTTACCAATTACTTGGCCAATATTATATTGAAGCTGGTGGCAAAAAAATAGACGGTCTAGGTATCCTAGGTCATTATACGCTTAACCAAAAAAACAACCGTTACATCGGGGATATTAAAATCCATAATGAAGAATTTGACGAGACCTACTATGGTTTTGAAAACCACCAAGGCCGCACTTTCTTAGCTGAAAATCAAAAACCGCTTGGACAAGTCGTTTATGGAAACGGTAATAACAAGGAAGATGGTGGCGAAGGCATGCACTATAAAAATACCTTTGGTAGTTACTTCCATGGCCCTATTCTCTCTCGAAATCCACACCTTGCCTACCGATTAGTCACAACTGCTTTGCGGAAAAAATATGGAGAAGACATCCACCTGCCTAGCTATGACGACATCTTAAGTAAAGAAGTTCCAGAAGAATACACCGATACCAAAAGCAAGGCTGCATTTGACGCATAAAGCAAAAATAGCTCACAAAAGAACCACTTGTATGAATTGTATATCTTGTATGTATATGATTTAAACTAAGAAGGTTCTTTTTTAGCACTTTTTTAGCTCTCTTTTTGGTTTTTTATTCGCCAAATGTTAGAAAATAGATTATAATATTTTTTGAAATCCTTTTTCAGTTTAGGAAGATTCATAAAAATATTCGCTGCAATCCCTAACTCGTTCATCTCACCAAAAAGGAGAAGAAAATGCATTTTCCACAACATTCTTATCATGTCTTTACATTAACTGCAAGTGAAAATTTAGAACAATTGGGCTATTTAATTCAGAACAGTCAGTCCATTCATTTTCATATTGCTACTTATACTACTTTTGGACACGGACTGGCAAAATTCAAAGACTATGAAAATGTAACCCTCTATCCTTCTGTTAATTATAAACAGATCGATGAATTGCTCATGAAGACCAATGCCTATTTGGATATCAATCATGCCTACGAACTGGATAATATTGTCAGTCGCTTCAAGCAATTTTGTAAGCCAATTTTAGCCTTTGAAACTACCAAGCACGGTGAAAAAGGGCAATTTGTTTTTCCAGACCATAAGCCAGAGCAAATGGTTGATAAACTGGAGCAATTAGCCCAAAATTTCTTCAAAACACGTGAGATTGAGAAAGTCACTATCGTTGTTCCTGTCTATAATGGAAAAGCTGGGATCGCCAGATGCCTAAAATCTATTCAAGCCCAAACATTTACTCATTTTGAAGTGATTGTTGTTGATGATGGCTCAACAGATGGTTCGCTGACGATTGCCAAAGAAGCTGTCGGATCAGACAACCGATTTAAATTTTATCGGACACTAAATCAAGGAACATCTGCTGCTCGAAATTTCGGAATTGAGCGTTCCACCACGCAAAATATTGCTTTTATTGATTCTGATGATTATGTTAGTGAAGATTATCTAGAAATCCTCATATTGGCTCTAATCGATACCAATGCCGATATCGTTTCTTGTTCATTTGTCGAAGATTTCAGTGAGTTTAGTCGAAAAGATAGTCCTCTTGCCCGGTATTCCCCAGACCAAGCACAAATGACACATTACCAACCTCTAGAAGCTATTCGCCAGTTGGATTTCAAACAAGACCAACGTTGTATGGATTTATGGCATAGTTGGGGGAAAGTATTTCGTAAGCACTTATTTTCAAACCTTCGTTTTCCTGTTGGAAGAATCCATCAAGATGCTGGTCTTGGTTGGCAGTTATTCCTAATTTCAAATAAAATTGTCCATGTCAATGCTGATATTTACTTTTACTACCACCGTAATGGCTCCATTATGCACACTCCGGCATACTCTAAAAAAAGATTGTATTCTGCAGGTTTTCTAGAAGAACGGATCATTGGCTTAACCCCTTATAACCATCCTATGGGAGAATTAAAAAATAAACTAGCAAATGAGTACCGCTACCATATCCAACAAATGAAAAAACAGGATCAACAAACTTATTCTGCTGAATTAGAAATTTTTACGTACCGGCTGCAAGAACTGGAAAAAGAGAATCTATCCTATCTATTTGATAAGGATTACCGAACCTTATAAGCAGTAAATACAAATCCCGTACTATATCAAAAAATCCAGAATTAACCTACTTCTGGATTTTTTATCTTTAAAAAAACGGCACCTAGAAAATAGTGTCCCTCTTAGCTCAACTATCCTGTCTTTATTTGATGACTATATTGCCATTTTCCACCTATTTTTTAAGCTTTTCTATTCTTGTGTTACAAACAGATTTTCCAGTTAAACAACTTTTGCAACTAATTAAATCTAGTGGATTCTTTTATGCTATTCTATCGACTCAAAGAGATATAAAACTTCGGAAGTTTTGCCCTATTTTTTACAGAAACCCATCAAAATAGATTATAATAAACATATGTATTACCAGATTTTAGAAACCCTTCAACCCACTACCAAAGAGAGCTGTTTACAAGACTCCTTTCCCTTTGTCGCTGTTTTGACCCCCGAAGAATGGCATCAAGAAAAAGAATCTTTTGATATGCCAATTGACTTAGAATTTCATACCAGGCACATTCATGGCAGCAAGGCTGAGGTCAATATCGACGCCATAACTGGTAGCTTTTCTATTCCCGATCGTTTTGCTCTTTCAGAAGAAAATGAACAACAATTTGCCTTTATTTTGGATGAAAAAGGCATCGTCTTTATCGACAGAAGCACTGTCGTCTCAGAAAAGATTACCCAAATCATCCAAACGAAAAAGTGGAAACTACCTAGTTTGGAACGCTTCTTATATGACTTTATGGAATCCATTTTGGCAAAGGATCCCGTCTTACTGGAAGACTACCACATGGCTTTAAATCAATTAGAAGATGAATTGCTAGAAGAGCACAAAGTTCAACACATTCATCAACTCAATGCCATCAAGCGAGACTTTACGGTCCTTAATCGCCATTATGAACAGTTACTAGATGTCTGCCAGGAGTTTTACGAAAATGAGAATGAATTCTTTAAGGAGGAAAATCTCCGCTACTTCCATTTGCTGGAAACTCGAATCAACCGCCTCCAAACAACCTTGTCCAGCCTCAATGAGTTAATTTTCCAAAACCGCGAACTCTATAAATCCCAAATGGACATGAAACAAAATAAGTTAATGGCCATGTTGACCATTGTCACAACCTGCTGCCTGCCTCTTAATATCTTGGTCGGTTGGTACGGAATGAACTTTCACTACATGCCAGAACTCTCCCAAAAATGGGCCTATCCTCTTGTCATTGTCTTTGCCATCAGTATCTTTACTGGAGCTATCTTCTATTTTAAAAAGAAAAAATGGTTATAAAAAACAGAAGTGCCATCACTTCTGTTTTTTTGTATTTTGTTTTCCGTAAACCTTAGGACAGCCACCAACTACCGTCTTCTTTTTCCGTCAGACAACCTCTTTCTTCAAACAAGATATTCCCTTCCCAGTCTTTTATAATTAGTTTTTCATAATAGTCATATGTTGGACAAGGCCGGTCTTTATCATGGTCCCAACCTTCCTCTACCCATTCTGATAAAAAGAGTTTGTCGTCATCGATAAAGATCAGTGATTCTCTCTTCTCTAATGGGAATGATTTTCGGTAAGGATAATAAACCTCTACGCGGTCATCATGGCTGATGACATGGAGATTTTTGCCCATGATTCTTAAATTGTAAAGATGAAGACTGCTCAGTTCAAAAAAGGTGATTTCTTCTACTGATTGGTCCAGGTTGTAGGCATAGAGCGTTACCAGATTACTTGTAAAATCAGCTTGGAGGAAATAATAGCGGTCTTGAAGGAAGACAGGTTTGCCATAAGACACATTTTCTTGCAGTTGAAATGGTGTCACAACTTGTCCAGTATTGAAATCATAAAAGCGAATAATGGCTCCTTTGTAGGCGCCTTGGTGTTCAATGATTTCTGGTATATCATAAAAATCACTGCTGTCACTCAATGCATAGCCCAAACGACTTTGGCCGTCAATTCCTTCAATATAAATCCCTTGAACTTCTGAGAATGACTGATATAGGCCAGACTCTTCTCCTATCAACTCGATTCTTGGTTCTTCCTTGGACAAAATATCCAAGACTTCGTCACCCATAATGACAAAATGATAGATTTTCTCTTCCTGCCCAATTGGGTTGCTCTCTTTGAAAAGGCTCAGATAAGGTGATTCCTCTACTTTGTAAAAAGGCCTCGCCTTTTCTCTGTGCAACTCACTAGCTTTGTCATGACCTGCTCTGGTTCTCATATGGGAATAGAGGCTGTTCCATACTAATTTTAGTTGTTTGCGATTTGTTGGATCAGCACTATTTTTTAACAAGACTGTAAAGCGATCGTCTTGATATCCAGCAAACACAAGCGTTTGGTACAATTCAAAATCTGTATTCTCTAGCCATTTTGGCCAATTAGTTTGCTCCATTCCAACCTCCAATGTTGTAAAATCACAAATAGCGGTAGAAAAAGACTACTGTAATTTCAGTCATAGCAACTAGCCCTCTACCTGTACACTCAAGTTTTCCCATTCTTCCATCAAGAGTTCTTGCTCTTGGTTCAATTGGTCCAAGTCCTTTTGCAAGTCCATGAGACGAGCGGCATCGTTGGATGTCAGCATGTCGTTCTCAATTGCTGCTTGTCTTTGCTCAATGGTTTCCAATTGGCTTTCAATCTCAGCAATCCGTCTGATCAATTTCCGTATTTCTTTCTGGTTGGCTTTTTGCTCCTGGTAAGCATTTGAGCTGGTATCCACAACAGCCTCTTGCTTAACAGTTCTTGCTTCCTCTTTCAAGCGAGCCAGTTCTTCCAGCTCTGCTTTTTTCTCCAAATAGTAATCGTAATCACCAAGGTAAAGGGTAGATCCTGTCTCTGAAATTTCCAGTACCTTGGTCGCTACACGGTTGATAAAATAGCGGTCATGGCTGACAAACAAGAGGGTCCCATCAAAGTCGATCAGGGCATTTTCCAGCACTTCCTTGCTATCAATGTCCAAGTGGTTGGTCGGCTCGTCCAAGACCAAGAAATTATTGTTTTCCATGGACAATTTCGCCAGCAGCAAGCGGGCCCGTTCTCCACCAGATAGCATGGAAACAGACTTCTTCACGTCATCGCCTGAAAAGAGAAAAGCACCCAAGCGATTGCGAATTTCCACTTCTGGTGTGGTTTTAAAGTCATTCCATAATTCATCCAAAACTGTATTGGTGCGCGTCAAATTGGATTGGGTCTGGTCATAGTAGCCGACTTCCACATTAGCACCAAACTGGGCCTGTCCTTTGACAAAAGGAATCTTCCCAACAATGGATTTGATCAAGGTCGACTTCCCAATTCCATTTGGTCCTACAACAGCAATGGCATCCATTTTTTTGATGTCAACTGAAATAGGCTCAGACAAGACCTTTTCTTGGTAGCCGATAGCTGCCTCTTCTACGGTTAAGACGACATTCCCAGAAACTTTTTCAGCCTGAAAAGTCATATTAGCTGACTTTTTATAGGCCTGTGGCTTGTCCAATCGCTCCATCTTTTCCAACTGCTTGCGTCTAGCCTGGGCCCGTTTGGTGGTCGAAGCCCGGACGATATTGCGGTTGACAAAGTCCTCTAGTTTGGCAATTTCTTTTTGTTGCTTTTCAAAATTCTTCTGCTCGGTTGCCAGCTTCTCAGCCTTTAACTCCATAAACTTGGAATAGTTGCCGACATAGCGATCCAGTGAATGGGGATTCAGGTCTAGGGTATGGGTTGCAACCTTGTCCAAAAAATAACGGTCATGGCTGACGATGATGAGAGCGCCTTGGTAATTAACCAGGTAGTTCTCCAACCAGGCAATGGTTTCAATATCCAAATGGTTTGTCGGCTCATCCAGGACCAATAATTCTGGTTTTTCAAGCAGCATCTTCGCGAGTGCCAGACGGGTATTTTGACCACCAGACAGGGAAGCTATTTTCATCTGCCACATGCTTTCATCGAATTGAAACCCATTTAAAATGGAACGGATATCCGATTCGTAGGTAAAGCCTCCCCTAGTCCGAAATTCTTCAGACAAACGATCATAATCCGCCATTAGTTTGTCAAACTCTGGTCCTGATACGGTCGCCATCTGCTCTTCCATGGACCGAAGAGTTTTCTCCAACTGACGCAAATCAGAAAAGACGTGCAACATTTCGTCATAAATCGTCCGTTCTGACTCAAATCGGCTGTCCTGAGCCAAGTAAGAAAGGGTTAGGTCTCGTTTGGTCGTGATTTCTCCACTGGTCGGGGCTTCCTCACCAACTAAAATTTTTAACAGCGTTGATTTTCCAGCCCCGTTTCTTCCGACCAAGGCCAGACGGTCACGTTCATCCACCTGAATTGCAATATTATCAAAGAGAACATCTCCTGAAAAAGAGCGTTCAATTTTATTTCCACTTAGTATAATCATATCTTACTTATTCTATCAAATTTTTCATAAAAAAGGGAGCAGGAAAAAGCTCAAAGATGTGAATTTGAGTTTCTACTGCCCTCTTATTCAATGTAGATGATCAGTCCAATTCCTCGTTTGGAATATACTTGACCATGTAAATCTTGTCCACTCCTTGAAAAGGCATGTCCTTGAGACGGCCAAATTCTCGATAGCCAAATCGCTCATAAAAGGCTTGGGCTTGATAGGATTCGGTGGAAACGGTGATGACTGAGATAGCTTGTTCCTTTGCCCACTTTTCCATCTCCTCCATCAGTCGTGTCCCAATCCCGGACCCACGCCGGCTAAAGTCAATGGCTAATTCAGCCAGGTGCAGACTAGCAAAGGATTTCTTTGCAATCAGGCCACCCACAACCTGACCATTTTCAACAGCTTCTAAGACCAACTGGTCAGCATGTTTATCAGCTTCCAAAGAATGACCAAAGACATGCCGGTCATATTGGTCAAAAAATTGTTGGATGTGGCCTTTTGTTTTCTCCAATTGCGCCTTGCGAATGTCCATTAAGATAGCCTTTCTTCTTCCACATATGGAATCGGCAATTTTCGAAGGAAGATTTCGATTTGTTTTTCCCAATAGTACCATTCATGGGTACCAGGCTCTGTGACATATTCGATATCTAGGCCAGCTTCCTGTAGATCAGCAACCGTTTGATTATTGGCTTCATAGAGAAAATCCCCTTCGCCACACCAGGCATAACATTTGGTCTTTCCATCAAAGTTTCGGAAACTGGTGCTCAGATAAAACTTCTCACGATTTTTCTCATCCTTTAAGTCTCCAAAAATACCTTCCCAGTACTTAAAATCATCCGTTATCAATGTGTCAACAACATCTTTTCCAACTAAGGCACCCGAAAAAGATCCAGCCCAACTGTATTGGTTGGTTTCAAAGGCAATTTTGAGGGCACCGTAACCACCCATGGAGAGACCTGCAATAAAGGTTTTCTCCCGTTTGGTTGTCATGTTTGGAAAGAAACGACGCATGATTTGAGGGAGTTCAATAGCAATGGCATCAAAATAATGTATGCCAGAAGCCGTATTGGTATACCATCCATTGTCACAATTTGGCATGACAATAATGATATTGGTATGGCGGACCAAGCGTTCCAAATTGGTTCGATGGGTCCAAGAATTTTGGTTTCCATTCATACCATGCAAGAGGTACAAAACAGGAATGTCCGTATCAACTGCTTCTTTGTCTGTCACTTCACTGCTATCTGGGTAAATAACCACCGCTTCACGGTATTGTTTCAATGCTTGTGAATTGTATTCAATTTTAAAAATCGCCATAGTGTCTCCTTATAAAGAAAAAGTCCTGCAGTTGTTTGGTAGCAACTTGGGACTTTAATAGCTTTAACGTACTTCCATGATAACTGGTAAAATCGATGGACGACGTTTGGTTTGGTCATAAAGGTACTTGGACAAATCATCCCGAACAGCTGATTTTAATTCTGCCCAATCAAAACTATCTTTGGTAAAGTAAGTTTCCACTGATTGGTTAACGATATCACTGGCTTCACGAAGAATATCCTTGCTCTTTTTCACGTAGATAAAACCACGGGTATGCACACGCGCTTTGGAAATAATCTTCTTCTCACGCTTGTTGACCGTAATAGCCACGATAAAAATCCCGTCTTCTGACAAGAGCTTACGGTCACGAAGAACAATATTTCCAACATCACCCATGGCATTCCCATCAATCATGACATCGCCAGCCGGAACGACTCCATTATGTACAAATTCGCCTTGCTCATAACTCATCACATCTCCACGTTTGACGATGAAAATGTTCTCTGGGTAAAATCCAATTTCAAGTGCTGCTTTTGCATGAGCATCCAATTGGCGGTATTCCCCTTGAACAGGGAAAAGGTATTTCGGTTGCAAGATATTGAGCATCAACTGCAAATCACGGGCATTGGCATGGCCAGATACACGAAGGTTTTTGGTAATGGATTTGACAACACCACCAGCTTGGTAGATCATATTTTCAACCCGAGCCACCACTGCTTCTTTTGAAACAGTTGGAGTCGTTACGATGTAGACCAAGTCACCTTCTTTGATTTCTACATAACGATGACGTCCGACTGACATTTTCCGAAGACCGTTCAAAGGTTCACCCATCCGACCAGTTTCTAAAATAATCAGTTCATGGTCTTCAAACTTGTTCATCTCTTTTGGTTTAATCAAGATTGATTCGTTGATCAAACGTAGTTTTTGATTTTGAATGGCTGTACGAACAATATTTTCAACATCATGACCTGTTAAGACAACGCGACGTCCCGTCGCTTCCGCCGCATCAAAAATCTGTTGGATACGGACAATGTTACTAGCAACCGCCGCAACAATGACGCGGCCTTCCCAATCTTCTATCGTATTGAGAATTTCTTCAGCTTCTTCATGCATACTGGCTACCTGCACACGACTATCTGCGTTGGCAGAATCAGACAGCAAGGCCAAAACGCCTTCACGCCCAATTTCTGACAAGCGGGCAAAATCAGACTTGTAAAAGGCATCGGCAGCCTGGTCAAATTTAAAGTCACCTGTGTAGACGATATTTCCCTCATCTGTTTTTAAGACAATTCCCAAACTCTCTGGAATCGAGTGAGTTGTTTTAAAGAAAGAAATAACCGAATCCCCAAAATCGATCTCAGAACTCTCGTCAATGACATGGAAATCCTTGAATTTCTTGGTGCCATTGTAGCCTTTGACCACCAACTTCGCCAATTCAATGGTCAAGTGCGAGCCAAAGACAGGTACCTTAACCGATTCCAAAAGATAAGGCAAGGCCCCAATCGCATCAGCATGTCCGTGGGTTAAAAAGACCCCTGCTACTCGATTCTTGTTCTCAATCAGATAATCAAAGTTTGGCACAATGACATCTACACCCAATTGCTCGTTCTCAGGGTATTTCAATCCTGCGTCCAAGACAAAAATCGTATCGTTCACTTCAGCGATGTAGAGATTTTTCCCATTTTCTCTTACACCACCGAGGGCAATAATTTTTATATCGCTCATGTTTTTCCTCTTTTTTATCATTTTTTCATACAAACGGTCCTTGCGTCCAAATTGGTTGGCAAGTCGAATTACTGCGTCGCAGAAAACCTGCATATCAAAGATAGTATACCATTTTTTTACTTGAAATGCGACAATCTGAAACAGGCATTGGCCATTTTATTTCTGCTCAACTCATGAAAAAAGCCCAAAAAATTGGGCTTTTATTCGAATATTTGGTAATAATCACTCAACTGCATGTTGGCTTTTTCTATCTGAGATACATCCTTTATAATGTTTCCGTCCTTCATCACAATCAAACGGTTTCCGTATTTCAAGGCGTCTTCCATATGGTGGGTAATCATCAAGGCCGTTAACTGATCCTCCTTGACAAAGGAGTCTGTCAACTGCATCAAAGAAACACTGGTTTTAGGATCTAGTGCAGCAGTATGTTCGTCCAAAAGGAGTAATTCCGGTTGTTTTAAGGTCGCCATTAAGAGGCTGAGGGCTTGACGTTGGCCGCCTGATAAGAGCCCCGTTGGGGTTTCCAAATGCTGGTTCAAACCGTTTCCAGTTCGGGAAAGCAAGGCTAAAAATTCATCTCTATGCTCATGAATATTTCTTGGAACAAAACCACGAGATTCACCTCGGTACTTGGCAATCAAAAGATTTTCTGCTACTGTCATTCTAGGAGCAGTCCCCATTTTTGGATCTTGAAAGACCCGTGACAAGTACTTGGCCCTTTTTTCTGCTGGTAGACTGGTTACATCTTCTCCTAAGATTCGAATGCTTCCACTCGTTAGCATCAGCGTTCCCGCAATCACATTAAAGAGGGTTGATTTACCAGCACCATTTCCTCCCAAAATGGTGAGAAAATCATGCTCATAAATAGTGAGATTAACCTGGTTTAAAATCGTTTTTCGTTCATTGAAGCCATTATCCACCTGGACTGTTGCCTCGACTAATTCTACTATTTTTTTCATCTGGATAAGGAAACCTCCTTAAAGAACTTTTGTTTTAAAACAGGTACCATCAGACAGATCGCTAGGACTATAGCACTGAACAGTTTCAAGTAATTGGTATTGAAACCAAGAGCGATTACCGCTGTAATCAAAAATTGATAAAAAATTGAACCAACAACAATAGCTATCATCCGCTCTAGCAAAGTCAAGCCAGTTGAAAAGAGGACTTCTCCAATAATGATACTAGCTAGTCCGATAACGATCACCCCAATCCCTTTTGAGACATCCGCATATCCATCCTGTTGACTGACTAGGGCGCCAGCTAGGGCGATGAGCCCGTTTGATACGACCAAGCCCATGACTTCCATACGGTCTGTATTGATTCCAAAACTTTTGGCCATATCCCGATTGTCTCCAGTTGCAATATAGGCTTGTCCGAGTCGGGTATACAAGAAATAAATCAATCCAGCAATCACAAGGATAACAGCGACCAAACCTACTAACAAGAGATTGACATCAGTCGAAAAAGGCAATCTATCTTGCAAGGTCGCAATATCTAATAATCCTAGATTCGCCCGTCCCATAATCATCAACATGATGGAATTGCAAGAAGTCATGACCAGTATCCCTGCTAAAATAGTAGGGATTTTCCCTTTGGTATAAAGCATACCCGTTACAAATCCTGCCAAACAGCCCGCCAAGGCTCCGACCAAGGTTGCAAAAAGAGGACTGACGCCATGGTTCATCAAGGTAACGGCCACTGCCCCTCCTAAAGGAAAGGATCCCTCTGTTGTCAAATCAGGAAAATTCAAGATCCGGAAGGTTAAATAAATCCCCAATCCGAGAATACCCCACAATAATCCTTGTGAAATGGATGAAATAATCATATTTTTTCTTTCTATTCTACTTTAACAGCAATATCTGCTGTTTCCAATAAACTATCTGGAATGGTAATACCCAATTCTTTTGCCACTTTTAAGTTCAAGGTTGGTGTACCAGTATCCACGATATTAACTGGTACTTCAGAGACTTTTTTACCCGCTAACAATTTAACAGCAATCTTTGCAGTCTCAGTTCCTAAACCGTATTGACTTTGAGAAACGGCTGCAAGGCTACCTTGTTGCACCATGGTATCAACGCTTGAGTAGACTGGTAATTTCGCTTCTTTGGCTGCAGCTACAACTGTTGGAAAGGCACTGGCAATGGTATTGTCTTGTGGAACAAAGAGGGCATCTACTTTTCCAGACAAGACACTCATGGTTGACGCAATCTCATTGGTCGATGGGACTGCATATTCAACAATGCTAAAGCCAGCTTTTTCAGCGAATTCTGTAAATTCTTTGACCTGAGATACAGCATTGTCCTCACTACTTGCGTAGAGAACACCAATTGTTTTGGCATCTGGTGTCACGGTTGAAATCAACTCAACAGTTTGTTTCAATGGGACGTGGTTGGAAACCCCTGTGACATTACCTTCTGGTTTTTCTAAGTCTTTCACTAATTTAGCTCCGACTGGATCTGAAATAGCTCCCATGACCACAGGAATGTCCTTGGTTGCAGCTGCAAGACCTTGGGCTGCTGGTGTCGCAATGCCGATTACGATATCATTTTTATCTGTCACCAATTTTTTACTCATGGTTTGGATTTTACTTTGGTCTGCTTCGGCATTTAGGACCGTCAATTCAACATTGCTTCCCTCATAGCCAGCATCTGCCAACCCATCTTCAATTCCTTGTTCAATTTGATCCAAGGCTTCGTGGGTGACAAATTGCAAAATACCAATTTTAACCACCTCTTTTTGCTCCGTTGAGAATTCTTCATTTTTATTGCCAAATACAAGAACACCTACTACCAATACTACTAAAGCAGCAACAACACCCATCAACGTTTTGTTTTTCATCTTTTTTCTCCTTAATTCTAAAATGACTACTACTGTTCTACATTACACTATGCTACGCCATCGTTTCATCAGTTTCTCCTTCATATGCAAAAAGCCCCCGCATACACAAATGTATGCGAGGGCGTCAATGACACGGTGCCACCTCACTTATGGGAAAGAGTCTAGAATATCCCCATATCTCATCTCCTCTAACAAGGAGTTGCACGGTAAGGTGTGCCGACCGAATGATCATTGTTTTTCATTCAACTATTAACCTCAGCCCATTTCGTAAAAGTCCGCTACTTGTTCACAATCCCCACAAGCTCCCTGAAAACTTTCTTTTAGTACTTCTTCTGATTAGTAAAGATTATACCCTTTCCATTTTTGCCTGTCAACCATTTTTTGTGATTTTTTTGAAAAATGGTATAATGAACCAGTAGAAACGATAGTGATTCCACAGATTATTAGAAAACAATGAGGAAAGACCATGTCCTTTGACGGATTTTTTTTACACCACATGACAGCAGAACTCCAAAAGGAGTTAGTGGGCGGTCGCATTCAAAAAATTAACCAACCTTTTGAACAAGAACTCGTTCTCCACATCAGAAGCAACCGCAAGAGTCAAAAATTACTCTTGTCCGCCCATTCTGTTTTTGGACGCATTCAATTAACACAAGGAGAATTCACCAACCCCAAGACGCCCAATACCTTCACCATGATTTTGCGAAAGTACTTGCAAGGGGCAGTGATTGAATCCATTAAGCAGATTGAAAATGACCGGATTTTGGAAATTGCAGTCCACAACAAGGACGAAATCGGGGACCATATCCAGGCAACCCTCATCATTGAAATCATGGGCAAGCACAGCAACATACTCCTAGTGGACAAGAAAGAAAATAAGATTATCGAAGCCATCAAACACGTCGGTTTTTCACAAAATTCATATCGAACAATTTTGCCTGGCTCCACATATCTTGCACCACCTCAAACAGAGGCTAAAAACCCCTTTACCATTGGTGATGAGAAACTCTTTGAAATCTTAAGCACCAAAGACCTGTCTCCCAAATCCCTCCAAATCTATTTTCAAGGTCTGGGGAGAGACACGGCAACTGAACTTTCTGAGCGCTTAAAGACTGATAAACTAAAAAGCTTCCGCAGTTTTTTCCAAGAAGAAACCCAGCCCAGTCTGACAGAAAAATCCTTTAGTCCCATTCTATATACTGATAGTAAGGAATCTTTTGAGACACTTGGACAGTTGCTTGACTTTTATTACCGCGACAAAGCAGAACGGGATCGGGTTGCCCAGCAAGCCAATGAATTGATCAAACGGGTCAATAGTGAGTTGGAGAAAAACCGTAAGAAACTGGTGAAACAAAAAGAAGAGTTGTCCCAAACAGAAACCGCAGAAGATTTCAGACAAAAAGGCGAACTCTTGACCACCTATCTTCATCAAGTCCCAAATGACAAGGACAAGGTGACTTTAGATAATTATTATACGGGTCAGCCAATTGAGATTGCCTTAGATATCGCCTTGACACCTAGCCAAAATGCCCAACGCTATTTTAAGAAATACCAAAAATTAAAGGAGGCGATTAAACACCTGACCAGCTTGATTGAGGAAACAAAATCCAGCATCGCCTATCTCGAAAGTGTCGAGACCATTTTGTCGCAAGCCTCTCTTTCTGAAATCGATGAAGTAAGAGAAGAATTAATCGAAACAGGTTACCTCAAGCGCCGACACCGTGAAAAGATTGCCAAACGCCAAAAACCGGAACGCTATCTGGCTAGCGACGGAAAAACCATCATCCTAGTTGGAAAAAACAATCTTCAAAATGATGAAATCAGCTTTAAAATGGCTAAAAAAGGTGAGCTCTGGTTCCACGCCAAGGAGATTCCGGGTAGTCATGTCATCATTACCGATAATGTGGATCCAAGTGATGAAGTTAAGACAGACGCTGCTGAATTAGCAGCCTACTTCTCCAAAGCTCGGCATTCCAATCTAGTCCAGGTGGATATGATTGAAGCTAAAAAACTGCATAAGCCAACAGGCGGGAAACCTGGATTTGTCACCTATCGAGGACAAAAAACTCTTCGGGTTACACCGACAGAAGAAAAGATTCAATCCATGAAAATCGAAAAGGACTGAGAAATTCCTCAGTCCTTTTTTGCTATGACAATCCCTTTTTCTGCTAGATTGTCCAAACATTCTTTAAAGTAGGCGGCATTGTGCTCTGGATAAATGGGCTGGGTAACAGGTAGCTGCTCAACCTGTTCATAAGCTAAACAAGTCTTGCCACGGTAATCAGGAGTCAGCCATTCTGGTGAAACCTGATAACCTCTGCTGGTCATTTCCTCCATAATCAAGGCATGGTACTGAAACAATTTGGTCGGTGAATAATCAAAAACATAATTGACCGTTGCATGTTTTTTGCCCCAACCATTGCCACGCAGGGCACAACATTCTCGGTGCTGGCCTAATAATTGTTGTCTAGGTAATTGAGAGATCATCTCCTCGTGCCATAAACGCATGCTATTTTCCTTTTCTACTCTGATTTCTCAATGTCTTCCCGCACTTCTTTGGCATTAAACTTGGCAAAAAGATAGTTGCGGTCCTGAATCGGAAACCGTTGATCTAATTGATCCACTGCACCAAGCTCCACCACACCTTGTTTAATAGTGTAATCCAAGACATGACCACCAAAACTCAAATCGTCAGAGATAAAATGCAGATGATAGCCCGCCACACTGACACCGTGAAAAATTTCAGGAGTCCAAAAGCCAACGATTGTTCCTGTCACAGCTTCCTTGGTGTATTCTGGTTGGTGACTAGCAACCTCTGCAAATTTCTTGTCCGAAGTAGATTTTGGAATCATCCGAACATGCATCTTGGAAAAATCTCCCCGAATCTTAATGGAACGAAACAGATTTTCACCATCGTAATAAGACTCTATCCGCTTTTCCAATTCCTTGTTGGTCATCTCAAAGCGCTGTTTGAAAATCACTTCTGGTTGATGAAAAATAACGGCTGCATAGGGGACTGTTTCAGTTGGCGAAACTTCTACCACTTCCGGTTTGTCTCCAGATCCTTTTGCTTGATAGGCTTTTCCATCTAGCACTATCAGCTCTCCGTCAATGGAGTCAAGGGTTCCAATTCCTAAATCCCCATGTTCCAGTAGTTCAGAAATGGTCAGACTGCCATCATAGAGACCTGCCATCAAGGCTCCCAAAGTATTGTATTGAAATAATTTATTGACTTCCATTTCTTCTACTCTTCATTTTCATAAAAATCCTGCATATCCATATCATCGGGTACTAAATTCAAATACAGTTTGGCATACGCTTTAGCTTCTGATACTGCACCTTCTTGACGCAAGAGAGCCACGTAATCTGCTAAGAAATCAGGATTTTCCTTCAAATCATCTTTCAGCTGGTCAAAGGCCGCAAGAGCCTGCTCGATTTCATCCAGTGCTATATAAGCTTTGGCAATGTTCCATTTTGCCAGAACACTGTCCAAGTCATCTGAAGCTAAGGAAATTACTTCTTCAAACCGTTCTTCTTCCAGGTATAATTGACTGAGGCGTAAAATCACCTCATCTAAGTCATCTGCTACGTCTTTTGCTTTGATCAAATATTGCTCCGATAAGTCTTTGGCATGATTTTCGTAAGCATACTGCGACGCAAGAAGCAATAGAGCCACATCAAAAGCATTTTTTTCCAATCCTTTTTGAAGGACGAGCAAGGCCTCATCTAGCTGATGCTCGGCATGCAAGGATTGTGCATAGGCATACTCATAGCCTTCAAAGTCGGGGGTAATGGCGTCCAGATGCTTAAAGTAGATATTGGCTTTTTGGTATTGCTCTTGTTCATACAAAAGCGTTGCCAATTCATAAGCGGTTTGGTCTTCATATTCTAACTCCAGCGCTTTTTCCAAAAATTCAATAGCAGCCTCAAACTTCCCCAAACTAGCATACGCCACACCAATCCGTTGGTAAGTTGAAACACCTGTCAATTCGTACATCTCGCGATTGTCTAATCGGGCATACGTTTGAATGGCTTCCTTGAAATTTCCAAGCTCCATGTCCAATTCCGCTAATCCAAAATGAAGGAGGGGCTCATCCGTAAAAGCTAAGGCTTCTACCATTTTCTCACGCGCCACATCAGCCAGTCCTTCTGATTGGTACAAATCAGCCTTGACCACCAAGGATTCTACATAATAAAGACTATCCTGACCAAGGCTCTCTAAATAAGCAAAGGCTTCTTCTGTTTCTCCATCCTCATAGGCAATCTGTGCCAAATTCAAGGCCAATTCCGGATAGATTTCTACCAATTTAAGATAGATTTCCTTGGCATGGGGGTAAAAACCAATGGACTCCAAATAAGTTCCTAATTGATATAAGGTTTCCTCATCATCCAGTGCCAAGGCCTTTTTAAAATACGTTTCTGCCTGTTGTAAATCTTGTCGCTCCAAAGCATCGAGCATTTTCTCACTATTATTCATCTTCTCCCTCAATTATTTGCAATGTTTCCTCTTGGTACAAACTACTAAACTGCTTATACCACTCAAAAATAGCCGATACCACAACCTTGATAGTGGCATAAACTGGAATCCCCAATAAAACACCTAACACCCCATACATTTGTCCGGCAGTCAATAAAATAAAGAGAATCGTGATTGGATGAATACGCAAGGAACTACCAATAATCAGTGGTGTTACAAATCGTCCTTCTATCGTTTGCTCTACCATAAAGACAATCAATACCTTGACAAACATCAATGGACCAGCCACTAAACCAAGCACAACTGCTGGAATCATTGCTAAAAAAGAACCTAAATAAGGAATCAAATTTAAAAATCCAGCTAATATTCCTAGAGTAATCGCATAGTTTAAACCGATGATTGAAAACAAAATAGAAAACATAATGGCTACAATAATCGCAACTGTCACTTGCCCACGAACATAATTGGATAACTGTTGATTCATGTCTGTTAAGACTGTTCCAACTGGTTGTCTCCAAGTCGTTGGCAAATAGTTCGTCACATGCTCTTTTAAATCTTTCCCATCACGCAATAAATAAAACAAGATAAACGGCATAATTAACACCGCCACAATAATCTGAGACGCTTTGGAAATAAAACCACCAGCCCAGTTTACCGCATTTGATGAGAATTTTTGTGCAAAATCCAGTGCTTGTTCATTTAAACTCTCTAACACTTTCAATGCTTCTGGTCGAAATTGCGCAAATCGATCATCTTCTAATAACGTCGTCACTCTAATTTCGATATCCTGAATGTAGCCTGGAAGATTTCGTGAAAAGCTGCTAATTTGCTCTTGGATATTGGGAATCGCAACACCCAAGCCCCAAACCAGTAATAAAACGATTAAGAAAAAAACAATCGAAATACCTACTGTCCGAGACAGCCTATATTTTTCTAACCAATCCACAATGGGATTGAGCAAATAATACAAAAGTCCCGTTAAAATCATTGGCAACAAGATAATTTCTAAAAAATTCAAAATTGGCTTTAAAAGAAAATCAACCTTTGTAAATACAAAAAGATTTAACAAAATTAACAAACAAATGAGCAAAAATGTAACCGATTGGCTATTCATAAACCATTTATAAAACTTAGAAGATAAAAATTTTTTGCGTGTCTCGTTCATGATGATTCCTTTTTCTTATTTTCTTCTATTGTACCATTTTATCAAAAGTTTGAGCAGTATTAGATCGAAAAACCATCCAGATAAAAATTATGATATAATAAACAAAACTAAGAGAGGAAACCATATGAAAGTTTATTTTGGAACCTATACCCGTCGCGAATCAGAGGGAATCTATTCAGCAGATTTTAATGAACAGACTGGTGAACTAAGCAATCTTGAACTCCTAGTGAGCGAGCCAAACCCGACCTACCTTGCTTTTTCAAAAGACAACTATTTGTATTCTGTTGGTGCAACTTCAGAAGGAGGCGGCATTGCCGCTTTTGATAATACCAACCAATTATTGCACCACATCATAGATGAAGGGGCGCCTTTGTGCCACGTTTCAATCGATGAAGAACGCCAACTGGTCTATGGCTCCAATTTCCATAAAGGACAGATTTTGGCATACAAACGCCAAGCGGACGGCCGTCTTTCTCTAGAAGATGTGAAAACGCATATTGGTTCTGGTCCACATCCCAACCAGGGCTCTGCACATGCTCACTTTGCTGGTTTAACCCCTGATAAATACTTGGTAACTTGTGATTTGGGAATGGATCAAGTCATTACCTACCAAGTCTCCTCAGATGGAAAACTCCAATGGCTCGATAGTTACCAAAGCCAAGCGGGTGCTGGCCCACGCCACATCATTTTTCACCCTAAAACCAAAATCGCCTACCTTATTTGTGAATTAAACGCAACCATCGAAGTATTGATTTATGACGGCCTAGGGCAATTCGAACTCATGCAAACCATCTCTACCCTCCCAGATGACTATACTGGTCCAAACGCTACCGCTGCTATCCGTATCTCAGATGATGGCCGATTTGTCTATGCCTCCAATCGAGGACACGATTCAATTGCGGTTTACAAAACATTGGGAGATGCTAGCTTGGAATTAGTTGAAATCGTGCCAAGTCTTGGAAATATTCCTCGTGATTTTATCCTATCACCAGACAATCGCTTCCTCATCGCTGTCCATCAAGACTCTGATAACGCTACTGTCTTTTCACGTCATGCAGAAACAGGTCAACTGACCCCTATTCAAAAAGATTTTTATGTCCCAGAATCCGTCTGTGTCCTTTTTGAACAAAATACTATCTAATTTTAGTGAATTGTGGTTTAATAGAGAAAATAATAAAAAAGAGGTATCCTTATGAACCCACCAGATTTACTCAACCAAGTAAAAGAACTAATCGAGAAAAAAGATTTCTCAGCAGCTCAAGATTTTATCAACGAAAACAAAGATAACCTAGGCGAATACTTCGAACAGGCTAAAGGTCTTGTCGAAGGTGCTGGTGGCCTTGACGGTGTATTAGACAAAGTCAAAGGATTATTTGGTAAATAATACAAAAAGAAGGCTCAAGCCTTCTTTTTGTATCTCTTGACATAGGTAAATTCTGGATAGAGCTCATCTATATCAAACAATTCCAAATCTTCCTCTTTGGATACAATATAAGTTCCCTCTCGCAAATAGAACGGGATTTCTTTTTCATCTCTTGAAAACTTCAATCGTTTCTCATCCAATAAAACCTCAAATTGGAAACTCGGCTCTGATTTTAAACAACCAACCACCAAAAAATCTTTAGCAACAAGCTTGCCCCCCCATTTTTTATAGAGATGATTCGCACTATCTCCATTTCGTGTAAAAATAGCAAGAGCATCAACCTCTTTTTCTATCAATAATTGCTCAGCCTCTTTAAATAAATCAGAAGCAATTCCTTGGCCTTGATAGTCTGGATGTACAGCTAGATTGGCAAAATAGGCAATCTTTTCTCCTGAAACATAACGATAAGCTTGGCTCATTTCTCTTGTGTAAATAGCTATATCCAATAAACCAACGACCTGATCACCCTCAACCGCAATCAATTCAACGGTATCTTGGTAAATATCTGGTGAAAAACAATCCTTTTCTTGGCTTCTATCGTCAAAAAAAGGGGAAAATAAATAACTAAGGGCCTTGGTATAGACCCAAGATTTTTCAAACTTCGACTCATACTCTACAATTTCAATCATTGTACTCTCCTATAACATTAAAGGCAAAAACAACTGCGCCAGACCAAGAAAGGCAAAGTAGCCCAATACATCTGTGGCTGTTGTAATAAAAATGGTGGATGCCAGAGCAGGATCCTGCTTTAAAGCACGCAGCACTAAAGGCACAAAGTAACCAAACACCGCTCCACAGGCCAAATTCACCATCATGGCCAAGACAACAATCAAGGAAAGATAGAAATTTTGATAAAAGAAAAACATCACAATTGCTGCAACCAAACCAGTAGCAAAGCCATTTGTTAAGGCTAAACTAATTTCCTTAAAAACCAGTTTTTTATCTTCTTTTAAATCCAACTTACCAAGAGCAATTCCTTGAATCACTAAGGCCAAGGTTTGCGAGGCAGAATTCCCTCCCATTCCTGTAATGATTGGACTGATGGCTGCCAAGGCTACCACTTGGGCAATCACATGGTCAAACAAGGCAACCGTCGCAGAAGCTAAGAATGCTGTCACTAGATTGATGAGGAGCCAAGGCAGGCGTTTTTTGAGAGATTCCATAAAAGGCGCCCCAATTTCTTCTGTTTCTTGCACCCCA
Organism: Streptococcus cameli; assembly: GCF_053207365.1. Lineage (NCBI taxonomy): Bacteria > Bacillati > Bacillota > Bacilli > Lactobacillales > Streptococcaceae > Streptococcus > Streptococcus cameli. The sequence continues at coordinate 162,916 of NZ_JBRUIM010000002.1, read as the reverse complement.
CTCATCCGAAGCATGTCTTCTTGGTATTCTTCTTGCAAAACATCAATGATATCATCAATGGTGATAATTCCGAGTATCACATCACGATGATTGACAACAGGGACAACTGAAAGGTCATATTTTGCTGTCAATTGAGCCACTTCTTCCTGGTCTATATCTGGTGTGACACTCACTACATGTGCATTCATAAAATCCGATAATCGAACGTCTAACTCCTGTAAAAATAAATCACGAATGTCAATCCACCCCACCAATGAGAACTGATGGTTCGTGATAAAAAGGGTGTCAATAACCTCCGTATTAGGTGATATTTCCCGTAACTTTTGAAAGGTTTGCTCAACCGTCAGATGTTCCCGAAGCGTGATAAACTCCGTCGTCATCAAACCACCAGCGGTGTGGGCGTCATAGGCCAACATCATCTGCAAATCTTCTCGGTTACTATTTTTCATCAGTCCAAGATATTGCTTGCGCAACTCAACAGGTAGTGTCCCTAAAATATCCACCACCTCATCATTTGGCATAAGGTAAAACAAGGCCGTGGCTCTCTTAAAAGTTAGTTGTTGAATAATCGTCCGTTGCATCACAGGTTCAGCTTCTTGTAAAATCAAATTCAGCTGCTCATCGCTCATCAAATCAATTAAGGATTTTAATTCATCTTCTGTCAAGTCCTCTAAAACCAAGGCAATATCAACAGGATAGTACTCTTGCAGGACATGTTCCAGCATTTCCTTGTCCAATTGGCGAATAATCTGCTGTATAATTTCTAACATCTCATACCTCCATACCTATCTAGTATACCATATTTGAGCAAGGAATTTTTGAGAGTCTTTTCTCTTCTTGTGTTGAAAACACTTTTTTCTGAATATTTATAAAATTTACTATCTTTTTAAGCAGTTTTTTGATATAATGTAGGCTATTACCATATTTACAGGAGGTTTTATGGATTACATTGCTAAAGTTTTACCGAGTCTTTTAAACGGTAGTATGATCACACTTCAAGTATTCTTTATAGTCTTGATTCTCTCAATTCCGCTTGGCGCCTTGCTAGCTTTTGTGATGCAAGTCCATTTTAAGCCTCTGCAATGGCTGATTACACTCTATATTTGGGTCATGCGGGGGACACCTCTACTATTACAATTGATTTTTCTGTACTATGTTTTGCCAAGCGTTGGTATCTCATTTGACCGTATGCCAGCTGCTATTATCGCCTTTACACTAAATTACACAGCTTACTTAGCAGAAATATTTCGTGGCGGTATTGAAGCGATTCCAGTTGGCCAATATGAAGCTGCTAAGGTCTTAAAAATCCCAAAAATCCAAACCATTCGTTATGTCATTCTACCCCAAGTTTTCAAAATCGTATTGCCAAGTGTCTTTAACGAAGTCATTAACCTCGTCAAAGATTCATCTTTGGTCTATGTACTTGGTATCCAAGATTTACTTCAGGCCAGTCAAATCGCTTCCAATCGTGACGCCATGTTGACACCTATGTTTATTGCTGGCGGTATTTATCTTCTAATGATTGGAATCGTAACGATTCTTTCTAAACAGGTAGAAAACCGCTTCAATTATTACAAGTAAAGGAGACAGAACATGCTAGAACTCAAAAACATCTCCAAACGATATGCTGATAAGCAAATTTTTGACAATTTTAACCTGACCATTGAAGAAGGAAAAGTTTTGTCCCTCGTTGGACCTTCTGGTGGTGGAAAAACAACCCTGCTCCGTATGTTAGCTGGTCTTGAGCCGATTGATTCTGGAGAAATTTACCACAAAGGAAAACCAGTTGCCATCAACCACCTAGAAGACAGCAACCTACTTGGATTTGTGTTTCAAGACTTCCAATTATTCCCGCATTTAACAGTCATGGACAACCTGATTTTGTCCCCTACAAAAGCATTAAACATAGATACAGCATCTGCTAGAGAAAAAGCAAGTAGTCTTTTAGAACGACTTGGTCTATCTGGCTTTGCAGATGCTTATCCCCACTCCCTCTCAGGTGGTCAGAAACAAAGGGTCTCCTTGGCACGCGCCATGATGATTGACCCACAAATCATTGGTTATGATGAACCAACTAGCGCCCTCGATGTCGCTCTTCGCCAAGAAGTCGAGAAATTAATTTTACAAAATCGCGAAGCCGGCATGACCCAAATTATTGTAACCCATGATCTCCAATTCGCTGAAAATATTTCTGATACGATTATTAAAATCAACCCTAAATAAAGGAGAATTAGGATGACATTATTGAAAAAGATTGCCACAACTTCTACGATTCTTTTGGCCGGTCTAGTACTTGCTGCTTGTTCACAAACAAAGAAAGACGTCACAAAAGACCAGTGGGATTACTACCAAGAAACAAAGAAAATCACTATTGGATTTGACAATACTTTTGTTCCAATGGGATTTCAAGACCAAAATGGGAAAAATGTCGGTTTTGACATTGACCTAGCCAATGCCGTCTTTGCCGAATACGGTATCGAAGTAGACTGGCACCCCATCACTTGGAGCATGAAAGAAAAAGAATTAGACAACGGAAATATCGACCTCATTTGGAATGGCTACTCTGTTACAGATGAACGCAAACAAAAAGTCCTCTTCTCAGATGTCTATATGGAAACAGAAGAAGTTTTAGTTGTCAAAAAAGATGCTGGTATCCAGAAAATTACTGACATGACGGATAAGGTTCTAGGAGCACAGGCTGGTTCATCTGGCTATGAAGCTTTTGCAGGTAATCCAACTGTTTTAAAAGATATTGTGCAAGACAAAGACGCTGTCCAATATGATACCTTTATGCAAGCCTTTATTGATTTGAAAAATGACCGAATCAATGCCCTACTCGTTGACAAGGTTTATGCCAACTACTACTTAGCACAAGAGAAGGAAACAGAAAACTTCCTCACGATTTCAACCAATCTTGAAAGTGGCGATTTTGCAGTAGGGGCTCGTAAAGCAGACAAGACACTGGTCAAAAATATCAATACAACCTTTAAGGAACTCTACAAAAAAGGAGAATTCCAAAAAATTGCAACAGAGTGGTTCGGACAAGATACTGCTTCTGATGAAGTAAAAGCACCTTAAAGACTATTTCAAAACCTTTGATCAATCAAAGGTTTTTTGTATTATCGCAAAAATGACATCTCCTTCTAAAAAGTATTCAATCCACAAAAGAAAATAATGTCTAAAAGCACCTTGAAATAATATTGTCTAAAAACAAAAAAAAGAAGGCATCTGTACTAGCCAGATGCCTCTTATGATAACCTTCGCTATCCTAGCTCAGGGATAAATCAGTCCATGGACTAATTTATTTTTTCAAGTTGTAGAATGATTGCAAACCTTTGTATGTTGCAACTTCTCCCAATTGATCTTCGATACGAAGCAATTGGTTGTATTTCGCAATACGGTCAGTACGTGACAATGAACCTGTCTTGATTTGACCAGCGTTCGTCGCAACAGCGATGTCAGCAATTGTTGAATCTTCTGTTTCACCTGAACGGTGTGATACAACTGCAGTGTAACCAGCTTCTTTCGCCATTTCAATCGCGTCGAACGTTTCAGTCAAAGTACCAATTTGGTTTACTTTGATAAGGATTGAGTTAGCAGCACCTTCTTTGATACCACGTGCAAGGTATTCAGTATTTGTAACGAAGAAGTCGTCACCAACCAATTGAACACGTCCGCCAAGGCGTTCAGTAAGAGCTTTCCAACCGTCCCAGTCGTTTTCATCCATACCATCTTCGATAGTGATGATTGGGTATTTATTTACCAACTCTTCAAGGTAGTCAACTTGCTCTGCAGAAGTACGAACAGCAGCGCCTTCACCTTCGAATTTAGTGTAGTCATATACACCACGCTCTTTGTCGTAGAATTCTGATGATGCACAGTCGAAACCGATCATGATGCCGTTTTCGCCAGCTTCATAACCAGCAGCTTCAATCGCAGCCAAGATTGTTTCAACACCGTCTTCAGTTCCTTCAAACTTAGGAGCGAAACCACCTTCGTCACCAACAGCTGTTACCAAACCACGAGATTTCAAGATTTTCTTCAAAGCATGGAAGACTTCCGCACCCCAACGAAGACCTTCTTTAAATGAAGGAGCTCCAACTGGCAAGATCATGAATTCTTGGAAAGCGATTGGTGCATCTGAGTGAGAACCACCGTTGATGATGTTCATCATTGGAGTTGGCAATACTTTTGTATTGAATCCACCAAGGTAAGTGTAAAGTGGTACTTCAAGGAAGTCAGCAGCTGCACGTGCTACAGCGATAGAAACACCAAGGATTGCGTTTGCACCCAATTTACCTTTGTTTGGAGTTCCGTCCAATTCGATCATAGCTTTATCGATAGCTTGTTGTTGTGTAACATCAAAACCGATGATTGCATCAGCAATAACGTTGTTTACATTGTCAACAGCTTTTTGAGTACCAAGACCGAGGTAACGAGATTTGTCACCGTCACGAAGTTCTACTGCTTCGTGCTCACCAGTAGATGCTCCTGATGGAACCATTCCACGTCCGTAAGCACCTGATTCAGTGTAAACTTCTACTTCAAGTGTTGGGTTACCGCGTGAGTCAAGGACTTCGCGAGCGTAAACGTCAGTAATAATTGACATGTTGTACTCTCCTTTGAGTTTTAATTTATTACATCTTCTATCATACTGTAAAAACGCTTTTTTTTCAAGGAAAAATCGCTTATTTAACTGAAAAATACGCTTTCTTTATATGGAAACGCTTGCCTTTTCAACCCTCTGTTTTTGTGTTAAAATGAACATATGACAGATTTAAATCAAACTATTTTACAAAAAGCGAGTGGCGAAAACCGCTTCAATCCTGACGAGCAACGCCTCTATATGGGAACCTTTCGTGAGCGTGTGCTCTTAACCATGTCCTTTGACGAGGCAGCCTCTAGTAACGTCCAAAGCCAATTTTCAGATATTTGCCAGAAACTTCAGGCCAATTACCCTGCCTTGTTCTTAAAACTCTCTCCAAAACTCAGTCAAAACTTGCAAATGGATTACCTAAAAACCGCTAAGAATTTGTCTATCACAACAAGCATCATTGAAGAAGATAAAGCCTCTTCGCCTTATGCTCTTCTCTTTCATACTGATTATGCTGTTGATCTCGAAGATGCATCCTTAGAAACGCAATTTCCAAATATCAAAACGAAAAAAGACAATCAAACGGAAACAAAAAAAACTGTTTTTTGGCAAAAGCTATTCGGAGGATAGTATGTATCAAACAATTTTATTTGATTTAGACGGTACCTTAACAGATTCAAGCCTTGGCATTACCAACTCAGTCGCCTACGCTCTAGAAAAAATGGGAATCACCGTTCCTCCCAAACAAAATTTGCTCACTTTTATCGGACCACCCTTGGCAGAATCTTTTCAAGCCAATTTTGGCTTGTCCGAAGAAACAGTAAGAGAAGCTATTGCTTTATACAGAGAATATTTCGCGGAAAAGGGAATTTATGAAAACCAACTATATCCAGATGTTTTACAGACCCTAAAAACATTAAAAGAGGAAGGAAAAACCATTATCCTTGCAACCTCGAAACCAGAACCCTTTGCCCGTATCATATTAGACTATTTTGAATTAAGTAGCTATTTTGATGAAATAGTTGGTGCCAGCTTAGATGGTCGTTTGAGTGAAAAAGGGGATGTCATCCGAGAAGCCCTTCATCGAGCGACTATTTCCGAACCTGCTACTTGTTTAATGGTGGGGGACCGCAAACACGATATCATCGGGGCCCATACCAATCACATGAACAGCGTCGGGGTCCTCTATGGCTTTGGTTCAAAGGAAGAATTGCAAACAGCTGGAGCGACCTATCTGATTCAAACGTTACCAGATATTCTAAAACTCAAAAAAGACTGAGCATGCTCAGTCTTTTTTCATATAAAACAATAGCCATAAGGAAGCATTTGATATGTGCGATTCATCTATTTTAATCCGTACCAAGCAATCCCCTCATATCTCCATCCATGTTTCGCCACAAGGATATCTCTTTCTTGTACACTACTTGTATAGTGATGAGAGCCTGTTTTCATGTTTGGATTGTATAAACGATACAATGGCTTCGTTCCTGCTGAATACCAAGAGATTCCTTCATATTTCCAACCGTGTCTGGCTACTAGGATATCTCTTTCTTTTTCACTCATTGTATAATGGTGGTCCCCGATAATTGGATTATAGAGACGGTAAACTGGTTTTCCTGTAACAGGTGCATGCCATGCAATCCCTTCATATTTTCCCCAACCAACTTTAACCAAATGGTCGCGTTCATAGGCACTAGCCGTATAGAAATGCTCATGATTATTTGGGTTATACAAACGGTACATTGGAATAGAACTTGCTAACACCGTAACTGTTGCTTGTGGCTTCACAGTCGTACTTCTTGAAATGGTCCCATCAACTTTAAAAGTAGCATCAAGCACTAAATTGCTATAAAGTTGCGAGAGAATCTTATTCCATCTTACTGCCTCCTGGCTACGAGTTCCATCCGTCCAGGTTACTGTTACAGTTTTTGGCAAATTTGGTGCAACATTAACCGTTGTCGTTACAGTAATCGGATCAATCTTAGAAATAGCATGTATCAACACAATTGCTTTTGCTTGTAATGGATACCCTTGAACAGTCCCTGTAACAGTTACTTCTTTTTTCGTATCGCTTGTATACTGCGCTTTTGTAAGGATTGGCCAAGTCACAGAAGCTGTTGAAGTCGAACCGTTGCTCCATTCTAAAACAACCTTATTAGGCAATTGAGGCACAAAACTAGATTTTGTTTTCACATATACTGGTCGAACCTTTTTGGCAGTGATGACATTAACATGTGCTTTAGCAGGTAATTTCGTCTTTTTCAAGCTACCTAAAACGGTAAATTGGGTAGGTGATGAAACAGTGTACCGAGAACGTGAAACAGCATTCCATCGAACTTCTTCTTTTGTACTTGTTCCATCTGTCCATTTCACAATGACAGTCGATGGTAGATTCGGTTGAACTCCAGTTTGAGTTGTTCGTTTGATTGCTGATACAGAACGAATACCGTGTACTGTTACTTGAGCTTTTGTCTTAATAGATGTTCCAGATACTGTCCCAACCACATTGATTATTTTGGCTTGCTGACTTGTATTGGTATAATTCGCTGCTTGCCATGTAACAGGAACTTGGGTTTTTGTTCCATCTGTCCAGGTCGCTGTTACAGTTTTGGGTAGAATTAAAGCTGCACCCGATTTGATGGACTGTTTCACAGTTCCTAAAGAACGAATACCGTGTACTGTTACTTGAGCTTTTGTCTTAATAGATGTTCCAGATACTGTCCCAACCACATTGAGTGTTTTGGCTTGCTGACTTGTATTGGTATAATTCGCTGCTTGCCATGTAACAGGAACCTGGGTTTTTGTTCCATCTGTCCAGGTTGCTGTTACGTTTTTTGGTAATGAAGGACTACCGCCTGATTTGATGATTTGTTGATACGTAGACAACGACTGAATTCCATGAACTGTAACGATAGCAGAAACAGATGTGTTCGTTCCTTTGATTGTGCCCGTCACTACAACATTTTTAAGACTAGCAGATGTGTTTCGATAATCAGCCGTATTCCAAATAACTGGTTCTGTCGTCTTACTACCATCTGACCAATTCGCGACCACAGTTGATGGTAATGGTGGAACTTGACCAGACTTAATCTGTAGGGAAATAGGATTTATTGATGTCATCCCCTTTACTACCAGCTCACTTTGTATCGTTTGGCCATTTAGATGTGCACGAAGAAATGTTTTACCAATTTTGTGTGTTCTAATATTCCCATTTACATCGATACTTGCTACACTACCATCACTAGAAGAATAAGTTACACCAGCATAAATCTTAATAGGAAGAATTACTCGTTCGTAGCTCTCTGCAGTTAAAGTAGCTGTTAGGTTTGATTGAGCTGTTTGTTGAACAGATAAACTATTTGGTGTTACGAATTGAAAATTCGATAGTTTATCTTGTGTTACCTCCATCACTTGGTTTCGGAGACCATAATTATTAGTTGCTTCTTCTGTTAATCCTGTCTCAAAGGAAGATAGTTGTGCTGTCGAGGTAAAATATTTCCCAGAAGCGTTGAAAAAACTACCTAATCCTGTATAGATGTATTTAGGATTAATCATATGAAGATAGTGACCTACTTCTCCATGAGGCTCACCCTTCTTCATTTTGATATAGTCTTCCTTTTCCTCATACCATTGTTCCACTGCAATCATCATGGCATTCTCATTACGGCTAAAATTCCATGCAAGATTTTCACCCCATCCCTGAATCCCATTATATGTTACAGAAAAAGGTCGAAGGCCATTTGGTCGTGTATGCGACTGGTAAACTGCAGCTTCTGCTGCTCTTGTTTGAGCAATTTGCTCCAGTTCATATGACCATTTAACAGGAACATAAGAATCCACATATCCTAAATCATAGGCTTCTTTTCTAATTTCATTTAGACGTGAAATTACGCGATTTCGACCTGGATTCACAAATGTTCCATCAACTGTCACCAGGACATTGCCAGGGGAAGCCGTTGAGACATCTGTCGGGCGAATAGTAGCTGCATGTAGCTTGGAGATTGACACTCCAAATAATAAACAGATGGTGAGTATTAAAATACTAATTTTTTGTTTCATTTTCATAATCTTCTTTTACCTTTTACTCTTTTTCTTCCAACCAACGATGATAGGCTTCTAGTAAATTAATCGCCATTTGAGTAGCTAAATCAATCGAAAAGGCTTCTGTGCCTGCTGCATTATCATCTGCTATCTCTATACGACTCTCGTCATATATGGCCTTCAAACTTTCTGGGCTGAGTGTCTGTTTAAACGCTTCAAATTCTTTTTCCATTGGCCCTCCTTCAACTCCTTTCACTTTTTATACAGTATACCACATTTTACATATTTTTCTCTCTAAAAAATTAAAGTTTTATCAAAAAAATAAAAAACCTCGAATCAATTCGAGGTTTCATATAATTAGTCAACAGTGACATATTCTTTTGCCAAGGCAAGAACTTCTTCTGCCGTTGAACATTCTGTTAATGCACGGTTTGCATATTCTTCCATTTTCTTGGTATCGAGCGTTTTCATCAAGCTACGTGTGCGAAGAACTGAAGTTGCTGACATAGAGAACTCATCCAAGCCCATTCCGACAAGAAGTGGAACAGCTTGTTGGTCGCCCGCCATCTCACCACACATACCTGCCCATTTGCCTTCTGCATGCGCTGCTTTGATCACGTTGTTGATCAAACGAAGGATAGATGGGTTATATGGTTGGTAAAGGTAAGAAACTTGTTCGTTCATACGGTCTGCAGCCATGGTGTATTGGATCAAATCGTTTGTACCAATTGAGAAGAAGTCAACTTCTTTTGCAAATTGGTCTGCCAACATTGCTGCTGCAGGAATTTCAATCATGATACCAACTTGAATGTCATCAGAAACAGCTACGCCTTCTGCAAGTAAGTTTGCTTTTTCTTCGTCAAAGACTTTTTTAGCCGCACGGAACTCGCTCAAAAGAGCAACCATTGGGAACATGATACGGAGTTGGCCATGTACAGATGAACGCAAGAGCGCACGAATCTGAGTACGGAACATCGCATCACCAGTCTCCGAAATCGAAATACGAAGGGCACGGAAACCAAGGAACGGGTTCATTTCGTGTGGAAGGTCAAAGTAAGGAAGTTCCTTATCTCCACCGATGTCCATTGTACGAACAACCACAGGTTTTCCATTCATACCTTCCAATACTGCTTTGTATGCTTCGTATTGTTCGTCTTCTGTTGGGAAGTCTTGTGAATCCATGTACAAGAATTCTGTACGATAAAGACCAACTGCTTCTGCACCGTTGTCGTTGACACCTTCAACGTCTTTTGGTGTACCGATATTGGCAGCCAATTCAAAATGTTTGCCATCCGCAGTAACAGTTTGCGCATTCTTCAAGAGGGCCCATTCTGCTTTTTGAGCTGCATAAGCAACACCCGCTTCAACAAAAGCATCAATTTGTTCTTGGGTTGGGTTGATAATCACTTCACCAGTGATACCATTTACCGCTAAAACATCACCGTCTTTTACAATTTCAGTGATATTGTTTGTTCCAAGAACCGCTGCAATTTCAAGGGTACGAGCCATGATAGCAGAGTGACTTGTACGTCCACCAATGTTTGTAACAAAGGCTTTTACAAAGTTTTTGTCTAACTGAGCCGTATCAGAAGGTGTCAAGTCATGTGCAATCACAATCGCCTCTTCAGAAATCGCTGCCGGGTTTGGCAAACGAACACCTAATAAGTGTGCTAAAACACGCTTGGTCACATCACGGATGTCCGCTGCGCGTTCTTGCATGTATGGATTGTCTTCCATACCTTCAAAAATCGCGATAAACATATCCGTCACTTCTTTCAAGCCACTTTCAGCATTGACTTTTTTAGCACGAATCGTTTCTTTGATTTGGCCGACCATTTCTGGGTCAGCAAGTACCATCAAATGGGCATCAAAAACTGCTGCCGCTTCTTCACCTAGGCTACCAACTGCATTCTCACGGATAAGAGAAAGCTCGTCTTGCGACGCTGCCAGAGCAGCATCAAGACGAGCTTCTTCAGCATTTGTATCTTCAACAGTTACTGTTTCAAATGACAAATCCGGTTGAACAAGTAGATATGCCTTAGCAATAGCAACACCATCAGATGCCGCAATTCCTTTAAGCATTTCTGTCATATTTTTTACGCCAATCCTTCTTTGTCCATTGTTTCAGTGATTGCTGCGATTGCGTCGTCAGCATCAGCACCTTCAGCAGTGATTGTCACATCAGCACCTTGGCCAACACCAAGACTCATTACACCCATGATGGATTTCAAGTTAACTGATTTGTCTTTGTAGTTCAATGTGATGTCTGATGCAAATTTGCTAGCTGTTTGAACAAGCAAAGTAGCTGGACGTGCGTGAATACCTGTTTCTGCCACAATGTGGAAATCTTTTGAAGCCATAGTTTGGTTTCTCCTTTATTTTTTCAAAATTGTAGGCTATTGTGATAACCCTTACAAATTTCATTATACCATTTATTGCAATCATTTTCAAGAATTTTTTATTGCTCTTTCAGATTCCCATTCTATTTTCAAAGAAAAAAGAAGCCGTTAAAAATGAGCTTCTTTTATTCGTTTACTTATTTTTTGGCAAAAAACTGCTGTGCTGATAGGCGAAACATCTTGGTCTTGAGCTAAATCAGATGTAAAATATCCCTCTACAAAGTTTGTTGCTATCGCAGCTTGAATCACTTGCGAAACCTCACTCCAGCCAATATAGTCAAATAACATACAACCAGATAGAAGAACAGAACACGGATTAGCCTTGTCTTGGCCTGCAATATCAGGAGCCGTTCCATGGGTGGCTTCAAAAATAGCATGTCCCGTCTGGTAATTGATATTGGCGCCAGGTGAAATCCCAATACCACCTACCTGAGCAGCCAAGGCATCACTAGCATAATCTCCATTGAGATTGGTTAGAGCTACCACATCAAATTGTTCTGGTTTTAGCAAGATTTGTTGCAGGAAGTTATCAGCAATAATATCTGTCACCACTAATTTCTCAGTTGCTAATTCTGTTGCATATTCCCTCTGGGCTAATTCATAGCCCCATTTGCGAAATCCACCTTCTGTAAACTTTTGGATATTGCCCTTGTGGACCAGGGTTACCTTTTGCAAATGATTTTTTAAGGCGTATTCGATAGCAGAACGAATCAAGCGTTCGCTTCCCTCAACTGATATGGGTTTGATACCGATACTGCTGCTCTGTGGAAAGCGAATTTTCTGAACACCCATTTCTCTTTGTAAAAAGTCGATGACTTTTTCTACGTCAGCACTCCCCGCTTCCCATTCGATTCCCGCATAAATGTCTTCTGTATTTTCACGGAAAATCGTAATATTGGTCTTTTCTGGCTCCTTCAAGGGACTAGGAATCGCTTTAAAATAACGAACTGGGCGTACACAGGCATACAAGTCCAAATCCTGTCGAAGGGCTACATTCAAGGACCGAATTCCCCCACCAACAGGAGTTTCAAGCGGTCCTTTAATGGCAACAAGAGACTGCGCTATCATCTCAAGAGTCTGCGCGGGTAACCATTCGCCCGTCTGGTCAAACGCTTTTTTCCCCGCTAACACTTCTAGCCAGTTTACTTTTTTCTGGCCTTGAAAAACCTTGTCCACAGCAAGATCAAAAACTAATTGGGCATGTTTCCAAATGTCTGGACCGACCCCATCTCCTTCAATATAAGGAATGGTTGGAAAATCAGGAACCTGTAATCGCCCATCTTTCATTTTAATTACATTCGTCATATTCTTCCTTTCTAGCTTTAACGTTTTCCAATCGGCAAATAGGCTAAATTCTCTTGCCCCAGATAGTGAGACCGTGGACGAATCAATTTATTGTTTTTTTGCTGTTCTTGGATATGGGCAATCCAACCCGAAACCCGGCTCATAGCAAAAATCAAGGTAAAGATGGAGCTATCAATTCCTAAGATATGGTAGACCGTTGCCGAATAAAAGTCGACATTTGGAATCAGTCCCTTGGTATGTTTCATGTAATCTTCAATTTCACGTGACAATTGGTACCAGACCTCGTTTTCAGTGCCAGAAGTCAACTCCTTGGCCATCTGACGAAGGTATTTTTCTCGTGGATCTTGAGTTTTATAGACGCGATGGCCAAATCCCATGATTTTTTCCTGAGAATCCAATTTTTCCTTTAGGTATTGCTGGGTATCCCCGTGTTCTTTGATTTCTTTTAGCATATCAAAGACTCGTTCATTGGCCCCGCCATGTAAAGGCCCTTTGAGCGTTCCAATAGCTGTTGTCACACAAGAATAAATATCTGATAGGGTCGAGGCGCATACACGAGCAGCAAATGTCGAGGCATTGAGCTCATGGTCTGCATGAAGAATCAAGGAACGATTCAAAGCTTTTACTTCGATTTCTTTTGGCTCAACACCTGTCAACATGTAGAGGAAATTTGCTGCAAATCCCAAGTCTTCTCGTGGCTCAATAGGAGATTGTCCTGTTCTCAATCTCGCAAAAGCTGCAATAATCGTTGGAATCTTAGCCATCAACTGGATTGATTGCCCATAGGTTGCTTCAATCGAATTGTCTTCTGCTTGTATATTATAGACCCCCAAGAGACTAACGGTTGACCGAAGCACACTCATGGGATGAAGGTGTTTCCGAGACTGAATGAGGATACATTGTTCTACCGCATCACTAATCGCATAATTCGCACGCAATTCTTTTGTGAATTGGTGCAGTTCAATCTGCGTCGGAAGATGCAAATTCCACAACAGGTAAATCACTTCTTCAAAACTAGCTTCATGATCCATCAATTCAGATATATCATAGCCCGCATAAGAGAGATTGTCGCCTACTATGGAACTAATTCGAGTATTACAGGCAACCAAATCTTTTAGACCATTTTCTTCTGTCATGCTTTATTCCCTTCTAATTTTTTTCGGACAACCATCGGTAAAATACCCCCGTTTTTGTAGTATCGGATATCGGCTTGGGCATCAAAACGCACAAGTGCTTGGAAACGAATATCTCCTGCTTCTCCGTGTGCCACAACCTCAATCACATCTTGAATACCAGGGTTCTCTGACAGATGAATGTCATAGGTCTCACGACCTGTCAAACCAAGAGTATCTGCAGTTTGACCTTCCAAGAACTGAAGAGGCAAAACACCCATCATCACCAAATTCGAACGATGAATGCGTTCAAAGCTCTCTGCCAAAACAGCCTTAACCCCCAAAAGATTGGACCCTTTCGCAGCCCAGTCCCGACTGGAGCCCATTCCATAATCTTTTCCAGCAATAATCAAGGTTCCAATGCCATCTTTTTTATAGTCCATTGCCGCATCATAGATGGGTACAATCTCGCCCTTGTAATCCGTATATCCCCCAATTTTTCCCGCAGCCAATTCGTTTTTAATCCGAATATTGGCAAATGTTCCTCGCATCATCACTTCGTGATTGCCTCTGCGGCTACCGTAGGAATTGAAATCCATATAGTCAACACCATTTTCCCCTAAGTACTGGGCTGCCGGACTGTTTCGAGCAATATTTCCTGCCGGGGAAATATGGTCCGTTGTCACCGTGTCACCAAACTTGGCAAGGGGCACAAGATTCAACAACGGTTTGATAACCAATTCATCGTCTAATCCATCAAAATATGGAGGGTTTTGGATGTAGGTGGAAGCCTGATTCCATTTGTAAATATCTGTTTTTTCTGTTGGTATCTGGTTCCATTTTTCACTATCCGAAAAGACGTGTTCGTATTCTTTTTCAAAAAGTTCACGTGTCACGTACTGGTCTACAAAGGCAGTCACCTCATCATTTGTTGGCATAATATCATCGAGGTAAACTGCTTGACCATCTCTGCCAATACCTAGCGGCTCACTTGTTAGGTCAATGTTTGTATTTCCCGCCAAGGCATAAGCAACCACCAAGGGGGGACTGGCTAAGAAATTAGCTTTTACCAAGGGATTGATCCGGCCTTCAAAGTTACGATTCCCTGATAAGACACCTGATACAAGTAAATCTGTATCGATAATAGCTTTTGCAACTTCTGGCCTCAGATTGCCCGAATTACCGATACAAGTCGTGCAGCCATAACCAACAATATGAAAACCTAGCTGATCCAAATATGCTTGCAAACCAGAATTGGCTAAATAACCCGTCACAACTTTTGACCCTGGGGCCAGTGACGTTTTGACAGTCGGAGAAACACTCAATCCTTTTTCAACTGCATTTCGTGCCAAAAGACCAGCCGACATCAATACATAGGGATTAGACGTATTGGTACAAGAAGTAATTGCCGCAATCGCCACATGCCCAGTTGAAATCTCTTCTTCATAATCATCAAAAGTAACGCGAGCTTTTTTATCTAATTCCTCTTTGGTCAATCCAAACCCTTGCACTCCCGCTTCTTTTACAATGGAAGCTTGGAAGGTTTCCTTGGCTTGTGTTAAATCAATTAAGTCCTGAGGGCGTTTTGGACCTGAAATACTCGGCGAAATAGTTGCCAAATCTAACTCCACCACCTTTGTATAGACAGGCTGTGTGGACGGATTATAAAAGAGATGATTGCGTTTGGCATACTCTTTTGTCAATTCAATATGGTCCTCGTCACGGTTGGTCAAACGCATGTAATTCAGCGTTTCGTCATCTATCGGAAAATATCCACAGGTCGCACCATATTCAGGCGCCATATTGGCAATGGTTGCCCGATCCGCCAAGCTCAAGTTCGCCAGACCTTCTCCGAAGAATTCTACGAATTTTCCGACAACTTTTTCTGTACGAAGCAACTGCGTCACACGCAAAGCCAAGTCCGTAGCTGTTGCAATTTTTGGCAACTTCCCTGTCAAGTGAACACCGATAACTTCTGGTACTGGGAAATAAGAGGCTTCACCAAGCATAGCCGCTTCTGCTTCAATACCACCAACACCCCAGCCAAGCACACCAATCCCATTGATCATAGTCGTATGACTATCCGTCCCAAACATAGAATCTGGATATAACATACCGTCATTTTCAATTACGACATCACTCAAAAATTCAATATTGACTTGGTGAATAATTCCAGTTGCAGGTGGGACAGCTCGATAGTTATCAAAGGATTGTTCCGCCCACTTCAAAAATTCATACCGCTCATTGTTACGCTCAAATTCTAACTCGATATTTTCTGCTAAGGCAGTCGGCGTTCCATAGGCATCTACCTGAACAGAGTGATCAATAACCAAATCTACCGGAATCTCTGGATTGATTAAATCAGGACTCCCCCCCTGTTTGACAATCGCTTCTCTCATAGAGGCCAAGTCCACAACAACTGGAACACCTGTAAAATCTTGTAAAATCACTCGACTGGGTTTAAAAGGGACTTCTCCTTTTGGACATATAGCTGAATAGTGAATCAAATCATTTATGTGATATCTTGTGACATCTACACCGTCTTTTTTACGTAATAAGCTCTCTAATAGAATTCGAATGGTATAAGGCAATGTATCAATATTAACTTCTTCTTTTTGACAGACAGAAGCAATATCAAAATAAGAATAGTCTTTTCCTTTTACAGTCATAACTTTTTTTGAAAACTCTCTAGCCATAATCTACCTCTTTCTTTGTTTGAATTATTATACACCAATCACAATGATAATGCAAGGTGTTTTTTATTTCTATGTTACTTTTTATAACATTAACTTGTAAGTATCTTTGGACTTGCCATTTTCTGAAAATTAGCCTCGTTTTCTGAAATAGTTGAAATCCCTTGATTTAATAAGGTTTACACAATATATCGTATGTTTTTGGGTTCCCTGACACTATATTTAGTGTTGGAAAGTTGACTTTTTCGCCTATTCAGTGTATCCTATATTGGTATTAAATTTTTTCAAGGAGAAGAAGATGGTAACTGTCTATTCAAAAAATAACTGCGTCCAATGCAAAATGACCAAGAAATTCTTGGACCAACACAAGGTAACCTATAAAGAAATTAATCTGGACGAAGAGCCAGAATACATCGCTCATGTAAAGGAACTCGGCTTTTCTGCTGCTCCAGTTATCGAGACAGAAAACGACGTCTTCTCAGGTTTCCAACCTGGCAAATTAAAAGCCTTAGTATAAAATCTACTATATAAATAGAAAGAAACAGATTATGAGTTTAAAAGAACTTGGCGATGTTTCCTACTTCCGCCTCAATAATGAAATCAACCGTCCCATCAATGGTCAAATTCCTCTTCACAAGGACCAAGAAGCCCTGAAAGCCTTCTTTAAAGAAAACGTTGAACCAAACACCATGAAATTTGATTCAATGGTGGACAAAATCAACTACCTTGTCAAAGAAAACTACATTGAAGCAGACTTTTTAACAGCTTATTCAAATGACTTTCTTGAGAAATTGGCTCAATTTATTAAGGACCAAGATTTCCAATTCAAGTCTTTCATGGCTGCTTACAAATTCCACCAACAATACGCCTTAAAAACAAACGACGGTGCCTACTATTTGGAGAGCATGGAAGACCGTGTCTTTTTTAATGCCCTTTATTTTGCAGAAGGAAATGAAGAATTGGCAATGGATTTAGCCAATGAAATGATCCACCTACGCTACCAACCTGCAACTCCTTCTTTCTTAAATGCAGGCCGTGCCCGCCGTGGAGAATTGGTTTCTTGTTTCCTCTTGCAGGTGACAGATGATATGAACGCGATTGGCCGTTCTATCAACTCAGCCTTGCAATTGTCTCGTATCGGTGGTGGTGTTGGTATCTCTCTTACTAACCTCCGTGAAGCAGGTGCTCCAATCAAAGGTTACGAAGGGGCTGCATCTGGGGTTGTACCAGTTATGAAACTGTTTGAAGACAGCTTCTCCTACTCCAACCAACTTGGCCAACGCCAAGGGGCGGGTGTTGTTTACTTAGACGTCTTCCATCCTGATATTATCTCCTTCTTATCGACTAAGAAAGAAAATGCGGATGAAAAAGTGCGGGTTAAGACCTTGTCACTTGGTGTCACTATTCCTGATAAATTCTACGAATTGGCTCGTAACAATGAAGATATGTACCTCTTTAGTCCCTATTCCGTCGAACGAGAATACGGTGTGCCATTTAGCTACATTGACATCACTGAAAAATACGATGAGTTGGTCACAAATCCAAACATCCGTAAGACCAAAATCAAGGCCCGCGATTTGGAAACTGAAATTTCAAAACTCCAACAAGAATCTGGTTATCCTTATGTTATCAACATCGATACTGCCAACCGCAGCAACCCTGTCGATGGTAAGATTATCATGTCTAACTTGTGTTCAGAGATTCTTCAGATTCAAACACCAAGTGTCTTGAACGACAGCCAAGAATACTTGACTTTAGGAACTGACGTATCTTGTAACTTGGGATCAACCAACATTGTGAACTTGATGAAATCCCCTGACTTTGGTCGCTCTGTTCGTACCATGACACGCGCCTTGACCTATGTCACAGACCACTCCCACATCTCTGCCGTTCCATCGATTGAACACGGAAACAGCCAGGCTCACTCCATCGGTTTGGGCGCAATGGGCTTGCACTCCTTCTTGGCTCAAAACTTAATTGATTACGGATCAGCAGAAGCAGTTGAGTTTACCAACATCTACTTCATGTTGCTCAACTACTGGACCTTGGTGGAATCAAACAACATCGCTCGTGAACGCAAAGAAACCTTCCACAATTTTGAAAACTCAAAATATGCAGATGGTAGCTACTTCGACAAATATGTAACAGGCGACTACCAACCAAGTTCTGAGACCGTTAAAGCCCTCTTTGATGGAATCTTTATCCCAAGTGGACAAGATTGGGCGGATCTTCGTAGCAAGGTTCAAGCAGATGGCTTGTACCACCAAAACCGTCTTGCGGTTGCACCTAACGGATCCATCAGTTACATCAATGACGTTTCTGCTTCTATCCATCCAATTACTCAACGGATTGAAGAACGCCAAGAAAAGAAAATCGGTAAAATCTACTACCCTGCTTCTGGTTTGGCAACAGAAACTATTCCATACTACAAGTCAGCCTATGATATGGATATGCGTAAAGTCATCGATGTCTATGCCGCTGCTACTGAACACGTAGACCAAGGGTTGTCCTTGACCCTCTTCTTGCGTAGTGAATTGCCAAAAGAACTCTACGAATGGAAGACAGAAAACAAACAAACGACACGTGACTTGTCAATCTTGCGCAACTATGCCTTTAACAAGGGCATCAAATCCATCTACTATGTTCGTACCTTTACGGATGACGGCGAAGAAGTCGGTGCCAACCAATGTGAAAGCTGTGTCATCTAATCCCTTAAGCTGGATTGGAGACCTGCTTCGTCAGCCAAGCTAGGTCCTATTTAGGAGCAAGAAGGCACACTGACGAACTTGCAAAAGCTATCCCCGACAAGCTCACCCCGTCTCGTAACAGTGTGAAACATGACGAACTAGTTACGATCCCAGCAATAGCCCAAATCACTTTGGGCTATTGACTTATGTTATAATAGTTGTATCACTCTATTTAGGAGAACTTATGGAAACTTACTACAAAGCCATTAACTGGAATGAAATTGAAGATGTTATCGACAAGTCCACTTGGGAAAAACTGACCGAGCAATTCTGGCTCGACACACGGATTCCTTTGTCAAACGACTTGGACGACTGGCGTAAATTATCCGCTGTTGAAAAAGACTTGGTGGGAAAAGTCTTTGGTGGATTGACCCTCTTGGATACCATGCAATCCGAATCTGGGGTTGAAGCCATCCGTGCCGATGTGCGGACACCTCACGAAGAAGCTGTGTTGAACAACATTCAGTTTATGGAATCTGTCCATGCCAAATCCTATTCTTCTATCTTTTCAACCTTGAACACCAAATCAGAAATTGAAGAGATTTTCGAATGGACCAACAGCAACGAATACTTGCAAACCAAGGCAAAAATAATCAATGATATCTACGAAAATGGTACCCCTTTGCAGAAGAAAGTAGCGTCTACTTACCTGGAAACCTTCCTCTTCTACTCTGGTTTCTTCACACCGCTTTACTACCTTGGAAACAACAAATTGCCAAACGTAGCTGAAATCATTAAATTGATCATCCGTGACGAATCGGTCCACGGTACCTACATTGGCTACAAATTCCAACTTGGATTTAACGAATTACCAGAAGAAGAGCAAGATAGCTTCCGCGAATGGATGTACGACTTGCTTTACCAATTGTACGAAAACGAAGAAGGCTACACGGAGAGCCTCTACGATGCCGTTGGTTGGACCGAAGAGGTCAAAACCTTCCTTCGCTACAATGCCAACAAGGCCCTCATGAACTTGGGACAAGATCCCCTCTTCCCAGATTCAGCCGACGATGTCAATCCGATCGTCATGAACGGAATCTCAACCGGAACATCCAACCACGACTTCTTCTCGCAAGTCGGAAACGGCTACCTTCTTGGAACCGTTGAAGCCATGCAAAACGACGATTACAATTACGGACTATAAACGAAAAAAGAGAACACTGTTCTCTTTTTTATTATGCTAAAAACAAAATACTCAAATACCCCAACAAATTATTAAAAATATGAAGAGCCATACTATGGCGAATATCTTGTTTGTATAAGTAGGTCAAACCAAAAATAATCCCCATGGTGAAATAAGTTCCAAACTGATAAAGTGTCGCACTTTGGTGGACCCATGCAAACAATGCACTCGATACGAAAAGATACAATCCAATTAAAACGAGATTGTTCATCTTGCCAAAGAAGCAAACAGCTAGCGCCTTACGGTAGAACAATTCTTCCGCGATTGGAGCCGCAATCACAATGGCTAGGAAGGCCCAAACTGGTTTTCCTTGTGTCATTTTAATGGCCATCTCTTGGTTTGGAGAAATAGTCGGAAAGATTTGTTGCACTGCCATGTACACCACATAAAGCCCCAAAATAAGCCAGATTGACTTGGTGAGCGGATTTGCTGCTACCTGAATCGGTTTTTCTTTGAACAAGAGCCAGCAAAATAGCCCCAACAAAGCAAACCCAGTCACTACATAAAAGACGAAAACAAACACTGGTATCTCACCGACAGATGATGGGGGTTCTCCTAGAGGCATCTGTACAAGAGCAGAGCCCACGATAGATAAGACATAATATAAGATGGCGAATCCTAGCCCTTTTAAAAATTGTTTCACATTCATGTTCATAAATCTCCTTTTTGACAATTGATTACTTAAAGTACTTCCGAACCATATTCATATTGGTTACATTGATATACACATGGACAATCGCTAGAACCAGGTAAGCCACATACTGTTTTTCTTGTAAAATGAAATCCAAGGCAAAAACACATACGTACAACGTCGGAAGAACACGTTGGTTGAGGTTAAAATTGGTAAGAAAAGCCTGTTCAAAGTTCGCTTGTTTTTCGCCCTCATCCAAGGAATACACATAGTCTTTTACCTCATTGATAGTCGGGAAGGCTGACAATTTGTATTCCCGAATCTTTTGAGTAGTCTTAAACACCAAAATTTGTCCACTAAGCAAAATCCCTATGGTCAAAAGATAATCTAAAATTTGAAAATCCATGCTGGCAGAGTCTTCTTTAAAAATAATAGAAAAACTCATCAAAATAAGTAAAATTGAAAAAACTGTCATAATATTGAAAATAATAGTCGCATATTCGAGATGGCGGTGCATCTGTTTGTAGACCATTTCCAATTGCTCATCCTCTTCGTCATCAATCGTCTGATAAAGAGCATGGCTTTTACGAGAACGATAAATCAGAACTAAAAAGGTTAAAAAGAGTAGAATTACTAGGGTACGTAGGAGAATTTGAAGATTGCCAATATTAATGATTTTTCCTAAATCAACCCCTGTAAATTCAAAATAGCCTGCTAAGAAACCGATGACTCCTCCTACGAGAAATGCCACAACAAAGAAGAGAACATTGCGTAAAATTCGTTTTCCTAGTGTTAATTGTTTTCCTTGTTTCATTCTTCTACCTCCTCAATCCGAAAAACATTTTCTAAGGGCTCATGAAATACTTGAGCAATCTTTAATGCAATAATCACAGAAGGGGTATATTCCCCTCGCTCAATCAGGCTGATGGTCTGGCGTGATACTTCTGCCAGCTTTGCCATCTCGGTCTGGTTAACCCCATCTCTGGCTCGTAATTCCTTGAGCCGATTTTTTAATATGATAGTCATAAGGACCTCCTTTTGTGTTCTTTATTTAGCGAATCACTTGTTTCTTTTTGGTAATCCACACAACAGCCACCACTGATACCAGCAACCAGATAAGGAGCACAAGAAAACTGTTGTGTCCCAACTCATAGCTAGCCAAGTCTTGACTATACTGGACAAAAGAGCCCATATAGGTAAAGCCAACGATTTTTTCCACTGTTTTATCCAACATGGTAAAAAGTGGTAAAAAAGCGGTCGCCATCATAACCGGCATGGCAAGAATAGTCGCACGTGACTGGCTATTTACCAATAGGGCCAAGCCCATAAAGAGCAAAAAGATTATAATCGAGGAGACCAACATCACCGGCAGATAACTAGTCCCCAGGTCACGCCAGTCGATTTTAAGGTAAAAAGGCAACGCAATCAAGTAGATAAGATTGATAACAAAGGGTGGAACCAGACTAGCTAGTATATATTCCCAAGATTTGACACCTGCTAATCGAAGACTGCGTTGGTTATTTTTTTCCGCCTCTTCTGAAACAATAGTCGGCAACATATAGCCGATAAAGGCTGGAACCATGGGTAAGACCAGAAAGAAAATCATCTGCTCCATGTCTTCTTTTCCCTTGAACATAAATTGATAGAGTACAACCATCAAGAGGGGCATCAAGAGATTGGTGACCACCATCTTATTGGCTAAAATGACTTCTTTTCGGCTCCATAAGAGAGCTCCCATACGCTTAATCATGTAGTTTTCCTCCTGTCAATGCGATAAAGACATCCTCTAATGTCGGCTCACACGAATGAATGGTCTCAATCTCTTCGATATTGGCAAGTTGGGCCAATTCGTCGTAGGCCATTTCCACCTCTTGTCCAGATTCGTAGCGAACAAGAACCCGTTTATCCGTATAATACTTTTTCATCAAGGCTTTTGGCCGACCTGTTTCGACCAACTTTCCTTGATAAAGAAGGGATACGCGGTCGCACAAGAGGGTCGCCTCTTGCATATCATGGGTCGTCAAAAAAATCGTTGTCCCTTGTGCTTTCAACTCCAAGAGCAATTTGTGAATCAGACGAGAAGTTGCTGGATCCAGTCCACTAGTCGGCTCATCTAAGAACAAAAACCGCGGGCTATTGATCAAGGCTCTGACTAGCAGCATGCGTTGCTTCATCCCTGTCGATAATTTTTCAGCAGGCTTATTCTTGCTGTCAAACAGACCAACCTTTTTTAGTAATTCATCCAGCTTCGCATTGTCCACACCATGCCACTTGCTGTACACTTGAAGATTCTTGTAGAGGGTCATTTTTTCATAAAAACCACTGGTATCACTGACAATCCCAATCGCTGCAAAATCCTCACTCGTCAGCTCGCTGGCTTTTTTGCCAAACACGGAAGCCTGCCCACTATCTGCGATTAGCTGAGCGGTTAAAATATTGATAGTGGTGGTCTTTCCAGATCCTGATGGTCCCAAGAAACCGAAGATTTCTCCCTCTTTGATGTCAAATGAAATCCCGTCCAAGGCTGTTTGAGGACCAAAGGTTTTGACAAGATTCTTTACTTCAATAATTGCTGTCATTATTTTCTCTCTTTCTTTCCTAAAATATTCAAACTATTCTTTATTTTCATGGTCAAGTGTCACCAAAACAGGAAGGGAACTCACAAATCCACCTCCCAATAAGAGTAGGGTAATCGGATCCACATCATTCTTTAGAATATACCAAACAAATGTTAGCAATGTCAGTATACCTATGACAACAAGAACCTTACTTCCTGTTATGATCAATGGTGATTTGTCTGATGATTTTTTCATAATAAACTCCTTATTGCATCACAATCTTACGACGGTTTGCGATAAAGTGACTGACAAAACCGATGACCGACATCATAGCAACTGTACCTGGAAATACTATTTGGAAATAGACTTGGGCGCTTGTGCCACTCTCTTGTGGAATCCCTGATTGCCATAAGGCCAAGCTCACGATAATGGACAATACTGCTAGCATTCCAGTTTAGGCAAGCGTTCTGCGGAACATTTTTCCCTGTGCCTGCTGCACCTCAGACTTCTGAATATACAATTTATCCACTCCAAGCTTCTTCACAAGAACATCTTGTCGAACCAGTGCAAGAATAATTGTCACAAAGACACTATACGTTACCACATCTTTATTCATAAATAGGCCAATGATAAAGGAAAAGAATATAACAGTTATAAGGGACATATATAGGTCGTCAAAGCCTTGTGGTCTTTTTCTTCCAGTTTTCCTGGAACTCCGTAAAAGAATTGGATAGCTTTCAAATAAATATTTTCTTTTATCATTTTACATTCCTCAATTTCTTTGTCCCTTGATTGTAAAACTAATTAATTTTTTATAAATCAGTATTAAACTAATTCAATCGTCCTGATATCATCTACACGTACCAAGCGCGTCGTTACTTTTCCTTTTTTAGTACTTTTGGTTAATTTTACCCAGTCTTCATCTACTTCTAGTACTGTCCAAACATAGGATTCTAATTCAGAATAAAAGCTAACTTGGACATTTTGATTGATTAATTTGGTGATAAGTTGTGACATGGTGTTTTCTCCTTTATTTTTGCGTTCAAATTTTTTGAGTTTAAGATTAAGTGTCTTCACTTTTCTTTGACTAGTATAGGCATAATAAATTGCCCACAATGCTAAAACTACTTCCATAAATTTATTTCTCCTTACTTGATGATGGATTCATTTTTTATTCACCTGTTTCTTTCCTCTTGTCCTTCTTTGTGTTTTCATCAACTAGCCCAAGTAGGCACACGGGGATAAGCAGGAATTCTGTGCTAATGGCCTGAATCTTAAATATATCTAAGAACAACATGGTAAGAAGCGCTAAACAGATCAATGCTTCTAGTAATGTAACATTTTGTGGGACTTGGTTTAAACATTTCATACTTCTTATCTCCTTACATCTCCTTTTGATGGTTTTATTGTAACACATCATTTTTATTTTGACAATTATCATTGTCAAAAAAATAATAATTTTTGTCAAAAATAATATAAAAATAGTCAAAATAAGCAAGATAATAGTCAAAAACAAAGGCCGATTCGCCAAATCAAGCCTTTTTTTGTATAATATTATTTGAAATAAAACTAGGAGAATGCCATGGACAAAAAAAGAATCGAACGCCGCTCACTCACCATTTCAGCTATCGTCAATCTCATTTCTGGCTTGCTGGGATTGGCAGTCTATATTGTGACAGACTTAAATTCACTTCTATTAGATGCCGTCTTTACCTTGATTGCCTTTGTATCGACCTTAGCTGCACTGCTCATTTCCAAAAATAGCCACCGGACGACCACCGCTTTCCCGAACGGCCTCTACTTCCTTGAGCCTTTATACGGTGTCATCAAGTCCTTGGCCATCTTGCTTTTACTCTTTATTACTTTTTTGGAAACCAGCTCAACGGCTTTTCGTTTCTTCTTTGAAAACCAAGGAATACCGATGACAACGGATTTTGTCCTTCCCTATACGGTTATTACTTCTATCATGTGTTTCGGCTTGGCTTTTTACAATCATCAAAAAAGCAAGGAACTCAACCATATGAGTACTATTGTCCAAGCTGAGAGCAAAGGAAATCTGATTGATGGGTTGATCTCGATGGGGGTTGGTGTCGCTATTCTCTTGCTTCACCTGATTCCTATGGGAAGTTCGCTGGATTTTCTTCATTATACCGGTGACTTCTTCATCACCATCTGCTTGATTGTTCTCTTTATTAAAGAGCCGATTCAAGTCTTAGTCACTTCTTTTAAAGAATTTGCCAATTCTACGATTCAAGGGACTCAATTAGAAGAAAAACTACGCTTATTTTTAGAGGAACATTACGGATCACCACTTTCTGATATGGAAATCTTTGTCTACAAACAAGGAATGCAGTTGACTGCCCGAATCTATGTCGCACCTATCTTACAAGACGGACAGGCCCTAATCCAACTCTCACAGGACCGCATCAAATTATACGATGCCCTAAAAGAAGACTACCCTTATTTAACAATTGAATTTGTGTATTAAAAAAGAACGAACTAGATCAAACTAGTTCGTTCTTTTTAAGCTATTTCCTCGTCCATGTTAGACTTGTAGGGCTCATTTTCACATCACTTGTACTGTAACTCCTTCTTACCGAATCCTCGCTCCAAAGGGCATCAGGCTGAGCATGGCGAGTTTGATACACTGTGGTGCAAATGGAATTCCCACAATACTAATGCATAGTAAGAGAGCAGAAAAGAGGTGCATAAGGGCCAATTCCCAACCGACCAGTAAAATCCAAATGATATTTAAAAGGAGACTGCCACAGCCTGAGGCAGTAGAATTGTCAATGGTTCGTCCAAAGGGAAACAAGCCAAAGTTAGCAATCTTAAAGCATTGCATGCCAAATGGAATCCCAACAATACTCAAACAAAGTAATAAACCGACCATAGACCAGGCAATCCAAGACCAGAGCCCCGCTAGTATAAACCAAATAATATTGCCTATTGTTTTCATGATGTCTCCTATTGTTCTTCCTTTACCAAACGACGAGTTCGTTTTTCCATATACTTATATAAACCCGCATAACGACTGGTATAATCTGACTTCCACGGTTTTTCCCGTCCAGCAAAATGCAGGAAAATGGTATGGTTTATCACCCAATCCAAATCCCAAAGGCCCTTGCTCTTTAATTGGTATACAATACTGTATCTGGCATCGTAATTGTAGATTTCATCAGGGACACCGATGACCAAGTCAGCATAAAGGGCATTGAGCACATCTTGATCCGGTAGAATGAGACGCGTTTTGTTCTTTTTAATGTAGTCCAAGATAGCTTCTCTTTTGACGATACTTCGAATCGCCACCATGTTCATCAAAAGGGTACCAGTATTGTAATAGGACGATTCCATTTCAAAATTTTGCAGGCGCAGCTTATTGACATAATCTAAAATCTTACCATCTTCATTGTGGCTAGCTGCCGCATACAATTGAGTCCCCATCTCCATCTGGTAAAAGTCGGTGAAGTCATTAAGGCAGAGAATATCTGCATCCAGATAGAGGATTTTCTCCACACTTTCTGGTAAAAATTCGTGAGCCAAGAGGCGGTAATAAATGGTATCTGGGTAGCGATCGGTCGTCGGTGCACCAGCAAAGGCTTCGCTTCCAACTACAATGGGAATGTAGGTCACACCCAAAGCCTTTGTGAATGCCTGAATCTGGGTATCTTTTTCCAACAAGGTCTTTTGCAAGACATAGACCTGAAAATGCGTATGAGGCATCTGTTCCACAATGGAAAACAGGGTCACTTGAAACTGGTCTACATAACCATCATCAATAACAAATAACAAGTTCATCTCTTTCATTCAACACTCCTTCTTATCCCTTAATCCTATCACAAATCCAGCAAAAAACCAAACCCCAGATGGGCTTGGTTTATCGATTTCGTATAATCCGCAGGAAACGCTTTGTATAAATTGGATCCAAATCATTCTTCTCCGCATCTTTCTCGGAACTGGTCTTTGGCACACCAAGCGCTACCAAAGCTTGGTCAAATTCTTCCAATTCTTGATAAGTATCTGTGTAGCGATCAATCTCGTCATTAACTGTTGGTTGCGAAAGGGAAATTTTCCTGCCATCCAGCCAAATATCGTAGTAAAAAGTCCCTCGTTCGTTATTGGTTGGAATCTTAAACATAGAGGATCCAAAGCGGGCATGGACTTTTTCGACTTGGTCGTAGGCATAGCGCTTCCCTGTCAGCTGTGTCAGCGAGTAATGAATGACTTCTGACTCCGTTACAACGGTGAGCTGAGTCGCAAAGAGAAAGATCGAAACAAGCATGCTGGTAAGCGTTAGTAAGAATGTTTTCTTGCCTCTTGGAAAATCATAAATCCCAAAAAAATTTAGCAACCAATATTCGATTCCGACTACTATTGTAAAAATCATGGCATAACCCCAAAAGTGATTGTGCTCGTAAAAGAGCCAGTCACTCGGTAAGAAACGCTCGCGTAGACTCGAAATTCCTATAAAAAGAGCAATTGATAATACAATGGCTAAGATCATCAAGGGCCAGACTAGCCATTCTTTCCGATTCTTTTTCTTGACCAGTTGGCGATTGTTTTTTCGAGCTTGCAGGTAATTCTTCCAAGAAAAGATTAAAGCAAAAGAGGCTACTAGTGCAATCGGAAAGAGCCAGTAGAGGCTGGCATAGTCCTGCTCCATCAAGCGATGATAGAAACCGACAATCGGCATAAGCAACATGAGAGTCTGCAACAAGAGTTCCCAAATGGATTGGAGAGTTGCTTCTTTCAAAGCTGTCTTTGCATCAAGGTAGTCTTCACTTTCCAAAAATCCAATTTCTTCATTGAGCTTATCCACCACGCTACTCTCTGACTGTTTCTTCAAAAAGAATCTTCCGAGGGCCACCTGTTCATCAATCACATCTTTCTGGTCCTGCAAGATCAGCAAGCGCTGCTCTAATTTGACAGCCAGTTGCTGCTCATCTAAGGTCAAGAGCTCTGCAATTTCTGAGACCGTAAAGCCCAAATAACGAAAGATTTTGATTTTCTTAAGAGTTTGAACATTGGCTTCTGAGTACTCCCGATAGCTGTTGTTCTGATTGCGACTAACTAGGACCAAGCCCCTGTCTTCATAGAAGCGGATGCTTTTGGCCGTCAAGCCGGTCAGTTTTTCCACGTCTTTAATCTGCATATTCTTCTCCTTTCCAGCTTATTGTACACCATTCTCAAAGGGGAAGGTCAAGGTTTTTTTAATCGTTTTTTGAGAAAAAACCAAGTTTTTTCAAACTTGGTTTGCTGACGCATTAGAGTTGAGTTGACACAGTTGTCAAGAGTTTGTCAATGCTAGACGCATCACTGCCTCCAGCCATGGCCATATCTGGTTTTCCACCACCACGACCTGACACAATTGGTGCCAATTCTTTGACCAGGTTTCCAGCGTGAACATCTGCTGACTTGCTGGCTACCAAGAGGTTGACCTTATCTCCAATCGCTGCAACAAGCACTAGGACATCTGAGTAGTCTTTTTGCTTCCAGTTATCGGCGAAAGTACGAAGGGCTCCTGCATCAGATACCTGAACTTGGCTGGCAATATAGCGAACACCATTTGCTTCTTGGACATCTTTAAAAACATCGCCTGCAGCTGCCGCTGCTGCTTTTTCTTTGAGGCTAGCCGTTTCTTTTTGCAAGTCACGAACTTGTTCTGTCAGGGCCACTACTTTGGCTGGAGCTTCTTTCAATTGAGGAGCTTTCACCGCTTTGGCGATTTCTTTCAAGGCATCTTCTTGAGCCCGGTAAGCTTCAAAGGCTTGTTGCCCCGTAACCGCAATCAAACGACGAGTCCCTGAACCAATCCCTTCTTCTTTCAAAATCTTGAAGAGGCCGATTTCAGAAGTATTTGACAAGTGGGTACCACCACAGAGCTCCACAGAATAATCACCAATGGTAACGACGCGGACAACCTTACCGTATTTTTCACCAAAGAGGGCCATAGCACCCATGGATTTTGCTGTTTCAACATCTGTTTCCACAGTTTCAACCGCGATGGCTTTCCAGATTTGCTCATTGACTTGGGTTTCAATCACCCGCAACTCTTCTGCAGTAACGGCTTCAAAGTGCGTGAAGTCAAAGCGTAGGAAGCTTTCTTCATTGAGAGAGCCAGCCTGCGTAGCGTGTTCGCCAATGATGTTGTGAAGGGCAGCATGCAACAAGTGTGTTGCCGTATGGTTTTTCTCTATCGAACGACGACGGTTGTGATCAATTTCCAGGGTATACACAGTGTCCAAGGCCAGACTTGCCAAGACCTCAACCGTATGAAGAGCTTGGCCATTTGGTGCTTTTTGAACATCGGTCACACGTGCAACCGTGTCGCCCTTGCTGTTTTTGATGACACCGTGGTCTGCAACCTGGCCACCCATTTCCGCATAGAAAGGTGTTTTGTCAAAGACAAGGAGGGCTTGTCCTTCTGATACCACTTCTGAGCGTTCATTGTCCACGATAATAACAGAAAGTTTGCTGTCGAGTACTTCTTCTTCGTAGCTAAATTCAGACGGTTCTACAATTCCTGCCAAGGTTTCATTTTGCATGCCCATTGAGCCACCTTTGACAACTGCCGCACGCGCACGTTCCTGCTGTTCTTTCATGGCAGCTTTAAAGCCTGCGTGGTCAATTTTGTAACCCGCATCTTCTGCCATTTCTTCTGTCAATTCCACTGGGAATCCATAAGTATCATAGAGTTTGAAGATGTCTTTACCATCGAGTGTGTCTTTGCCTTCTTCTTTTAACTGTGCCAACAACTGATCCAAATGACCAGAACCGGCATCAATGGTCCGAGCAAAAGTTTCTTCTTCCCGTTTAACAATTTTCTCGATAAACTCCCGTTTCTCCAAGACTTCTGGATAATAGCTTTCCATGATTTGGCCAACGGTTACCACTAATTTGTAGAGGAAGGTTTCCGTGATGCCCAAGCGGCGACCATGCATGACTGCACGGCGAAGCAAGCGGCGAAGGACATAACCACGGCCTTCGTTTCCTGGGAGGGCGCCATCACCGATGGCAAAGCTGAGGGCACGAATATGGTCTGCGATGACCTTAAAACTCATGTTGTCACTGTCCACCTCATAAGTCTTGCCAGAAAGTTTTTCCACCTCACGGATAATCGGCATAAAGAGGTCGGTTTCAAAGTTGGTTTTAGCCCCTTGAATGACGGCTGCAAAACGCTCCAAACCAGCTCCCGTATCGATGTTTTTGTTTGGCAATTCCTTGTATTCGGAACGTGGCACCTCTGGATCAGCATTGAATTGAGACAAGACAATGTTCCAAATTTCGATGTAACGGTCGTTTTCAATGTCTTCTTCTAAGAGACGGATACCGATGTTTTCTGGATCAAATTCTGGACCACGGTCAAAGAAAATCTCTGTATCAGGGCCGGATGGTCCAGCACCGATTTCCCAGAAATTGTCTTCTAAAGGAATCAAGTGACTTGGGTCTACACCTAGTGCAATCCAACGGTTGTAAGAATCTTTGTCGTCTGGGTAGTAGGTCATGTAGAGCTTGTCTTTTGGAAAACCAAACCATTCTGGACTTGTTAAGAGCTCATAACCCCATTCAATGGCTTCATCACGGAAATAATCCCCGATTGAGAAGTTCCCAAGCATTTCAAACATAGTGTGGTGACGAGCTGTCTTACCAACATTTTCAATATCATTGGTACGGATAGATTTTTGGGCATTGGTAATCCGTGGGTTTTCAGGAATGACTGACCCATCAAAATATTTTTTCAGTGTTGCCACACCAGAGTTGATCCACAAAAGAGTTGGATCATTCACAGGGACAAGATTTGCAGAAGGCTCAACAGAGTGGCCTTTGGATTTCCAGAAATCCAACCACATTTGGCGGATCTGAGCAGAAGACATGTGTTTCATAAAATAAGATACCAAGAGCGTTAAGAAAGCGAGAAGAAAATAGGAGACCACTGCTGTGCACTAGTGTACAAGGAGGTCTATCTTTTTCTCGACGCTTTTAGCTCGGGTTCAATTAGCATTAACTAACTAAACTTTCCTTTCCTAAAATTAATTTTCAATTATGGGGTAAACGTAGTAAAACAGTCTATTATTATTGAGAACTTGCAGCTGAAGCTGCAGCCTCTTGTTCCTTCACATAATCAATGGCTATGACCAGAGAAAGGACTAAATCCGCAAGACTGTCATCAAAAACAGTGATGTTGTAGGTCGATGTCAGACGCAACCATTCTTGTGAAATCTGCGCCACCACTCGGCCGTTTTGAAGCAGGTCAAAATTCATATCCCAGAAATCACCTTGTATGGTCAAGCCCAAGTTATCAATCTGATAACGGGGCTTGAAAAATGTAAATTCCTTTCGAATGGTAAATGGTTGGCCACCTGCTAATTGCACATCAAATTTTGGTAAAAACGTGAAAAATTGTTTTTCAATCCGACTGATGACTTGACCTTTTGGATCATAAATCGTAAAGGATTTGGGGATTTTAAAAAAACTCCCTTCGACTTGATAAGCCAACTGACCATTTTCATCTTGAATGTCAAAACTCCCACCTAAAGACCACATTTTTTGCTTGATGCGAAACTGTTTCATCAGAACCTCCCAAAACTAAAGACAAGCCCACTAAACGAAGGGCGAAAAACCGCGGTACCACCTTCATTCAATGAACTTGTCATTCTCATTTTGTATGCAATTGGAACATCGAGTAGCAAATTGTTTTTCCATCCATGGCTTGCATCAACCGCCACTTTTCTTTATCAGGTGTCAAACAATTATTCTCAATGATTTTATTATACTGGACCTTGTTTATTTGGTCAAGTAAGATTATTTATCAGAACTTTCTTCTGTTTTTTCTGAACTAGCTTCTGATGAAGACGATTCTGAACTAGAAGTTGTTGTAATGTATTGTGAAAGAACATTTTGGAATGCCTCATCTTTTACCTTAACATTTGCATCTTGAAGAGCTTTGGATACAACTGTTGTAATAAAGGCTGAGTCATTTTGCTTTTGCGCCATGATAGACTTCTTCAATACTTTCTTGTAATCTTTCCAGTCTTTAGACTTTTCTGTCTTGGTATTGAGTTTAACGATATAGAAGCTAGAAGTATAGGTTGTCATATCCACTACTGGAACAACGGCTGCACCCACTTGATTTTCATCAAGTGCAAAAATCGCGGTTTGAACTTCTGTTGGCACTTCTGTTGAGGTCGAATCAAAGGTAATTTTGCCACCTTTTTCAGCCGTCGTATCAACAGAATGTTCTTTTGCAAGAGCTGCAAAATCGGCATCTGCCGCCTGTGCTTTAGCCAAAACTTCTTTTGCTTTTGCTTCATCTGTCATCTTGATGATTAGTGCTGTCACTTCAGGTGTGTATGAGTCATACGCCGCTTTATAAGCTTCATCAGTTAATTCTTTTTTGGCTGCCTGCTCAACTGCGTACTCTACTAATTTATTGGCACGAATTTGTGTCTTGTAGGTCTCGTTTGTCAAACCTGCTGACGCCAAGGCTTGTGAGAATGAATCACCATATTGCTCAGCCATCTTATTATAAGCTTCGTCAACTTCTTTATCCGTTACTTTTTTACCGTATTTCGCTTCAAATACATCTTTGATCACCATTTGAAGCAAGACTTGTTGAGCAGCAGTGTTTGTTTTTACTTCTTCATAAAACTCTGCACTTGTAATAGTACCACCTTTCATAGTGATAATGTCTTTACCACCACTGGTTGAACAAGCCGATAAAGTCACAGCTGCAAGAAGCGTTACTGCTCCTGCAATGATTTTTTTTGTTTTCATTTTTAGAAAAAGTCTCCTTTTTGTAATTAACTTTCTTATTATATCACATAAACTTAAATTTCGCTTAAATTTCTTCCAATTTCAAATCAACATTTTCCACATTTTTTCGCAGCATCAAAAGGCCATCGCTCATGGATACCAAACTAGCTGTCAAATCGGGGTTATTCAGTGTTGCATCGAACAACCGTTGCAGGCCACGGTAGATGGTCCGCTGTCCACGTCTGACTTCCATGATGTCTTTGGCGACATCGCCTCCTTGGAAAATATCATCCAAGACAATCAAGCCACCTACTTTTACCTTTTTCAAGACTTCTGGTAGAAAGACGATGTATTTGGACTTGGCCGAGTCCATAAAGACAAAATCAAACTGATCATCTTCAAGAGTTGGCAAGACTTCCAGAGCATCGCCCTCCAGCAACTCAATCTGCTTGCGGCTATCGTATTTGGATAAGTTGTCTCGCGCAAATCCCAACATTTCCTCATTGCGCTCAATGGTTACAATCTGCGATTGAGGACTATTTTCAGCCATCAAAAGAGCCGAATAACCAATGGCTGTCCCAATTTCTAAAATACGGCTGGGTTGCAAGGTCTGCATGAGCAAGCGGAAATAAGCCACTGTTTCATGCGGAATAATAGGAATATTTTCAGCCCGTGCAAAATCTTCTAATTCTCTTAAAAATCCAGTGTGTTGCGCCTGGCGTGTCCGCATAAAGTCCACAATTTCTTCCTTCACAACAGGACGGCGCATATTGTGGTTTGCGTTTTTACTATATGATTCAACCATAAGTCCCATTTTAGCATATTTTTTGAAAAATAGCAGAGCCAATCGACTCAAAACCAGCTAGTTACAAGCTAATCCTATACTTGGCAGCCTCCATCGGACGTCCGAAATAATCAATAGTAGAAATCTGTTCCAGTTGACCACCCATTTTCTCAATCAAAGAACGGCTGGCCAGATTTTCTTTATCCGCTACAAGGAAAATGCGCCTAAAGCCTTTTTCAACAAATTGAGCCATGGCAAAAGCAATCAATTTCTCGACCACTCCTTGTCTTCGATAAGAAGGAGAAGACATGTAACCCAACTGCCCAAGATTTTGCACCATTGGATTGTCTGCCTCCCAAAAACAACGAATGAACCCTGCAATTTCTCCATCGATAAAAGCATAATAGGTTGAATAGGTGGACCAAGTCTGTCCTTCCTCTTTGATTTCCGATTGCTGGCCTGCTGCAATCGCCTTTGGCAAGTCTTCTATGTAGTCTAATTCAACAAAGGGATTGGTTTCTTTATCGGATAACATGGCGGTTTCAAAACGGCGGTAAGCCGCTTGGTCTCCTAGCTCTAATTTTCTGATTTCCATTTGGCTCTCCATTTTCGTAGACAAAAATCCCCGAAGGGATTCCTGTTTATTTTAGATGGGCACCTTTTTCAACAAGGGCTTCTAATTCTGTCAAGCGGACTTCAAAGACCTTAAAGGCATCATTGAGGTAGTCTTCTTTTGTCATATCCACACCGGCTTTTTTCATGACCTCTAGTGGGTAATCGGAGCTACCAGCTTTAAGGTAGTCTAAGTATTTTTCCTTGTCTTCTGCAGTGCCATTGACAATCTTGTCTGCCAAGGCAGACGCTGCTGCAAAACCAGTTGAGTACTGGAATACATAGAAGTTGTAATAGAAATGCGGAATACGGGCCCACTCATATTGGATAAATGGATTTTCTTCAGCCGACAAACCATAGTATTTTTCATTGATTTGACCGTAGAGGTTGTTCAAGAAGTCTGCTGTTAAGACTTCACCTGCTTGGTCAGCTTGGTAAATCGCCTGTTCAAATTCAGCAAATTGCGTTTGACGGAAAACAGTTCCACGGAAACCATCCAAGTAATGGTTCAAAATCGCAAAGCGGTTCTTTTCATCCGTCACTTCTGACAAGAGTTTTTCTGTCAAGAGATTTTCGTTGGTTGTGGACGCAATCTCTGCCAAGAAAATGGAATAATGTCCGTAAACATAAGGCTGGCTTTCACGCGTGTACATGGAGTGCATGGAATGACCTGTCTCATGGATCAAGGTATAGAGATTGTCCAAGGTATCTTGCCAGTTAAGAAGCATAAAGGCATTGGTATCATAGGCACCACCCGAATATGCTCCAGAGCGTTTGCCTTCATTGACATGGACATCAATCCAACGGTCCGCAAAAGCTCGTTCAACCTTTTGGCTGTAATCTTCGCCAAAGATGGTCAAGGTTTCAGCCGCTTTTTCCAAACCTTCTTCGTAGGTGAATTTGTAGTCTGTTTCAGAAAGCGGTGTGTACATATCGTACATCTTCAAGTCATCAAGGCCCAATAATTTCTTACGCAAGTTGACATAACGGTGCAAGAGTGGCAAGTGCTTGTTGACCGCAGAAACCAAGGTATCATAGACGGCCTCTGGCACAAAATTTCGGGACAAGGCTGCTTCACGCGCACTGCTATACTTGCGCAAACGAGCCTGCAAGTTATTAACCTTGACATTGGATTGCAAGGTTTTGGCATAAGTATGCTGGAATTGCTCATAAGTGCTGTACATGGCTTCATAAGCTTCTTGACGAACCTCACGGTTGCTGGATTCCATAAAGGAAATGTAGTTTCCGTGAGACAATGGGACCAAGTGCCCATCTTCATCTGCTACTTCTGGGAAACGCAGGCTGGCATTGTCCAAAATGGAGAAGGTTTCAGACGGCGCTTCAAAGATTTCACTGGTTGCGGCCAAGACTTCTTCTACTTCTTGTGACAAGATATGGTCTTTAGTTGACAAGATCTTTTCCAATTGATGAGCGTATTGTTTCAAGGCTGGCTCAGCTTGGTAAAAACTGTCCAATTGCTCATCGGTAATGGCCATGAGTTCAGGCTCGTAAAAGGCAAAAACTTGAGAGAATTTGGAATACAGGGCGGTTGCTTTTGCTTGAAATTCTTGGTAAGCGGCCACACGGGTATCTTGGTCATTTTTCATGGACGCATAGACATACAATTTTTCAATGCGGCGGCTCAAGTCCAACTGGGTTTCACTGATTGTTAAAAATGTTTTGGCGTCGTCCAATAAGTGGCCTGCCAAATCAGCTGCCGCTTCCGTTTCAGCAGTCAAACTTGCTAATTCTTCTTCCCATGCTTGATCTGTTGGGAAAATCGTGGTTAAATCCCACTGGTATTTTTCATCAATTTCATTGCGTTGTTTACTCATAATATTTCCTCCGTAAGCCTTATTTTAGCATATTATTTGCTTTCTTCCAAGTTTGCTTGGTACTTTTGTAGATAAAAAACAGGTGAATAAAGCAATTGTTTTTGCTTCTCTGTTTGCCTTTGATAATACGCATCAAAAGCCTGATAGACTGGCGTCAAATCAATCTGAACCTGAATAAAATCTGTTTGCCGACTGGGCAATGAAACCTGAGGATAAAAGTCCTCCACGGATTGTGTTAACAAGTTCCGCCCCTGTGCATAGGCTTGACCTTGTAACTGCAACCATTTCTTGTCTTGGTAATAGAGTTTTTTAGCGACATAGGACACCAACTGTGAATCAGTTTTGGCGACTAAAGTGGATAGTTTTTGTGCTTGATATGGCGTTTGTAATACCTGCACCAAATCCCCCTTAAAAAATGGAAATTCTCTGGTCAAACACTGGACCTTGCCATGCAAGTCTTCATGAATCAGGTAACGAAGCCGCAAAACTTCTTTGTCGCTATCCAACTCCCAAAGATAAAAGCCCATGTTCTGACTAAAACGGAGAAATTGACGTTGCAAAGCAGTCAAACGATTTTGTAGCCAAAGCTTTTTTCCAAGAAGCCACAAAACGGATACCTGCTGGCCACGGTAAGCCAAAGTCCGTTCTATAAGGCGTTCGATTGACAAGGGTGAACACTGGACTTCCAAGGCCAAGGTTTGGTTCACCAATAAGTCCGCAACCTGTTGAATGGCTGGCAGATAGGCTTCCACTTGGACAGCATGATGCCTTCTAGCCCATTGAAATAGTTTGGCTTTTAAATCCAAATGTTGTTGGGATTCATTCTCAAAATGGTAATGGCAATCTCCTAGATGAACATGGGCAAAATGGGGCCTTAGGATCTGTCCCTGTTTCAAGCGAACAGCACCTTGACAGCTAGGACAGCGGTAGTTTTGTTTCCTTGAGGCGGTCCTTTCTAAAAGATTGGTGACTTGATTTTCTTCATTTAAGGCTACTAACATCTTCTTCTCCTTCTATTTCTTTTATTCGCATTTGTTGGTAACTCTTTGATTTTCAAATAAAATTGACAGGCAATTCACAATTTTATATAATACTAGAGAAAAGAAAAGGAGATTTTTATGTACCCACCTAAGAAAAGTGTAGCACCACTCGTGCTTGGCATTTTGTCAATGATTTTTGCTTTGTTAATTCCTATTGTTGGTTTGATTTTGGGCATTATCGGTTTGATCTTGTCCTTAAATGGAAACAAAGCACCACAAATTGATGCATTGGGAAATCCAGTTGCGCCATTTAATTACAAGACTGAAATCATTTTGAACAGCCTTGGTATTGTCATCGCTGTTGCCAATATGTTGTATACTTACTTTGTACTTCTTCCACAAATCTTAGGATAAGCTACGAACATACTAAAAACCTAGCAGTTTGAAACTGCTAGGTTTTTTCTTGTATTTTTAACCAATCACACTGCCGTTTGGAACGGATGGATCAACGGTTAGGAGGGTCAATTTGCCGTCATGTTCTGCAGAGAGAATCATGCCTTGGCTGACGTATTTTTTCATCATTTTACGCGGTTTGAGGTTGGCCACGATTTGGACTTTGAGCCCGATCAATTCTTCTGGATTTGGGTAGAAATTGGCAATACCCGACAAGATTTGACGGTGTTCCGCATCTCCTGCATCCAGACGGAACTGGAGCAATTTGTCAGAGCCTTTGACTTTTTGGCAGTTGATAACCTCTGCCACACGGATTTCCGTTTGGTCAAAGTCTTCAAACTTGATTTCAGGCTTGTTGAGGGTCAATTCTACCTCTTCTGGCACCCACTCTTTTTCGGTTGCAGGTTTACCAGCAGCCATTTGGTCTTTGATGTAAGCAATTTCCTCGTCCATATCGAGACGTGGGAAGATTGGGGTCCCTTTTGCCACTACCGTAACGTTTTCTGGGAATTGTCCGAAAGTCAAATCTTCCATTGCTGCTACCTCACCGAGGCCCAATTGGCTAACGATGCTGGCTGCCGTTTCCATCATGAATGGAGCGATTAAGTGAGCTACCACGCGCAAGCTTTCCGCCAAATGCGCCATGACAGATCCAAGGTTGCCTTTTTGGTCCTCGTCTTTCGCCAGAACCCAAGGTGCTGTCTCATCAATGTATTTGTTGGTGCGGGCAA
Organism: Streptococcus cameli; assembly: GCF_053207365.1. Classification (NCBI taxonomy): domain Bacteria; kingdom Bacillati; phylum Bacillota; class Bacilli; order Lactobacillales; family Streptococcaceae; genus Streptococcus; species Streptococcus cameli. The sequence continues at coordinate 124,505 of NZ_JBRUIM010000002.1, read as the reverse complement.
TCAAGCTCCAAACCGCCTCAAGCGCACGCGGGTAGTCCACCAAGTCCATGTACTTGTGGTAGTCTGCGATGGCTTGTGTAGCCACAGATTCTAGATCTGCGTCAAAGTCTGTCTGACCGGCAGAGAGGCTTGGGACTTGTCCGTCAAAGTACTTATTAATCATAGCGACTGTACGGTTGAGGAGATTCCCTAGGTCATTGGCCAACTCATAGTTGATGCGTCCAACGTAATCTTCTGGTGTGAAGGTGCCGTCAGAGCCGACTGGAAGGCTACGCATGAGGTAATAGCGAAGCGGATCTAGACCGTAACGTTCCACCAACATTTCTGGGTAGACCACGTTGCCTTTTGATTTGGACATCTTGCCGTCTTGCATAACGTACCAGCCGTGAGCGACCAAGCGTTTTGGCAATGGCAAGTCCAGTGCCATGAGGAAGATTGGCCAGTAAATACTGTGGAAACGTAAGATGTCCTTGCCAACCATGTGAATGTCAGCTGGCCAGAACTTGTCCAAACGGTTTTCCAAGTCATTCTCTAAGCCAAGGGCCGTCATGTAGTTAAAGAGGGCATCCAACCAAACGTAGACTACGTGTTTTGGATTTTGCGGAACCGAAATTCCCCAAGTAAAGCTGGTCCGTGACACCGCCAAGTCTTCCAGTCCTGGCTCGATGAAGTTTTTAATCATCTCGTTCATCCGGCTATTTGGCGTAATGAAGTCAGGATTTTCCTTGTAAAAGGCCAAGAGGCGGTCTGCATATTTGCCCATACGGAAGAAATAAGACTCTTCTGACACCCACTCCACTTCGTGACCGGATGGGGCAATCCCGCCAGTCACTTTGCCATTTTCGTCACGGAAGACTTCGGTCAACTGACTTTCGGTAAAGAATTCTTCGTCTGAAACCGAGTACCAGCCTGAGTATTCCCCAAGGTATATGTCGTCTTGAGCCAAGAGTTTTTCAAAAATCCGTTGAATGGCTCTTTCATGCTCTGGATTGGTCGTGCGGTAAAAAACATCATGGGAAATATCCAGCAGGTCCCAAAGTTTTTCAACCCCTTCTGCCATTCCGTCAACATAGGTTTGTGGATCAAGGCCTGCTTCTGCTGCCTTGGTTTCAATCTTTTGACCATGCTCATCAAGGCCAGTCAAATAGTAGACATCATAGCCCATCAAACGCTTGTAGCGGGCTTGAACATCACAGGCAATGGTCGTGTAGGCAGAGCCGATATGAAGCTTACCAGATGGGTAATAAATCGGTGTGGTAATGTAGAAATTCTTTTCAGTCATTTTTTTCTCCTTCGAGGCGAATGAAACCTCTATTTGATAACACCCTATTATATCATAATTTTGACCAGTGAACAGACCTCTTGACCACTCAAATATGACAAATGTCATCTCCTGTCATGACAGAATCGACTAATTAGCTCCGCCTTTTTCCATTAAACTAAAAACAAGAACGAGAAGGAGATGCTTATGAAAAAACAAATGACACCTACAATCACCGCATATGTGCTAATCTACGCCGCCTGTATCCTGTTTGGTCGTCCACTTGAAAGCCTCCCAGCAACTGCTCTTCAGTACCTCGCTTGGCCCCTGTCTGCTAGTCTCATCACCGGTCTTATTTATCCTCACCTAACCCCTCAGAAAGGAGCTTGCCATGACTACCATTAACATCCAGGCTAACAATCTGTCCAAAATCATTAAAGGAAAAACGATTCTGGCCGATATGAACTTTTCCATCAAAGAGGGGGAATGCGTCGCCCTTATCGGGCCAAATGGCGCAGGCAAGACCACGCTTATGTCCTGCCTTTTAGGTGACAAAAAGGTGAGTACAGGAAATGTCCTCATAAACGAACAGTCTCCCAAATCGATAGCTAACAAGGCTAAGATTGCTTTCTTGCAACAAGAAAATGCTGTGCCGACTAGCCTCAAGGTCAAGGAATTATTAGACTTTTTCCAGTCTATTTACAAGGACCATTTAACCTCAGGGGAAATTGATATGCTGCTGGGTTTTACGGAGAGTCAAAAAAATCTCTTGACGGATAAATTATCCGGTGGGCAAAAACGCCTGCTAGCCTTTGTTCTTTGTCTGATTGGAAAACCAAGCGTACTTTTTTTGGACGAACCGACGGCCGGTATGGACACTTCAACCCGCAAACGCTTTTGGGAGATTGTGACTGATTTGAAAGCCCAAGGTACAACCATCGTCTACTCCAGTCATTATATCGAGGAGGTCGAGCACACTGCCGACCGTATCCTGGTCCTGCATCAGGGAAAGCTTATTCGGGATACGACACCTTTTACTATGCGACAGGAAGCTTGTGAAAAACAGGTGACCTTGCCCCGTCAATTTGCAGCTGCCGTCAACCAGCTTGAAGGGATTTATCAGATGGAGACCAAAACCGACACTGTCAGCTTTATGACCAAGGATATTGAAACCGTTTGGCAGGCCTTGCAAGAAGTCGGTTGCACACTATCAGACCTGGAAGTCCAAAACAAGACCCTGCTTAACACCCTCTTTGACAGCACGAAAGGAGATGCCTCATGAAAGCTTTAGTAAACATCGAATGGGTTAAGACCTGGCGGGAATGGCCAAGTTTTATCCTTGCTATTGGTATGCCCGTTGGTTTCTTTCTTTATTTTTCAGAAATTGTCATGTTCGACGATCCTGAAATGAAAAATGCTTTTGTTCAATCTTACATGTTGACCATGACCGCTTTTTCTATGTCTAGTTTTGGCTTTTTCACCTTCCCTTTCATGCTTTTAGAAGACAAGCGAGAACACTGGCTATCCTATATCGAGCACTCACCTCTTCGAATCAGCCAATATTATCTGTCAAAGGTCATTCGAGTGCTTCTGAACTTTACCGTGTCCATCGCAGTGACTTTCACTGTTGGTGCCATCTTTCGAGGCGTGTCCATGCCAGCTAGCAGATGGCATGGAGCCGTCCTTCTCTTGCTTGTGATGAGTCTCTTGTTTTTAGCCTTCGGCCTCCTAATTGCCCAAATCCCCTCTAGCCAACTCATGTCCATTGTCGGGAACATTGCCTTCTTGGGCTTAGCTATTGTCGGTGGCTCATGGATGCCAATTGAGACCTTTCCAAAATGGCTGCAAAACATTTCCAAACTAACACCGACCTACCATGTCAACCAGGTCGTGGTCCAATACGCCAAAGACGGTGACCTACTCTGGAAGTCCTTTGGAATCGTGCTTATTTATGCTATAATCATCTCAGGAATAGCCCTTGCTATCAAACACAGAACTGAGGTGGATTAATGTTTCGACCCGTTGATAAAACCGATACCCTTTATTATTTAGGTCTCGTTTTTATGCTCTTTCCCATCATCGGTATCTTTATCATAGGATTTCCCGTATGGACACTGCCACTATCGCTCTTATTTATCGTCGCTTATCTGATGATTATTCATATCAAAAACCATTATAAAACGATTATCGCATTCCTGTGGTTTTACTTGTTGGCCTATGTTTTTGGGATGTCCACCTTTATCACCGGAAACATGATTTGGTTTTTCTTTTTTCTAACTAATTTATTAATCTGGCGTTTTGGCGATAAACTGTTTTCCTATCGCTTCCTATCCTTTTTAATTGCCCTTGTCTTGTCTACCCTTGTGAGCATCAACCGAACAACAGATACTTCAAGTCGTATTTTCTTTTTACTGGTTCCTATTTTTATTTTAGCCATGTACTACACTCAGTATCAAAATCAGGTTGAAGAGCAACTGCAAAGAGAACTCTACCAGCAAAATGAAACCATTAACCTCTTGGCAGCTGAAAATGAACGCAATCGGATTGGACGGGATTTGCATGATACACTCGGCCATACCTTTGCCATGATGACCTTAAAAACCGAGCTTGCCATCAAGCAGTTAGACAAGGAGAATTTCACTGCAGTTCAAAAGGAATTAGAAGATTTGAGAGCCATCAGCCAGACCTCTATGAAAGAAGTCAGAGAGCTGATTAACAACCTCAAATACCGGACTATCTCAGAAGAACTGACAGCCATTTCAGACGTCTTCTCCCTGTCCAACATTGAACTCACCATCGACAAACAAGTTGAGACCGACCAGCTATCTCCTGTCTTGCAATCCAGCATCAGCATGATCCTGCGTGAATTAACCACCAATGTCATCAAGCATGCCAAGGCCACTAGCTGTCAGATTAGCTTGCAAGAACTAGACGACATTGTCATTACAGTTACGGATAACGGCCAAGGGTTTGAAGCCTTGACCGGTCAGGAACTTCATTCTATCCGTGAACGCCTGCAACTGGTCAAGGGTGAGGTGCAGATCTTATCTCGTCACAGTCCAACAACCATTCAAGTCCGCTTAGCCAACAAGGAGGTCCGCCTATGAAACTCTTAGTCGCCGAAGACCAATCCATGCTCCGAGATGCCCTCTGCCAGCTCTTGCTCATGGAAGAGGATGTCGAGGCTGTTTTTCAAGCCTCTAATGGTCTAGAAGCCATCTCTGTCTTAGAAAAAGAAGCCATTGATGTGGCCATTCTTGACATTGAAATGCCCCATAAAACGGGCCTCGATGTCCTAGAATGGGTCAAAACCTATCAGAAAACAAAGGTCATTATCGTGACTACCTTCAAGCGGGTTGGCTACTTTCAACGAGCCGTCAAGGCTGGGGTTGATGCTTATGTCTTGAAAGACCGCTCCATTTCAGAGCTGATGGGGACTATTCACACTGTCCTTGCAGGTAAGAAAGAATATTCGCCTGAACTGATGGAAACCATCCTTAGCCATGACAATCCCCTAAGCCCTCAGGAAATCACCCTTCTCCAGCACATTGCCCAGGGAAAATCCAGTAAGGAAATCGCAGAACTGCTCTTTCTTTCACCTGGAACCGTCCGCAATTACACCTCGTCTATTTTTAACAAATTAGGTGCTAGTAATCGCGTGGAAGCCATTACCATCGCCCAAAATCATGACTGGATATAAAACAAGACTCCGTTAAACTTAACGGAGCCTTTTGTTTTAGTCATCAGTTTCTTTTTCTGTCTCTTTCGGATTAACCTTGAACTGTTTGAGGTAGTTGTCCTTGCTCAGTTCGCCTGAGAAGCTGTCTCCGACTTTCAAGAACGGCAATTGGTCTGTCGAGTCTTCTGTCGCCTTGACTTTATAAATCTCACCAGAAGATGAAATATAGTAAACCGTTGAACCATTGATCATTTGGCTGGCTAATTGGTCCACTACTCCTGTGATGATTTCGACTTCGGACTGACCAGCAGCAGAGTTTGCTGTGCCAGATAAGGCCGAGGTGTCTAAATCGGTAAACTGGGAGATCAAGTGCTCAATGTCATTATTGACAGTCACCTGCTGGTAGTCTTCGGCATCAACAAGGGCATAGGACTTCACCAGACCAGCATCATCTTTGAGCGACACCAAATAATAGGCTTTCTCATTGAGCTTGACCAGAGTTGGGGCAGTCGCCACATAGCCTTTTTCTTGGACCTCCCCTTCTGCTGATTCCTTAGCAGCAGATTCCGTCGCGGAAGCCAGCTTGTAGTTAGTCACTTCCCGCGTCCGCATATTGACCAAGATAAAGCCAAGGTTGGACGAATCGGCTGTCGCAGAGGTAATCCCCGTGTAGAGGTAGATATCTGAGCCGATGGAAATGTAGTTGTAGCTATCCGTTGTCTCCTTGACACCGGTCTGGCTAAAGACCGTGTTCCAGAAACCATCTTGATAGGTATAATAGTCATCCACACGGGTCAAGACATTGTTGGCTGAGAAGACCCGGTCCACCCAGTCTGGAATAGCGTCAAGACTGTATTCCTTGGTTTCACCTGTCACTGCATCAAGGAGAATGACTCCAACAGGGTCTTTCGAACTCAGCAGAAAGCGTGGTTTGTAGACCGTTGCTACATAGTAGGGATTGCCATCATCATCGACTTCAAAAGAAGGATCCCCAAAAATTGTAAAAGGATTCTTGAAACGAAGGTAACGCAGGGTATCTCTAAAGAGGTATTCTGAATCTGAGTACTTCATGGGTTGCTCAAGAGGAGCCAACTCTGCCTTGCCTGTCGTTTGATTAACCTTTACATAGTAGCCAATCCCTTCTGTCCGATTGGACAACCATTTCCAGAAGTTCTTGTATTCTAAAGGCGATACGCGATAAGGCTGTTTGCCAATCGTTACTTGACGGTAATCATCTGAAATCCCGAATTGCGACACCTTGTCAATAGTGCCTAGGTAGGTATCCCCTATTTTCTTGGCTGATTTGCGGTCCAATAAAGCCAAGGTCGAAATATCGGTCTCAGGGAAATCCTGTGTAAAATCAGCCTCTTTCACCGTGATGACATTGGCATAGCTTTTAGCACGGAAAATGCGGGAGTTAAAGATAGAAATGACAAACAAGAGACCAACCAGTAGCAAAACAGCAGACCCGATCCAGGACAAGAGCTTATTGCTGCCTTCATTTATCGGAGTGACTTCTTTACGGCCGGTAGCATGTTTTTTCCGTTCTCTTTCCTCGCTGATAGAATCCGCAATAATAACAATGGATACTGCCACAAAAGCCAATATTAGTCCTTCTATGATGTACCACCAAAAGCCCACACTCATAAGGTTCAAGGCCGGTAAAAATATCCAATAACTAATGAGCATGGCCAGAATCCAAGCAACGATTAAACTATTCTTGATAAGTTGTTTCATCATTTTCTCCTCGCAATCTTGTTATTATTATACCATTTTTAACGGAAAATGAGAGAAAAGTAGTCAGTACAACTTTTCTATTTCCTTTAGGCTATCTCCAAAATTAGTTTTGCCCCTTCTTTTAAAAAGAGATTGTACCCAACAAGCCCCAAGGTCGCAAGGTTGGTTCTTTTTTGATACAATAGTTTAGAAAGAAAACTAGAAAGTGAAGACCTATGAAACTCATCTCTTGGAATGTTGATTCCCTAAATGCCGCCCTGACCAGTGACTCGCCACGTGCTCAATTATCACGCGCCGTGATTGAAACCATTGTCGCACACGATGCAGACGTCATTGCCATTCAAGAGACCAAGCTCTCTGCTAATGGCCCAACCAAAAAACACATTGAAGTGTTGGAAACTTATTTTCCAAACCATGCCAATACCTGGCGTTCATCGGTTGAGCCTGCCCGAAAAGGCTATGCGGGTACTATGTTCCTCTATAAAAAAGAACTAACGCCGGTGATTTCTTTTCCTGAAATTGGTGCTCCAACGACCATGGACCACGAAGGACGCATTATTACCTTAGAATTTGAAAACTTCTTTGTCACCCAAGTCTACACACCAAATGCTGGAGACGGTCTCAGACGGTTGGCAGACCGCCAAATCTGGGATGAAAAATATGCGGAATACCTAGCTAGTTTAGATGCGCAAAAACCTGTCTTAGCAACAGGAGATTACAACGTTGCCCACAAGGAAATTGACTTGGCCAATCCTGCCAGCAACCGTCAATCGCCAGGTTTTACTGATGAGGAACGACTTGGTTTTACCAATTTGTTGGCAAAAGGGTTTACAGATACCTTCCGCTACCTGCATGGTGATGTCCTAGATGCTTATACCTGGTGGGCTCAGCGCAGCAAAACCAGCAAAATCAATAACACAGGATGGAGAATTGACTATTGGTTGACTTCTGATCGCATTGCCAACCAAGTCCAAACGTCCAATATGATTGATTCAGGTCCTCGCCAAGACCATACACCAATCCTCTTAGAAATTGATATCTAAAAACAAAAAACTAGACTGAACATACATTTGCAGTCTAGTTTTTATTTTTAAATCTTATGGCAAAATAGCCACTGCTCGAACAGGTGATCCTGTTGCTTTTTCCCAATGCGGAAAGGCAATGGTAATCAAACTTCCTGTTGCCGGCACCTGATCCAAATTGGCCATAACTTCAATCTGGAAAATATCCTGTTCCAAGAGATAATATTCTTCGTGTAATATACCACCACTATTAAACATCGCTAAACCAGAATCCGTGTCCAGCGTTTCATGACCCAAGCCTTTGACCTGACGTTCGTGAATCAAAAATGCCAAGGCGTCACGGCCCCAACCTGGACTACGCTGCGCACCTCGCTCGTCCACATTGGTCATAGCCTCTTGGCTCGGCCAACGTTTGTGCCAGTCACTGCGAAAGGCTACAAAACTACCAGCTGGAATCTGACCATGTTCTGCCTCAAAATCTAGTACATCTTGCTTAGACAAGACAAAGTCAGGATTTTCAGCTACGGCAGCGCTCTTATCGATCACATAGAGTGGTAAAATGAAATCTTTTAAGGAAAACTCATCCAACCAACGGCCGCCTTCTACAAAATGGATGGGAGCGTCAATATGCGTACCATACTGGGTCACCACAGAAAATTGTTGGACATGGAAGCCATCCGCCAAGGTGAAAATATCTTTTTTCTCTAGAGGAGGAAGTGCGGGGAAGCGAGGAATGGTTTCATTGATTTGATGGGTTAAATCCACCCATTTTTTACTTTGTAAGGTTTCGTAAATATGGTGTAATTCAGACATGTTTTTCTCCTTCTTGCTTGAATATCCTTACTATATCAAATTTTGAAAGCGCTGACCAATATATAATCTTTATGGATATTATAGTTTTTTACAAAGCAACTCTTAAAAAACCTGCCCTCGTCTATAAGGCAGGTTTATTTTCTATATTCCGAGTTCTTCGTAGGGTTTACGGTAGCCGATTTGCAGAATCTTGTCCCCATCGACTAAGATCGGGCGCTTGATCAGCATCCCATCAGCTGCTAGGAGGTCTACTGCTTCATCTTCAGAAAGAGTCGGTAACTTGTCTTTAAGCCCCAAGGACTTATAAGAATTTCCGCTGGTATTAAAGAAAGACTTGAGTGGGTAGTCACCAGAAGCCAACCACTCTTTCAGTTGAGACTGACTCGGCGGATTTTCTTTAATATTGATGGTTTCTACCTCAAGACCAAGCATTTTTAATTCCGCTTTGGCCCTTTTACAAGTCGTACAGACAGGGTATTCGTAAAATGTTAGCATGATGTCCTCATTTCTTTTGTAAAATAGCAGAGCTACTAGCATATGTAGCCTGCTCATGGGTTAAGAGCCAGATTTTCTTGTCTAGGCCCCCAGCATAGCCTGTTAATTGACCAGACTGTCCAAGCACACGGTGACAGGGAACAAACAGCGTCAAGGGATTTCTTCCTACCGCTCCTCCAATGGCTTGGGCAGACCTGCATTGGAGTGCCTTCGCCAATTGGCCATAGCTCACCGTTTGCCCAAGAGGAATCCTAGACAATAAGTCCCAGACCTTGACTTGAAAGTCGGTCCCAAATGGACTAACTTTTGGCAATTCAGCCGTTTCCTTTTTAAAATAAGCCTCTAACCAGTTCACAGCCTGTCTCAGTAGCGGGTTATACCCTGGAATAAAAGAAGCCTCTTCAAAACCCTTTTCAAAGTACCTTTGGCCTATAAAATAGGCCGCACACAAAGCATTCTCATTGGCAATTAAACTCATGGCGCCGATTGGACTCTGATAGGTTATCCGATAAAAAACATCAGTCCGTTTCATACAAGTCGCCAATATTTTGCACAAGGGCCCGTTCATGTTTGGCTTTGATTTTCTGATAGGCCAGACGTTCCCCATCAATCGGAACCTTACCACAGTAGACATAACCCAACTTGGTCAAGATATGTTGCATGATGGCATTTTTCTCATGGGTATCGCAGCGAAAATCCCTGGCATTATGCCCCTCAATGAGTCCTTGCAAAAAGGTTTGGGCTACCTGTTTACCAGAATAGTCTGATGCTACTGCAATCCGATGAAAAACCGTATAACGGGGATTGTTATGAACCCACTTTCCGTCGTAAATCTTCTCATAAGCCGGATCTCCGCTATCAATTACGGCAGCATAGGCCACAATGGTACCCTCGATCAAGCCAACATACCCGTATCCCGCTAAAATGTCGTCGATCACATTATCGGCATTAGGGTAGCCATCCTCGCCCTGCCACTGATTACTGCCTGTTGCCGCTAAAAAAGCTTTAGCTTGTTCAAAAATCTCCACAATCCTCCCCACTTCATTGGGGTGCGCTAAGCGAATGTCCATCGATTTTACCTCACTCTTATCTTGTATGCTACTATCATACTATTTTTGATGCTAGGACGCAAGAAAACCCAGCTCTTGCTGGGTCAGACAGTTTATTTTTTCAACTCAATCAAGCGCACACGAATAATATTTTCGTCGGCTTCAAAAGCGGCTACCAAACTATCAATCTTTGTCTTATCACCTTCGTCCAAATCCAAAATGGTGTAGGCATAATCCCCACGTGAACGGTTAATGATATTGTCAATATTGATGTCCAAATCAGATACAGCTGTTGAAATTTTCGCCACAATGTTTGGCACGTTTTTATTGATCAGAGTAATCCGATAAGGAGCGTCTTGCATTTGGTGCATATTCGGGAAGTTAACAGAGTTGGTGATTTCCCCTGTTTCCAAAAATTGACGAATGGTCTGACTGGCCATAATGGCACAATTTAATTCAGCCTCTTCTGTTGATCCGCCAACATGTGGAAAAACTGTGATTTTTTCCTTGTTTAAGAGATCTTCTGTACCGAAGTCCGTCACATAGCGCTTCACGACATCTGCTTCGATAGCTTCAAACAAGGCATCATGATTGACCAATTCAGCCCGTGCAAAATTGACAATCGTAACCCCTTTTTTCATTTGGGCAAAAGCTTCTGCATTAAACGTATCTTTTGTATCAGGTGTCAAGGGTACGTGAACCGTAATGTAATCACAGTTTGCAAAAATCTCCTTTAAGTCATTGACCCGTTTCACATGACTGGAAATATTCCAAGCCGTTTCAATCGATACATACGGGTCGTAACCAAGAACATTCATCCCCAAACGACGTGCATCATTGGCAATACGAGCTCCAATCGCTCCAAGTCCAATAACTCCTAAGGTTTTACCAGAAATTTCCGTTCCAGCAAACTGACTTTTTCCCGCCTCAATTTGTTTTGGAACATCAGCACCTGTCAAAGTATTGGCCCAATTTGTTGCTGAAAAATAATCACGCGCAGATAATAAAATCGCTGTAATCACAGCCTCTTTAACTGCATTGGCATTGGCGCCAGGGGTATTAAAGACAACAATCCCAGCAGCAGTTGCATCTTCAATCGGAATATTGTTGGTTCCAGCTCCAGCTCGCGCAATGGCTTTTAAGTTCTCTGGAAATGCTGCACCATGAAGATTTTGACTGCGAATAATATAGGCATCTGGATTTTCAGAACGGTCCCCATCAATCTGAAAAGCATTCCCTAGTTCTGCCAAGCCAATCTTATTGATATTATTATAGGTTTTGACACTGTATACCATCTTCTTTTTCCCACTTTCCTATTTGTTTTTCGCTTCAAAAGCAGCCATAAAATCAATCAGAGCAAGCACCCCTTCTCGTGGAAATGCGTTATAAAGACTAGCACGCATACCACCAACAGAACGGTGACCTTTGATATTTTTAAAGCCAAGCGCATCCGCTTCTTTGGCAAAGGCAGCGTCCAATTCTTTACTTGGGGTTGTAAATGGAATATTGCAAAGCGAACGGTCTTTAGCCTCTTTTACTGGACTCTTATAAAAGGTTGATTTGTCAATGAAATCATAAAGCAAGCCCGATTTTTCTCGATTGAGATTTTCCATTTTCTCAACGCCGCCAATCTCATGTTTCACCCAGTCAAAAACCAGTTTTGAGATATAAATACTGTATGCTGGTGGTGTGTTGTAAAGCGATTCATTTTCAGTCTGAATGCTGTAATCCAACATTGATGACAACATCGGCACCTTGTTCAAGAAATCTTCTCTGACAATCACAATGGTGACGCCAGCAGGGCCAATATTTTTTTGAGCACCGGCATAAATCATAGCAAAATCCTCTACCTGATAACGAGCGGCTAAAATATTAGAAGACATATCTGCTACCACAGGGACACCATTGGTATCTGGAATATCGTAAATGGCTGTTCCTTCAATGGTATTATTGGTTGTGAGATGAACGTAAGCTGCTTCTGGATCAATGTCTTTCTCATCAAAAGAGGGAATATGGTCATAAACCGTCTCTTCAGATGAAGCCAGTAAGATCGGTTCAAAATCAATTGTTTTTGCTAACTTAACAGCCTCTGTATAAGCTTTTTTTCCCCAAGAGCCACCCACAAGGTAATAAGCTTTTTTCCCTTGGGCCAAGTTGAGAGGCAGCATAGTGAATTGAAGAGAGGCTCCGCCTTGTAAAAAGAGAACTTTATAATTGTCTGGAATCGCCATCAATTCACGTAGCGTCGCTTCCGCACCTTTGATAATCTGGTCAAATTCTGGAGAGCGATGCGACATTTCAAGTACCGACATTCCCGAACCTTGGTAATCCAAGAGCTCAGCTTGAGCCGTTTTTAAAACCGGCTGGGGTAAAGTCGCAGGACCTGCAGAAAAATTGTAAATTGTCATTGTTTCGCCTCCAAAATATAATACTTCAAATTATATACATTTTTCTGAATTTTGTAAAGATTTTTACGGTTTTTTCTACTGTTTTTTTCGTATTTTTATACAAAAAATCGCTTTCCGTATTTAGAAAACGATTTCCTTATTATAATTCTCTTTTTTTAATGCGCTTTACAAAAATCAACAAACTCGGTATTAGGAAAAAGAGGCTACCAATCCATGCTGCAGGGTGAGCTGCTGCCACTCCAGCAAAACCAAAATACCGACCTCCTAATACAGCGACAATAGCGCGCATCACCAATTCCCCAAAACCAGCCAGAGTTGGGACCAAACCATTTCCCAATCCTTGAATGAAGGAGCGTGAAATAAAGAGAATAGACAAACTCCAGTACATTACACCATTGATAATATAATAAACAAAGGCCAAATCTAAGACGACTTTAGATGGACTTGCAATAAATAAAGCTGAAAATTGTCGGTTGAATAGAATCAGAATAATTGCAAAGAAAATCCCCCAAACAACTGTTACTACCAAGGTATCTCTTAATCCCTCAAGCAGACGCTCAAACTTTCTTGCCCCATAATTTTGAGCTGCAAAAGTCGACATCCCAAGGCCAAGATTGACCATCGGAAGCATAGCCAATTGATCTGTTTTACTGGCAATTGATTGAGCCGCAATAGCATCTGTCCCTAGCTGGTTCAAGACGAATTGTAAGGTGATGGCTCCAATTGCAATGATGCTAGACTGAAATCCCATCGGAAAAGCAATCCGAGCATGGTCTTTTAACTCTTGTTTTTCTAAGATAAAGGCCTTCTTTTTCAACTGAAAAAACGGAAGCTTTTTCTGGCTGTATAAGAAAAGGTAGACAACCGAGAAGGCTTGCGCTAAGATCGTCGCAAAACCGGCTCCAAATACTCCCATTTTTAAATTTAAAATGAAGAAAAAATCCAAGCCAATATTAATAATACAAGCAATAATCAAGGCATATAAGGGCGTTTTCGAATCCCCCAAAGCCCGAATCGCACTTGAAAAATAATTGTACAAAACAGTAAAGACCATCCCACCAAAAATAGCCAAAAGAAACTGTGCAGAATGATCTAACAATTCTTGTGGTGTTTGCATGATTACTAGTAAGGGACGAAGAAAACTTAAGGATAAGATTGTTAAGATCAGGCTAACCAGTAATGAATAAAACAAACCATGAATAAAACTTTTCCTAATCCCCTCATGATCACCCGCACCAAAACGTTGGGAGATGAGGATAGATAAACCACTCGTTAATCCCTGTGAAAACCCAATCACTAAAAAAACAATACTGCCTGTTGCTCCTACACTGGCAAAAGCCGTTTGTCCTAAGGTGTGTCCAACAATCATGGCATCTGCAAAATTATAGGTCAACTGAAAAAAACTACCAATCAATAAGGGAATGGTAAATTGTAAAATAACCTTAATTGGCTTTCCTTGTGTTAAATCCTGCATGTCTTCTCTCCTATTTTCTGTCTTCCTATTCTACTCCGATTTCCAAGGAGAAGCAAGCCCAAACTCTTCTTTTCTGTATAAAAATGTTTTTCATGCTATACTGATAGAAAAAGGACGAAAGAGGAAATCAAATGATCAAAGAATTTTGTGCAGAAAACCTGACAGATTTACATTTACTCGATCCAAAAGAAGTCTCTCGGGTCGAACTGTGTGATAATTTAGCTGTTGGAGGAACGACGCCATCTTATGGTGTCATAAAAGAAGCAGCTAACTACCTCCATGAAAAAGGCATTCGTCTGGCAGTCATGATTCGGCCTAGAGGTGGCCATTTTGTCTACAACGATATTGAGTTACGGATCATGGAAGAAGACATCTTAAAGGCTGTCGAATTGGAAGCTGATGCCTTGGTCTTGGGCTGTTTGACAGAAGACAACCAATTGGACACCGAAGCCATTGAACAATTGCTGCCAGCTACCCAAGGGCTCCCATTGGTCTTTCACATGGCCTTTGATGCCATTCCAGTAGCAGCACAAAAAGAAGCAATCGATCAGTTAATCGAGTATGGTTTTGTGCGGATTCTCTTGCACGGCTCAAAAGAGCGCCGTGGGATTGCAGAAAACGCCGAACACATTCGAGACTTGGTAGCTTATGCTAGCAACCGCATCGAAATCATGATTGGTGGCGGTGTTACGGCTGACAACTGCCAAGAATTGAGCCAGCTAACAGGTACCTCTATCGTCCATGGCACCCAAATAAACTAAAGGAGTTTGAGCATTCGCTCAAACTCCTTCTTCTTTTTGTTCATGAAACTGATGGTAGAGTTCTTGGCGATTTAGTCCCAATTCTTTGGCGACTTTTTTGATGGCTTGGTTAGGTTTCTCACCCGTAGCAATTCTAGCTTGTACCAAATCCACAGGAGCCATCTCTTCGACAACGGCTTCGGTGTTCTCACCATCAAAACCTGACACAATCAAGAGGCATTCCCCTTTCAGTGGGTGGTCAGCCAAATAGTCCAAGACCTCTGTCACAGAACCCCGTTGGTATTCTTCATAGAGCTTGGTCAATTCCCGCACCACCACTACTTGGCGGTCACCGTACACAGACAAAAGATTCTCCAAGGTATCTGCTAGACGATAGGGAGACTCATAAAAAATCTGGGTTTCTGGATAATCCTTTTTACTGTCAAAAAACGCCTTCTGCTGGCCTTTTTTCCGGGGTAAAAATCCATAAAAAACATGGGGCTGCGGCGCTAGACCAGAAGCAATCAGAGCTGTAATACCAGCTGAAGCTCCTGGTGTTGCCACCACTGAAATCCCTGCTTCAATAGCCGCTTTTACGAGGTCATGACCTGGGTCAGAAATAGAAGGCAGACCCGCATCAGATACCTGGGCCAAGGATTGGCCAGATTTTAATAAGGTAATCAGACCAGGAATTTTCTCATAGGCATTGTGCTCATGAAAGGAAATTTGCTTGGTGGCAATCTCAAAATGTTTGAGCAACAGTCCGGTGTTACGCGTATCCTCCGCACAAATCGCATCGACTGTTTTTAGAATGTCCACCGCCCGAAAAGTCATATCTTGCAGGTTTCCAATAGGTGTTGCGACCAAATAAAGTGTTCCGTAAGTGCTCGTTCCCTTAAATGATTTTTGTATCTGCATCATACTCTCGATTCAATAGTTCATTGCAAAACATACAAGGCTCATCATCTTCTCTTCTTTGTCCATAAAAGAAGGTACAAATATGAAAGCCATCGTCATAGATATGCTCTAAATTCTCTTTTCCGACATTGGCTGACTTGCCACCATCTTTTTCTTCTCGTGCCAAACGATCTCTCAACTTTGAATTTTCCAAACGAAGAGCGGTGTTTTCATCAATCACTCCTTGTAAATGCTTTTTAATAGCCTCGACTTCTGCCAAGGTCATCAATAATTGTTGAGAAAAGCCGTCAAGGGCATCAAAAATCTCTCTCTTATCCATCTCTACCTTCTCTAGTTCTATTTTCGGAGCAAGACATATTCCAGGGCATTTTGCAGGCTCACATTGCTTTGCCACATCTGCCTTACAGTTAATAAGTCTTCTACCATTTGTCTCGTTTTCCATTGCGTCCAATCGCGGGAAACAGATACTGTCAGTAAATTTAAGAGTTGCTCTTGCTCTACCTTATCCGTCGCTAAAGCCGTTAATTGCCCGACCATCAAGTAGGCTTCCATTTGGTCCTTCTCCCAAGCCTGAATGAATTTGGGCACAAAGGAAAGACTATCTCTAAAGTGCTTATTTTTTAAGAAAAGCAGAGCTTCTTCCTTATCTGCCATCAAGTCACTCAGTAAGCGAGCTTCCGTTTTTAAGACACCTTCTTGTTCCAATTCCTCCTGGAAAATGGCTTTGTTAGCAGGAAAAGGAACAATCTGTGTCCGACTTTTAATAGTTGGCAAAACGGCCTCTTCTTGATTGGTCAGTAAAAAGAGAACAATATCGCTCTGTGGTTCTTCAATGACTTTCAATAGAGAATTGGCTGCATTGACATGCATTTTTTCAGCATCACAAATGATAAAAACCTGCTTGTCTGACTCGAAACCAGACTGTGAAAAATTCTTAATCAATTCTCGAACAGTATCTGTTTTGATCAGATTCCCTTGTGGTCGAACAATGGTCACGTCTGTGTATTCTTGATTGGCAATAAGCCGGCAATTTCGACAGGTACCACACGGTTTCCCAGCCGTTTTTTCAGTACAAAAGAGGGATTGGCTCAACCAGATGGCCATTTCAAAACTCCCAAAACTCCCTGAAAACAAATAAGCATGCGCTAAAGCCTGATCTGCTAGTACTCCCTCAAAACGAGTGTGTAATTGCGGTTGCCAGTTGCGGATTTTTTCTTCTATCATTTCGTAAATAATCGTTCTTTTATGACATGAAAGGCTGCTTCAATCACAGCTTCCAAAGGCTGACTTGCATCAATTTTTACTATACGATGGGATTGGTTTTCTAAAATTGCTAAATAGCCCTGGCGGACCCGTTGGTGCATATCTAGGGCTTCCATATCCAGACGATTGACATCACGGTCTTTATTCCGGGCAATGCGGGCCAAACCTTCTTCTGAATCCACATCAAAATAAAGCGTCAAGTCAGGTTCTAAACCATCTGTGGCATAGTGATTTAACCAATCAATAGCTGAAACATCTAACCCTCTCCCAAAACCTTGATAGGCAATAGAAGAATCAATGAAACGATCCACTAGAAGCAACTTCCCAGATGCCAAAGCTGGTAAAATCCGCTCTTTTAAATGCTGTCTTCTAGCAGCGATATACAAGAGCAATTCTGTCTTGTCATCCATCTCCGTATGGCTCGGATCTAAAATGACATGGCGGATTTGTTCTGCAATCGCAACACCACCCGGCTCACGTGTGGTCACTATGTCCATCCCAAATTCTGTTAATCTTGGCAACAAGGCTTCTAAAACAGAGGTTTTGCCTGCTCCATCTGGTCCTTCAAACGTAATAAATAGTCCCTTTTTCATCTCTCGCCTCATTCTTTCTACTTCATTTTATTCTATCAAATTTCTTTCAAAAAAGCACTTCAAATTTTCTTGCGACAATCCAGCTTTTTTGTTAGAATGAAAGACAGATTGAAAAGGAGAGTCGGGTATGCGTTTAAAAAATAGCTTATGGATTATTTTAGGAGCCGGATTGTTTTCATTCGCTCTGAATTATCTGGTCATGCCAAACGGTCTTTACGAGGGAGGAGTGACTGGTTTAACCCTCATTATTTATTACCTCTTCAATATCCAGCCCTGGATTATGAATATTGTCATCAATGTCCCCTTATTTCTAATCGGTTGGAAAATTTTAGGACGAAAAATGCTGAAATTGAGCCTACTCGGAACATTTGCTGTGACATTTTGGTTGGCCATTTTTGAGCATATTCCCTTTACACTTGATTTAAAGGGGGATCTCATTATTGTCAGTATGCTCTCTGGTCTTTTCATCGGCTCTGGACTTGGTATCATCTTTAAAGCTGGTGGTACAACAGGCGGAAGTGACATCGTGGCACGTATTGGACACCAGTACACCCCTTATAGTATCGGGAGAATCATTCTTGTTATCGATGTTTTAGTGGTCATCTTAACCATCATTGTCTCGCAAGATTTAAGAATTGTTCTTTATACCTTGCTGTCTGTTGTCATTACTTCTCGCATGATTGACTTAATTAGCGATGGAGATTATGGTAGTAAGGGAGTCATGATTATTAGTAGCAAATACAACGAAATCGCAACTGCTATTGACAGCCAGATTGAACGTGGAGTCACACTTATCAAGGCTCAGGGTTTTTATAGCAAGGCAGATACCAATATGGTGTATTCAGTAATTTACAAGAGCCAGCTACAAGAAACAAAAGAACTCATCCATAAAATCGATCCCCACGCCTTTATCACGATTACAGACGCCCATGAAGTATTGGGGGAAGGCTTTACATTAGATCAAAACAAACAACCACTAAAAAAAACAAAATGAGCTGATAACCAGCTCATTTTTATATTTTCTTTGCAACCGTTTCTTGAATCGATTCGATTTCAATCACTTGTCCACTCACTGCTTCTTTAAGTTTTACTTGGTCTACTTGTCCGTCAATCTGCACTTCGATTATAGCAAATCCAGGTTCTGAATCGATTTGGACGGTATTGGCTACATTGTATCCTAATTCAGAAATACTTGTTAAAATAGCTCCTAACTTGCCTTTCTCATCTTGTACACGGCAACGAAGTCGGACACCATTTTCGCCATAGCCTGAAACCTGTAAAAAGGCCTTAAAAACATCGCGATCAGTGATAACTCCTGACAGTTGACCGTGGTCCATGACTGGTAAAATCCCAACCTTGTTCTTGAACATGAGGTAGACTGCATCTTCCAAGCTGGCAAACTGAGATATGGTGACCACATCACGGATCATCACATCTTTGACCTTGGTCTTGTTGAGCAAATAATTCATCTCATAGATGGACAAACTCGTTGCTTTTGATGGACTTGCTTCAGCGATTGTTCCCTCTGTTACCAAACCAACCAAACGGTCATTTTCAATAACAGGTAGGCGGTGAATATCTTGTTCCCGCATCAAATCAGCTGCATGGGCAATGGTTGTGTCCGGTGATATATAAACCACTTTCCGCGTCATAAAATCTCTTACTGCCATGAAGACCTCCTCTATTGATTTCTAGTATCTATAACTATATTATACTACCATTTTTACGGATTGAATAGTCCCTTTTCTAGCCACCAAGATAGGCTTTTTGAACCTCATCTGATTGCAAGAGTTCTTGCCCAGTTCCTGATAACACGATAGAACCTGTTTCAAGGACATAGCCTCGATCTGCAATCGATAAGGCTTTTTTAGCATTTTGCTCAATCAATAAAACAGTCGTTCCTTGGCGTTGGATGTCTTGTACTATATCAAAGATTTCTTGAATAAAGATTGGGGCTAGTCCCATGGAAGGCTCATCTAGTAAGAGCAATTTAGGCTTGCTCATCAATGCCCGTCCCATAGCCAACATCTGTTGTTCGCCACCAGAAAGCGTTGCGGCATCTTGGTTTTTTCGTTCTTCTAATCGTGGAAAACGGTCAAAGACCTTACGCATATTTTTCTGGTTCTCTTCCTTGTCTTTATGTAAAAAAGCTCCCATCTCTAGATTTTCTAGGACAGTCAAGCCAGCAAAAACATGGCGTCCTTCTGGAACTTGTGACAAACCTGCTGCAACAATTTTACGGGCAGGAGCTTTATGGATATCCTGACCCAAAAACGAAATGATTCCTTGACTTGGGCGAACCAATCCTGAAATGGTCCGTAAAATTGAGGTTTTACCAGCACCATTTGCTCCAATTAATGAAACAACTTCTCCTTCGTTGACTTCAAAACTAACATTTTTTACCGCTTCAATCGCCCCATAACTAATGGAGAGATTCTCTACTTTCAACATACTCATTAGGCTTCCCCTCCCAGATAGGCTGCGATAACACGTTTATTTTGTCGGATTTCATCTGGTGTTCCATGGGCAATCAGACGGCCATATTCTAAAACGTAGATTCGCTCTGTTACTTCCATCACCAGACTCATGTCGTGTTCAATTAAGATAATGGTAATGCCAAACTCTTCTTTAATTTGACGAATCAAGGCTGTCAATTCAGCTGTTTCCTGTGGATTCATACCCGCAGCTGGTTCGTCCAAAAAGAGGATTTTAGGCTCTGTTGCTAAGGCACGAACAATTTCCAAACGGCGTTGTTGCCCATAAGGTAGATTTTTCGCCAAGGTATCTGCTTGATCTTCCAAATTGAAAATCGCCAACAATTCCAAAGCCTTTTCTCTTTGAGCTGCTTCATTTTTATAAAAAAGAGGCAGGCGCAAAAGGGAAGCTAAAAGATGCGGTTTATGCCGATTGCCAAAAGCAACCAGTACATTGTCCAAAACGGTCATATTTTTGAAAAGACGGATATTTTGGAAGGTCCGAGACAAGCCCAAAGACGCAATCTTATAGGGAGCTTTTCCGTTGAGTAAATGACCATCTAAGGTCACTGTCCCCTCGCTTGGCTCATAGACCCCAGTCAACAGGTTGAAAAGGGTCGTCTTACCCGCTCCGTTTGGACCAATCAAGCCAACCAACTCACCCTCATTCAACTCTAAGCTCACATCGCCAACCGCTGTTAAACCACCAAAGTTCTTGGTTAATTGTTTTACTTCAAGAAGTGCCATTAGTTGCTCCCCTCCTTTTTCTGTTTGTGAAACAGGCGTGAAAGATTGAGTTCCCAAGTTCCCAAGAGACCGCCTGGTCGAAAGACCATCACCAAAATCAAGGCTAGAGAATAAATAATCATCCGCAACTCCGATACATTTTGCAAGAACATATTGAGGATACCTAGCACAATGGCTGCCAAAATGGTACCAGTAATCGAGCCGAGTCCTCCCAATACTGCGATAATCAAGTATTCAATCGACCGCATGATGGTAAAATCTTTTGGCACAACTGTACCAATATAGCCTACATATAGTGATCCTGCTAGGCTTGAAATCATAGCAGCAACCACAAAGACAATCACTTTAATCTTAGTGGTATTCACTCCCATGGCTTCTGCTGCAATCTCATTTTCACGCACGGCCAGCACTTCACGCCCCATTGGACTACGTAGGAAATTCAGTACTAAAATGGTCATCAGAACGACAAAGACAAAGACAACTGTCCAATTGGTAAAGGGCAAAATCCCTGTCAAACCCGCTGCACCATTGGTGATTTCATCTGCGTTGATAATGATGATCCGAATGATTTCAGCCACCCCAAGCGTCGCAATAGCCAAATAATCTCCCTTTAGGCGAAGGGTTGGAATCCCAACGACTAAAGCAACCAGAGCTGTAATTAGAAAACCAACAAAAATGGACAAGTAAAAACCTGCATAGGTTGGATTAACCTCTGTCATGATGGCTGTTGTATAGGCACCAATTGCCATAAAACCAGCTTGACCAAGCGAGAATTGACCTGAAAAGCCAAGAATTAAATTAGTGGCAAGGGCCATTAAAATCGAAATGCCAATCCCCATCAAAATTTGTATATAGTATAGACCAAGTACACCTGAACGAATCAAACCTGACAAGATCCCAAATACGACAAGGATCAGAGCAGTCCATGCTAAAATCGGTTTTAGATTTTTTTTCATATTCCTACACCTTTTCCTTTACATTTTTACCGAGGATACCGGCTGGTCGTACCAAGAGAATCAAAATCAGTACTGCATACACCACAGCATCACGGTAGCTTGAAAATCCAACTGTAACCGCCAAGGTTTCCAAGAAGCCAATGACCATGCCACCAAGGGCTGACCCTGGAATAATCCCAATTCCTCCTAAAACAGCAGCTACAAAGGATTTAATTCCTGGTGCCATCCCCATCAAGGGCTCAACAGAGTTGTAATACAAACCAATCAAGACACCCGCTGCACCAGCAAGGGCTGACCCTAATGCAAAGGTAAAGCTGATCGTTGAATTGACGTTGATCCCCATGAGCTGTGCAGCATCACTATCCACTGAAACAGCCCGCATAGCTTTCCCCATTTTGGTCTTTTGAACAATAAATTGTAAGGCCAACATTAAGAAAACAGAGACACCTAAAATGGTCAACTGAACATTTGTAATGGTGATGGGACCAAGGTTATACTTGACCGTTTCAAGGGCCTGCGGAAAGGCTCTGGTATTAGCACCAAAGAAATAAATCATGCCGTATTCCAGTAAGAAAGATACACCAATAGCGGTAATCAAGGCCGCAATCTTGGTAGAATTCCGTAAAGGACGATAGGCCAAGTATTCAATGATGACACCGATTGCTGCAGTCAACACCATTGTCAATATCAAAGCGACAAAGAAATTCATCTGGAAAGTATTGATCAAAAAATAACCAATAAAAGCCCCCATCATATAAATATCCCCGTGTGCAAAGTTAATCAATTTAATAATGCCGTAAACCATGGTATAGCCAAGTGCTACCAAAGCATAGACACTTCCTAAAATCAGACCATTTACCAATTGTTGGAACATAGTTCACCAAACTTTCTATTTAAAATAAGAATTCTGGAAGGCAGCTTTCCTCCCAGATTCTATCTGTTTTATTCTACTGTAACAGCCTCTGCTGCAGCTTCTTTCCCGTTTTCCAATTTCACCATGATGGCAGATTTGACTGGGTTATGGTTTTCATCGATTGAGATTGGACCTGTTACCCCTTCAAAATCTTTCAAGTCTGCCAAGTTACCGGCGATATCAATGGAGGTTTTCGCGCCTTTTGCAGCTTCTGCTGCCATGTAAACTGCATCGTATGAAAGTGCTGCAAACATGTTTGGCTCTTCACCGTATTTTTCTTTATAGGCAGCGACAAAGGCTGTTGCTTTTTCAGAAAGTGCTACGCTAGTAGAGTAACCTGACACATAATAAATATTACTTGCATTGGCTGTACCCGCACCTTCGATAAACTTGCTATCAGCAAAGCCATCTGGTCCAAGGATAGCTGCATCAATCCCCATTTCACGTGCTTGCTTGGTAATCAAACCAGCTTCAGTGTAATAACCAGGAATCACAAGAGCATCAAAGTCTTTGTCCTTGATTTTTGTCAAAGCTGCTTGGAAATCTTTGTCACCTGCTTGATAGGTTTCTTCTACAACAATCTCACCTTTGTAGGCTTCTTTGAAGGCTTTGGTAATTCCTTTTGCATAGTCACTTGAATTGTCTGAATAGAGAACAACTTTTTTCGCAGATAAGTTACTACTTGCATAAATAGCCATTACTTGCCCTTGGAAACTGTCTTGGAAGGTGGAACGGAAAACATAGTCATTCACTTTACCGTCTTTCGCAACTGTTAAGCTATCTTGCGTTCCAGATGGTGTAATCAATGGTACAGCCGCTTGCATAATAGCTGGAGTTGCCGCTGCTGTGGCACCTGATGTCGCAGGCCCAATCACCACATTGACTTTTTCTTCTGTTACCAAATTGGTCGATACCGTCGCAACTTCTGAATTCTCAGACTTATTGTCCTTGGTTACAACTTCTAATTTTTTGCCATCAACACCACCTGCTGCATTGATTTCTTCAACAGCTAAGTCAGCCCCATTTTTTTCTGCTTGACCATAGGCTGCAACAGCTCCTGACAACTCTAGGTTGTAGCCAATTTTAATAGTCTCCCCCACTGTGGTTCCTTCAGCAGTTGTGTTACTAGATGGTGCGGCACCACAGGCTGCTAAAAAGGCTACCGAGGCAAGGGTTAATACGCCTGCTACAATTTTTTGATGTTTCATAAGAATCTCCTTACATCTTTCTTAAAAGTAATACTGTTCTAATATACTGAATTATCAGAAAATTGTCAACAAAAAAAGAAAACTTTTTTAAATAATAACGTTTTCTTTTTCATCTCGGTATAAATTTCCCACAAAATTTTGGTCAATATCTTTCACAAAGGACGGCAAAATTTTCTTCACAAATCGTTCTTTTTTCAAATTTTTGATTAAAGCCTCTGCCTGATTTTGGTCAACATACAAGAGAACATAGCGCATTCGCTTAGAATGATAAACCAAATCCCCATGCTGATGTAACTTTTTGGCATCCCGATTGTAATGAAGGTAGACAGTTAAACATGTTCTTTCTTTTTTTTCAAACATTCTTACTCCTCTTTCTTTCCGATCTTCTTCATTATATCATAGAAGAGGATTTTAGAAAAACGAAAAAAAACTGAAACACAGTGGTTTCAGTTTGAAATAACTTATTTGGCGTCGGCTGGATTCATGATTTTATCAATAAAACCGTAAGCCAAGGTTTCTTCAGCGGTCATCCAATAGTCACGCTCGGCATCTTTATGGATCTGTTTCACCGTTTTACCAGAATTATCCGCTAGGATTTTCTCTAATTTATGACGGGTTTTTAACAAATGCTCCGCAGCAATAGCCATATCGGTTTGCTGGGTACCACCACCCGTACCACCCATCGGTTGGTGAATCATGTATTCAGCATTTGGCAACATGAAACGTTTGCCCTTGGCACCGCTTGATGCGATGATGGTTCCCATAGAGGCTGCTGTCCCCATGACAATGGTTTGCACATCAGCCTTAATGAAATTCATGGTGTCCACAATCGCAAGACCTGCTGATACAGATCCTCCTGGTGTGTTAACATACAAGTAGATATCTTTGGTTGGATCTTGAGCATCTAAGAACAAGAGCTGAGCAATGATGGAATTGGCCATATTGTCTTCAACCGTCCCTGTCAACATGATAATGCGATCTTTTAATAAACGAGAATAAATGTCATACGAGCGTTCGCCACGACTGGTTTGTTCAATAACTACTGGAATCATAAACAATCTCCATTTCAAATTTTATGATACTATTATAATTTTTTGGTCAAGAAAGGTCAAATAAAAAGTGTCCTTCATTAAAAAAAGGTGCTGAGCACCTTTTAACTACATTATTTATTTTGTACCAAACAAGCGGTCACCGGCATCTCCTAGACCTGGAACAATGTATCCATGCTCATTGAGCTTTTCGTCAAGAGCCGCTGTGTAGATATCGATATCTGGATGAGCTTCTTGCAGTGCTTTGACCCCTTCAGGAGCTGCTACAAGAGCTACAAATTTAATATTGGAAGCTCCGCGTTTTTTCAGCGAATCAATCGCCAAGATTGCCGACCCACCAGTTGCTAACATTGGGTCTACAACAAAAATATGACGGCGATCAATGTCCTCAGGTAGTTTTACTAAGTATTCAACAGGTTGCAATGTTGTTTCATCACGGTACATACCAATATGCCCAACTTTTGCGGCTGGTACAAGACTCAATAGGCCATCTACCATTCCAATCCCTGCACGTAAAATTGGAACAATCGCTAATTTTTTACCAGCAATTTGTTTTTGGACAGTTGTTGTGATTGGTGTTTCAATTTCCACATCTTCAAGTGGCAAGTCACGTAATACTTCATATCCCATCAACATCGCAATTTCATCAACTAGTTCACGAAAGTCTTTGGTGGATGTATCTTTCCGGCGTAAAATAGATAACTTATGCTGGATAAGTGGATGTGAGATGACTTGGAATTTTCCCATGGTAAAACCTCTCTTTATTGTTTTTTCTATTTTACCAAAAAATTAGGAAAAATGCTTGTTTGAATACAAGAAATTTTGCTGATTTTTTAGTCTTCGATCTCTTTAATGATACGCGCAGGATTGCCAGCGATAAGAACATTATCTCCAAAAGATTTTGTAACCACAGAGCCTGCCCCCACTACAACATTGTCTCCCAAGGTGACCCCAGCTAAAATCATAGCACCACCACCTATCCATACATTGTCACCGATGGTAATGGGAGCCCCGTATTCCGGCCCAGCAATTCGCTCACTGGCTTTAAGAGGGTGTAACGGTGTGTAGAATTGAACATTCGGTCCCAGCATGGCATTGTCCCCAATCGTGACCCGACAGGTGTCCAAGATCATCAGATTAAAATTAGCAAAGAAGTTTTTACCAACTGAGACATGGCAACCATAATCCATGGTTAAGGGGGCTTCGATATAAAGATTGTCACCTGTCTGCCCCAGCCATTCTTTCGCAATTTTTGTTCGAGTCTTCCCATCTGTCTCTGCCGCATTAAAGGCCTTTCGGTAGTCTCTTGCAGCCTGTCTGAGTGCCACCAATTCCGGATCTCCTGCGTGATAGAGTTGTCCTGCCAACATCTTTTCTCTTTCAGTCATAACTTCCTCCTTTTTCTTTATTATAGCACGAACTATCTTTCTATTCGTTATTTTTTCTGATCTATGCGATAATAGACGAAAGGAGAAAACCATGCGCGCATTTCAAAAAGATTGGGCTTACCATAAATACTGGGTCATGGGGCATTCACAAGCCCACTACAATGCCTTACGCCTCTTATTCAAGGGTAATGATTGGTCTCAAGAAAAAGCAGAGCAGTACCAACAGTTACTAAAAGAAGCTGGTCAACTTTCACCCAGCAAGGCGACACTAACCACCAGTTACCAACACATGTGGGGCTACTTTAAGAAAAAAGCCAGTCCAGAGGAGAAAGAGACCTATAAATTTCTGATTGAGGCTGTGAGGCCTAAAAAAGATGACTTGAAGCCCTTTATTCTCCAACTCATCGACAAATACCAGCCGGCTTACTTGGTCCGCTCCAAATTTTATGACGACAAAGGATTTTAAAAAGGTTGAGAATGATTCTCAACCTTTTTTATTATCCAAATACGGCGACAATGCGTTTGCAGGCCTCTTGAACAGTTTCTAATGGTGTCGCTACATTCAATCGGGCATGGAGCTTGCCCTCTTTCCCAAAGGCAATTCCATCATTTAAGACAACCTTAGCCTCTTTAAGCAACTTATCATGCACCTCATTATGGCTTAAGCCATAGGCTGAGAAATCCAGCCAAATCAAATAGGTCCCTTCTGGTTTCATGACCTTTATCTGGCTGTTTTGTTCAAGGTAATCAACTGCATATTGAATATTTTTCTCCAAAACAGTCTTCAACTCTTCTAGCCAAGGTTTTCCAGTCCGCAAGGCTACTTCTGTCGAAATCAGGCCAATGGTTGGAATTTCATGTTGGTTGTTGGCCAACTGACGGTCGTAAAAAGCTTTCCGCAAGGCTTCATTTTCAATAATGGCAAAACTATTTTTCGTACCTGCAATATTAAATGTCTTGGTGGCAGAGCCAAGGACAATGGTAAAGTCTTTAAAATCTGGTGATACCGTATTGAAACTATGGTGCTGGTTGCCAAAGAGAGCCAAGTCCTGATGGATCTCATCCGAAATCAGTAAGACATGGTGCTTTTGGCAAATTTTCCCAATCTGAAGTAGTTCTTCCTTGCTCCATACCCGTCCACCAGGATTGTGGGGACTACATAAAATATAGAGTTTAACATCTTGTTCTACAATGTCTTTTTCAAGCTGGACAAAATCAATCTCAAAGCGATTGTTTTGAAGAACCAATGAATGGTTAACCAACTTACGCTTGTTGAGCTTAACAGACCGAGCAAAAGGAGGATAGACAGGGGTATTGATCAGCACACTGTCGCCTTCCTTAGTGAGGGCCTGGATCGCAACTGAAATGGCTGGAACAACCCCTTCAATCAAAAGAATGTCTTTTCGTTCAATGGCGTAGCCATGCTCTGCTTTTTCCCAGTCAATAATGCTTTGGTAGAGGCTGTCGCTAGCATAAGGATAGCCAAAAACATGTTCTGAAGCGTATGAAATCAAGGCTTCTTTCACGCTCGGTAAGGGCGGAAAGTCCATATCAGCCACCCACATTTGTAATAGATCCGGGTCTTTTTCACTGCTATGCCACTTCATGGTGTTTTGGTCCAACCGATTGGGCCTGGTTGTAAAATCAAATGTTGCCATCTAAACCTCCAAAGCTTGTTTCAAATCTGCAATCAGATCATCTGCATCCTCAATCCCGATAGACAAACGCAAGAGGTCGTCGGTCAAGCCGTATGAATGACGAACGCTTGCTGGAATATCAGCGTGGGTCTGAGTTGCTGGATAGGTAATCAAAGACTCAACACCACCTAAACTCTCCGCAAATGTAAAGACTTTTAAGGTATTCAAAATGGCTGGAATCCTTCCTTCATCCTCCACCTTAACCGACACCATGCCCCCTTTTCCAGTATAAAACACTTCCTTAACAGCTGGATGATTGCGAAGGAATTCGACCACTTTTTGGGCATTTTGAGTCGAACGTTCCATCCGAAGAGATAGGGTTTTGAGCCCTCTCATCAAGAGGTAACAATCAAGCGGTGACAGGGTCGGACCCGTTGTATTTTGGTCATAGAACAGTTTGTCATAAATGGCCTGGTCATTGGTCATCAAGACACCCGCCAACACATCATTGTGACCAGAGAGGTACTTGGTAGCTGAATGCATGACAATATCTGCTCCCAGTACCAAGGGATTTTGGTAAATTGGACTATAAAACGTATTGTCGACAATCACCAGTGCTCCATGCTGGTGAGCTTTTTCTGCTACTCTTGCAATGTCAAATTCCACCATCAATGGATTGGTTGGAGTTTCGATAAAGACATAGTCTGTTTCATCTGAAATGGCTGCTAGCATCTCTTCTTCAGTATTGGTATAGGTAAAGAAATACCGGCCTTTTTCTTCTTGTTCGTTAAACCAGCGGAAAGAGCCACCGTACAAATCACGTGCCGCAACAACTTTTGAGCGATCCGGAAAGGAATTAAAGAGCAAGACAAGGGCCGCCATTCCAGAAGATGTCACCAAGGCATAGTCTGCCTTTTCAATCTTGGCCAATGTTTTTTCTAAATTCAAACGAGTTGGGTTCTTGGTCCTCGTATAGTCAAAACCAGTGGACTGTCCAAATTCTGGGTGCTGGTAGGTCGTTGACAAATGAATGGGAGAAATCAAGGCTCCAGTAGCCTTATCTGAATTAATCCCTGCCTGGGCTAAAATCGTATCTAATTTGTAATCTGTCATGGTACTCTCCTTTGTTATTCCTAGTTTTATTATAGCATGAAAGGCCTGTTTATAAATCGTTTTTCCCATAGTTATTTAAAAAGACCGTCTTTGGATTTCTTTATAGCTGACTTTACCTGTTTTACTTGTCAAACCACCTAAATCGGTTTACAATAGTAACATGATTAAGATTGAAACTGTATTAGCTATTTTAAAACAAGACCAAAATTTTCGCAGTATTGTCCATCAAGGAGAGTTTGCTCATCACTGGAAGGAAGTAACATTCGATGCCCTCAGTTACGATAGTCGCAAGGTTAGTCCAACAACCCTCTTTTTTGCCAAGGGAGCTGCCTTTAAAAAGGAATTCCTAGAGCAGGCCATTGAACAAGGTTTGGGCTTTTACATTAGTGAAACCGACTACGACGTTGCGATTCCTGCTATTCTCGTCAATGACATCAAACAAGCCATGAGTTTGGTTGCCATGGAATTTTACCAGCATCCAGAAAAGAAAATTAAACTTCTGGCCTTTACTGGCACAAAAGGAAAGACGACTGCAGCCTATTTTGCATACCACATCTTGCAACAATCCCACAAGCCAGCCATGCTTTCCACCATGAACACGACGCTGGATGGGAAAACCTTTTTCAAGTCGGCCTTGACCACACCTGAAAGTTTGGATTTGTTTTCCATGATGGCCCAAGCAGTTGACAATGGCATGACCCATTTGATCATGGAAGTATCCAGCCAAGCCTATTTGGTAAAGCGAGTCTACGGATTAACCTTTGATGTTGGGGTTTTCTTGAACATCAGCCCAGACCATATTGGACCGATTGAGCATCCCAGTTTCGAAGATTATTTTTACCACAAGCGCCTTCTATTGGAAAATAGCAGAGCTGTTATCATAAACAAGGGCATGGACCACGCGGATTTTGTCCTCGACAGTGTTGCTGAAAAAGATTGGGAAGCCTATGGACATGGCTCTGACAATGCTGTTGAGAACAGCCAAGCCTTCTCCTTTTCCACAAACGGAACCCTTGCTGGTGACTACACTATCCAGTTGATCGGTCAGTTTAACCAAGACAATGCCATTGCTGCAGGACTGGCCTGCCTGCGTCTAGGAGCCAGCTTAGAAGATATTCAAAAAGGAATTGCTGAAACAGTTGTCCCAGGCCGAATGGAAGTCGTCACCCAAACCAATGGTGCAAAAGTTTTCATTGACTATGCCCATAATGGGGACAGCTTAGAAAAATTACTCGGAGTAGTAGAACAACACCAGAAAGGGCAAATCATCTTGATTATTGGCTCCACTGGCAACAAGGCAGAGAGCCGTCGAGCAGACTTTGCAAGGGTCATCAATGCCCATCCAGCTATCCAAGTCATCTTAACAGCCGATGATCCAAACTTCGAAGACCCGCAAGCCATTTGCCAAGAAATAGCCAATCACGTTACACGACCAGTTCAAATTCAGGTCGATCGAGAAAAAGCGATTCAAGAGGCTCTAAGCCTTACCACGAAAGATTCCGATGCGGTCATCATTGCTGGAAAAGGCGCAGATGCCTATCAAGTGGTCAACGGTCAAAAGGAAGATTATCTTGGTGATCGCGTCATTGCTAGTCGCTATCTATAAGTAAATTAAAAAGAGGGCAATCCCTCTTTTTTTATAGCCAATTTGGCCATATCCTTACGTATTTTTAACAAAAGAAAAAGAGTGGTCCCCACCAACTCTTCTAATCGAAATAGGTCTTTAAATGGGCTTCTTCTGCTCTTGTCAACTTCCTATACTGACCAGCGGGGAGCGTTTCTTCCAAACGAAATCCTCCAAAGGCAACCCGCTTGAGATAGGTTACTTTTAACCCGTAGGCCAGAAACATTTTTTTGACCTGATGAAACTTTCCTTCCGATATAGTCAAATAAGCACTGCTTTTTTCAGGACGAGTCTCAATGATTTCTAGGTGGGCTGGCTGGCAGCTGGTCCCATCCAAAAAGACTACTCCCTCTGCAAAAAATTCTGGTGCGTCTTCTTTTAACTGGCCATTCACTTCTACCAAATAGGTCTTTGATACGTGGTGTCTAGGATGGAGCATGCGAAAGCCAAGGGGACCGTTGGTGGTTAAGATGACTAGCCCTTCAGTATCTCGATCCAATCGCCCAACAGGATAAATGCCATCCTGCCTGTCCTTTTCTGATAAGAGATCTACTACTGTCTGGTGTTTGGCATCACTGACCGCTGTCACGACGCCGGCTGGTTTGTTAAGAAGGAAGTAGGCGGACGAATTTCCTCTAATAATC
The DNA here is from genome assembly GCF_053207365.1 of Streptococcus cameli. Lineage (NCBI taxonomy): Bacteria > Bacillati > Bacillota > Bacilli > Lactobacillales > Streptococcaceae > Streptococcus > Streptococcus cameli. The sequence goes on along the minus strand of NZ_JBRUIM010000002.1, from coordinate 93,300 downwards.
TGACCAGAAACTGTGATTTTTTGTAGTCCAGAGTCCACAATCAAGCTATCTTTTGTAGCAACTTTCCCATCTACCCGTACTTGGCGTGAACGAATCAATTTTTTTACAGCATTGCGGCCACCTAATCCAGCTTTTCCAAGTAATTGATCCAGTCGCATAATCCCTCACTTTCTGAAGTTTAGTATAACACAAAAAAGCCCCAAACAGATTAGGGGCTATCCTGTTTATAGTTTTGAAGCAGCCGCCTCATCTACGATAACAACAACATCGTCGTGTTTTTGTAACACACTGGCTGGAAGGTCTTCCGTGATCGGACCATTGACCATTTGTGCAACGGCATCTGCTTTTTCTGCCCCAAAGGCCTCAAGAACAATTGTCTTGGATTTCAAGATGGAAGCAATCCCCATGGAAATGGCCTGTTTTGGTACATCATCCATACTAGCAAAGAAACGACTGTTGGCTTCAATGGTATTTTCTGTCAAATCCACAACATGGGTTGTCACATCAAAGGATGTTCCTGGCTCATTGAACCCAATGTGGCCGTTGCGGCCAATTCCTAAGATTTGGAAATCAATTGGATTTTCGTCAATGATTTGGTCATAACGTTTTACTTCTGCGTCTAAATCTTCCGCTAATCCATTTGGCAAATGATTTTCCTTAAAGGGTTTGGCATTAAAAAGATTATCCCGCATGAAGTAATCATAACTTTGGTCGTTTTCGACTGGTAAGCCAACATATTCATCCAAATTAATACTAACCATATCGGTAAAATCCAAATCGCTTTTGACAATTTCTTGGTAGAAGGTAATCGGAGTACTACCAGTTGCGAGACCCAAGGTTTTTGCACCGGCCGCAACTTTTTCTGAAAGAATATCAAAGGCAACTTTTCCACCTTCAACAGCGTCTTTAACTATTATTATTTTCATGTTCTTATCCTCCTCAAGTGGTTATAACCATTATAACGGTCTATACCAATTTTTGTCAAGTCTTAACCGAAAAAATGTAAAATATGGTATAATAAAACCATGTTACCAGAAGTATTGATGTTATTTTTGGCAGGTCTTGTACTCTGCCTTATCGCCTATTTTATCAAAAGTATCAAATGGCTCCGCATTCTCTTATTAGTAATTGGGGTCTTCTTACTCTTGTGCCCATTTTTATTGCTTTTTTATCTCTTAACACCACTTATTTAACAAAGGAAGATTATGAACACTAACGATTTTGATTTTGAATTACCAGAAGAACTGATTGCCCAAACGCCACTTGAAATCCGTGATGCTTCTAAATTGCTGATATTAGACAAGGAAAAGAAAACCATGATCGACAGCCATTTCGATGCCATCGTGGACCAATTGCAACCAGGTGATGCCCTGGTCATGAACAATACCCGTGTCCTCCCCGCCCGTCTTTATGGGGAAAAACCTGACACGCATGGGCATGTTGAATTGCTGCTCTTGAAAAACACCCAGGGAGACCAATGGGAAGTCTTAGCAAAACCAGCCAAACGGCTCAAAGTCGGAACCAAGGTCGTTTTTGGAGACGGCCGCTTGCAGGCGGTAATCGTGGAAGAATTAGAGCACGGTGGGCGCATCGTCGAATTCCAATACGAGGGAATCTTCCTTGAAGTCCTAGAAAGCCTAGGCGAAATGCCACTGCCGCCTTATATACACGAAAAATTGGAAGACAAGGAACGTTACCAAACGGTTTACGCCAAAGAAAATGGCTCTGCTGCTGCGCCAACTGCAGGTCTTCATTTTACCCAAGAATTGCTTGAAAAAATTGATGCCAAAGGCGTGAAGTTGGTTTACTTGACCTTGCACGTTGGATTGGGAACATTTCGTCCTGTATCAGTTGACAATGTGGATGAGCATGAAATGCATTCAGAATACTACCAGCTCAGTCAAGAGGCCGCAGATACCTTGAATGCCGTCAAGGAAAATGGTGGACGTATTGTAGCTGTTGGTACGACTTCTATTCGAACCTTAGAAACCATTGGCAACAAATTTGATGGAAAGCTAGCAGCAGATTCAGGCTGGACCAATATCTTTATTAAACCTGGTTATACCTTTACCGTTGTCGATGCTTTTTCAACCAATTTTCACCTACCAAAATCCACACTGGTCATGTTGGTTTCTGCCTTTGCAGGTCGTGAATTTGTCCTTGAAGCCTATCGCCATGCCGTTGAAGAACGCTACCGTTTCTTTAGCTTTGGCGATGCCATGTTTATTTCCTAACAGGTAATCCTATGAATAAAATTGAAAGCCGTCACCAACTCATTCGCTCACTCGTCATGGAAAACAAAATCCATACCCAGCAACAATTGCAGGAACTACTGGAACGAAATGATGTCCATGTGACCCAATCAACACTCTCTAGAGACATTAAGTTATTGAATTTGGTCAAAATTACAGAAGGAGGCTCAACCTACTATATCATCAATACTATCGCTCCTTCTCGTTGGGAAAAACGCCTGCGTTTTTATATGGAAGACGCCCTAGTCATGTTAAAACCTGTCCAACACCAGGTTGTTCTAAAAACCTTACCGGGACTCGCTCAGTCCTTTGGATCCATTTTAGATGCCATGGAAATTCCACAAATAGTCGCAACCATTTGTGGAGACGATGTCTGCCTGATTATCTGTGAAGATGCTACGGCAGCCCAAGCGTGTTTTGAGACCCTTAAGCAGTACACGCCACCTTTCTTTTTTAGCAAACGATAAAAAGACACCTAAGGTGTCTTTTTATTTTTTATCCAATAACATATCTTGATGAGGAATGCCATCTTCTAAATAGACTTCTGAAATAGCTACAAAGCCCAGTGATTCATAAAAGGCATCTAAATATTTTTGAGCTGAAATTTGAATCTGGCTCTCACCCATTTCTTCCAAAATATAGGAAATACAGGTCTGCATTAAGCGTCTGCCCAAATCTTTTCCTCGGTGTTTTTCAGCCACAATCACTCGACCAATAGAAGCCTGTTCAAACATAACTCCTTTTGAAAACAGACGCGCATAGGCAGCTAATTCCCCATCTTCATAGAAACAGACGTGTAGACAATCTTGATCTTTTCCATCCAAATCTTGATAAGGGCAATTTTGTTCTACCACAAAAACAGCTAGACGCAAGGCTAAAATATCATAGAGTTCTGTTTTTGTTAATTCATCAAATCGTTTTATTGTAAATGCCATAACCCACCTCTTGTTCATTATAGCAAACATTCCTAGGAACGTCAAACGTCCTAGGAATATGGTGATAGACGCTTACTGCTGATTTGATTTCTTATAAAAGATATATCCACCAATCAAAATAAGTGGTATAAGACCAATAAACCAACCATTCATGTTAGAAGAAGTAGATTTTTCCTCTTTGTTGGTTGCTTTCTTTTCAGACCCTTGTTTCAAGGATTTCACTTGTTTTTCCAAAGACGCTTCGATTTCTTTGAGCCGTAAGAAGGTTTCTTCTGCCCGTTTCAAGCTATCTTGAGTCGCAACTTGAGCTGCTTTTTCTGGATTTTCTGCATGAAGGGCAATCACTTTTTGGTCTTGCTCTTTTTGAGCAGTTATCCACGTTTGCTCGAGCGTTTTTACTTCATCAATAACTTCTGTACCAAATTCGGTTGGATATTGAGCCACCATATCATTGATGTGGGAAATCACCCAATACCATGAATCCGGACTATATTCCACACTGGTATCTTGATAAGCTTTATAGGTCTCTGTAATGTTACCATAATATGGTAAATAGGGTGCATTTCTTGGGCTACCAATTGCCAACCACATCACCCCTCCACCTAATTCAGCTGGAATTTCTTCTTTTAATTGGAAGATGTGTGCTTCCATGACATTTTCATTGGAAATGGGATAGGCATAGCCTTCAACAGCATTTTTTGATTCTGGTTTTCCTTTGCCATCCAACTCCATTTGATCCAATGGCTTCAAGTCTAAGCCTTCAAATCGATTGCGTTGCAGGGCCATGGCATCTTCTAGTTTGAATTTCTTGTCAGAAGAATGCAAGAGCTCGTAGTACTCATCTTCATAGGTCACTGCTGCTGACTCATCTAGGGCTTTGATTCCAGAGTAAGAACGGGAACGATTGGCATCTTTTAATGGTGGATTATAGGATTGGGCAATATGAAATTGTCCATCCACTTCTTGATAAGTCCCGGCTTCTTCGGTCAGCCCTTTCACATTATCAGAAGCAATGACTCCTTCTTTATCTGAAAAATCAACGTGGCCGAGATAGAAGGTATTTGGAAATACTGCAAATTTATCTGCTGGAAATTGGATTGCAACATATTGGTGACCAGATAAGATTTCCATATACCAGACACCTTCTTTGTCTGCTAAGACAACAATATTCCCTTCTGCTGATCCTTTTTCTGTCACAATTTTAGCCAGCAATTCTATCCCTTCACGGGCTGTTTTGACTTGTTGTAAAATGATACTCGCCATGGAAGATTCAGCCAAGCCGTCTTCTACATAAGGATCTAATTTCAAGATGTCGTCATTGGCCGTTGCAGAAACAGTTGCTGACATGGATACCCCATATTCATTAAATCCTGCCTCATCATAAACCCCGTATTCTGGTGTCACATCTGGTACAGCAGTGTATTTAAACGAAATTGCTGGCAGTGGGTATTCAAAACCGTTGGCTTGGTCTTTCCACATTGCCCCTTGCGCATTTTCTTTTCGTTCATGAACCACAAATGTTTTATTGTGATTGGGCTCTAAATCTTCTGTTCGACCGTAGAGCCAGCTACCATCTTCCGTTAAGTCTTTTCCAATAATAAATCCTGTACAGGCTGAAACAAGGGGTTGGAATACCCATAAACTGATACAAAGCAATAAAAGAGAAACGATTTTCTTTGTTTTCATCTGATGTCCTCCAAGATTCGTTTGTGGTTAAAAGAACTACTGTTTTGCCGCCAATCTGTAAATGGCTTCTGCATAAATGTCCATTGCACGGTACATATCGGTTAAGAGAATACGTTCATTTTCTTGGTGCTCGGTCTGCAAACCTCCTGGGAAACAAGCTCCAAAAGCCACACAATTTGGCATTGTTCTTGCAAAGGTGGCCCCACCAGAGGATTTGGCTGGTCTCATGTCTCCCGTTTTTTCTTGGTAAACACGCATCAATGTAGAAACCAATTCGCTATCTAGTGGCACATAAAGAGATGGTAGGTAATCAAACTCTTCATATTGTAAACCATAGCTACTTGCTTTTTCTGACAAGGTAGCAACCAAAGACTCCTTATCCACCAAAACCGGTATCCGCAAATCCAGACGAATCTCAGAAGTATCTTCCGTGATGGTTAGACCTGCGATGTTAAAACTTAAATCGCCTGATGGCTCATCGGTTAGTAGACCAAATAAATTTGAGGCCGTTGCATCCTCCCCTACTCCTTCTGCGATAAATCGCAAGGTTGGATGGTCAGAATGAACCCTCAAAGCCTTGGCCAATCGAACCAGAGCATTGACACCTTTTGCTGCATCTTTTGCATGGCGAGAGATTCCTAAAACAGTAATTGTCTCGTCTGTTTCTTCGTATTCAAAACCGAGGCGATTGAGTTCTGTTTTTACTGTTTCTATCCAGTCCCCTTTGTAGCTGGCTTTTGCTGGAACAACATTATAGGCTTGGCCTATTTCTAATTGCACATCAAGAGCTCCTGGTCCAACTAATTTTGCCTGCAACAATCCTTTTTCTGCATAGGTTAAAGGAAAGGCTGAATCAGGTGCAAATCCCATGGTCGCAAGGGCTTCTTTTTCGTTGTAGCGGTTCATACACCGCCACAATGTCTCTTCGTCTGTGCCAAAAATAAATCGAATTTTTTTGGTAAACTGCATTCCTGCGTCCATCAAGGCCTTTACAGCAAACAAGGCCATCATAGAGGGTCCCTTGTCATCTTGCGTGCCACGACCCTGAAGGCAACCGTCTACCATCACTGCTTCAAAAGGCGGGGTGTCCCATTTGGTTAAATCCCCAGCAGGAACAACATCTAAATGGCATAAAATGGCCAAGGTTTCTTCTGCCTCACCCAAGTCTGCATACCCATAATACCCCTCAGGATCCAAGTAGGTTTTAAAGCCCAGACGCTCTGTTAATGCCAAGGTATGCTCTAGGACATCTTGAATGGCTTGACCAAATGGTGTGCCATTTTCTCCCTCTTTGCAAACAGAGGGAAAAGCGACCAAATCACTGATCGCTTCTAGACATTCTAAATGGTGTTGTCTGGTCACAAATTCGTTCATATCGCTATTCCCCCATGGTTAAAAGAAACTTGCAATAACTAGAATGATAATACTAGTTACAACAATGGCTGCAATCAATTTACCAACAAACTTATACCAAGTACCCAATTCAATTCGCCCAAGAGCAAGTGCTCCAACAACGATACCTGAAGTTGGTGTGATTAAGTTGAGAACTCCTGAAGCAGCTTGATAGGCTGTGATAATCAAACTTGGTTTGACATTGACAAATTCGCCCATTGGAGCCATAATCCCCATTGTTGCACTGGCCAAACCAGATGTTGATGGGATTAAGAAGGACATTGGTAGATAGAAAAGATAGGTCAAGACGATAAAGACTTGAGAAGACAATCCTTGCAACCCTTCTTCACCCCAGTTAAGAATGGTCGCTGTGATCAAACCATCATTCATGATGACTTGAATACCACGCGCAACAGCACAAATCAAGGCAACACTGAGAAGATCCGCCGCACCATTCATAAAGGATTTGATGAAACGCTCTTCCCCCATACCAGATACAAAGCCAATCAAAACACCACTCATTGCAAAGAGCATAGCTCCTTCTGAGAAGTACCAAGTACCAAGAGCATAAGTGGATGTTCCAACAATCTGACCAATGACTGGTAATCCAATTAACCATTCATTAAAGTTATCAAAGAGAGAAACGTGTAAATCGCCCCATGGAATAAAGCTGGCAATCATCAAGATAAAGGTCAAGACAAAAATCCAGAGCACCCGTTTTTGGACAGCTGTTAAACTTGGTACGTCTATATTCGTATCTTTGGAGACGTTAAAGTGTACCATATCTGCTTCTCTATTTTTGTAGACCAGTGATTTGGTTGGATCTTTTTGAACTTTTTCAGCATAACGGCCCACAAAGAACATGCTCATCGCTAATAAAACAACAAAGAATACAACCCGCCAAATCGCGCCATCTGCTACTTTGACACCAGCAGTTGCTGACGCAACACCTGTTGCAAATGGATTGACAGTAGAAGCCAAACAACCAATTTGAGAGCCCAGCAAGATAATCGCAACACCTGTCAAGCTATCAAAACCAACAGCCATCATAACTGGTACCAACAACGGATAAAAGGCCATGGTTTCCTCACCCATACCATAGGTAGAGCCTCCAAGAGCAAAGAGAGGCATGAGTATATAGATGAGCATTTTTTCTCTGCCCTTGTATTTCTTCACAATTGAAGCAATTCCGACATCAAGCGCACCTGTCTCATTAACAACTCCTAAAAAGGCACCCACCATCAAGATAAAGAAGGCAACATCGATTGCTGCTGAAGTTGCTCCGTGTCCTAACATGGCACGGATTGGAGCCATCAACACATCCCAAATCCCTTGAGGGTTTTGAGCCACTCGCTCATAAGTGCCCGTAATCAAGTTACCAGCATCATCAGTCTGGTACTGACCTGCTGGAATAATCCATGTCATCACAGCCATCAAGGCAATGATAATCATCAAAATGCTATACGAACTCGGCATTTTAAAGCCTTTTTTTGCTTTTTGATCCATGATCAACCTCCTAAATGTTTGACCCCACCACTCCATCATGGTTTGGTCATTTCTCCGTGAACAATCCGAAACATGGATAAACAAGATGTATACCCAGGTTTCTCGTATCGGCTATTACTAGCCTTTTTCAATAATGGTACCACTCTCTGATTCGATTAAGGCGCCAAGATTTTCTAGTGATGTAATGACAGCTTGTGATGTCGGTTTATGATTTACAAAAGCCATGGTTGCTTCCACTTTTGGCAACATAGAGCCCGGAGCAAATTGATCTTGGCGGATATATTCTTCCAATTCTGCCACTGTCACGCGCTCCAATTTCCGTTGGTCTGGTTTATTAAAGTTCACAAAGACATAGTCCACACCTGTTAAAACAATAAAGACATCTGCATCCACCAATTCAGCAAGCAGTTGAGAAGCAAAATCCTTGTCAATAACAGCTTCTACACCTGTTAAGGTACCGTCTTCTTCTTGAATGACAGGAATACCTCCGCCGCCACCGGCCACTACGATTTCACCAGCATCTAGCAAGGTCCGAATGGTCGCAATCTCTTTGATACCAACTGGTTTTGGCGAGGCAACAACCTTGCGCCAACCTCGTCCTGCATCTTCTTTAAAAGTAGCTCCCGTTTTTTCTGCCTCAGCTTTTGCTTCTTCTTCTGTATAAAATGGTCCGATTGGCTTGGTTGGCTTCTCAAAAGCTGGATCTTCCTTGTCAACAATAACCTGTGTCACTACTGAAGCCACTTCTTTTTGAATCCCTTCTTTGGTCAATTCATTTTCCAAGGCATTTTGTAGCCAAAATCCAATCGATCCTTCCGTCATGGCTACTAGGGAATCCAGAGGAAAGGCTGGATTTTTTTCTGAATCTGCCGCCAAATTTTGTAGCAATAAATTTCCGACTTGGGGACCATTTCCGTGAGTGATAATCAGGTTATCCCCGTTTTTAATCAATTTGACAAGATGCTTAGTCGTATCGACCAAGGCTTTTTTTTGTGCCTTTGCAGATGGATCTGAAGATAGGATTGCATTGCCTCCCAAAGCCACCACAATTTTTCGATTTGCCATATTCTCTTCCTTTACATTCTCTATTTTTCTTTTCAGGTTTTTGATAAAAATGAGGACCGGGCGTTTTGCTGCCTCAGCCCTCATTGGTCTATTCTTACTTTCTCTTATACTTTTGGAATAAAGAGGTTACCAAGTGTTGCTGCCATCACAGCCTTAATGGTGTGCATGCGGTTTTCAGCTTGGTCAAAATGACGGGCATACTTGCTACGGAAGACTTCATCCGTCACTTCCATTTCTTCTACGCCAAATTTCTCAGCTACATCTTTACCATAAACAGTATTGGTATCATGGAAGGCTGGCAAGCAGTGTAAGAAGATGAGGTTGTCATTTTCTGCTTTTTTCACCAAGTCCATGTTGACTTGGAATGGTTTCAAGAGATTGACGCGTTCTTCAAACTTGTCTTCTTCCCCCATCGATACCCAAACGTCTGTATAAAGAACATCTGCTCCTTTTACTGCTTCGTCTGCATCATCTGTGATGAGGATACGGGCACCCGATTCTTTTGCAAATCCTTCAGCAAAAGCAACAACTTCTTCTTCTGGGAAAAGTTCTTTTGGTGAGAAGATATGCACGTTCACACCAAGAATCGCACCGGTTACCAAGAGAGAGTTGGCTACGTTGTTACGGCCATCACCACAATATACTAAAGTCAAACCTTCGAGTTTACCGAAGTTTTCTTTTACAGTAAGGTAGTCTGCCAACATCTGAGTTGGGTGCCACTCATCTGTCAAGCCATTCCAAACGGGTACACCAGAGAATTCTGCCAATTCTTCTACCATGCGTTGGCTAAAACCACGGAATTCAATCCCATCAAACATGCGTCCAAGTACTTTCGCAGTATCTTCTGTTGATTCTTTCTTGCCAAGCTGAATATCATTTGCCCCAAGGTATTCTGGGTGAGCACCTAGATCAATCGCTGCTGTTGTAAAAGCTGCGCGTGTCCGAGTAGAGGTTTTTTCAAACAAGAGGGCAATATTTTTGCCTTCCAAATAGTGATGTGGAACACCACGTTTTTTCAAATCTTTTAAGTGAGCTGAAAAATCAATTAAATACTCCAACTCTGCGCGTGTGAAATCTTTTTCTGCTAAGAAACTACGTCCTTGAAATACTTGTGTCATAACAATCAATTCTCCTTCATATCTGTTTGTATCTTTCGATTAGTCTAATTTTTTACGAAGAGACTGACAAATTTCGCCATCTTCTTCGTAAACTTCTCCAAAAGCTTGATAACCATGCTTTTCATAAAAGGGCTTGGCAACCAACTCGCTATGAATAATGATAGTGGTATATCCTTTTTGATAGGCATGTTCTTCCAAGGCCTGTAAGACCTTAGAAGCATAGCCCATACCTCTGTATTTTTTTAGGGTTGCAATCCGCGTCAATCTGGCCTTTTTTCTGGTTTCAGGGAGAAAGCGCCCCACTGAAACAGGTTTTACTCCTTCATAAACAACAGCGTAGACTGTACCTTTTTCATCATGAGCATCAAACTCGTCTGACAAGGCAATATCCCTTTCCAGCACAAAGACCGAAAAACGAACATATATACTGGCTGCACGCTGGAAAGGCTGACTACCGACTAAGACTTCTACCATAATACTTAAATATCTTCGCGTTCAAATGGCATGGACATGCAACGTGGTCCACCACGGCCCCGTACCAACTCACTTCCTGAAATCTTAATCAAGCGAAGCCCTTTGGATTCCAAAATGGCATTGGTAATGGTATTGCGTTTGTAAACCACTACAACCCCTGGTGCAATGGTTAAGGTATTAGAACCATCATTCCACTGTTCACGTCCTGCAGCAACCAAGTTATCGCCACCACAACGGATCAAATCAACCTTTTCAACACCCAAGTTTGCAGCTAGTAGCTCTGCCAAATCACCTTTTTCTTCCACGATGTGGAGTTCTTCATTTTCATATGTCACAGAGTAGACACGCAGGTCACCTTCAATTTCTGGATGAATGGTAAACTTATCATAGTCCACCATGGTAAAGACCGTATCTAGGTGCATAAATTTGCGATTATTAGCAAATTCAAAGGCCAATACTTTCTTAAAGCCAAGGTTTTCTTTAAAGATGTTCACCAAGAGTTTTTCAATAGATGCAGCATCAGTGCGTTGCGAAATGCCAACTGCTAACACATCTTTTGACAAGACCAGTTCATCCCCACCTTCGATACGAGTGGTTTCTTCACGGTTGTAAACCAATGGGACTTTTCCACCGTATTCAGGGTGATGGGTAAAGATGTATTTACCATAAAGAGTCTCACGGTTACGGGTGTCCGCGTACATGTGGTTGAGGGATACCCCATTCCCAATCGTTGCAAATGGATCCCGTGTGAAGTAAAGGTTTGGCATTGGGTCAATGGCAAATGGGTAATTGGATTCTACCAAGTCCGTCAAACCTTTTTCTTCAGCTGGAACTTCTGGCAATTCACATTTTTGAATACCAGCCATGGTCTTATCAATCAATTCCCGATTGTCTTCAATGGCTAACAAAAGCTTACGAATGGCTTTTCGTGTAGCACGACCACGTACATTGGCTTCAGCGATGTATTCATCTACAAATTGTTCCCGAATCTCAGTTGAAACCAAGGATTCAGCTGCCAAATCTTCAAGATAAAGCACCTCTACTCCTTCGTCTCGAAGTGCTTGTGCAAAGGCATCATGCTCTTTTTGAGCATCTTCTAAGAAAGGAATATCGTCAAACAAAAGACGTTCCAAGTAGTCTGGCATCAGGTTTTCAATTTCCTTGCCTGGACGGTGCAACATAACTTTTTTCAGTTTTCCGATCTCTGAAAAAACGTGAATTGGATGATGAGACATCACAATACCTCCTTAATGATTTTTCATTGTAAAAAGGTCAAACCTTTTCCTTTAACTGCTTACAGTATACCACTGACACATTGCTCTAATTGTTAATTTTTGTACAAACAATTTGCCAATTTTTTCGCATTTTCCGAAATCATTTTAGATATTTATTTATTATAAAACGCTTTCTTTGGATATTTTTCTTTTTTTGCCCATTTTATAAATAATTATTATTTTGATTTTTTTCTAAAAAAATAAAAAAGAGACATCATCGTGTCTCTGATAAATTTTCTAAAAAATAGGCAATGTCGACATAAACTAATTTCTTACGAGCATAGGTAATCCGCTTCTCATTTTTCAGCTTTTTGAGTACCTGACTGGCTGTTTCACGAGTGGTTGCAGCCAGCTTGGATATTTCCTGGATGTGAATACAAAATGGCAGCTCTTGTAAATCGCTAGGCTTACATAAGTCCCAGTACAAGAGTGCCAAGACTTGAACAACCCGCTCACGCGCACTGGAAATAAGGGCATTTCGTAAGCGCAACTCCTGCAAGCTCAGAATTCGACTCAATTTTTGATTCAAAAAGAGCATTTGTTTGGTATTTTTCCGAGAGAGTTGCTCATAAAGCGCCATTGGTACCATGAAGTAGGCCAAATCTGTAATGGCAATGGCTGTGTAATGGTAATAAGGATCTGTAAACATGCCCCCAAAAGGAAAGGCGCCTCCCTCACGAATATAATCTAAATAGGAAAACGTATCCGTCTGGTCATATTGTTCAATGCGCGCATAGCCTTTTTGTAAAATAAAGAGATAATCTCGATTATCCCCAGCAAAAAAGAAGACCTGATCTTTTGAGATTTTACGAAAACGCACCTCTTTTGCCAACTGGTCAAAATCTTCAATAGACAGGGATTGCAGTGAGGGATGATTCCGTAAAAAATAGTATTGTTCCTTGCTAATCATGGCATCTCCTATTTCTATTCTTCTCATCAGTATACCATAAAACGTTTTCAAAACCAATACTATCTTTTCATAGAAAAAAAGCAATGTTTCCATTGCTTCCATTGCTTTTTTCTAAAACTCAAAACGAGTTCCAATTCCTTTTTCAATTGCTTTTTCAACAATCAGTTGAGCCGTGACAATATCCAGTACCGCAGAGCCAACACTCTTGAATACTGTAATATCTTCTTTACTCTTACGTCCTTGGATTTTGCCAAGCAGGTAATCCCCTAACTCACCATTGTAATCTTCTTTTGTCAGCAGACCTTGGCGAATCGGTTCTAAAATATCTCCAGCTTCTGCTAGAACACCGTCATTTGTATCAAAGACAACTGCATCTGCTTTGACCAATAAATCAACTGGTAACTCCAACATTTCAGGAGTATAGGCTCCAATACCATTAACATGTGCACCCGCTTTAACATCTGCAGCATCAAACGTTGGTACTTTGGAAGTTGTCACCGTCGTGATAATATCCGCATCTGTCACCGCCTCTTTAGCTGTTTTTACAGCATGAATCCGAGTAGTATAACGCCCTTTCATATCTTCTGATAAGGTATTTGCAAAGGCTGTTGCGCGGTCAAAATCAATATCAAAGACACGCAATTCTTCCAAGTTGCGGGCTGTCATCATAGCAATTGCTTGCTGATAGCCTTGGCCACCAGTCCCAATTAAGCCTCCGATTTTAGCATCTTCATTTGCTAATTCCTCTGTTCCTGCACCTTGAATAGCTGCTGTCCGAAGTTGCGTCAAATAAGTCCCGTCTAAAATCGCTGAGACAATCCCCGTCTCAGGGTCCAAAGCCACCATCGTAGCAGGAACAGATGGCAACCCTTTTTCAATGTTTTCAGGATAAACGGAAACAATCTTAACACCTAAGGCACTTTGCTCGCCACTTGTTACGGCTGGCATATACAAACTCTGTCCACGGTATTCAGACACATCTAAATTTGTCCGAAGTGGAACTGTTGCTTCACCCGATGAGTAGAGTCGCACTGCTTTTTTGGCTGCTGCAATCGCATCTTTCATCGAAAAACAAGCTTGAATATCTTCCTTTGTTAAAATCAGCATTTTTTTACCTCACTCTGTCTATTCTTAATTTTTCTTCAGCATACCATATGCACTGTATAAGAGAATAAAGGCAACAAACCATTGCAAAATAGCCGTATTTAGACTTGTGATGACAAACACTGCACACAAGACACCAAGTACACCAAATGTTGATGTAAAGAGGGTAATCTTACGGCTGTATTCTCCAGATTTGACAAACTGAACACTACCAACAGGAACTGAGAATGTTGCTGCTCCCATCATGATTGGAAAAGCTACTGCTGGATTTAATCCCAGTAAGTAAACCGTAATCATGGTCAAGGCATATGAACCAATCCCAATATTGTTTAGCGCACCAAAGATAGCCAAAGCAACGGCTGCAACAACCAACTTAATACCAGTCAATTCGGTCGCATTTCCACCACCTGGTAACAAGCCAAATTTCCCACCAAAGATAATGAGCGCTGCCACAATCATCCCAATTCCAATTGAAACTTTTAATTTTTCTGCTGGCAGTTTGACTGCGAATTTTGCTCCGAAATAAGAACCAACCATTTGACTAACAATACAAACAATTAAAGTTGTGACACTCACTTCAATCTTTGTAATGTAGGCAAGAGCCATTACTGCAACTGGAATGGTACACTGGGTATTCAATGTGCCTGGTAATTTTTTAACACTTGTCCAATTTAATTTTGGATAGAGACTGGTACTAATTGCAAAGTCCGAAATCCCTACGGTCGATAAGAAGAAGATAATAGCACTTGAAAATGGCAAAGCCGCTGTGCTAGCTTCTTCTGACATGACTTCATGTTTATGAAGAATCAAATCCTTAATAAATACAACTGCAAAATAGGCATTCACTACAATAACCAGTAGTAACAAAATATCTTTAAATGACATACATAATCTCCGTTAATAGATTTTACGAATGCCCTCAAAGTCCTTACCATAGTCTGCGATCAATTCTGGTCCATGTTCTTGAATAATTTTTAAGGTATATGCATCATGCTTAATGTACTCTTTTGCTAGTAATCGCATGGCCTTGTTATGACTCCAAATGACGTCACATACATCATCAAGTGTCCCAAATAAAACAATATCATTGTCACACACCAAATTGATCCAACGACCTCCCATGTCTTTTATTTTATCCACTTCAAATCCATGGGGATAAAAACGCTTGAAAGGCAAGTTATACTGACCACTGTTGCTAAACAAAATACAGACAAAAGTTTCCAGACGGTCTTCTGCTTCTTCTAGGGCTTTGACGATAGTAGGAGTAAGGTTGTCTTCCCAGATTTGGATATAAAGACTCTTTTTACTATGCTCAATTATGTAAAGCATTTTGAGTAAAACAGCTTCTTTTTGCTCCAATTGCCACAAAAGCGTATCTTCTTCTTTTTCTTTTATGTCTGACAAATGGTCATCTAAATATTGAATATCACTCAAAGTCGAATGTTTTAGCATGCTGACAAACTCTTCTGGTGATAGGGCTGAGTATAATTTTGGTTCACTCTTATTGACAAGGACGACTCCCTTTTTGACCAAAATCTCTAATCCATTATAGACTTTTGAACGTGGAACACCAGACTTCTTGCTAACTTCATAGCCAGTCATCGAACCATTTTCCACTAAGCTAAGATAAATATTTGTTTCGGATTCAGTAAAGCCGAACTGTTTCATTTTTTGAACCAGCATATAAACTCCTTTTAAATGTAGTAGCTACTCTATGTAACTACTATACATTCCTAAATAAGATTTGTCAATAGATTTTGTGAAATTTTTAACATTTTTTGAAAAATTATTTTATAAAGAAAGTAGCTAAGTTAATTATATGAAAGTTCTTTCAAAATTTGAAACTCTGATATCCTAGCTTGACTTTTCCTATTTTATTATTGATAATGAAAATACTAGTACATAGGAGGTCTTTCAAATGAAACCAAATTTTCGTTTTTTTCTACTCTGTTGCTTGGCTTGTCTTGTTTTATTTGGGTGTGTTTCTACTCCAAAAAACAAATCATCTCTAAAAAAAGAAAACACTTCTACAAGAAAAATCTTAGATTTTAACGATGATGATCTATTAGCTTACCAAGAACCCTTAGAAGCATATCAATCACTCCTATCAGAAGAAACTTCTTCATTCTTTAATGAGGAAAAATACAATGCTTTTGCAAAATTAGTCACCATTAACGATACCACAAGCAAGAACCGATTTATTTATAGTTTTTATGATATTGATCAAAATGGTGTAAAAGAGTTACTGATTGCTCAAGAACAGTCCGTCTACGATGACTTAAATCATGTTCTATATGATATTTTTACACTGGATCATCAAAATAAACCAAAACGGTTAACAACTAAAAAATTAGGTCTTGAAGCGATTGGAGAACAAAAAAAGTTAGTACTGATGTATAATCATCAATTGCGACTCCAGCAACCAGGGGATTCATTTAGTGAACTCGAATATCATTTTTTCACCTTTGCGAAAAATGGGACAAGATTACAACCAACCCAATCTGTTACCTATCATTATGAAACCGATAGCTACCAACTTTCTAAAATAGACATATCAAAAGACAAATTTGAAAAACTTGGTGAACCTTTAGAGAATATAATTGATATTGGGCAATGGTACAAGCTAAGTAAACCTCTTGATGAAGTTCTAATAGAACGACAAGAATTCAGTGAGCTACTTTCTGGTGACTATTCTAGCATTGCTGGTACCTGGATAAACGAAGCTGGTGAAGCTATTACCATAACAAAAAGCGGTAGCATTGAAGAATTTCCGGATATAGAATTCAATACCGACTTGATGACAGTCTCCAATGGTTGGCTTGCAATGTCACGACAAAGACATTCAAAATATGACACACCTGTTTTTTTATATTATGCTCCTATCGGTGTCGAGATAATCTTTGATGAAGATCCACCATTTTTTAAATCAGATACAAGCAAAGAAAGAATACAAGTAGCACTACCTGATATGAATCACATCCTGTATTATCGAGCAGATGAAACAGTTTCAAACTAAAAAGGAAGAATATTTTCTTCCTTTTTCTATCCTAGTCCATTTTCATTAACACGATGCCACTGGTTGATAACATAAGTCAATGCCGCCAGTTGCATGTAGCCATAGCCACTAATTTCTTGACTGTATTCTGTCGTCCCTCCCAAGTACCTGGTGTAGATAGCAATCAGATAGGGACTTTCTTCAAACACCATCGCATCTACATTTAAGGCCTCTGCTACGTATCCAGGTTTTTGAACAATGCGAATATCCGGTACATAGGTTTCGTAATACTGGCCTGTAAACGATAAATCCATATAGTAGATAATATCTGCATACTTATCTTGATGATCATAAAGATGCTCTAACACATGGATGTAATAATCTGTTGTTGTCTTGTTGTCCTCTCTGCGAATGGTTTTTACCTCTCCTTTTGACTGACCAAAACGGTCCAATTCCGCAAAAGCAGCATCCATCCCACCAAAGCGATCAGCAAGTGCATAGGCAGGTGTATTTTCAGAGTAAACCAAGGAATATTCTTGCATTTCAGGAATACTCATTGCGCCACCAAATTGCCCAACATAGGCATCATGTTCAAATTTATATTCATACGGAGTATTGGTAATATCAAATCGTTCTGTTAAGGAAAATCTTCCTTTTTCAACCTCATCAACAACCAACATATTTAAAGGCATTTTATAGGTAGACCCTGCTGTCATTGGCTCTGTATCATTCATAGAAAACTGATGGCCAGTTGCAGGGTTTTTATAAGTAAAGGCAACCTGCGATGGATCAATCCCATATTCACTTAAATAAGCTTGGACAACTTCCACCAAGCCCATATTGGCATAATCATAATAAAGTCCTAACGAACTCATCCGTTCCATATCCCTATCCATAACTGCCTGCTTTGCTTCAGGTGATTTTAGATACTCCTTTACTGGCTCCGGGGCTTCAGAATGTTTTTTAAGCGCTGTTTTGTCTGTTGTCTTTGAAACTTGTTGTTTCTCTTGCGAAACCTGTGGAGAACTGTTGTTCGGATTCATCCACACTACTGCTCCAAAAAGAATAAGAAAGGGTACGACTAGCAAGCCAACCAAAATAAGGACAAAACGAGATCTTTTCCGCAATAATTCATACATCATAACCTCTTTATTTTACCCTAAAATAAAGGAAATGAAAACCACTTGAAGCCATTTAATCATCAATAAAAGCCCCGTTTCTTACAAAACGGGGCTTATCTCTTATTTTGCAGCCTTGTACAATTCGTCAACTTTGTTCCAGTTGATGACATCAAAGAATGCTTTGATGTAGTTTGGACGTACGTTGCGGTAGTTGAGGTAGTAGGCATGCTCCCAAACGTCCAAGCCAAGGATTGGTTTTAAACCGTCCATGATTGGTGTATCTTGGTTTGGAGTAGAAGTCACTTCTAATTTGCCATCTTTGTTGACGACAAGCCAAGCCCAACCTGAGCCAAAACGAGTAGTTGCTGCAGCTGTAAATGCTTCTTTGAAGGCATCAAATGAGCCAAATGTTGCATCAATATCTGCTGCTAATTCTGACGAAATTTCTGTTTTCTCTGGAGACAACAACTCCCAGAAAAGAGCGTGGTTCAAGTGCCCACCACCATTGTTAATCAATGCTTGACGAATATCTGCTGGAATCGCTTCAACATTTGATAAGAGGGCTTCTAAGTCTTCACCAATTTCAGGGTGTTTTTCAAGTGCAGCATTGGCATTTGCTACGTAAGTTGCATGGTGCTTATCATGGTGGAGTGTCATTGTCTCTGCATCAATGTGTGGCTCCAAAGCATCGTATGCGTAAGGTAGATCAGGTAAAATAATAGCCATGTGTAGGGCCTCCTTTAGTCTAGTTACTTCTATTCTAAATGAAAATAAAACCGATTTCAAGTTTTTTGTACTAGGAGAGGGCATTCATCATTTTCAATAAACAAATATCAAACAGATACTCTTTTTCCATCTGTCCAGACTTGATCTTGTAATCTGTCTCAATGAGGTTGGCAACTGTTTCTTTTAAGAAAGACAGTGACAAACCTCTGGAATCGCGTAGGGCAAATTTGACCTGGTAAGGATTGACTTTTCTGCCCAAATAATCCGAAAGTTCAGTAACAATTTGACTTTCTGCGCGTCCTTTTTGGGACAATAGTTGCACCTGCAAGAACATCCGAAATTGGGTTAGTAAAATCGCAATGAGCTTGACATCATCTTCTCCTTGCAATCGTAAATCCTTGACCAAGTCCTGGGCCTGATCTACTTTTTTTCCTAATATATAAGTCGATAAATCAAAGAGATTGTCCTGTAAGGTCTTAGGAATTGCCTCCCTTATATCTTCTGAAGTGATGCTCCCTTTCGGTTTATAGGCTTTCAAAAAAGCGATGTTCTTGGTCATTTCTGAAATGTCAAAACCCGATTTCACTAATAATTGCTCTAACACATCCTCGCCCATTTCCATATTTTTTTTGCGAATTTCCTGCTGAAAATAGGTTCGGATTTCTGCTTCTTTTGCTTCTGTGGCTTCAATACAAAGGGCATCACGTTTGAGCATTTTAACCAAACGCCGCTTGTTATCTAACTTTCCTGGCACTAATAAAATCAGGCGTGTCGTTTCATTCGGTGCTTCTAAATATGCCTCAAACTGTTTGAGTTCTCCATCAGAAAAATAGCGTTTTTTATCCGTAGAAAGATCCGAAACATAATCTGCAATCACAATTTTTTCGTCCGCAAAAAAAGGCAGAGATACCAACTCCAGTTCAAATTGAGCAAAACTGCTCTCTGATAAATCAAAGTAGGCAAAACTCAAATCGCTGGCATCGAATCCCAGCGTTTTCAACAAGGCTTCTTTGGCAAGCTGGTACTGTCCCGTATCTTCGCCAGACAAAACGGTGAGTAGCCCGAGATTGTTTTTGTTTAATTTTTTTACTGCTTCAATGGCTAACATAGTCTCATTATATCACTTTTATAGAGGAAAAAGTGCAAAAAATACCCAACAACCTCTAGACTTGGTTGTTGAGTATCGTCTTCTTTAAAATTTCCGTCTTCTTCTGTGACGGCGACTACGAGATGTTGAATCAAGATGTTGCATGCTGCGAGCCCGTCTACTACTTCCAAGAATCAATCGCAAGGCAATCGCCAATACGATCAAAGCAATCGGAATCAGTATATATACATATTTAGGAATCTTTGAAATCAGTTGGTTGGTTTTTTTTACTGCCACTTTGTTCGAAGTAGAAATAGCCTGTCCCAAACCCTTCTCTTCTTCAAGAGCTACACCGCTCTCTGTGATAATACTGTCTTTTACTTTCAAACGGTTGTTTTCAACGACCAGATCAGGGGTTTGTTCTCCCGAAACTAGCGCATACAAATCTTCTGAAGTCCTTACAGTCTGGCCAGCAATTTCTTGTTTTCCAGCTTTTGCAACTACTTGACGGCTATATTCTGAAAAACTCTTTTCCAAAAGGGTATTGACAAAGTAATGTCGGAAATATTCCCCGCCTTGCACCTGCCAATCTCCAACTCCCAAGACAACACTAATGAGACGTGTATCGCCGCGTTTTGCGGTTACAATCGAGTTAAAACCAGCCGTTGGACTAGAACCTGTTTTTAAACCATCTACGCCTTCAATGCCGTGTTTCGCACCTGGCAAGGAATAGTTATAAGTTGTAAAGGTTTCTTCTAAGTAGGTTCCTGTCTTTACAGTCACCTCTGGTTGATTGGTATACTCAAGAATTTGAGGGTGTTTTTTCAACAAATGATAGGTCAAAATCGCCATATCACGCGCTGTCACTTCATTGGTCTTATTGTGGTCGTAACCTGCTGGAGCATAGTAGCCCTGAAACGCTGCGACCACTGCTCCCGTTGCATTGTGGAAAGTCGTATTGGTCATGCCAAGTTCTTTTGCTGTATCATTCATGAGTTGTAAGAATGAAGCATCGTCCCCATCATGAATCAAATGAGCCAACATCAAGGTCGTAACATTTGATGATGGAACGAGGGTCATGGTTAAAAGCTCACTGACTGTATAAGTTTCTCCAGCGACAATTTTGTTGTTGCTGAGGGCATAAATACCAGCAATGGCCTGATCTGTCTCAGTCGCAACAACCTGTGTATCCAAGGAAATCTGTCCCTTAGCGATGGCTTCTAGTGTCAAATAAATGACCATGGTTTTAGTGGTACTGGCTGGATCCCATTTCATATCAATTTCTTGTCCCCAGAGCAATTGACCCGTATCTGCGTCAATCACAATAGAAGCTTTTGGCACCATATCTGCTGTGGCTGGATAGCCTGCATTTTGCGCCATGGTTAGCAAATCTTCCTCAGCCAGAACTGGCTTACCAAGTGTAAACAAGGATAGGAGTACCATCAAACAGACAATAAAAAACTTTTTCATATACAATTCCTTTTCATAAAAATCTCTTATATTATACCATATTCTAAAACGCAAAACGGTATTTTTTCAAAAGAATTTATTTGCAGATATGGGAAATTCTTGCCAATTTCTGAAGACTTGCTATAATCATTTTAGGAGGAAGACCATGGACAAGAAACTTTTAGGAGAAACCTTTCGGACCTTGCGGATCAACCGCCATATTTCACTCAAACAAGTTGCAACGGCAGACTTATCCATTTCCCAGTTGTCGCGATTTGAGCGAGGAGAATCCGAACTCTCTATTTCCAAATTTCTCATTGCACTCAACAACATTCACGTAGAAGTCAAAGAATTTATGGATGCTGCATCTGGCTTTCAGCACACCGAGCAAATTCGCTTTATGAGTGAATTGATTGACTTGGAGTACAAACGAGACGTCGCTGGCTTTCAACGCTTGCAAACTGAACAACTGGAACGCTTTAAACACTACCCTAATAAGGAACGTTACAAGCTCAACAGCATTCTTTTGCAAGGCTTTATTTGCAAGTGTGACCCAACCATCCCATTTCCAAAAGAAAGCCTTGATACCATCACAGACTACCTTTTTGCCACTGAAAATTGGAACATCTACGAGCTAGCTTTGATTGGAAACCTCTACCTCTTTATCGACATTCCGCTGCTGCACCGCATGGGACAAGAAATCCTCAAACGAAGAGACTATTACCGCGAAATTGCCACCCATCGCCACATGGTCGTCGCCACCATTATGAATATCTGGGAAACCTGTATTCACCGTAATGTCTTGGATATTGCTGATTTTTACCAGGAACAATCTGCTGCGCTTTTAACCAATGAAACCAAGCTCTATGAAAAGACCATTTTCCTCTTTTTGAAAGGCCTGCAAGCCTACCGTTCTGGTCAAACCTTGCCTGGCATCGAAGACATGACCCATGCCATTCAAATTTTTGATTGGCTGGACTGCCCACATATGGTCGACAATTACAAGACTGATTTTGCCCGTTTCGTAAAATAAGGCCATATCTGCAAAAAATCTGCAACCTCCACTGATCTAGTCTATAATAAGGCTCTAAAACATGTGGAGGTTTTTCAATGCAAAAAAACGAATGGAAATTATTGGCTAGCCGGGCTATCAACAAAATCGGCAATGTCATGTACGATTATGGCAACAGCAGTTGGATTGCAGGATTGGGAGGGTTGGCTCCTCAATACATCGGCTATTACCAACTAGCCGAACAGCTCATTTCTTTTTTTCTCAATCCGTTTGGAGGAGCTGTTGCCGACCGCTTTAAACGGCGAAAAATTCTACTGGCAACGGACTTTATAGGTGGAATCATGTGCGCCCTTTTGGCACTTATTGGTACAGATACAACCATGCTCTACGGCCTCATTGCTGTCAATGCGGTGCTAGCCATGTCCCATGCTTTCTCAGGGACATCTTTCAAATCTTATGTTGTGACCTTGGTTGATGAGGATCGATTGGTGGATTTTAATGCCCATTTGGAGGTAATCAGTAAAGTCATCAGTGTCTCTTCTCCGCTTCTGGCCTTTCTTTTTGTAGACCGCTTCGGCATTCGTCCGACCCTTATTCTAGATAGTTTGACCTTTTTCCTCTCATTTGCGCTGCTTTTTTCCATCAAGGACAAGGAAATACATCTAGAACAGAAAAAAGAAAAAGCCTCTATCCAGGCCATCTTGGCAGATATCAAGGAAGGCATGCTCTTTGTCTTTCACGAAAAAGAGGTTTTCTTTCTCTTGGCGATTGCAGCCTTGGTCAACTTCTTTATCGCTGCTTTTAACTACCTCATTCCTTTTAGCAATCAGCTCTTTGCAGACAAGTCAAGCTATGCTAGTCTTTTATCCATGGGAGCCCTTGGATCAATTTTAGGAGCTCTTTTGGCCAAACGCCTCTTTGCTCATTCCCATAACAGCATTTTGATTGCACTGGCCCTGAGTGGTCTAGGACTGGCTAGTATAACCCCGCTGGCTCTGCTTGGTTTACCAGCCAAAATTATCGTCGCTGGCAATCTTGTTTTTGAATGCTTTTTAACCATTTTCAATGTCCACTTCTTTTCCATGGTTCAAAAAAAGGTGCCCAACCACCTCTTGGGTCGTGTCTTTAGCTCCATTTTTACCGTAGCGGGCATCTTTATGCCACTGGCTGTTCTCTTGATGACTGCCCTGCCTTTTGCCATTCATGTTGCCAGCTTTGCGGTTATTGGACTGGGAATTGTCCTACTTTCAGTATGTGGCTACCTGTATCGTAAAACAATCTAAAAACCGACTTGCGTCGGTTTTTTAGTTTGGAAACCAAATCCCAATCTCGCGTTCAGCGGATTCCTTGGAATCTGATCCATGTACAACATTTTGAATGCCACCGGTTTCTCCTGGTGCTTGGGCAAAATCTCCTCGAATCGTACCTGGCAAGGCATCTTTTGGATTGGTAACGCCCATCATGGACCGCCAAGAAGAAATGACACGGTTGCCCCGAATCACACCCGCAACAATCGGCCCACTTGTCATGTAGTCTTCCAACTCAGGGAAAAAGGGTTTGGTCCGTAATTCCGCATAATGTGCCTGTAACTGCTCTGGAGTGGCCTGAAGCAACTCCAACCGTTCCAACTCAAAACCTCTTTGCTCAATCCGCTTTAGAACAGCACCGACCAAGCCTCTTTTTACGCCGTCAGGTTTGATGATGAAAAAGGTACGTTCCATAACAAACTCCTTTGCTTTTCTTCTATTATAGCACATTGTGCCTTTTTCACAAAGAGAGATTTCACCTCACCGTCTCCACTGTCCATTTGTTCAGCCCTCTAAAGCGAATGGCTCCTTGTTGGTCTGTTCGGTAGACTGCAATGTCCCGTTCCTTGAAACGGTCCAGCGTTTCTTGGTGGGGGTGTTTGTAGCGGTTGTTTTTTCCTGCCGAAATCAGGCTAATTTGTGGTTGGATATGGTCTAAAAATTCTGGATAAGAGGAGCCCTTGCTGCCGTGGTGGCCAGCTTTTAGGACATCTACTGGCAAGCTGGGATAGCGTTCGATCAACTCTAACTCTCCATCTTCCAAGTCCCCTGTCAATAGAAAGTTCTTGTCCAACAACCTTCCGTACAAGACCAGGGAATCATTGTTGCCCCCGTCTCCTGTTTCCCAAGGATAGAGAACATGGAGTTGACTACCCATCATCGAAAGGCTATCTCCTGCCTTCAGAACACGAACCTTGACCTTCATAGCCTTCAGGCGTTCCACAAATTCAGGGACGGTCAAACTACCCGGACTCACCAAAACCTCGCCAATCACAACGTGTTTGGCTACCACTTCCATATCCCCAATGTGGTCGGTATCGGTATGGGTCAAAACCAGTTGGTCAATTTTCCCGACGCCTCGACTCTTTAGATAAGGAATGAGCGTCCGCTCCGCATTGGCATCTGTCCGTTTTTCGCGCCAGCTTTCCCCAGAAGAAAAATTCACCCTGCCCCCTACATCAATCAGCATGGTTTTCCCACTCATATCCCGTAAAAAGAGGCTATCCCCTTGACCAATGTCAACCACTGTCACTTCATTTTCTAGAGGGTGTTTGACGAAAAAAAGCAGAGCAAGGACCATGATGGAGAACAGAAGAACGATTGGCTTGCGAGACCAAAAATCGTATAGGATCGCTAGAAAAATCAACAGTAAGACAAGAAGGACAAGACTTGGTTTGCCAAAAACGAGCGGTTGACTACTGATAGATGCCACCCAAGAAATAATCCTCTCTAATCCTTGAAAGAGGCTGTTAAACTGGTCTATAATCAGCACTGGCGACAAAAGAAAAACAAGGCTTAATAAGGGCAAGAGAAGCACATCAAAGACAAAGGAAAAGAGAAAGGTCAGAAGAATGGACAAGGGCTGAAAACCGGAGAAATAGTAAATGAGAATCGGCAAAATTCCCAGTGAAATAGCTACACTTTCCACAACTGTTTTCCAGATAGATGATAGGTGTTCAAAATCAAAAACGGTCAACAGAAAGGCATAAGAGAAACTCAAGACACCACCAGATGATAAAAGGAAAGCTGGAGAGATCAAGTAGCATATGCCTAGGGTTACGGCGAGATTGTTCAAACCCTTTATCTGCTTGTTCCCAACTAGTTTTTGCACTAAGGAACGCACAACAGAAACAGACCAACCTGTCAGACCAGCGTAGACCAAGGAAAACGGAAGTTGCAACCAATCGACAGTCTCACGTTTTAACCCTAATCGCAACAGAAGGTAGCGGAATTTATCAATAAAAAATCCAACCTGCATGCCGGATAAGGCAAAAAGATGGATAATCCCCAGACTAGAATAGACATCCTCCATTTCTTCAAATTCCTTGTCCAAATCACCAAACAAGAGCCCTGTCATATAATGCCGCATGGGTGCTGGAAATTGTGTTCTAACGTGAACCAGGGCTTTTCGACGCATGCTTGCCAACCAATCCAGTGGATTCCATGAAATTGCCTTTTTGACAGATGTGATTCTTTTAATATTGACCGTACGGTAAATGCCTTTTGTCCGCAAATACTGACGGTAATCAAAACCGTTGAAATTGCGCTGTCCCTCTGGGATAGTCACTTCTGCCTCTACTTCCAGAACAACCAGATCTACCATATTCTGAAAATAGGCCTGTTCTTCTTGGGATTGGAGTTTGTAAAAAACCTGGTAACGGAAACCTGCCTCTTTCGCTTGAAAGCTAAGGCTATCGCCATTGACTGAAATCGTATCTGGAACTACCTGCAACCTTGTTAGATTTGATGGTTGCTGATGTTCCCGCCAGTATTCCAAAGTACGATGGCCTACAAATACCACTGTTCCTAGAAGGAGAACGAGCATGTTTTTGCGAAAGACATCTCGTCCATACTGACCAAACATACGCCACAGTAAAAAGCCAAGGAACAACAACCCCAAAATAGAGAAACGGTAAATCAAAAAATAAATAGATAGCATCACTACCGCTAACTGAATCGGAGGAATCGGGGTTTTATTAAGCCATTTTTTCATTGAGAACTCCTTTTCTATTTATTCGGAAAAGGAAGTCTAACTATAAAGAAATCAGTATTCTAGTCGTTAGAATACTGGTCTCTTTTTATTATGTGACTTTCAGTCCGTTTCGCTCCGCAGGTGCGAAACAAATAAACCACCCGCTATGCGGGTGCGCATCGCTGGTTATACCAAAAAACTCCAAACGCGATACAATAAAGGTATTCAATCCTAATGTAAAGCGAAAGGAGCAAAATATGGCACAAAAGGCACATAGTTTATCTCACACAAAGTGGATGTGTAAATACCACATTGTGTTTACCCCTAAGTATAGACGAAAAGTAATCTATAATCAATATCGAAGTAGACTAGGTGAAATAATAGAAGGACATTTAATACCAGACCACATTCACATGTTAGTTAGTATCCCACCACGAATTAGTGTTTCAAGTTTCATGGGCTACTTAAAAGGTAAGAGTGCCCTGATGATGTTTGACAAACACGCCAATCTCAAATACAAGTTTGGGAATCGCCATTTTGGGGCAGAGGGCTATTATGTGAGTACAGTTGGACTGAACGAAGCCACTATCAAAAAATATATCCAAGAACAAGAAAAACATGACATCGCCCTAGATAAATTGAGCATAAAAGAATACGAAGATCCCTTTAGGGATGATGGCAAGTAATACCAATGCCTCTTTAAGAGGCAAGTGACGAGTCAAAAGCAGTTAGGCTTGAACAAAGTGAAAGCCAGCGTCTTTAGGCGCTGGCTGGTGATGTGGGCTTATAGCCCCTGTTCAAACCACCCGTTAGACGGGTGGTCATGATTAATTAAATTCATTTCTCCATGGTTTAATAGCCTGCTCTCTATAAAGTGCCGCTTTACCAACTGATTGGAATAATTCCATTTTATGTTTGATAACTTCTTTACCAGCCTCAATACATTCAGGATTAATCACATTAGCATCCCACAATTCTGTCGTAGATAGAATTTCACGGCATTTTTTATAGTATGCATACTTATAGTCTGAGGAAATATTGACTTTTTGAATTCCAATTTTCACTGCCTCTGCAATTTCTTCGTCAGGATTAGCCGACCCTCCATGAAGAACCAACGGAATATCTACTCGATCCTTAATTGCTTGTAGTACATCCATTTTTAATTCTGGCTTCACATCTTTAGGATAAATACCATGAGCCGTTCCAATTGCAACAGCTAGAGTATCAATTCCCGTTTTAGATACAAAAACCTCTGCATCTTCTGGGTTAGTATAAATTACTTTACTAACACCACCCTCGACACTAGTCCCTGTATTCCCAATTGTTCCTAATTCAGCTTCTACAGAAACACCAATTTCTTTACAAACATCAACAATCTTTTTGGTTAAAGCAATATTTTCCTCAAAAGGCAGTAAAGATCCATCAATCATAACCGAACTAAATCCGGCATGAATTGCTCGCATAACACTTTTTAACGAATCCCCATGATCCAAATGTAAGACAAACGGAACTGGACTGTTTTTTATTCTGGTGAGAACATATTGAAAAAAATCATCCTTTGAGTAATCTAACTCCGTAGGGTGAACAGCAATGATGGCTGGTGAATCATTTTCTTCCGCAGCCTCAACTACTGTTCTTAAAAAATTACTATCTGCAATATTAAAAGCACCCACAGCAAACTTATTTTCTTTTGCAACTTCCAATAATTGAGTCATATTTAATAACATATACTTACCTCTTTTCTTGCATCAAATTAACTAAAACTGATATTTGACAAATCAACTTCTTCTTCTACATCTTCCACAATACCACTAGCTTCTTCTTCAGTAATCTCTTTTTTCAAGAATACTAAAATAATCGCTGTAACAATTGATCCTGTTAATAGGGCAATAATGGCTACAAAAGGTTTAGTCATTGCAGGTATTACAAATACTCCTCCTGAAGGAACTGGAGAACCATTACCAAAATAATAAGAAATCATTCCAGTAATACCACAACCAATTGAAGTAGCTGTTACGGTCCGTAACAAATCATTCATCGCAATAGGAATAACTCCTTCACTAATCATACATAGTCCCATTGGAAAAGCGACCTTAATATTTTCAACTTCTTGATTTGTGAAAATACGTTTTTTGACAATTTTGGAAAGGAGCAGTGCAAATGTTACACCAATTGGAGGAACCATTGCAGCCAATACTTTAATCCCCTCAGGCTCCAAAATTCCTTCAAGTAACAAACCGTCAGCAATTAAGTTAGGTACTTTTGAAATAGCACCACCATAGTCAATACAGCCAATAAATCCAATAATAAAACCATAAAGTGCTTTTTGCGACTGATCTAAACCTGTTATAAAGTTGGTCAGGCCTGTTGTCATAGCTACCAACGGAGTTCCTAAAACAAAGAACATTAGGAAGCCACCAAGGATGGCAGTTAAAGTAGGAATAATCATCATCGGCATCAGAGCTTCTGCCCAAGAAGGAACTTTTAAATTCTTTCTAATAAGTTTTGCAATATATCCACCTATGAAACCACCAATTACTCCTCCAAGAAAACCTGCTCCTAAGAAACTAGCAATTTGACCCATCAAAAATCCGGGTGCAATACCTGGTCTATCAGCAATGGAATATGCTATATAACCTGCTATAAAAGAAGGTAATAATCCCATTCCGAATACACCTAAAGTTGTCAATGAACTAGCAAGAGACATTTCTGAAAATTCTGTAACGTAGCTTCCTCCCATCAAATTTCCAATTGCAATCAGTAATCCTGATGCTACTACCAAAGGTAGCATATAGGAAATAGCCGTCAACAAATGTTGCTTTATTTCGTTTAATACTTTTTTCATTTGTTTTCTCCTTATGATTTATTTAATTCTTCTTCAATTTTTTGAAGTAATTGCTTTGGAGCTTTTGTAACTACTGATGTACCAACTTTAACCGTTTTTTTATCTTTAAATCGATCAATACCGGTTATCGCTATATCAATTGCAAGTATAACAACATCAGCTTCTGCTATTTGTTCTGCAGTCAATTCATTTTCAGTCCCAATTGTTCCTTGGGTCTCTAAATGAATCGTATGTCCTAAAGATTCGGCTGCTCGAATCAGTTTCTCTTTTGCTATGTACGTATGTGCAATACCAGACGTACAAGCTGCAACTCCAACAATTTTCATGTTGACCTCCTTTTATGATTATAATTTTTATTTTGAAAGTAATTCCAACAATTTACTATTACTGTCTACAGTTTGAATAGCATCAATAAAATCATCATCTGCTAGTTTAATAGCAACTTGTTGTAAAAGTTTTATGTGTTTTGTATTCGCTTCTACATTTCGTACAGCAAATAAGATGATAAAGTTTACAGGTTCCTCGTCTAGTGTTTCCCATTCAATAGCAGTCTTAGTTCTTCCTATAGCAATTGCGGTTTTTATGACACTATCAGATTTTCCATGAGGTATCGCAATACCTTGTCCAATACCTGTAACTCCTTCTTTTTCTCTCAGATAAACATCCTCTATAAACTCTTTTTTATCAGAGAGATACCCAGATTGAAACAACATTTGCGATAATTCTTCAATGACACCATCTTTTGTTGTCGCATTCAATTCAAGATTAATTAAATCTTCATTAACAATCGCAAAAAAATTGAATTCTTCTTCCATATGTGATTTAGACATTCTATTTTCCTCCTAATATTGTTCTGACTTTTGTAGCATCTTGTTCGTTAAATAAAACACTAACTAATATTGATGGAATTTCTCCAAAATCATTGTAATTAACAGTTGTTAAAATTAAATCAATATCCTTGTACTGAGTCTTCCTTTTTCTGTATAGATGAACTGATATGACATCAACAATTTCAATGTTAGGTATCGTTTTCATCACCCTCGTCTTCAATAATTCTGAAGTACCAACACCTGAAGAACACATAATTAAAACACGCTTTACTGATTCAGCCTCCTCTTTATACTTAACAAAGTAAAGCGTTATAAATCCAATTTCATCATCTGAAATTTTATTGTAGCTATATGTAGCTAAAACTTCTTTCACTTCAGAACTCACTGTATTAAATATATTTTCATAATCTTTTTTTATATCATCTAATAATTCATTTTTTACAGAAAATCTGTTTTTTAACCTATATAGCATAGCTCCAAGATGAGTTTCAAAATCAGCAATATTTGCTTGGCTGTCTAATTTTAAAGACATTTTAAAACCTACTCTATCTAAAATTTCTTTTGCAATCATTTTAATTTCATCGTTATCATCAATTTCTAAAAATTCTTTCTGTTCAAACCTTGAAGATAACAAATGGAAAAATAAATAAAAATTTTCAAAAGTCGAAATTGGAACATTTAAATATGAACGAATAGCATTAATTGTTTCCTCAGCAATTCTATATAATTCTGAATTTTTTTCAATTAATTCTCTTTCATCTGATATGAAATCTTGCTGTAAAATATTTTGATTTATAAACCCATGACGGCCTCGTTGAATTAATATATAGAGATGAGAGAAAATATTTAGACTATAAGGATGATTTAAATTTGCTCCAATTTTAAATTCTAACTTTTTGAACAAATTAGTAACAAAATCAATATCTAAAGAATTTTGATTATTTTTATCATCAGAAAGGATTTCACTATAAATTCCTAGTTCCTGATTTACCTCATCTATTAAATTTCTAATATCTGTCTCTTTACCAACAATTGATAATCTTCCAAAACTCTTAACAAGTTTTATTTTATTTTTTTCTACTATTTTATTAATGCTTGCTATATCATTTAAAATAACAGAATCACTTAGATAATAATTTTCAAACAAATAATTGATTTCTACCGATTTAGGAGAAAAGTATAGTAATCTTAATAAAATTTCCATTCTTCTTTTCTCTACATCAGAATATTTATTTTTATGAAAACTCAACCCAATATAAGACTCATAATCAAGAAGAATTCCTTTCCCACTGTGAGAGATTACAAGTTCCATGTTTGCAATACTATTGATTCGTTTAATCATTCTATACACTGTCTTGGTAGATACACCAATTTGTGTAGACAAATCAATTGCAGTTAATGGAGATTGAGAAGTACTGAGTATTGACAATAATAGAAGCTCTTTTGTACTAAATTCCATTATGCCGTTCCTCCTTTTAAAATAAGTATAGCAACTTTTTTTGTATGCGCTAACATTTCTGTGTCCATTATTGTGGACAATAGTCAACACTAATAATTAAAATATATCAGCACTGATTCAAAAAAGTAATTAACTTATTATAATATAAATACATAAATAAAAAGAAACTTCCTTCAAAAAGAAAGTTTCCTCCTACTCCACCGTCACATAAGGGCGGAGGTTTTCCATGGTTTTGTCTCCGATGCCTGAGACATTGTTGAGATCATCGACTGTTTTAAAGCCACCATTGCTATCGCGGTAGGCGATAATGTCATTGGCGCGTTTTTCTCCAATTCCCGAAATCGTAGTCAAGTCTGCTACTGTCGCCGTATTGAGATTGACCTTTTGACTAACAGTATCAGAACCTGCCATCTGCCCCGCAGCAGATTGAGGAGTTACAACATTGATTTCCTCCCCTTGATGAGCCACATAAACAACCGCTTCATCTGTTAATTTTTGTGCGAGATTAACCGACTTCTGCTCTGCCTTTTCCGTAAAACCACCTGCTGCTTGAATGGCATGGTAAACCCGCTCATCTGCCTTTAGCTCATAGAGCCCCGGTTTTTGGACAGCTCCTTTCACATCGACCAGTATGGCTTTCTCAGATGTGGACTGGGCTTTCGTCTCAATAGCAGGGGCCTCTTCCTCGCTCATGCTAGATACCAACTTGGTTTCCGGAAAATCAGCTACCGCAGCTTCTGGTTTTTCTTGCCAGCTCAGAATCATTCCCACAAAAAGGGACGCGACGACTACTCCTACTACTAATAAACGGTATTGCTGTATCCATTTAAGGTATTTGTTCATATTCTCCTCCTATTTTCTTATTCGAAAACAAAAGAAAAAGCCAAGTATTTGGCTTTGATTTATTTGTTATTTTTTTCTGGATTCCAGACAAAACTCGCCACTAATGTAAAGAGAAGTGTTAAAAGTAAGACGAAAATTGCTAGGAAGGCAGCTGGTATCCGCACCAAATAGGAGAGAGGATTAACTCGTTTTCCATTTGAAAGAGAACGGGATTCTGCATCCAAACGGTCAAATTCTGCTTGAATACGCCTAGCAACTTCTTCAATTCCTTCGTCGTTCATTTTCTTAATATCGGATACATCAATTGGATTACCAAAGTTCATATCGACCCTCTCCCCAGCAAACAAGCCTGAAAGCGTCATCGGTCCAACATAACTGGAAGGCATGATTTTAACCTTTGCCATTTTAGCAATCACAGCAACTCCGCCTTTGACACCTGTTGCGTGACGACTCCCACTTGGAAACATGACCAAGGAACGGTCACTTTTTTTCAGCTTATTGATTGGGTACTTCAGAGCCTCTGTGCCTGGATTTTCACGGTCAATCGGAAAGGCTCCACACATCCGAATCCACCATGCAAACAAGCGGTTTGTAAACAATTCTTTTTTGGCCATAAAAATAAACTGTTTTGGTCTGGCAGCATAGGCCATATAGACTGGATCCCAAAAAGTTCGATGTGGGGCAACCAAGATGTAATTCTCATTCTTATCTAAGATTTTGTCCTCATTATGAAAGTGGGCATTGCCATTTACAATCCATAAAAGAAACATGACCAGGCCACGTAAGTAAGCGTAAAACATAAAATCTCCTTCGAACATTTATGGTATAATTATAGCATGAATGAAAGAGATTTAAAAGAAGGAGAGCGGATTGACCAGCTCTTTTCAACAGATGTGAAAATCATCCAAAACAAGGATGTCTTTAGTTACTCAATTGACAGTGTGCTTCTCTCACGTTTTCCCAGCATTCCTAAAAAAGGCCTGATTGTTGATTTGTGTTCTGGAAACGGAGCTGTCGGACTCTTTGCCAGCACCCGCACCAAGGCCCACATCGTCTTGGTCGAGTTGCAGGAACGCTTGGCAAATATGGGGAAACGATCGATTGCCTTAAATGCCTTAGAAGAGCAAGTCCGCATGGTCCACGATGACTTAAAAAACTTGCTGGCCCATGTTCCCCGCTCACAGGTTGATTTGATCCTGTGCAACCCGCCCTATTTCAAGGCCAGCGAAACCTCCAATAAAAACCTATCGGAGCATTACCTCTTGGCCCGCCATGAAATCACCACCAATCTGGAAGAAATCTGCTCTGTCGCCCGGCACGCTCTCAAGTCCAATGGCCGTTTGGCCATGGTCCACCGGCCTGATCGGTTCTTGGATATTCTGGATACCTTGCTTCAATACAATCTAGCTCCAAAACGGATTCAGTTTGTCTACCCGAAAGAGGGAAAAGAGGCCAACATGCTCTTGATTGAGGCCATAAAAGATGGCTCGACAGACGGTCTGAAAATCCTGCCGCCCTTGTATGTGCACAAAGCCAATGGCGACTACACAGATGAAATCCATGAGATTTATTTTGGTAAAAAAGGAGACCAGGATGTCCGATAAAGCAGCCTATATGTATGTATTGGAATGTGCAGACGGAACGCTCTACACCGGTTACACAACTGATCTGGATCGCAGAATCAAAACCCATAACGCTGGAAAAGGTGCCAAATACACCCGCAACCGCCTCCCTGTTACCCTTGTCTATCAAGAAGCCTTCAACAGCAAGCAAGAAGCCCTGCGGGCAGAAGCCCTCTTTAAAAAACGCAAAACCCGCCAGCAAAAACTCGACTATATAAAAGAACACACTGCCAAATAGGCGGTGTGTTCAGATTGAAGACAAACTTCATTTTGAGGTTTGTTTACTCCATCAAAAATATCAGCCCTGTTTCTTCTTTGCTAACCATCCAAAAATTGTCACCAATAGAAATGATAAGACAACACCCGAAATAGCTAATATGATTTGTATTCCCACATGAACCTGATTCACTCCTGCAGGATTGGCTTTGGCTTTTTTATAAACCTCTTTAGAATAGGGGATTCGTTTTCCTCGCACCAGCAAGCGATCTGTATTGATTCCATAAGGTGTACACGTAATCAAAGTGGAATAATCTTTACCTTCAACACCCGTTAAAGACGTTACTTCCGAGGGTTTGACCACTAAAATTTGATCCACCTCATAAGCTAGAGTTTCTCCTAACACTTTATAATAGAAGGTATCTCCCTTTTCTAACTTATCTAAGTTTGTAAACATATCCGCACTAGGCAATCCGCGATGAGCCGACACAACAGCATGTGTCCCTTCGCCTCCTACAGGTAAAGCACTCCCAAATAAATGCCCAGCTCCTTTTGCTAATACGTCATCGGTCGTGTAGTGAAAAATAGGTAACTGGACATTAATTTTAGGAATCTCAACATAACCCATCATTGAATCAGAATGGACATTCAATAATGATTCATAATGTTTATCATTCAACCCTTCACGTAGTGAAAATGCATCTGGAACAGGTTGAATCCCAAGTTCTTTATTATAGGAAACTGCAGCGTCCCAAGCAGCTTTCTTTTGTTTAGCAGATTGCTGATCAATTGATTGATGGTATTCATTAATTAATAGTCGATCTCTATAAGCATTCCATTTACTACTGACCATTGGATACAATAGAATCACAATTCCTAAAATAATCAGTAGAATGTATAGAATAGATGTTTTATTTTTCACTTCTATCTCCTAATAAGTAAACCGAGAGAGTTTTTTCTCGCTCGGCTTTCTTATTTTTTATTGAGCTTATTAAACAGCTTTTTTCTTTTTAATGAAGAGCAATAAACCAGTTGCTAATCCAAATACTCCAAGGAAAGTAAAGAGATACGTTCCCATCGCACCAGTGGATGGCAATTCACCAAGTGGTGTATTGTTAATATCACCATAATGAGATGTTCCAGAACCTTCTCCATTATTTGTAGTTACAGTTGTATCATCACTAGTTGTAGTTGTAGCAACAAGATAAGCTTTCGTCACACCTTCTTCATCACCGTTAAAAATATTCATAGCATAAAATACATTGTTTTTTAACCAACCAACTTGTGTATTGTTTACAGCTTTTGAAGGATCTGAAGTGTATGAGCTACGGCTTGAACTTTTGCTAGTAGTGGTTGTTGCTGTTGCCCAACTTGCAGTTACAGTAAAAATTTCTGTATTCAAAGAGTAACCAGTAGGAGCAGTTATTTCTTTGATGTAATATGTTCCTTTTCCAACCTTAGTTGAAATCGCATAACCTTGCGCATTAGTCGTAACAGTATCAATCAATTTAGTGGCTTCAGCATCTTCATAGATACCAAATACCGCACCTGCAAGAGGTTTCTTTGTTAATGAGTCAACTTTTTTAAAGGACAATTGATAAGTATAAACTGTTTTAGAATCTTCCTTTTTAGTTAATGAATCATCAGATTGTGGATCTGGTTTCTCATTTGGGTCATTATATGTTTTACCCTTGTTTGGGTTATTAGCATAGATATATTGAACATTGTTCGTATTACCAGTTTGACCAACTACCGCCTTATCATTCACAATACCGCTATATTTTACAACTGGATTTTGTGATGCTAGTTGATCATAGATAAACGCAATATTAAAGCCATTTCCAACTTCTACTGCTTTACCGATTATTTGTCCAGCTTTATTCGTGAATGTTTTTGTTGCATCAACAGCAATTTTTTCGCCATTCCACTCTACAACTAAACTATTAAAATCAAATGTCAAACCTTCAGACATAGTATCGGATACAAATACTGTCTTATTCAATGCATTGGCAGGATAACTTGGTAAAGCAACTGTCACACTGTAATCAACTTTAGATCCAAGACCAACAGTATCTTTATCTTCATCTTTAACCGTACCAGCTGTAATCTCTTTTGTAACACTTGGAGTTGATTTTTTAGCAACTGACGTTTCACCATAAAGATAATTGGTTGTTGCATCAACTAACCCACCTTTAAATACACCTTTATCATTATATGAAGCAGCTAATAAAATTGGATTATAGGTTGAACCATCTGTTGCACCAGTTAGAACTGCAACGTATACACCCGCACCTGAAACTTCTTTACTAGCAGTTGTACCTGCAATATTCATTGTTTCTTTTGAAAGTGGATTAAGTGTACCTGCAATCAACTTTGCTGCAATCGCATTGATTTCTTGAGAAGTTGGCCCCGTTTCAGTCAGAGTCAAGTCTCCTCCATTATTGATCCCATCTGCATACTTAAATTTTACAAATGATGAACCTGAGTATTCTCCCTCACCAATTTTATAAAGAGTAACGGTTGGATTCCCCGTTACATTTTCAATAGTCAACGTAGCAGTATCAGCCGATGAAACAGCCGAGACTGGCGTTGAATAAAATCCAAAAACAGTTGCAATAACTGTTAAAAGGGCAAAAATCTTTTTCATTTTTCCTCCAAAATAAATATTAAAAATAATGATTTTTTCTTCTAAAATACAGCAGTGCTACTGTAGAAAAAATCGTTGAGCCGATAAAAATAAACGGATATGAGCCAGTTCCACCTGTAGCAGGAAGTTGATAAGTATGGTGGTTTACTAACTCAAATGCCTCTGTATCCCCTAATTGAGAAAGGGTAACCTGCTGACCTACTTGGTCCGTAATCGTGATTGTCCAATCGTTAGCAACTGTAATCGTCCAAGGTCTCTCCGGCAAAGTATAACCTGGTAAAGCTTGGGTTTCATACAAATAATAGGTTTGATTCCGGAGTAGACCTTTAAATGTTAACAGTCCATCCTTTGTTGTTCCAGTAGCCATGACACTATTGTCTTGATGGCGCAGTTCAAACTGTACACCAGATAATCGAGCAAGACGATTGTTTGCATCTACTTTTACAAGTGGTAACTCTAATTTTTTCTCATTAGTCACTGTAAATGCTCCAGTAGCATCTGGTCGAAGAATTTCTGTTCCATTTTGATCATAAAGTCGAATGACTCCAGTTTCTTCAATAGTCACTCGCCATGGTGCTGCTGGTGCGATATAATCTTCGAGGCTACTTACCTCATGCAATTCGTATGACTGCCCTTTTACCAAATGTTCCAAAACCAGTTGACCATCTACATTGGTTTTTCCTGATGACACTACTGTCCCATCCTGCTTACGCAATTCAAAACCAACTTCAGCTAATGGTGTTTGATGCCGCAAATCAATTTTTCGAATCGGTACCGTTGTTTCATGAACCTGAACAACTGGGTGAGGGTAATAACTCGAATTAGTAACCCCTTTTCGTGTGTAAGAAAGCGAGGCTTCTTTATTCGAACGAAAACCTAGTTGATTCGAACTAGTTCTATTATCTGCGAAATCTGTATTGGCATCACCTGTTGCATCATACTGATTCCTAGCATTTGCATACTGTGTATAGGCTGTCTGGTTAACTTTTATATTGTACGACAAGGTATACGTATACTGATCATCAATGTAAACACCCGGTTTAAAGTTCAAATCGACCTTTCCAGTCGAATCTGCCCTGTTAATCGGTGTATGCGTAACAGACTCAATGACATTAGCACCTACTTGTGTTACGCCTCCATTTTCATAGAGAGTCTCGATTGCTTGCGTTTTGCGATTGGTTCTAGTCACCTTTACATCTGGCTTTTCTTGGTAATAATCCACATACTGACTCAATTCATCATTTATTGAAACCAAAGATAGCTTTGTCGCATTCACAATTTCTTGCAGCGTCTGCTCAAGATTCGCAGTATCCTTTGCAGGAAAATACTTTCCATCCGTAGCACTAGACAAGTATTTTAAATTTTGTATACCATATGTTTCACCAGCAGTTGCAAACTCTTCTGATAATCCAATGGTATACATCGGAATATCATTGGTGACGAAATAATTTTTAAAATAAGTATCAAATAAGGCATTTGTTCCTTCTCTAGAAACATCCCCATTTGAATGACTGTTATAAGTATTACTATTCGGATTATAAATATAACCGGTTTCTAAGGTCCCGTCCCCTAGCCGATAAAAATTTCCGTTGGATTTAAAATTACTAACAGGAACAGCATTCCAGGACTCAAAAAGAGTGGAAGAAGTTTTGACATATGCAATGTTACTTCTATCATAGTAATACGTTGGAGTGCCATCGGAAATAAAAATGATAATTTTCTTATGTCCGCTTCTATTTGCTTCAAGCATCTCCTTTGCCCTTACAAAGGCCGCAGAATAGTTAGTACCGTTGTCATTTTCATATCTAACCGAATTGTAAGAAATATAGGTATTTCTTCCCCAGTCTTGAATGATTGTAGAATCTGGAGCAGCATCTCTTGGATTGTTACGAATCGAATATCCCTTCAAATCAATTATGGCAAACTGATTATCCGGATGAATTTCTGCCAATTTAGATAATAACCCATTTGTACCAGAAAGAGTATTGAAAACTGCCTGCGAACGGTTTCTTGTGTCTGTTCTACTCATCACTTTATTCATACTGGTCGATCTATCCACCACTATCAATGTATCAAAAGGTTCCTGGGTTCCTGTCATATCTAAATACAATCGATACAAATCTTTTGTATCAGTTCCATTAGTATCGACATCCGTATCAGGATTATCTACACCATCTCCAAGATAATCAATTTGTTTATTCTGAGCAAAACTAGGAGGGCCTTCTGCAAACACAGTCCCTACATTTCCTAATATTAAACTGACAAGAAATAATAATAAAAGCACCAATGATGATAGATGTTTTATTTTAGACATATTTCCTCCTTTCATAAAAAATACATAAATATTCTAAGTATGCTTATTTAAGTAAAATTTTAAAACAAAACTAAGAATAATGCTAGTTAGGCCTTCAAGCGAGTATATACTACTGTATTTTCCTTGCTCTGTCAAGGAAAATCACAACCTAATTTTAAAAATCAAAGTTTTTTAAGGAGCACCTTTTATAGCATGCATAGTTCTATATACATTTTTAGAAATATTTAAAAAACTTTTATTTGTTTGCACTTTTATTTGTTTTCGTTCAAATTATATGTAAAAACAAGAAATTTTTCCTTATATCTGCCCATATTATTTTTAGGTATATAAAATGCAAAAATAAAAATATAAGCATTTTACACATTTTTAAGATTGCATTTTTAAATTGACAATCCTAATTATTTATGAATTTTTTCCCAAAAATATTTTTTCTTCAATCCCTCGAAATGAAAACGTTTCTCTTTATAATCCTAGATTTTTCTAGGATGAAATAAGTAAAGAAAGATAACCAGTTTATGTATTTAAATTCAAAAAACAACTCTATTTTTTGCATAAATAAAACAAAAGACCGCCTCGTAGGCGGTGTGTTTTGCAATCAAGCGTTCTTATTTTTTAAGCCCAACCAGACACTCCGTACAAACGAAGTTGTCCTTGGATCTGTTCATAATAAAAAGCGTCAAAGGCTCTCCAGGCCTTCTCAGCATCCCCCTGAAATCTAAAATGGGACAGGCCACAGAGAACACAGGTTCTCTTATGGAATTTTTCAAGGGAAATCAAAAAGGTATTGTCAACTTTTTCCTTTTTTACAATATCCGAAAGTGTATCTTCTAATCCTTGGTAAAAACGACGATTGTCAGCATTATCTTGATACTGCTTGACAAAGGCATCTTTTAGATTTCTTAACAAACCAATAGCTTCGTGACGAAATAAGGTATCTTCCATCTCTTTTCCTCCAAAACTGTAAAATGACATGCACACTTGATTGGTCATAGCCACGCGATAACAAAACATTATCCTGTTAGGGGTGAATCCACATATAGTATACTACTTCTATTTCCCCTGTCAAGTTAAATCTGTCTTTTCCTCTCTCTTAACCAGGGTAAAGGCTCTACAAGCCACCTCTTCAACTGCTTTGAATCCCATTGATTCATAAAAGGAAGCTGTTTTTTCGGACTGGTCGGTTAGTAGGTGCAACTGATAAACCTTTGGAAAGTGGACTAGGGCTCGTTTCATCAACTGAGTTCCAATCCCTCTTCTTTGGTAAGTGGGTTTGACCAAGATGTCTTGTACAAAGACAATGGAGTGGCCATCTCCCACTAGACGAATCAGGCCAACTAATTCTGATTGATCATAGACGGATAGTACAAAGAGGCTATTTTCCAAACTGTGTCTCAACATGGTCGCAGAATTGGTATAATTGGTCCATTCGACACTGGCATACAAGTCCAAGATTTCTTCAAAGGAAAAAGAACTGTTTTGGCTATACCTTATCATGGTTTTCTCCTTTTTTGTTTTTCTTAGGATAACAAAAACAAGCACCTCGGTCAAGAGGTGCTTGTTTGCATGTTTATCTTTCGCCCTTGTTACGGATGACAAAACCTGTTTTCTTCTCGCTGGAAGTATTTTTGTGTGGTTTTTTGTTTTCCTGACGGCGGTTGTCTTTTTTGAATTTATCGTCACGGCGTTTAAAGTCACGCTTGCGGTCTTCGCGGTCATCTCTACGGCGATCGCCTCTGCGGTCTCCACGACGATCTCCACGGTAACCACCACGGCGGTCACGATCTCCATCACGGCGATTGCGGTCATTGCGGCCACGTCCACCTTTTCCTTTGCCTCCAAAACCATTTCCAGTTGGCTTGAACGGCAATGGTTTCTCACGAGCAATTTCAACTTCTGGCAAGTTTTCTGGATCTTGAACGGTTAAACTCAAAATATAGAGTGCCAATTCTTCTGGGGTAAATTCTGCTGCCAATTTCACAGCGTCAGCCTTGAACTTATCAAAACGAGCTCGCAGTTCTTCATCTGCAAAGTCACGTTCAATGCGTTTCAAAGCGATTTTTTTCTTGGCTTCAAAAGCTTCTTGGGCAGTTGCTGGCTTCATACCTGTCATGCGTTTCTTGGTCAAGTTTTCAATAATTGAAAGGTAGCCCATCTCGTTTGGTGAGACAAAGGTAATGGATTGACCTGATTTACCAGCACGACCGGTCCGACCGATACGGTGAACATAGCTTTCTGGATCTTGTGGGATATCGTAGTTGTAGACGTGGGTGACACCTGAAATATCCAATCCACGCGCTGCTACATCTGTTGCGACCAAGATATCGATATGGTCATTTTTAAAATCACGAATGACACGAAGACGTTTGTTTTGGTCCAAGTCACCATGGATTCCTTCGGCACGGAAACCACGCAGTTTCAAACCACGCGTCAACTCATCCACACGGCGTTTGGTCCGACCAAAAACGATTGACAATTCTGGTTGGTCCACGTCCATGAGACGGGTCATGGTATCAAATTTTTCATTTTCTTTCACACGGATATAAAACTGTTCGACATTGACGTTTGTCAATTCCGTTGCTTTGATTTTCACGTGTTCTGGCTCTTTCATAAACTTGACACCAATTTGTTTGATTGGATCAGGCATGGTTGCTGAAAAGAGCAAGGTTTGGCGTTCTTCTGGAACGCGGCTAATGATGGCTTCGATGTCTTCAAGGAAGCCCATGTTGAGCATTTCATCTGCTTCATCGAGGATAAGGGTTTCGACTTGTTCTAAGCGAAGCGCCTTGCGTTTGATTAAGTCCAACAAACGACCCGGTGTTCCAACTACAATGTGGGCACCAGAACGAAGGGCTTTGATTTGTTTTTCAATGCTTGATCCGCCATAAACTGAGCGAACTTTTACGCCTTTGTCCCGTCCAAAACGGAACAATTCTTCTTGGCTTTGTACCGCCAATTCACGGGTTGGTGCAACGACCAAAGCTTGGACAACATTGTTATCCGTATTAATTTTTTCAAGTGTTGGCAATCCAAAGGCAGCCGTTTTTCCAGTCCCTGTCTGGGCTTGTCCAATCACATCCTTGCCTTCCAAGGCCAAGGGAATTGTCATTTCCTGAATCGGCGATGGCGTTTCAAATCCAGCAGTTACAACTGCTGCAAGGATATCTTCTGATAAATTAAATTCTGTAAATTTCAAATGGTTCTCTTTTCTAAGAAGACAGTGCGAAGCTGTCTTATCACGCTTATTTTTTTGTTGTTTCTACAACTTAACCATTATAACACAATGAGATGAAATAGATAGG
Organism: Streptococcus cameli; assembly: GCF_053207365.1. Classification (NCBI taxonomy): domain Bacteria; kingdom Bacillati; phylum Bacillota; class Bacilli; order Lactobacillales; family Streptococcaceae; genus Streptococcus; species Streptococcus cameli. Next base: position 51,120 of record NZ_JBRUIM010000002.1, on the reverse strand, counting down.
ATAAGCCCTTATTCTTTGAAATAATACGTTTTCACTGCTTTTTCTTTGTGAAAAAAAGCTGCGCAAAGAGACCTGTACCTAGCAGAGACAAGAATATTGTCACCAAAATACCCATTAACTGGGCCAAAAGATGGTCTGGGTAAAGGAGTAAGATAGTCACACTACCCAAGAAACCACCAATCCCATTGATGGCAAAAGAATCAACCACATCATCAATATACCAGTGTTTTTGACACCAACGATAAGCCAGATAGGTCAGACTACTGGTCAAGGCTACGGTAATCAGCATTTGAAGAGGTGTGACAAAACCGACCCCTGCAGTACTGGTCACCAGACCGACAACCATGCCATTCAACAAGGCAGACAGGTCTTGTTTTTTCTCCATCAGATAGGCCAGCGTGCCCCAGGAAATACCCCCAATTAACAGCGCCAGCAGCGTATTGATCAGAATGACCATACTATCCTGATTCCACTCTCCAACTGGCCCAGCATTAAAGCCGAACCAACCAACTGTTACCAGTAGCATGCCCAGATAAAGCCATTCTGTCCGAATCGGGTCGTGAGAAAAAGCTGTTTTCCCTATTTTTTTAGCAAGGACCAAGGCCGATAGGCCTGCTGAAAGATGGACCACCAGTCCGCCCGAAAAATCGAGCACTCCAAATTGAGCCAAGAAACCAGATTCATTCCAAATCAGATAGGCCAAGGGGATGTAGACTCCCATCACCCATGCCGCTACGATGGCAACTAAGGGCCAGATAGGAATACGGTCAATGACGGAGCCAATCAGCATGACTACCGCATAAAGCAAGAAACAGAGTTGAAAAAAACAATCCAACAAAGTCTCACCTGCTACTTTTTCCAGTTCCCAAAAGAAAGGAGGCATTTCACCAAAGGCTAAAAAGTGGCCTCCCCCCAGCCAAACAAGACTGGCTACCATGAGAGCTAGGGTGAATCGAAAGAGAACAGCCGATTGGCAGGACGGATGCAGAAATCCGATGTAGAAAAAGCCAACCCCAAAAATCATCAGCCACATGACCAATATACAAATCAATTGAAACATTCAGTTTTTCCTTTACAAATTCAGTTTGTCGTGTTACACTCTATTTTATTAACTGGTTAATCATTTTAACCTACTATATTTGATTTGTCAAGGAGAAAAAAATGGAACAGCACAAGATTATCATCATTGGAGCGGGAGCCGCTGGCATTGGCTTTGGATCTGCCCTTCGCCGATTTGGGATTGAAGATTTCCTCATCATCGAAAAAGGGGAAATCGGCGATAGCTTTTTGAAGTGGCCGAAAACCACCCGCTTTATCACCCCTTCTTTTACCACCAATGGTTTTGGATTTCCAGACATCAATGCGGTGATTCCCGACACATCGCCTGCCTTTACCTTTTCAAAAGAACACCTATCTGGTCAAGAATACGCTGAATACCTGCACCTTGTCGCTAAAACCTATGATTTACCGATTCGGAAAAACACGACTGTTTTGAGCATTGAAAAAGAGAACCAATCCTACATTCTGAACACTGACAAGGGTGAGTTTCAAGCGACCTATCTCATTATGGCCACTGGCGAATTCCAAAATCCTTGGCATGCAGACATCGAAGGGGCAGAACTGGCCATGCATTATGGAGAGATTGACAGTTTCCATGTCTCTGCTAAGTCAGACGATCCATTTCTCATTATCGGTGGCAATGAAAGTGCCTGCGATGCCCTGACCAATTTAGCTTATATGGGAAATCCTGTTCAGCTCTATACATCACGTTTTGGTAAAAGTGAAACAGCACCCGATCCAAGTATTTCCCTATCTCCTATTACCCAAGAGCGGGTTGAGCACATCACTAAAAAACCCAACTTTAAAGTGAGTATTGAAGAGGGCAAAAAAGCCCTGCGTATCCAACAAGTTGACGGCAACTATATCGTGACCTTTTCTGATGGAACAACTGCAACCTCTTCCCATAAACCCATTCTCACAACTGGTTTCCGATCATGTGCTGCCCTGATTGGCGGAAAAGAGCTCTTTGAGTGGCAAGATGGGATTCCACAAGTCACCGAAGACGATGAATCTACTACTGCTGACAATGTCTTTCTAATTGGGCCAAGCGTCCGCCAAAAAGAGGTCATCTTCTGCTATATCTACAAATTCCGGCAACGTTTTGCCCCCATCATTGCCCACATTGCTGAGCGGGAAAACTGGGAATTAGACCCAGAAGAACTGGACTTTTTCAAGCAAAATCAGATGTACCTTGACGACCTCTCTTGCTGTGCTGTCTCCTGCGATTGTTAACATGACAAAAAAAGCTAGTTGTTACTAGCTTTTTTATAAACCTTTCTTGAAGGCGATAAATTCTTCTGGTGTTGAAAAAACTTGGTCATATCCCAGAGCTTGACAGAGCTGGGTCGTGGTTGGTTGTGCCAGGTAAGCTGTTTCAAGAGCCGCTTTTTGGGCAAAGACTTCTTTAACAGGTCCGTCTAAGAGAACCTCTCCTTTTGCAAAAACAATGGCTCTCTCAAAGGTTTCTGCCACAAAGTCCATATCATGCAGGATTGAGATGACAATTTTTCCCTGACGTCGCAATTCCTGAATGACCTGGCGAATTTTTTCCTTACCTGCGTCATCTTGGGCAATGGTCGGTTCATCAAAAATGACGACTTGTGTATCCATGGCAACGATTGCCGCAATTGAGACCATCTTGCGGTCTGATAGACCTAAGTCGTAAGGATTGGTTGCTTCTAAATCCTTCAAATCCAACATAGCCAGAGCTTTGCGAGCAGCTGCCTGAGCTGCTTCCTTATTCAATCCCATTTGCAAGGGACCAAACATGACCTCATCCAAAACAGTATGTTTGAAAATCTGGTCATCAGGATTCTGGAAAATCAAACCAATGGATTTTGCGATTTGGGCAACCGTTTGTTGGCTTAAGGACTGCTCATTCAAGAGAATCTCTCCTTGGTCTGGACGAAGCAAGCCTTTTAACAATTTGACAAAGGTCGTTTTTCCAGCACCATTTTGTCCGATAATGGCTGTTGATTGTTCATCAAGGACAAGATCGATGCCTTTTAAAATCGGATTGTCCTTCTGGTAGGCAAAATGAAGGTTTTTAATCTCAATTTGATTCATTCTTTTCTCCTTCTTGGTTGGCCAAAAGCTGACGCGCTTCTTCAAGCGTAACAGGATAGGTATCACTGCCTGGTAATTTCAGATCCAAGGCCTTGCAGATTTGGGTAAAGGTCGGAGCCACTACACCGTAGTCTGCCAAATCTGAACGAGAGAAAATCTTCTGTGGTGTATCCATAGCAATCAATTTTCCTTCATCCAATAGCATAACCCGATCGCTATAAGCTGCGATTTTTTCAATCTTGTGCTCGACCATGATAACCGTAATCCCTTGCTCACTCAAGGTTTGGATGGCTTGGAAGACCGCTTCACTTCCCTGAGGATCTAGTTGGGATGTCGGCTCATCTAAGACGATGACTTCCGGTTTCATGGCAATGATGCTGGCAATGGCCATCCTCTGCATCTGCCCACCTGACAAATCAAAAGGAGCTCTGTCCTTGTATTCTAAGATGCCAAGAAGAGACAAGCTCTCTTCAATTCGTTCCTTCATTTCGTCATAAGGAACTCCAAAGTTTTCCAATCCGAAGGCAATTTCTTCATAGACTGTCGATTTGGAACCGGTAACCTGATTAAAGGGATTTTGGAAGACACTTCCGACTTTTTGGCACAAGTCATCTACCTCAACCGTTTTGACTTCCGTCTCATCGATTAAGACTTTTCCACCATAGGCTCCACGATAGAAATTGGGAACAAGACCGGTCAAGGCCTGGCAAAAGGTACTTTTCCCAGCACCATTTTTTCCAATAACACCGATAAATTCACCAGGTACAATCTCACAAGAAATACCATCCAGAGCCAATGTTTCAGCAAAGGGGTATTTGTATTTTAAATTGTCAATTTTGATACGTGCCATTAAATAAACCTCCATACGAGTGCCGCAACCATTCCGACTAGACAAAGGACTTTGATCCAACCATCCTGTTTTGAGCGGACTGGTGGATTGATAAAGGTCTTTTTATTTTTCGCATTAAAACCACGCACTTCTAGTGCAATGGCCCGTTCTTTGGTATCGATAAAGGCCCCCATGATAACCGGGGAAATCAAGGGAAGAAAGGCTTTTATACGTGTCATCAAGGAACCTTCTGTTTCCATACCACGACTGCGTTGGGCATCCGTAATGGTGGCCATCCGACTGGTCATTTGTGGAATCAATTGAAAGAGTGAAATAAAGACATAGCCCATGCGAGGTGAGAAACCTTTGCGGACCAAATCTTCAATCATATCAGAAGACTTAGTAGTTAAAATCAAGACGCAGAAGGCCAAGATGATGTTAACAATATTAAGCGCAATCCCAAGGGCAAATAGGAGGCCTTCCTTGTAAAACACCACAGGGCCTAAGGCCAAAATAGGAGTGGCATTCCCTTGTCGAAAGAGCCCCTGGATGATAGCTACTGTCAAAATAACAAAGGAGGAAACACTTAGAATTGGAAGGGTCTTTTGCAAGACTTTTGAGTGAGCTAAAAGAACTGCACTCAATCCAATCGTTGCTGCATAGAGCCACAATTCATTGGCTAGAATAGGCATCAGGATAACAGCCACTACATAGACCATCTTGGTAATCGGCGAGAGGCTGTTTAAGAAGGACTGCTTGTCCTCGTATAAACTCATACTTTTCATACTGTTCTCCTTTTAATCCAAACTTTCAATGGCCGTATTGCTTTGATAGAGTGACAAGAGGCTCTTTGGAAGGCTCTTGTACAAGCTGAGCACCAACAGAATAACGACTAACTTATCAGGAATATCAACTACAACCTCATCCATAAAAGAGGCAAACCAGACTGGAAAATCATGGGATACCAACCAAGCATAAAGCAAATCGCCCCATAAGTTTCCGGTTGTACCACCCCAGAAAATCATATTGAGAGGAGTTGAGACGATGACCGCCGCAAATCCTGCCGCAATTCCTGTCACAATCGCCCCAGTGACTTTTCGCATCATACCGTAATAAGCCATGAGGCCAACCGTAATGCCCAAAGCGGCATTGGTTAGAGCATAGACTGTTGAAACAGGATCAACGGTTAGGCCATAAATAATATTGTTCATGATCCCAACAATGGCACCAACAATAGGACCTGCCAAACAGGCAGCCAAACACGTTCCGATGGAATCGAGCCACAAGGGCAACTTTAATACGCCCGCAAACAATTTTCCGATGTAGTTAATCCCAACACCAGCTGGAATCAAGACCAGAGCTGCCGTATTTAGCTTCAGACTCCAGGGATTATTATTTTTCCATTTCATTTTTCTTCTCCTTTGTTTCCATTCGATAAATCGCTTCTAAAGCCGTGAGGATTTCATGCTTTTCACCAAGAGCAACTCGGCTTTCTAAATCAACGTATCCATTGATATCCTCCGCCAATTGCCCCTCATATAAGGCAACCGTATTTAAGATGGAGGCTGTTTTAATGCCCCGTAATTGTCCGATGGTAAAAAGCGCTGCAGTTTCCATATCCGAACCTAGGACGCCTTTTTGAGACCAATAGCGGTCAATATCTTCTTCTTGGTCCGTGTAAAAACTATCGTGACTCCGCCCAATGCCAATATGGTAGGAAACGTCCAAATCCTTAGCAGCAGCAAGAGTCGCCATTAACAATTCCGTATCCGGAACAGCAGGGAAAATGGCATCAATATAAGCCTTTGAAGTCCCCTCATCTCGAACAGCTCCATTTAAGAGAATCAAATCCCCTAACTCAATTCCCGGTTGAAGGGCACCACAAGAGCCGATGCGAATCATATTTTTTACTCCGATTCGGTGCAATTCTTCAATGGCAATACCTGCTGAAGCGCCACCCATTCCAGTTGAAACCACCAATATAGGAATGCCCTTATAAAGTCCACGAACGCTTTTGTGTTCCCGATTAAAAGCCAAGTTCTCTACTTGGTCTAGATAAGCTGCCACTCTCTCCACCCGCATGGGATCCCCAGGTAAAATGGCATAGCGGGCACTCTCTGTTTCGCTAATACGAATATGGGGTTGTAAGCTCATGTTTTCTCCTTTTCATTTGCCAAACGACGCAATCCCTCCTCATTCAAAACTTGGACTCTCCCCCTAGACAAAGCTAGTAAACCAGCTTCTTTGAATTCTTTAAAAATACGATTGACACTCCGTCTGGTAACAGCCATTTTTTGAGCCAAGTCATCTGAGTGAAGTTCCAATTCACCACCTTGGTGCAAAAGATGTTGTTCCAGCAAGTACTGCCCAATCCGTTGTTTCAAACTGTATAAATTATTGTTTCCCATGCGGGTAAACATTTGGTAAGAGGTCTCACACAACTTTTGAATAAAGATTCGATTGAATTCTTGATCTAATGCAATCCATTCTAAAAACACATCTCGTGCTATTTCCAAAACCGTAATGTCTTTCGGAGCTTGAACGTAACTAATGTAGGGAATCTGTTGGAACATCTCCATCTCTCCAATCACATCACCACTGCGGTAGGTCGTTTGAAAATACTTTTTCCCATGTTCAGAAACGGTAAAGATATCTGCCTCTCCTGACGCAATGATATAAAAATCAGGATAGATCTCGCCTTGTTTTAACTCAAATTCCCAAGGTCGATACGTTTTGACACGGATTTTTCTCAAGATAGCATAAGGACAATAACGCAGTAGACGGTATATCTCAGGCTCTTTTTCAATTTTGTCAATCAAACATAGCAAGGAATCTGCCATAGAATCTCTCTCCTTTTATGATAACGCTTTCCGAAAGAATGGTACAGGATTTCTGTCTTTTTTCTTTCGGTTTTTTTATCTAAATGTCATTTATATTGTCTTTTTTTGAGACATTTGTCCTATTCCATTGTAATCTATCTTTTTCTAGAAAGCTAGAGGAAATTGAAAAAAAGTTGAAAATAAGGTGGAATCCCCACTGGTAAACAAAGAAAAAACGAACAACCAATCATGGTTATTCGTTCCTAGATAAAGGTTTACATCTTTTCTTCTAATACGACATCTGGGTACTTGTCTGCAAACCAACGCAGGGCAAAATCATTTTCAAAAAGAAAGACAGGTTGGTCAAAACGGTCCTTGGCCAAGATATTTCGGCTGGAACTCATGCGCTCATCCAAATCTTCTGGCTTGATCCAACGAACGGTTTTCTTACCCATCGGGGTCATGACCACCTCAGCATTGTACTCGCCTTCCATGCGGTGTTTGAAGACCTCAAACTGGAGTTGTCCGACGGCTCCCAGCATATACTCACCGGTCTGGTAATTCTTATAGAGCTGGATAGCTCCTTCTTGGACCAGTTGCTCAATTCCTTTGTGGAAGGATTTTTGCTTCATCACATTTTTGGCAGCAACCTTCATAAAAATCTCAGGCGTAAAGGTTGGTAGAGGCTCAAATTCAAACTTGTTCTTGCCAACGGTTAGGGTATCCCCAACTTGATAGGTTCCTGTATCGTAGACACCAATAATATCTCCTGCCACCGCATTTTCAACATTTTCACGACTTTCAGCCATAAATTGGGTCACATTAGATAACTTCGCTCCCTTACCGGTACGTGGCAAATTGACACTCATTCCACGTTCAAATTCACCAGAAACCACGCGCACAAAGGCAATGCGGTCACGGTGACGTGGGTCCATATTGGCTTGGATTTTAAAGACAAAACCTGAGAAATCTTTGTTTAAAGGATCAATCAGATCACCTTCTGTCGTCTTGTGCCCATGTGGTTCTGGCGCAAATTCCAAGAAGGTATCAAGGAAAGTCTGTACCCCAAAATTGGTCAAGGCGGAGCCAAAGAAGACGGGTGTCAACTCCCCATTAAAAATAGCCTCTTGTGAAAATTCATTTCCTGCTTCTTGCAAGAGTTCGATGTCTTCCAATACTTGAGCATAAAAAGGATTGTTACCAAAGAGGGTGTTGCCTTCTTCAATGCTGGCAAAACGCTCATCACCACGGTAGAGTTCCAAGCGGTTATTATGGAGGTCATATAATCCTTCAAAGGATTTCCCCATACCGATCGGCCAGTTCATAGGGTAGCTGGCAATGCCCAATACTTCTTCTAACTCTTCCAATAGGTCCAGAGGCTGACGTCCATCACGGTCCAACTTGTTGATAAAGGTAAAGACTGGGATATTGCGGTGTTTAACAACTTCAAAGAGTTTCTTGGTTTGGGCCTCAATACCCTTGGCTGAATCGACCACCATAACGGCCGCATCCACCGCCATCAAGGTACGGTAGGTATCTTCAGAGAAGTCCTCGTGCCCTGGCGTATCAAGGATATTGACGCGTTTTCCAGCATAATCAAACTGCATGACAGAAGAGGTAACAGAGATACCACGCTGTTTCTCAATATCCATCCAGTCAGACTTGGCAAAGTTCCCTGTCTTTTTCCCTTTGACAGTTCCTGCCTCACGGATTTCTCCCCCAAAATAGAGCAATTGTTCTGTAATCGTGGTTTTACCAGCATCCGGGTGGGAGATAATGGCAAAGGTTCGGCGTTTTTTTATTTCTTCTTGTAAAATCATGTTCATCTCATTTCTATTCATGTCATTGTCGTTTTCAAAGTGATCTTTACTATTGTTACATCGGATTTCCCTTCTAGCAACAATGGCGGTCTTCATCCTTTCTATTATAACCAAATCACTCCCTTTTTTCAACGCATGTCGTTTATTCCCATACAAAAAGCGATGAGAAACCTCATCGCTAATCTATTTGTCACTTGTTTCTAACGCTTCAACAATCTTGGAAAGGTTCATAGAATTGGATCCTTTTAAGAGGATTTGGTCCTCTGGAGCCAGTAAATCCTTGATTTTTTTCAACATCTCTTCAAACTGGTCTTCTGTTTCATTTTTTTGATAGAAATAAACTTGGTTTGGTGGAAATTGCTGAGAAGCTAATTGAGACAAGCTTTCAATGTCCTGTCCATAAAAGAACAAGGTATCAATGGTTTCTGGTTGTAAGCTCTCTAGTACACTATTGTGCAAGGAAACAGAGGTCTCTCCCAGCTCTTTCATATCAGCTAAAACAGCTATTTTTTTACCTCCCTGATTGGCAGGGATGGCTGAGAATGTCTCTAAAATCAATTTCATGGCCGTTGGATTGGCATTGTAGACATCTGATAGAATGTCCGCACCATTGGCAGCTTTTTTCCACTCTGTCCGATTGCGGGTTAACTCAATCGTTGCCAAGGCCTCTAGAATATCTTCATCTTCAACTGCTAAGACTTTTCCCACACACGCTGCCAAAACAGCATTCATGGCATTGTATTTTCCTGGAACTGGCAGGTGTACCCGTTTGGACAAGATATCTGTTTGGAAGCTGAGCGAATCCTTTTCTTCTTGCAGGTCCTTAACCGAGACTTCTTCTCCATCACCAAAGCGAATAACCATCATATTATCCGGTAAATAGTCTTCTACAATCGGATCAGTTGGTGCCAAGAGAATCCCTTCTGCATCCATACCATCTGTGATTTGCATCTTTCCTTCTGCAATCTTTTCCCGGCTTCCAAAGAATTCCAAGTGGGCCTCACCAATCATGGTAACAACCGAAATGCGTGGTTTGGCAATCTGGGATAAGAGGTGAATGTCCCCAAGGTGGTCCTGCCCCATCTCCAAGACAATCTTCTCCGTATCATCCGGCATGTGAAGAGCCGTATAAGGCAGCCCAATTTCATTGTTGTAATTGCCTTGGGTCTTATAGGTAGCAAAAGTAGTTGATAAAACAGCCGCAATCATATCCTTGGTAGTGGTTTTCCCATTTGAACCTGTCACTGCAATGACATCAACACCTGTCTTGGTCAAATAGTATTGAGCCAACAACTGCAAGGCCGTTAGACAGTCGTCCACTAACAAGTAGGGATAGTCCTCTAACTCTTTTTCTGATAAGGTTAGGATTGCACCATTTTCAAAAGCTGTCGCGATAAACTCATGGCCATCTCGTGCCCCTTTTAAGGGAACAAAGAGGTCGCCAGCTTGGATCTTACGACTATCAAACTCAACCGAACGCAGGGGAACGTCATCTAAATCCGCCAGCGTATTTTTGGCCCCAACTGCTTTGGCCACTTCCTGTACTGTTAATTTCATCATTTCTTCCTTAAATTCGATTGCTTTTTCTAATCTTTTTCAATCAGAATCCCCTCTATTATAGCATATTTCCTATTATTTAGACTATTTTTCTGAGATTTTTTATGATACAATGGAAAAGTAGATTTTCTTCTACAACAGAGTAAGTGATTCGCGTTAAGTGTGTGTGAATGGGATGTCGTCACACAACGAAGCCTTGTGCGCGGTGAATCATTGCATCCGCTGTTTTTCAAGGAAACTTGAACCAACAGCTCCAAATTCTTTTTAAGGAGCCTTTTATGAAAAAATTTTTTTCTACCCCTAAAATGACCACCCAGCGTTTGGTCACGGTTGCCATGTTAATTGGTTTAGCATTTATCATTGATAAATTCAAGCTGACCATTATTCCAAATCAGTTGGTCGTTAGTTTTGGATTTATCGTAAACGCGATTATGGGATCGATTACTGGTCCTTTATACGCCTTTTTGATTGGCGCTGTTGAAGATGTGGTAACCATGTTATTATCTTCAAACGCTGCGAATTTCATCCCACTTTGGACCGTGATGGATGCCTTCATCTCTGGTCTCTATGGCTTGTTTTTCTACGGAAAAGAAATTTCCTATAACAAGAAAAAAGACTGGGTTTACGTTTCCATTACAGTCAGCATCATCACGATTCTAGGGTCACTGATTTTGACACCGCTCTTGATTCAAATCTACTTTAAAACACCATTTGTTGCCCAGTACATTGCTGGACGTTGGATTAAAATATTTGAAATCCCAGTCCGTATCTTTGTCTTGATGGCCATTCTTCCGCAATTGCAACGCATTCCTGAATTGCGTAAACTGATGGGACTAAAAAAATAAAAAAGAAAACTAGAGTAACATCCCACTCTAGTTTTTTTATATTACATTAGATGACTTTCTCGTTGCTCAAACATCTCTTTGGCCAGCTTCACCAATTCTTCAATTAAATCAGGATAAGCCAAGCCCATGTTTTCCCACAAGAGTGGATACATAGACCACTGGGTAAAACCTGGCATCGTATTCAGCTCATTTAAATAAAGATTGCCATCTTCTGTCAAGAAGAAATCACAGCGTGACAAACCACAGCCTCCCAATGCTCGAAAAGCTTTTGCTGCATAGTCGCGCATGGAAATCATCGTCTCTGGATCAATCTTGGCAGGAATGTCCATGGTGATTTTGTTGTCAATGTATTTGGCCTTGTAATCATAGAAATCTACATCTTTGACAACTTCACCTGCTTCTGTGGTTCGCACATCGTGATTGCCCAAGAGACCGACTTCTATCTCACGAGCCACAACCCCTTGCTCAATTAAGATACGACTGTCGTATTGCAAGGCTAAGATGATGGCTGTACGCAGACTAGCTTCATCTGTCGCTTTTGAAATTCCCACAGATGATCCCATATTGGCCGGTTTGACAAAGACTGGGAAACGCAATTTTTCCATGGTCTCTGCAATCGCCACTTCCAAATCAGATCCCTCGATATAGACAGTAAAATCCACTTGAGGCACACCAGCAGAAGCTAGCACATGCTTGGTTGTAATCTTATCCATGGCCACGCTCGAAGACAAAATATTGGTTCCAACATAGGGCATTTTTAAAACTTCAAGAAAACCTTGGATCGAACCATCTTCTCCCATTGGGCCGTGAAGAACTGGGAAAACGACTGCTCCTTCTTCATAAATCGCACTCGGCTGGATTTTTTGAGCAGCCATCACTGTCTCATTGGTCATCAATTTTTCATCTGTTGCAGGCGTAGTTGTAAATTCCTGAGTTTTAATAAAGTCACCTGCCTGTGTAATAAAATAGGTCTTTACGGCAAATCGTTCATAATTGATGGCCCGCATGATACTTTCTGCAGACAAGACAGATACTTCACGCTCTGCGGAACGCCCACCATATAGAAGAATTAAGATTTGTTTTGACATATTTTCTCTTTCCTAGTTTTTCTTTCTACTTACTTGCTTAATCATATCATAATTTATGGGAAGATTCAAAGCTCAATTATGAAAAATGATAACCAGACAGGGATTTCCTATCTGGTTATTGGTCTATAATTCTGTTCGGTTTTGAATGGCCCGAAGTAGCGTTACTTCATCAGCGTATTCAATGTCTGCACCAACGGCCAAGCCCCTAGCGAGACGAGTAACTTTGATCCCTGCTGGTTTTAGGACGCGAGAGATATACATGGAAGTTGCCTCCCCATCTGCGGTTGCATTGGTCGCTACAATCACTTCTTCCACCTCGCTGTCCATTAAACGGGTGATGAGGGTCTTCAAATTGATGTCATCTGGTCCCACTCCATTCATCGGAGAAATAAGGCCATGTAAGACATGATAGAGACCGTGGTATTCTTGAATGTTTTCCATCGCTGATACATCGCGGCTATCTTCGACCACCAAAACAGTCTGTTTATCCCGGGTCTCATCTTGACAAATGCCACACGGATCTTGGTCTGTCAAATTGCCACAAATGCTACAATAAGACAGTTCCCGTTTGGCTGACAACAAATTTTTGGCAAATTCATTGACCACTTCATCTTCCATACCAATGGTATAAAAAGCTAGTCGAGTAGCTGTTTTTACCCCAATTCCGGGTAATTTGGAGTAGGATTCAATAAGTTTTGCAATGGGTGTTGGGTAAAGCAATAGGTATCTCCTTAATTCATAGGATAGAGGGAATGGTAAAGGTTGATAATTTCGGTCGTAATGGTTTTACTAGTCGAAGACTGCAAATCCGTCAAATTCGGCAAAACGACTGCTACTGCCACTTGAGGATTCTGACTTGGTGCATAAGCAACAATATTGGTATTAACAGCATTTAAGACTTGACCAGAATTCGTAGTTACGAAGGTTTCCGCCGTACCTGTCTTTGCACTAATTGGGACACTGGCTCCGTAGGAAATCGCTGTCCCTGTTGTAAGGCCAGTCCCGCCATTAACCACTCGATAAAAACCTTCTTGGAGCAGTGACGCTTGTTCAGCAGAAATGCCAACTTGATTCATGGTTTTTCCAGTTACGGCTTGGATCTGATTGCCAAGTGTACCGTCTTCTTTGTTATCATAGATCCCCTCTACCAAATGAGGAGAGACACGGGTACCACCATTGGCAACAGTCGCAGCATACTGAGCCATTTGCATTGGGGTATAGTTATCAAATTGCCCAAATGAATTGGTCAGGTAATTCGAGATTGAAAATTCTTTGGGAATGAATCCAGTTGATTCGCTCGGAAGGTCAATACCTGTTGCAACACCCAGACCAAATTCTCCAAAGGTAGCACGCAGTTTTTCCATAGAGGTGCTCAGCTGCTCTGTTTCACTTAGAAGCATATTAGGGGTGTAAGGTTGACCCAACATGCTGAGTGCCGTTTGTACCATATAAGTATTGGAAGAATACTGAAGAGCCTCTACGGCACTGATTTGACGATTGCCAAATGCAGTAAACCAAGATGTGATAGGAACTGATCCTGCAAACTGAATCGGCTGATCGACCAAGACTTGGTTTCCAGTTAAGACACCTGTTTCCCAGCCAGCAGCAATGGTGGCGCCTTTGACAATCGATCCTGGAACAAAAACGTCGGTAATCGTTCCAAGGGCATTTTCAGTGACGTCATATGTTCCTTTTTCATGCTTATAGCCCGCCATTGCCAGAACAGCCCCTGTTTTCGGGTTTAAAACTACTGCATACAGACCGTCTGAATACAGGGCACTCCCCGTAGCTAGTTCACGTTCAAAATGGCGTTTTAAAATCGCATTGACCTGATTTTGAAAGGCTAAATCAATGGTTAACTTGATGTTGTTTCCTTTTTTACCTTCTTGAATCGTTTCAATTTGCTCGACACGACCATTTCGGTCTAAGTGAATGTCCTTAATTTCATGCTGACCTTGAAGGAATTCTTCGTATTGTTTTTCTAAGTAGGCTGTCCCTACCCGATCATTTAAAGAATAACCTTTTTTCAAATAATCAGCAGCATCTTCTCTTGGCAATCCAGCCTGCTCTGTCGTAACTGTTCCAATAATGGAAGCAAGTGATGTTGGCAAAACAGTTCGTTTCCAGTTACTGGTGGTGGAAATGCCTGGCAACTCTTTCTCACTGGCTGCAATAATCGCAATCTGTTCAGCAGATAAGGGTTCTGTTACCAACCGTACCGTCTCAAAATAGCCTGCACCGTTCATCTGGGTGAACAAATTGATGATTTTCAGCTCCTCTTCTGAGTAGCGTAATTGTTCCTCTGTTAGACTGGCTGTCGCATTTCCATAAAGGACAGATTCCGTAAAGAGATTCCCATCCTTATCATAGCGTTTTTCCCGAGGCAAATTCTTTACAACTTCTGCATAAACACTTGGATCAGCTAGGTAGTAATCTGCTTTTGATCGTTGGGTCAATTTACTGCTATCACCGACTTGAACATAAGGACTTAATTTTTGAGCGACTTGCCTCATCTCCAAAGCCGTTGCAGTATTGGAACGTGTAAATGCTACGACTTGTTCCACTTTGTTTTCAACCAAAGGAACTCCCTTTGCATCGTAAATTTGCCCACGGACAGAGCCGTTTTTGATGGTTTTTTGACTAGCTTTGGCTAGCTTGTTGGTATAAAATTCACGGTCAATAATTTGCATAAAAGCGAGTCTTGCAATCAAGATTGAAAACAAGAAGAGTACAATGGAAAACAAAATATTGAGCCGTCTTGGAATCATATTGTCTTCTCTTCCAACACGGGAATGGACTTTCTTTGCCACTTCTGAACCTCATTCTAGAAAATTTCTTATCCATTATACCATACAATGACCAATTTCTAAGTAAGCAAAATCAAAATAGTCTGGTGAATCCCATCTGCTCCCCTATAAAATGAATGCTTAACTTTGACTTTACTGATGGAAAACAAACAATAAGATGTCGTTCAATGAACGACATCTTATTGTTCTTAAATTCTCGTCAAGCTGGTCGCTGTATCAGGCGAGGTATCATATACTTGAAAATCAACGCCAACTCCTAGTCCTGCTTTAGCCAGTTCGTTGACCATGGTCATATGTGCCAATTCCTTAATATTGTTTTCTTTGGACAGATGACCAACATAAATTTTCTTTGTCCGATTGCCCATGGAACGAATCATGGCATTCGCCCCATCTTCATTGCAAAGATGGCCCTTGTCTGATAAAATCCGTTGCTTCAAATTCCAAGAATAGGAACCGGAACGCAAAATCTCAATATCATGATTGGATTCAATCAAGTAAGCGTCAGCATTTTCGACAATCCCTGCCAAGCGATCACTGACATAGCCTGTGTCCGTTAAGAGCACAAAGCTTTTATCGTCTTTCATAAAACGGTAGAATTGTGGATCCGCTGCGTCATGACTGACACCAAAAGACTCAATATCCAAGTCCCCAAAGGTCAGCATTTTCCCACGCTCAAAAATATGTTTTTGCTCGACAGCAAGAGCCCCCAACTTATGTTCCATGGCCTGCCAAGTTGCTTGGTTGGCATAGACATCCAAATTGTACTTGCGAGCCAATACTCCGACGCCGTGGATATGATCACTGTGCTCATGAGTCACAAAAATTGCATCCAAGTCTTCTGGTTTGCGGCCAATTTCTGCTAAGAGACTGGTGATTTTTTTTCCAGATAAACCGGCATCCACCAATAATTTTTTCTTCCCTGATTCCAAGTAAAAAGAATTTCCACTAGAACCAGAGGCCAATATGCTGTATTGAAATCCTATGTCTGTCATACTCTCCTATTCTTCCTCTAATCCTTCATCCCAGTCTTCTACGGCCACATCTTTCACGTATGGCAACACAATGGTAAAGGTAGAGCCATGTCCGTACTCACTCTTAGCCCAGATAAAGCCCTTGTGCTGCTTCACGATTTCTTTTGCAATGGCTAAGCCAAGACCTGTCCCCCCCTGTGCTCTGGACCTGGCCTTATCCACTCGGTAAAAACGGTCAAAAATTTTCGGTAGGTCTTGTTTTGGAATACCTAGTCCTTCATCTGAGATTGAAACAATTAACTGGGTTTCTGTTGTTTTCATGCTAAAGGTAATTTTTCCACCATCTGGTGAATATTTGATCGCATTGTTTAAGATATTGTCCAAAACCTGGGTCATTTTATCTGTATCGATTTCAACCCACACTGGGATAATTTTGTAGTCACGAATGATACTGTATTCTTTGTTGCTTTCTTGACTCTTCATCTGGTCAAAACGGTTTAAGATAAAGGTGACAAAAGCTGTAAAATTCATCAATTCCACATTCATGGTTTTAACCTGATTGTCAATCCGAGATAAGCTCAACAAATCGGTAATCATCCGCATCATACGGTTGGTCTCATCCAGAGAAACCTTTACAAAGCTTGGGGCAACAGACTCTGTCAAGGCTCCTTCATCCAAAGCTTCCAAGTAAGATTTGACAGAAGTCAAAGGTGTCCGCAATTCATGACTGACATTGGAAACAAAGAGGCGGCGTTCCCGTTCTTCCTTAGCCTGTTCTGTCATATCATGTAAAACGGCTACTAAACCAGATATGAGACCACTCTCACTGCGAATGGTCGCAAATTTTAGCCGGAGGTGAAGGTATTCTCCATTCTCATTCATATGGTCAATCATAACTTCTGGGGTTTGCGCCAACAATTCTCTAAAGGTGTAGTCAGCTGTCATATCTAGCAATTCCAACATGTTGGCATGGTGTGCAGCTTTTTCGGTAACCCCTAGCTGGGCCTGAGCCATGTCATTGATCATGATGATACGCCCCATCCGATCCGTCGCAATTACCCCATCACTCATGTAAGATAGGATAGAAGAGAGACGGACCTTTTCTTGTTCCAGGTGGTCGTGCGTCAAGCGGATAACCTCAGATAAATCATTCAAAGAATTGGTCATATCTGTGATTTCAGGACTCCCTCGCATATCCAAAACATCAGAATAATCCCCTGCAATCAATTCCTTCACTTTCTGATTTAAAATCTTAATTTGCTTGCTATCCCGATGGTTTTCGATCAGCATAAAACTAAGAGCAACCACAAAACCAATTAAAATAAGGATAAACCAAAATTCTGTTGTTGTCAGTAAATAACGTAGATGGTTAATCATTTCCTTTTATAAAATACCCTACACCCCGTCTGGTCAAAATATACTCTGGCCGACTAGGTGTATCTTCTATCTTTTCACGTAAGCGACGAACGGTGACATCGACTGTTCGCACATCCCCAAAGTAATCATATCCCCACACCGTCTCCAAGAGATGGTCCCGGGTCATGACTTGTCCCAAATGATTGGCCAAGTGGTGCAAGAGTTCAAACTCCCGATGGGTCAAATCCAGCTCTTTGCCATGTTTTTTGGCGACAAAAGCATCTGGTAAAATCACCAAATCACGGATCACAATTTCTGTTCCACTAGGAACTTCCATGTCGACCTGGCTTTCTGATAGCTCACTACGACGTAACAAGGCCTTAACACGCGCCTGCAATTCCCGATTTGAAAAGGGTTTGGTCACGTAGTCATCCGCTCCAATTTCAAGACCAATAACCTTATCAAACTCACTGTCTTTAGCAGATAGCATCAGAATTGGAACGTTGCTGGTTTTACGAATATTACGAGCTACTTCTAAGCCATCAATTTCTGGTAACATCCAATCCAATATCACAATATCTGGCATCTCAGCCTCAAAAACAGCCAAGGCTTCACGGCCATCAAAAGCTGTTACAACCTCATAACCTTCTCGCGTCATATTAAATTTGATAATATCCGAGATCGGTTTTTCATCATCCACAATTAAAATTTTCTTCATCTGGTTTCACCTTTAGTTTATTTAGGGATATTATACCAAAGTTCCGTTTTTTTTTCAGTTTTCAAACATAGCTTGAACCTTCTTAGTCGCTTTTTTACTCCAAACAAAAGAACGAACCAACATTTCCAAAATTCCCTTATTTTTTCCTATCAGTAAAAACTTGTTTAAAGAGCTTTTTCAGTGTATAATTTTGGTAAACAAACTTACCAGAAAGGGGCTCTTACATGCCAGATTTCTTTGCTCTCTTGTTGGGGTTTGCTGTATTGTCTATCCCTGTCTCGGGGATTCTATTTCTAGTCAAACATACCCAGCAAAAAAAACTAAAACGCATCCAACTTCTATCGGTTAATCTCCAGTTAGGACTCGATTACGTTAGAAATTTAAAACAGAGCAATCAAGAGGGAGACTACCCGAAACTTTATCGGTCTTTGAATCAAGATGCCCAAGAACTCGATAGCCTAATTGAACGATATGGTAACAAACTAGCCCCAAAACAATACCAAGAAGCCATGCAAATGATTCACATCGTCTCTGCTCTTCAGCCAAAAAGCAATTTCTTAAGCGATGTCACAGACGGCGTCCTCAATCTAGTAGAAGAAATTTTTCCTGAGGCTGGACGGGTCACCACCAAACTTCGCCCCAAGGAAAACGCTGTTCAGACAGAACACATCTATGATGCAGCAGACAGCAAAAAGAGTCAAACGCTGGCTAAAATGCGCTACATACAAGAAGTAGCTCCCGAGGTGTTAGAACTCTATTCTTCCCTTTCTAAAAGCAACCAACAGATCGTAGAGAAACTAGAAGCTTCTACCCTATCCAATAAGGGAGAGCTACTCGCCATTCATCAAGGAAACATGCGAAACCTCAACGATGTGTTAGATGGTTACATCAAAATAAAAATCGAACCCCATCACTATTTCCAAGCACAAGAGCGACTTGAAAAAGCCAAGGCTTCTCTGGAGAATGGCCACCAAGTGCTACAAGAAACCCTTCGACAAATCAACGAAAATGACATGATGAACTTTGAAATCAGTCTTCGCCTCTTACAAAATGAACACTAATCATAGGAACTAAGGAGTAAAAAATGACACAAGGCTTCAACTTTGACATCGATAAAATTGCAGCATCTGCTACAACAACTACTGATAAAACAACTGAATTGATTCAGCAAACCACTAGTGGCGAATCAACCAGTCTGTCTTTCTTTGAAAAATTAACGCCAGAACAAAAAGACGGAATCTCCTCCAAGGTCCCAGCCCTAGTTGATACCTTTATAGAAAACCAGAATGCCCTTCTGGATTTTGGTAAAGAAGCGGTTGATTCGGTCAACAAAACAGTCAACCACATTCTCCAAGAACAAAAGAACATCCAAATTCCCCAAGTGGACGAGATGCTCTTGAACACCAACCGCGAACTCCATGGTTTCGTGGCCAAATACAAGAACGTCAGTGGAACTGCAGAATTGGAGAAAAAGCCCAACTTCCTGCAAAAACTATTCGGCCAAAGCAAAGCATCACTTCAAGATTTCTATTTTGAAGCCCAAGGCATTGAAAAAAAGATGGATTTATTTGCTGGAAATGTGGCAAAAAACGAAGACACCTTGGCCCGCAATATTGTCTCAGCAGAATTGCTCATTGAAGAAAACACTAAATCCATTGAAAATCTAGTTGGGGTCATTGCCTTTGTCGAAGCCAGTGGCCAAGAAGCCAGCAAACGGGCAAGCCAGATTCAAACAGAATTGCTGCAACTGGATTCTACATCGGTTGATTACCAAGTAAAAAACGAAGAAATGATGCGTATCACAGAGGTCGTCAATACCTTAGAACAACAGCGAACTGAATACATCAGCCGCCTCTATGTCGCTTGGGCCACAACACCTCAAATGCGAAATTTGGTCAAGGTTTCCTCTGATATGAAACAAAAATTGGGCATGATTCGCCGCAATACCATTCCAACTATGAAATTGTCCATCGCCCAGCTCGGCATGCTCCAGCAATCTGTCCGAGCAGAATTGACGGCAGATGCCATTATCAACGCCAACAATGCAGCTCTCCAAATGCTAGCTGAAACCAGCAAGGAAGCCATCCCTCGTATGGAAGCAACCGCCCAGCGACCAACATTGGCTGTCGAAACAGTTACAAAATTAGCAGAAAGCTTAGTGGCACAAAACGAAGGAATTATAAAAGCCATCCACCACGGCCGCAGCCAACGTCAACAGTTGGAAACAGCCATTATCAAATCTGCCCAAACAATCAATGATTCGGTTATGTTGCGTGACAAACAAATTGTTGAAGCCCTGCTAGAAGAAGGCAAATCAGCCCAAGAGGAGTTAGAACAAACCACTCCAAATCCATAACTGTTTTTAGAAGCTAGAACAATTGTTCTAGCTTCCTTTCTTATTCAAGAAAAAAAGGAATCGTTCATGAAAAAGATCCTCGTTCTCCATACCGGTGGAACCATCTCTATGTCTGAAAATGACCAGGGACAAGTTTTACCAGAAAGCAGCCACCCCTTGATGAAACAGGTTTTTAAACCGGATAATATTACCATCACTGCCATCGAAATCTTCCATCTTCCAAGCCCTCACATGACACCAAAACACATGCTCCAACTCTATCAATTTATCCGTCAAGAAGCGGCTCATTTTGATGGAATCGTCATCACCCACGGAACCGATACCTTGGAAGAAACGGCCTACTTCTTAGACACCTTAACACTGCCAATTATTCCGATTGTGATTACAGGTGCCATGCGGTCTTCCAATGAACTCGGTAGTGATGGCATCTACAATTTCCTAACCGCTTTACGGGTTGCCGCAGAGTCAAAAAGTGCTGACAAGGGAGTCTTGGTCGTCATGAATGATGAAATCCATGCAGCCAAATACGTGACCAAGACCCATACCACCAATGTCTCCACCTTTCAAACCCCAACACATGGCCCAATCGGCTTGATTACAAAAAAGGATATTCTCTTTTTCCAACAGGCCGAAGCCCGTGTTCGATTTGACCTGCAAGACATCCAAGGTACGGTTCCCATTATCATGGCCTATGCTGGGATGGAAGATACCTTCCTCTCCATGATTGATCCCCATCAAATCTCAGGGCTGGTCATCGAAGCTATGGGGGCTGGTAATTTACCACCTCATACCTGTCCAGCCATCGAGCAGATTATCAAGGCTGGGATTCCTGTTGTCTTGGTCTCCCGTTGTTTCAATGGGATTGCAGAGCCCGTCTATGCTTATAAAGGCGGCGGTGTCCAACTCAAAGAGATGGGCGTGCTCTTTGTCAAAGAACTCAACGCCCAAAAAGCCCGGCTCAAACTTTTAATTGCCTTAAACGCAGGACTCACAGGCGATGCTTTAAAGGAATACATCGAAGGTTAAAAATAAGAGACTCAAAAAACCGAAGTTCTAGGGCTTCGGTTTTTTGTTTATTCAGCGTCTTCTGCTGGACGGGATTTACGATCGATATCGGCAAGGATAGTATCGATAAAGTTTTCCAGTGATTCTGTATGGGTCGCCTTGCTACCGTAGCGGCGGACGTTGACCGCACGGTCAGCCATTTCCTTGTCACCCACAATGAGCTGATAAGGAATCTTGCTGGTTTGCGAAGCACGAATCTTGTATTGCATTTTCTCATTCCGCTCATCGACCTCTGCACGAATACCACGGTCTTTGAGGGCTTTGGCCACTTCCCAAGCATAGTCCACATGGGCTTCATTAGAGATTGGGATAACCGTTACTTGTTGTGGTGCCAACCAGGTTGGGAAGGCGCCTTTATACGTTTCAATCAAAATAGCGGTGAAGCGTTCCATGGTCGAGATCACCCCACGGTGGATCATAACCGGACGGTGTTCTTCCCCATCTGCTCCGATATAGGTCAAGTCAAAGCGTTCTGGCAAGAGGAAGTCGAGCTGAATGGTTGAGAGGGTCTCTTCGTTCCCAAGAGCGGTCTTGACTTGGATATCCAGTTTAGGACCGTAGAAGGCTGCTTCGCCTTCTGCCTCGTAGTAGTCCACACCCATTTCATCAAGGGCAGCTTTCAGCATGCCTTGGGCATTTTCCCACATCTCATCGTTGTCGTAGTATTTTTCCTTGTCTTCTGGATCACGGTATGACAGACGGAAACGATAGTCGGTCAAGTTAAAGTCCGCATAGACATCGATGATCAGCTGGAGAGCGCGTTGGAATTCTTCCTGAATTTGCTCTGGAGCCACAAAGATGTGACCGTCGTTAAGAGTCATCTCACGCACGCGCTGCAATCCTGTCAAGGCACCTGACTTTTCATAGCGGTGCATCATGCCGAGCTCAGCGATACGGATTGGCAACTCACGATAAGAATGCACATGGTTCTTGTAGACTTGGATGTGGTGTGGGCAGTTCATTGGACGAAGCACAAACTCTTCCCCGTCTCCCATATCCATAGTCGGGAACATGTCTTCTTGGTAATGCTCCCAGTGACCAGAAGTCTTGTAAAGCTCAACTGAAGCAAGAGGTGGTGTGTAGACGTGTTGGTAACCTGACGCCAATTCTTTGTCCGTAATGTAGCGCTCCAAGGTACGACGGATGGTCGCACCATTTGGCAACCAGAACGGCAAGCCTTGACCTACTTCTTGAGAAATCATGAAGAGGTCCAACTCTTTACCCAGTTTGCGGTGGTCACGTTCTTTAGCCTCTTCACGCATTTGGATATAGGCCTTGAGGTCTTTTTTGTCAAACCAAGCTGTTCCGTAGACCCGTTGCATCATGGCATTGTCACTGTTCCCACGCCAGTAAGCACCTGCTACATTAAGCAGTTGGAAGACTTGGATACGACCAGTTGATGGCACGTGTGGGCCACGGCAAAGGTCCACAAACTCACCCTGGCGGTAAACGGTCAAGCCAGCACCAGCGTGCTCTTGGATCAACTCTAGTTTGTAAGGATCATCTGCAAAGAGCTCAAGGGCTTCTTCTTTGGTGATTTCTTCACGGATAGATGGATGGTTTTCCTTAACGATTTGACGCATCTCATCTTCGATTTTAGCCAAGTCTTCATTGGAAATTTGACCCGCTTCATTATCGGTATCGTAGTAGAAACCATTCTCAATAGCTGGACCAACCCCAAGGCGAAGATTTGGGAAATGGCGGCGGGCCGCTTGGGCAAACAAGTGAGCTGCCGAGTGACGCAAGATGTCCAAGGCATCTTCGTGGTCTGGGGTCACGATTTCAAGAGTACCATCTTCTTCAATAGCACGCGTCGTGTCAATCAAGTTACCGTTAAACTTACCAGCCAAGGCTTTTTTAGCTAGACCAGGGCTGATAGAGTGGGCAATGTCATAGGTTGTGCTGCCAGCTTCGTAGTCACGAATGGCACCATCTGGAAAAGTAATATGGATCATTTTCATGTTCTCCTTTTGTTGTCTATTGCTGTCAATATGAATATATTCTCTTGATAATCTTCGTTGTCCTCAAAGGTTGATTTTATTTCTGATAGTAGCTACTTCAAACTTAGAAACAACATACTAATTTAAAAACAAAAAACGACGCCCTCAAAAAGGACGTCGCAACGTGGTTCCACCTTCATTTACACAGGCTAAAAAATAGGCTGTGCCTCGAAATGGTTCTAAGGTGACCACCCTTTTATGTTTGCATAAAATCCTACCGAGGAGTACCAAATCAATCACTGGGTGCGACTTGCAGCAACCGCGCACTCTCTAAGACCAGCTTGTTCTTCATTTGACATGTCTCTGAGGATTAGTATAGCACACCCCCAACTATTTTTGCAAGTAGGTAAGACCTTTTTTTATTAAACTCCCTATCCCTACAAAAACTAGGGAAATCAGGATATAGGGTATCAGATAAGCTTCCGTACCAGATGCATTGTAAAAGAACGGGACATAGATAACATACGGTAACCAGGATAGGCCTATAAAAACAGGTAACTTCCATGAAAAACCATGCTTGATTCCAAAAACAAGAGACGATAGGGCAATGACAAGCGGGTTATATAGTAAAAGTGTATTGACCATCAAGCCCTTTGAAAAAAGCTGGTCAAATTCAAACAAACCAATACCGGCCAATAGATTGTAACCATCTGGAATCCAGTAAGTTAAGAAGGGAAAGAAAATATACCAAAAATACTTTTTCATCTTGTTCTCCTTTGTTTAAAAGAATAGTTCCAATTTTATATAAGTAACAAGGGATTGTTCTAGTCTAATCTGTCCTGAATAGAACGGATTTTACTCAAAGAAAATTTAAAAATCCGTTTGGTCTGTACCGTCGTTGTCACCCATATTTTCTTGGGTAAATGCTGCGCACTTTTAGCCACAACAATTGGGGCCTGGCTGGCTTTTTGAACAAGATAGGTTGGTAAACTTTCATCATAGAGGTAATCTTTGCTAAAATCGTGGGCAATTTTCAAGTCTAAATAGTACTCAAATACTCTTTTACCAAAGTTCTCTGCGGATATTTCATACAACTTCTTTTGCAGAGCTGCCTGCCCCATGTCTGGAGTGGTCAGGACTGCGTCGATAATCGCATCTGCCAAATCATACTCATGTTTGTAAAGTGTTCCAAACATCTTGTCGTTGATGACATTGTCCAAATAAGGATTGCTCTGGGCGATAAGTGGTGTTCCAGAAGCCAAGCTCTCCAAATAGGTCAACCCCTGCGTTTCACTGGTTGATGCAGAAATAAAGAAGTCCGCAGCCTTGTAATAAAAGGCTGTCTCCGAAGGTGGAATCATTCCTGTTAATATAACCGAATCCTTTAAACCGAGCTGGCTGACCAATTTCTCGATGGTTGGCAAATAAGGCCCACCACCAGCTACCACCAATTTAATCTTGGGATACTCCGCCAACACTTCTGGCATGGCTTTGACAATCGCCTGAATATTTTTTTCGTAGGAAATCCGAGACAGACTCAACAGCATGATTTCATCAGTCGCAATCCCTAATTTCTCCCTTAATTCTGCTATATCTTCCTCTTGAATTTCAGGCCGTTGAAATTTAGCCAATTCGATACCTGTCGGAATGACCCGCATATTTTTGGCGATACTGTAAGTTTGCAAGAGATTTTCTACAATTTCACTAGGACAAATAATCCCATCCACATCCTTACAAAAGACCCGCATAAAATATTTTACCATACTTGGCCGAATCAGCATGCCACGCGCAATGTAGCGAACATAATCCTCATAATGGGTATGATAGGTATGAACAACTGGAATGTTTAAGGCGTGGGCAATCTCGATCCCCAAAATCCCCAAGGAAAACTCTGTCTGTGTATGAATAATGTCCAATTTATAACGCTTGGAAATTTCTAGGGCATCTGAAAAACCAGCAAAGGCGACCCTCCGATCCTTAAAAGCGAAAAACGGAACTGAAGGCAAGCGAATAATGTCCCAATCATCATACCGATTAACATCCTTATCTGTTGTTGTAAAGATAAAAACGGTATGCCCCAATTTCTCTAACTCAGTTTTTAAGGTCCGAATAGAGGTTGCCACTCCTGATACCTGCGGAAAGTAGGTATCGGTAAATAAACCAATTCTCATCTCAATTTCCTTCTACTTCTCTTTTTGTGCAATCCGTTCATAAAATTCCTGCCACATTTCCAAGACATGTTCCCTTGAATAAAATGCATTTCCTCTCTGAGCCGCTTCGACTGCCTGGGCATAAACTTCAGGTTTCGTAGCTAAGGTTTCAATTTCGTTCACAAAACCAGCTACATCTTCTGCTCGATGATAAAAATCAAAGAGAATCGCTTCATAAATCTCCAAGTTTCTCAAAAGAATCGGTTTGTGAGCGCACATGGCTTCTAGAATAGACATGGGGAATAATTCTTCAAAAGAGGGAAGAATCATCACATCTGCTAAATTGTAAATAGCATTCATCTTTTCACGTTCTACAATTCCCAGAAAGGTAACATTAGCAGGAGGATTATCTACGACAGCTTTTAAGGCTTCATAGCCATCTGTTATCTTTCCAAAGGAAAAACCACCCGCCCAAACAAAACGATACTGGGGAAGTTGCTCTGCCATTTTCAAAAAATCAAAGACGCCTTTTCGGGTCTGAATTTGACCGACACCGACAATCAAAAAATCATCTTTTGAGAAGCCATATTGCTCTCGATTGGCTGCTTTTTCTTCTTCACTCATGGGATAAAAGGTTTCGCTAGAGACAAAATTGGGGATGTAGGTTACCTTTTCTTTTGGAACACCATAACGGGCCAACTCCCCAATAAAATAAGGATTTACGGTCACAAGATGGTCCATCTTTTTATAAAAAGCAATCATATAACGATAAAAAATTGCTTTGGCAAACCGTGGTAACTGCAAGCTCTGCTCCACCGTCTCTGGCAACATGTGGACATAACCAACCGATGTTCCCTTTCGCGTCAACCATGAATGGGTCAAAAAAAACTGCGGATCAATCGTATGGTAGTGGGTGATTTCAGCTGGTTGGTATTGGTTGATGACCACTTCAAAATCAGCTGACAGTCCTGTTTTTACCAAGTTGACCTGTTCTAGATAGGCCGATCCCACTCCTTGTCCAGCCACCTTTGTCGCACTGGACATCATATTGATTCGTTTCTTGCTCATGTTCTCTCTCATTTCAATCGTCTTTTTCTTATTTTATCATAAAGCAGACCGTTTCGGATTTCTGAACAAAAAAAGCTGCGGTCGCAGCTTTCGTTTTATTTGGTAGTTCCACGCTCTTTGATACCATGATTCAAAATCACTTCGCGGTTATCCAATTCTTCCTTGTGCATAATCTTGGTCAACATCCGCATGGCAATGGCACCAATATCATAAAGCGGTTGGCTGATGGAGGTCATATTTGGACGAGTGAATTTCGTTACCAAGGAGTCATCACTGGTGATCAACTGGAATTCTTCTGGAACCTTGATACCTTTATCTGCGATGCCATTTAAGAGACCTGCTGCAATTTCATCTTCTGCTACGTATGCTGCAGTTGCACCAGCATTCAACAAGCGTTCCGCAAGGGAATAGCCTTCTTCATACTTGTATTTGGCTTCAAAGACAAGGCCTTCACTAAAGTCTAATCCGTTGGCTTTCAAACCATCTTTGTAACCAGATAGACGGATTTTCCCATTGATGTCGTCAACAAGTGGTCCAGAAACAAAGGCTATTTTTTTGCTGTGTTTAGCTAACAACTGTACCGCATCGGCTGCCGCTTGAGCATAATCGATATTCACACTTGGCAATTGATGTTCCAAATCAACCGTACCCGCTAACACAATTGGAGTCCGTGAACGCGAAAATTCAGCCCGAATCTTATCCGTCAAGTGGTAACCCATAAAGACAATGCCGTCGACCTGTTTGGAGAAGAGGGTGTTAACCACATTGATTTCCTTGTCATCATTTTCATCGCTATTGGCTAAGACAATATTGTATTTGTACATATCTGCAATATCGTCGATTCCTTTTGCCAAGGTCGCAAAGTAAGCATTGGCAATATTTGGAATCACAACCCCAACTGTTGTTGTCTTTTTACTTGCCAAGCCACGCGCCACCGCATTTGGCCGGTAGTCCAAGCGTTCAATCACTTCCAAAACCTTTTTACGGGTATTTTCCTTCACATTCTTATTGCCGTTTACGACACGACTGACTGTCGCCATCGAAACCCCTGCTTCACGGGCCACATCATAAATGGTAACAGTATCGTCTGTATTCATCATAATTATTTTAATCCTTTCATTGTTTTTATGAAAATTACGTTTTCAATCTCTTTTTAGTGTATCACTTTTTGAAAACACTTTCAAGTAAAAAAGCGCTATTTTTCAACTTTTTTTATATTTTTTTGGATAAAAAATGAAAATCTTATTAAATATATTGATATAGTTCATTTTTTTGACAAAATTTGAACGATTATTATTTCCCACTTGCAATTTCTCTATTTTCGCATAGAATAGAATTAAACGTATTCGGAGGAAAACAAATGACCAAAATTTCACATATCCAACACTATTTACAAGACGAGAAGATAGATCTTGCTATTTTTTCAGATCCAATGACCATTGCTTATTTAACAGGATTTAACAGCGATCCCCATGAGCGCCACATGTTTTTGTTTGTCTTAGCAGACAATGAGCCTCTTCTCTTTTTGCCAGGACTGGATGTAGAGCGAGCTCGACTAGCTGTTGATTTCCCTGTTGTTGGCTACATGGATTCAGAAAATCCATGGAAATTGATTCAGGATCACCTGCCTCAGAAAACCTACCGCAAAATTGGGGCGGAATTTGACAATCTCAATCTGACACGTTACCACGGTTTGCAATCCATTTTCACCCAGTCCTTTGACGATTTGACCCCTCTAATCAATCGCATGAAATTGATTAAGTCCCGCGATGAAATCGACAAGATGATGATTGCTGGAGAATTTGCAGACAGGGCCATGAAAATTGGTTTTGACCATATTTCTCTAAAAACCACAGAGACCGACATCATCGCCCAAATTGAATTTGGTATGAAGCAACAGGGAATCTCAAAAATGAGTTTTGATACCATGGTCCTAACAGGAAACAATGCCGCCAATCCACACGGCATTCCGTCTACCAATCAAATCGAAAATAATGCCCTCCTTCTCTTTGACTTAGGTGTTGAAACCTTGGGCTATACCTCCGATATGACACGGACGGTAGCTGTTGGGCAACCTGACCAATTTAAACAAGATATTTACCACCTCTGTTTGGAAGCCCAGCTCACAGCACTGGATTTTATTAAGCCAGGTGTGACAGCTAGCGAAGTCGATGCTGCAGCTCGCAATGTCATTGAAAAAGCAGGATACGGTGAATACTTCAATCACCGCTTAGGCCACGGTCTAGGAATGAGCGTGCATGAATTCCCATCTATCATGGCAGGAAATGATTTGGTCATTGAAGAAGGAATGTGCTTCTCGGTTGAACCAGGCATTTACATTCCTGGCAAAGTCGGTGTCCGCATTGAAGACTGTGGCCATGTCACCAAAGATGGTTTTGAAATTTTCACCAAAACGCCAAAAGAATTGCTCTATTTCGAAGGATAAGAAAAAGCTGGTTACACCAGCTTTTTAATGTTTTTCAAAGAAATAAGAAACGACTGCAATAACAATAACCGCTCCTAAGATAGACGGTACAAGGGCCATATCTGCCAGACGAGGTCCCCGTTCTCCAAAGAGGGCATGTCCCACAGACGAGCCAATCAATCCCGCAAACATACGGGTAAAACACCCCATTTTATCGCTCTTTTTGGTAAGGCTTCCTGCTATCAAACCGATAAAGGAGCCAACTATTGCTGACCAAATCATATTTTTCTCCTTATTCTATTAATGGCAAATAACTTCCCTCACAACGATTTTCTCATCATTTTAGAAATTACGGTTAGAAGAATTGTAGCCGTAACGCTCTACAAAATCTTCTCTAAATTCCAAGAGGTTGTCGTCCATGATTGCTTGACGAACCTGTTTCATCAAATTGATGAGGAAATAAAGATTGTGGTAACTTGTCAAACGGATACCAAAGGTTTCATCGGCCTTGAGCAAATGACGGATGTAGGCTCTGGTGTAATTGGTACACGTATAGCAATCACAGTTGTGGTCTAGTGGCGTAAAGTCTTCTTCGTACTTGGCGTTTTTGACCACCAAACGTCCTTCTGAAGTCATACAGGTTCCGTTTCGTGCGATACGGGTTGGAAGGACACAGTCAAACATGTCCACCCCACGAATGACCCCATCAATCAAGCTATCTGGTGCTCCTACCCCCATCAGGTAACGGGGCTTGTTTTCAGGCAACAGCTGGGTCGTAAAATCCAGCACCGCATTCATCTCTTCGTGGGTTTCCCCAACGGCTAAACCTCCGATGGAGTAACCAGGAAAATCCATACTAACCAAATCTTGGGCAGATTGTCGGCGCAAGTCTTCAAAACCAGCCCCTTGGACAATTCCAAAGAGTCCTTGGTCATGTGGGCGACGGTGAGCTTTGAGCCCTCGCTCTGCCCAGCGACTAGTCCGCTCAATTGATTTTTTTACATAGTCGTAGGGCTGGTAAAACTGGGGACATTCATCAAAACTCATCATGATGTCTGAACCCAAATTGTTCTGGATAGAGATGGCTTTTTCAGGCGAGAGGAACATTTTTGAACCATTGAGGTGGTTTTTAAAGGTTACCCCTTCTTCTGTAATGTTGCGGCTATCTGCTAAGGAATAGACTTGAAAACCACCGCTATCTGTTAAGATGGGTTGGTCCCAGTTCATAAACTTGTGTAAGCCGCCTGCGCGTGCAATCAGCTCATCTCCAGGTCGCAACCACAGATGGTAGGTATTGGATAGGATAATCCCTGACCCCATTTGCTTGAGTTCTTCTGGGGACTGGGTTTTGACGGTTGCTTGTGTACCAACTGGCATAAACATTGGAGTTGGAAAGGTCCCGTGTGGGGTGATAATTTCTCCCAAACGGGCTCCAGTGTGTTTTTCTTTTTTGATCAAACGATATTGAATCGGTGATGTCATCATTTTTTCCTCGCTTTCAAGAGTACAGTCTTGGGCGTTTTTCAACCTTACTATTTTACCAAAAAAAGGGGAATTTGTCATCTGATGGTCTTTCTTAGACTGCTCCGCATTTTTCAAAAGAGATATTTTGTGCTACACTATCTGAAGGAGGATTCTATGTTTTCACTTAGTCAGATTCGTGCCAAGGCACGTCAAACCATTCTTACCAATCCTGGCATGCTTTTTGTAGCCATTATTCCAGTTGCCTTAACTATTTTTGTAACGCTCTTTCAATCTGCTATGCAAAATCCAACAGCTATCACGGCCATGTTGAACGATGAGGAAGCCTTGCTTCGCTACGGGGGATCTTATCTTAGTTTTCAATTCTTTTTCCAGGTGCTGATTGGCTTTATGTCCCTGTCTCTCTTGATGAGTCTCTTTCAATTTATCCAAGGAAAACAAGACAGAGTTGGCGCTAAAAGTAGTTTAGAACTCTTCTCCTCACAGCATTTTGGAAAAATCTTTCGGACAGTTTTACTGAAACAAGTTTATCTTCTGCTTTGGGCAAGTCTGATGATTTTTGGTTTGGTATTATTTTACAGCGGATTGTTTATGGCTATCGCTTTTGTCTCTGAGACGGGAGGCGTAGCGGCAACAATACCTGAGGATATCGCGCTCACTATTGTCCTGCTTTTCTTTTTCGGTCTGATTCTTATCATTGGTGGTCTAGCTCTCTATTTCCCAAATTATTATGCCTATTCACAAGTTGAATTGTTATTGTTTGATCAGTTAGAAAATGGACAGTACGCTGGCGCCAATGCCATCATCAAAGAAAGCCGTTATATGATGAGAGGCTATAAGGGACAACGATTTGCGCTTGATTTAACCTTCCTCGGTTGGTTTCTCCTCTCTAATTTCACCTTTGGTATGGCAGGGATTTATGTCATTCCTTATTACACCGCAGCCCAAATCCATTTCTATAAAGATATAAAGGTCTTTGTAGAAGCTGAAAAGGAAGCTTACTTGCAATTTTTGAAAAACCAAGATCCCCCACAAACATAAGAAAAACTAGTTGAGAATCTCAACTAGTTTTTTTCAATCATTTCTGCGTGTTCAATCTTGATGCATTTGTTCATGACAATGTCATTGCGACCTGCTGCACGTAAAATCTCTTCTGCTTCTTGACTTTCCAGACCTAGTTGGGCCCAAAAAATACCGGCATCGGTTTCAATCATGTCGCGCGCTACATCTGCTAGAAATTCACTGCGTCTGAAGACATCCACAATGTCTACATGAACAGGTACTTCTTGCAGAGAGGCATATACCTTCTCCCCTAAAATCTTCTGCCCAGCTAATTTTGGATTGACTGGAATAATGGCATATCCAGCCTCCTGCATGTAGCGAGATACACGAAAGGCAGCTGTTTCTTCTCGATTGGACAAACCGACTACCGCAATGGTTTTTGCCGTCTGCAACATTTCATAAATGCGCTCTTGACTTGGATTTTGAAATGAATAGGTCATGGAATTCCTCCTCTTTTTCTTTACTATACCATATTTCCCTTTCTTTTCCAATCCTTTTTCCGAATAACAGAGTAGGAGGTTATTATGAAACGTATCATCTTGTTGTTGACACTTTGTCTGGCTCTTGTTGCACCACTTTCTTTCATACAGGCTGATAGCAGCTGGAGCTTAGAAGACATCACACTAGAGGAGGTCAAAGCTAAAATTAAGGCCAAAGAAGAACTCTATCTCTTCATTGGTCGCCCCGAACATGTTCACACACAGCTTGGAATCGAAAGATTAGCTGACGCTCCAAAACCGGTTTACTATCTAAATACTAAGGGAATTGATGCAGTCGCCTACAAAAAGTTTGCCCGCAAGTACAACATCAGAACGGCTGCCTATCTCGGGCACTTCAAAAATAGAAGGCAAGTCCAACACATTCCAAATGTCGGCATGGTAGACCAAGCAGATCTGGAAGGCTTTTTCGCTGCCTACCCCTGAGATTGCTTATTCCAACTAACTTCTTCCTTTTCAAAAACAGCTGGACCTTGTCCAGCTGTTTTCTTGTCCAATAGAAAACACCGACTCAAACGAATCGGTGTTTTCAAGGAGGTTATGAAAAAGAATAAGATTAGTATACAGGCCTTACCTTAAAAAATCCTAAACTCTTTCACAACAAATTTATTTGGCTTCATACCAGGTTTGGCCACTGCTTTCTTCAGCCAGAAGAGGGACTGATAAGTCTATGGCAGCTTCCATAATGTCCTTGACCAAGACTTGGACAGTTTCCAATTCTTCATTTGGCACTTCCAAGACAATCTCATCGTGCACTTGCAACAACATGCGCGCTTGCAAATTCTTTTCTGTTAAGGCACGGTCCAGATTGATCATCGCGACTTTTAGAATATCAGCAGCAGAACCCTGGATCGGTGAGTTAATGGCTGTTCGCTCGGCAAAGTTCCGAACATTGAAATTGCGAGAATTGATATCTGGCAACTCTCTGCGGCGGCGGTAAATAGTCTCCACATACCCCTTGTCCTTGGCTTCACGCACCACTTCTTCCATATAGTTCTTGATACCAGGAAAGCGTTCAAAATAGGTATCGATATACTGTTTGGCTGCCTTTCGGGTAATGCCCAAATTATTAGACAGGCCAAAATCCGAAATCCCATAAACAACTCCAAAGTTCACGGCCTTGGCATTGCGGCGATCATTCGGGGTCACATCCTCTGCCTTTTCAATCCCAAAGACCCGCATGGCTGTTGCCGTGTGAATGTCTTCCCCTTTTTCAAAGGCCGCAATCAAATGCTCATCCTGTGAAATATGGGCCAACACCCGGAGCTCGATTTGGGAGTAATCCGATGCCACAAAGGAGGCATTTCCCAAAGACGGAACAAAAGCCTTGCGAATCAGGCGTCCCTGCTCCAAACGTACTGGAATATTTTGCAGGTTGGGATCCGTACTGGAGAGGCGGCCAGTTTGTGTCAAGTCTTGCACATAGCGGGTATGGATTTTTCCATCTGCCATAATCGCATCCTGTAGACCGATGACATAGGTTGACTGCAGTTTACTGATTTGGCGGTATTCCAAAATTTTTGACACAATCGGGGCAATCGGAGCCAACCGTTCCAAGACGTCAACTGCCGTTGAATACCCCGTCTTGGTTTTTTTCGTGTATTCCAGTGGCAAGCCCATGTCTTCAAAGAGAATGGTTCCTAATTGTTTGGGAGAATTGATATTGAATTCCTGACCGGCCAAGGCATAGATTTCCTTCGTCAAATCTGCCAATAAGGCTTCGTTTTCAACTTCCATTTCCTTAAGGGTGCTGGCTTCTACTTGGATTCCTGCAATTTCCATCTTGGCCAACACATGAGCCAGCGGCAATTCCATCTCAAACAAGAGATCCAGTTGCTGGTGCTCAGCTAATTGTTCCAACATAGGAGACTTGGTCTCCAGTAGGACTTGAATCTTCCGTGCCAAATGCTCAAACAAAATCTTTTCTTCAGGCAGAGCTAATTTTGCGCCCTTACCGTATACCAATTCATCGGCCGGCAAATTGGTTTTCCCAAAGAGGTGGGCAATGGTAGCCAATTCATTGTCTTCAACGGTCGATAGGAGGTACTTAGCCAAACGGGCATCAAAGCTGGCTGGTAACAAGTCAATCCCTAAGCGAGAAAGGAGCACTTTGCTGCGTTTGATGTCATAAGTCTGAATCGGGTTGTTCTCTAGAAAATCTTTCAAAAGTGGATCTTCCAATAGTCTTGGGTTCGCAACATAGATGGTTCCTGGACGGCCCCAAGCAAAACCAACCATCTCTTCCTTATGGTAATTGTCTCCCAGAATTTCAAAATAAAAGAAATCATCTGCTTGAAGCATGTTATCACTAATCTGGGTCACCACTTGAAATTCAATGTTTGATGGGGCTTCTTCTGCCACCTGTCCCAATTGGGCCCGCAACTGCTTGAAGCCCATTTCATCATAAAATTGACCCAGCTTGACTACATCAGGTCCAGCATATGTTACATCGTCTAAGCCAATTTCGATGGGAGAATTGGTATTGATGGTTGCTAGTGTACGGGATAAGAAGGCTTGTTCCTGGTCATTGATCAGATTTTCCTTCATCTTGGAAGCCTTCATATTATCCAAGTTGTCATAAATCCCTTCTAAACTGCCGTATTCTGCCAGCAATTTGAGACCTGTTTTTTCCCCAATTTTGGTCACTCCTGGAATATTGTCTGACTTGTCTCCCATAAGGGCTTTGAGGTCAATAAATTGGGTTGGGGTGATGCCCATTTTTTCCATCAAATAATCTGGGGTGAAGGCTTCGAATTCAGCCACACCTTTTTTGGAGATTTCAACAACCGTATTTTCATCGGTCAACTGAATCAAATCCTTGTCACCGCTGACAATCACAACATCATAGGGCACTTCCGTTGTTTCGGCCATCTTGTCTAAGGTACCGATAATATCATCCGCCTCATACTGGGCCAACTGGTAGTGCTTAATCCCCATGGCATCCAACATTTCCCGAATAAAGGGCAATTGCTCCCGAAATTCATCGGGTGTTTTGGCACGACCGGCCTTGTAATCCGCAAACAAGTCTGTCCGAAAGGTTGTTTTCCCTGCATCAAAGGCAATTAACACATGAGTCGGTTGTACCCGTTCCAACAAGTGGCTCAGCATGAGCTGAAAACCATAAATGGCATTGGTATGTAGACCACTCGGGCTCTTGAAACGATCAATCTGGTTATAAAGTGCAAAGAAAGCACGAAAGGCAACGGAAGACCCGTCAATCAGTAATAATTTGTTTTTCATAGTTCTATTATAGCACATCCCTTTCTAGGAGCTGACCGTAAGAGGTTACAAAAAAAAGAGCAGGCCCGCAACCACCGCAATGGAAAAACCAGCTGCCACATCGCTGGGATAATGGACACCACCTAAGACACGACAAACGGCCAGGAGAGCGGATAGGGCGAGAAAGAAAAGGCCAACTGATGTATGGAGGCTGAGAAAGCACATGGCAATCATGGTTGCAGAAAAGACATGACGACTAGGCATCGATTGGCCTTTTTTTTCTTTTTTCAAAAAAGGCTCAATCTGCCAAGTTTCATAAGGACGGGGCTTGTTTCGAATTTTTCGCATGGCGGTTACCAGTCCAAAAAAGAGAGCTGGTATCACCATGTATTTCCACAGTATTCCTGATTGACTCCAAGCTAGGTATACCAATAAGGCAGGATAGAGAGCATACATGGCTTTTGTAATCAAGGAGTTGGCTAGTTGCACAGCTTTCTCCCCTTTTTTGGTCAACTGTTTTCTACGACCATCAAATACCAGCTTGTAATCCTTCATTCCTCTCCCTCTTCTTCTTTCTTTTTCTTTTCATTATACCACAAAAAAAGGCTACTCTTAGTAGCCAAAAATGTAATAGCGGATTGCAAACAAAACCAGAAGGTGCAAGGGATAAAAGAGGTAAAAACCCCATTTGACCCAGCTTGGCGAATAGCCTCTCTCCCCCTTGTAGTGGGAAAATAAAGGAATAAGCAAAAGCAGGCCCAAGCGACTAAAAAACCGAATGGTATCTGGTGATGTTAGAACAAATTGACTGGGGTAGGAAAGCAACATCATAAAGAGCATGAGCAGAAAAATGGTGCGGTTGATCCCCTTTGAATAGCCCCTATTTTTATAAAAGGAGAAAATTAGAGGGATGCCAAAAACATTCCAATCTGAGACAAGGGTCAAGAGGATAAAAAGCAAACAAAGTAAAATGTGCCCCGTTGGGTCTGGTAACTTTTCACACAGCATCAGTAGCAGTAAGCCCATCATCAAGGTAAAAAAGATATTGTTGACGGGATTGATAGCCACCTTTTCACTATTTAAAGCATAATGAAAGGGCAAAATGGATACCACCCAAAACAAGGCCAGTCTCCCAAGATAATGGAGACGGTTTTTGGTGTAATAAAAACCCTCCACCAGTAAGTAAGCCATGATCGGAAACGTTAAGAGCCCAATAAAAAGATAGAAAAACTGCCAAAGAGGATGCAGGTATTGGTGCTCAAAGGCATGGCCGATATGGTTGATCAGCATAGCTACAATGGCAATGCATTTTAATTGGAAGGCGTTGATGGTTTTCATTCCTTCTCCTCTAAGGCGAAATCACTCTGCAATTTGGCAATGACCTCCCTCAGTAATGCCTTGTTGACATTGTACTTGATGTCCTTGTCCTTGCGGTTAATGACCAAAAGCTGGGCATTGATCAATTTTTGGGTATGAAAAGACACAGCCGCTCCTGTAATATTCAAAGCCTCTGCAATATCCTTGCTCTTTGCATGGGGTTTAGTCAATTCCACCAAGACATTGTAACGGGTCGCATCACTCATGACCTTGATGGTCGTGGTAAAGGTGTCCACATCTAATTCTTGATGAGATTCTAAAAGCAGGTCTACGCGACAGGAAACGATGAAGTAACCGGTCCCATCAGTATTGTTGTAAGACGCAAAGCGGATTAACCAGGGACTGACCAAGTAGAGATGGTAATCATTTTCTGGAAAAACACCTGTACTATATTGTGAAAAATAGTTGGAAGTCGTCAAAAATTCTTCTAATGAAAAATGCTCTGCATAGGCTTGGCGTTCTGCCCGTCCTTTTTCTAAATAGGGTTGATATAGCTCTACTAACTCGCGAGATAAGTCTACTAGTTCTTTCATGGAAGCCAGAGGGTTGCGATAGAACTGGCTCATGTACCACTTGGTTTCAGCTTTCATAGAGGATTGATCTAATCGTTCCCAAAAGTCGGCATCCTTACTCATGTGTTCAATTTCAGTATTGACCAAATCCCGTAACAATTCCTGGATGGTTTCCGCAGAAAACCTTAAGCATCCCTCATGAACTTCCTCCATCGTTTGAGGAGCTTTCCCCTCGTCCATAAGAGTCAAATAGGCACACTGCAAAAGGGTCAAGCCGTACCCCATCAAATGATAGGACTTGATTTTTTCTTCATAGGGCATGAACAAGTCCCGCAACTCTTCCATAATCGGTAGAACATCCCCTAGGATTTCCCGTTCCTTATTGGAAAAATCCCACTCTCCTTCTGCTTTAGAGGCAAGGAAACTCGGGATGAAACACTGCTCCATGATTTCGCTGGCAACAGCTGAATAGTGTACCGCCATCTGCTACTCCTTTTCTAGACATTCTTATTCCCATCTTATCAAAATGCCTGCCGTCTGTAAACCATTGACAGATTAAACCTGATCCAAAGGGATCTCAGCAACTTGAACGGGCTCTGCTTTTTTCAGGCTATTTTTAATGGTAACCCCAAAAAGAAGCAGGGACAGGGCCAAGAAAAGAAGCGAAATCATATTAGAAGAAAGGACTAACACCAAGCCGGACAAGATAAACTGAGCTCCGACCATTCCAAATGTACAGAAGGTATCAATGCCTGCTCCTACCGTTGCTAAGCGCTCCTCAGGAATAGAGCGAACAACGTAGGCTTGCAATTTTGGATTAAAGATTCCAACGGTTACGGTTGTTGCAAAAATGACCAGAAAAACTATATAGGTATTGTGTAAGAAGAATCCTGTAAACATCAAGACAGGCATCAGTGTCGACCATTTCAAAAGTGTCTCAAAGCTTACGGTCTTAAAGAGGGTGGTCCCTAGAACACTTCCAACTACATTTCCCAACAACTGCATGATACTAAAGGTAGCCAAGGTGGTGGCTGGATTGACAAGGACAAAAGACGGATGGTCCTTCATCGTTAAGACCAAGAGACTTCCTACAGCCACAAAGACCGCATTCAGACAAGCAATGGTCACAATAGATGTTTGCAACAAGTGCAAGTTTTTCATCACCTGATAAGACTCTTTCAGCGATTGCCAAGAATTGGCAAAGAAATGGCGGGCTGCTTCTTGACTCTCTGAGTGTTGAGTCACTTCAATTGGCCTTTCCTTCAAGAGCTTTTGAAAGGCTGGACGCAGTACCAACATGATCAAACCTGCTCCTAAGAAGGTTCCCGCATTCACAAACGCTAACTGCTGGTAAGTCATGATTGTGATCAAAAGGGCGCCGCTGGATTGAAAGATAATTTGCAGTACGGACCGGGTTGCCTGACGAAAGGCGTACATGGTCTCCCTATCTTCATCTGGCACAACCCGCAAGCTAAGGGGTGTATAAAGTGCATTTTCGTACTGACCCGCCAAGTCAGAAAGTAGATTTGCAATGACAGCAACAACCACAATCCAAAGGGCTGGCGGAAAGCCCATGGCCAAACCAACCAGAACATACAGACCGACACGAAAGAATTGGGTGGCCAAGATGGTATCCACCTTGTTCTTGGTTTTATCCCCCCACATGCCCATGAAAATCATGGTCAAATATGGCAAGGTTTCGGATAAGATCACCAAAGAAATAGCCAGTTTGGCATCCGGTAAGAGCAAGACGTAATTCATCAATGCAAAGTAATACAAGACATCTCCAAAATTTGACAACATATCTGAGACAAAGCTCGCCATAAACAATTTATTTCCAAGTATGCGTTTCATATTTCATCTCCTATTTTATTTAAATTAAATATTTGTTTAATATTATTTTATCAAATATTTTTGTTTTGTCAACTGTTTGTTTTATGTTTGTTAAATATTTGTTTAATTTTTTTAAAAAGAGACAAAAAAAGTTAGCCAGGCTTTCTGACTAACTTTTTCTTATTCAACTGATTTTAAGGCTTCTAACATATCTACATGCCGCAAACGGTGATTGACTAACCAACCCAATACCGCCAAGATACCTGTTATGGCCAAAATCGGAATCAAGTAAACGTAAAGTGGTACAACTGGGTCAAATTGCAGAGAATCCGTTCCAATCATGGTCAAAATCAAACGGTGCAAGTAGAGCCCCCCAATCAAGCCGGTTAGAATACCAACCAAGGATAGGACAATGGTTTCACGGTAAATATAGAGGGTCACTTCCTTGTTGTGGAAGCCTAGAACCTTAATTGTGGACAATTCCCGAATTCGCTCTGCTACATTGATATTGGTTAAATTGTAGAGAATGACTACGCCTAAGAGTACCGAGAGCACAATTAGAATGATCATGACCGACTGGAGTGAATCTGCTATCGTCGTAATCGCTGCTTTGTTGGCCGTGTTCTGAACTACATTGGCAACACCCTTCATTTTCAAAAAGTCTGCTGCCACAGAGCGTATAGAGTCATCGGTGGATTTCTTCAACACCAACAAATGGGCATTGTTTTCTGCCCCTTCCCCCATCACTTTTTTGTAATAAGCAGCAGTCATGTAGACAAAATGTCCTGCATACATCTCACTAACTCCTGAGACAGTCAGTGACACAGTTTTCTCATGGATAGTCATCTCCAGCTTATCACCAACAGCTACACCATAAAGGGAGGCTAGTTTTTCCGAAAGAATCACTCCTTTATCTGTTAAGGACAAGGACTCTCCTTTTCGGGTTTGCAACTGAATAAATTCTCTGATATCTGCATCTTCCAAAACAAGAAGACTGATATCCTGCTTATCAGGTACTCCCTTAATCCTCTCCGTCACATTGACCCATTCGATGGTCTTGCTCGACTGGATCTTTGGATTTTTTAAAGAGACCATCAAAGCTGTCCGATCCTCTTTCTTAGCTGCCGTATCCTCAAGAACCATCATATCATAGCGAGTGATGTCCCCAAATTGACGATCCACAATTCCAGAGATTGATGATTGAATACCCAAACCTGCAAAGAGAAGAGCCACAGAACCAGCGACACCGAAAATAGTCATCAACATCCGCTGTTTGTAGCGGAAAATGTTGCGGGCAGTTACCTTGTGGGTAAAACTCATGCGGTTCCATAAAAAAGATATTTTTTCCAAAAGAATGGACGATCCAGAAACTGGCGGTTTTGCCTGTAAGAGATAGGCAGCTTCTTCTGTTAACTCTTTTCTAGCTACAAGATAAGCTGGTAAGACAGCTGATAAAAAGGCTAGGACAAATGCTAAAGCAGTCCATGAAGGATAAAAGTAGCGTCTGGCATCTCCAATAACAGTATTGCTTGTAATAATGTCACTGATAACTGGTGACAAGATAAAATTCCCAGCTAAAATCCCAACAAGTGTTCCAAGGAAACTTGCTACCAAGCCATACAAAACAAATTTTTGGATAATCGCCTTGTTCTCATAGCCTAAAGCCTTTAAAATTCCCGCATTATTACGTTCCTCATCGACAAAGCGGGTCATGGTTGTAA
This sequence comes from Streptococcus cameli, assembly GCF_053207365.1. Classification (NCBI taxonomy): domain Bacteria; kingdom Bacillati; phylum Bacillota; class Bacilli; order Lactobacillales; family Streptococcaceae; genus Streptococcus; species Streptococcus cameli. Next base: position 10,477 of record NZ_JBRUIM010000002.1, on the reverse strand, counting down.
AGGTGACTAGCGCCGCTACTAGGTACAAGACTACTGGGAAAATATCACCAACCGACGAAATACTCTTTGTCGCATTTACATAGGTATCATAGCCACCACCCCCAGGTAAGGTCGACCTAGTATAAACTCTATAAGAAGGCTTAGCTAGGCGATTTAACTCATCTTGGGCTTCTATGAGTTTTTTTTGAGCTGCTGCAATATCCTTTTGAGCTGCTTCTGCCTCTTTGTTATACCGTTTTTTAGAAGAGCCTAGTTCAGAATCTGCTGATGCTAAGGACGCTTCCTTTGATCTGATTTCTTTTTTCGATGATTTGAGATGGTGACGGCCTTTTTTGTATTGAGTCATCCCCTCCTCATAACTAGCAAGACCTGCTTGATACTGTTCTAACCCATTATCGTATTGAGTTTTGGCAGTTTTAAATTGACTCAAACCAGCCTGGTATTGACTTTCTCCTTGCTGGTACTGGGCTGATGAGGCTTCATATTGAGCAAGAGAGTCTTGATACTGGACTCGACTCACTTCTAAGGCTTGTTCAGCTAAATATAATTGAGCTTCCTTATCTTGAATAACAGCTTTCAGCTCAATGATTTCATCAATGGTGTCTGGATCCTTGCCTGCTGCCACTGCCTCATCAATTTTAGCCTGTAAATTTGCTTGGTCAAATTGTAGCTGTGAACGACTAGTTGCAATACGTTGCTCACTTTCTGCTAATTCTCTCTTTTTAGCATCTAAAGCAGTCTTTGTACTGATTAACTGGTTTTTTAAAGCACTTAATTCAGATTTTTGTTGATTTAAAACAGCCTGACTATTTTTTAACTGTTGACGCGTTCCTTCTAATCGACTGGCTGTTTCATCCAAGCCTTTTTTGGCCTGCTTTAAGCTTTCCAAGGTATTTGCTAATGAATCTTCACCACTTGTTACCTTATTTTTAGCGTTTGCCAACGCGGTTCTACCTGCTTCAACTTCCGTTTCAGCATCCGCTAATCTTTGTTTGGCATCTTTTAGCTCACTTTCTGCCTGAGCTATTTTCAACTGACCTTTATCAATTTCAGCTTGTGCAGTTTGTTTGAGATGTGAAAATCGATTTTCGTCATTGTCTGCAACAAGGGCTTCTAATTCCTTCTGATACTGTTCAATCTTTTTCTGATAAGTCTTATCTTGGTAGCTAAAGGCCGCCAAATCTTGATACAGAATTCGGGCAATCATATAGACATCTGAATCAAATGCCTTTTCAGAAGTAATCGCATAGGCTGTTAATTCCCCACTGCCAGCTGTTGATAGGCCCATCGTTCCTGTGTTCCAAATTTCAGATGAAGAGACAAATCCAGTAATTGTAAAAGTATCTCCTGTCAATGGGCTATCTGCATCTTTTGTGAAGGAAATCTTATCGCCAATTTGATAAGATTGCTGCAACTCTTGGTCCAAGGCAATTTCATTTGCCGCCTGAGGATAGGCTCCTTTTAACAATTGAAATTTCGAAATCCGATTTGTATTTGAAAAGATTCGAATCGCTTTTTTAGAATCTACTAACGTCCGGTCTGCCAAGTACCCATATTCTACCTGGGCACCGTTAATTCCATCCAACTCAGCGACATCGTCTTGATCAATTCCATAATTGCCCATTACAGCTAAGTCAAACAGGCGCTGCTTTTCAATAAAGGATTGGGCAGTTCTTTCCATATTAGGAGTGGTCACTTTTAAACCAACTAAGGCTATCGCCCCAATCATCATCAAACTAAAAATAGAGAAAAAGCGGCCCTTTGATGTTTGAAAGGAATTCAGTATGTCTTTCCAATAGATTTTCTTTTTCATACACCACCTCTAGTATTCTAAGGTCGCAATCTCTTGTGGCTGAGGATTTAGATCAACCGATTGAACTTTGGCGTCCCTCATTCGGATCACTCGATCTGCAATCGGCGCCAAGGCAGTATTATGGGTCACAATAATAACGGTTGTCCCTTTTTCTCGTGTCCGATTTTGTAAAATCTGAAGCACCTGCTTCCCAGTCTGGTAATCTAGGGCCCCCGTTGGTTCATCACACAATAAAATTTTGGGATTTTTGGCAACAGCACGCGCAATGGCTACCCGCTGTTGTTCGCCACCAGATAGCTGAGCTGGAAAATTATTTAATCTGTCTTCTAAGCCAACTTCTTTTAATACTTCAACCGGATCCAGCGCATCTTTTACGATTTCAGAAGCTAATTCAACATTTTCCTTAGCCGTTAAATTGGCTACCAAGTTATAAAATTGGAACACAAAACCAACATCCTCTCGGCGGTAATTGGTTCGTTGATGAGAATTGAATTGGGCAATATCCACTCCATCAATCACAACCTGCCCCTCGTCATTGGTATCCATTCCTCCTAAAATATTTAAGAGCGTTGACTTTCCAGCTCCTGAAGAGCCAAGAATAATCACCAACTCTCCTTTTTCAATCTCAAATGTCACATCTTGGTTGGCAACGATTCGATTGCTGCCTGTCCCATAAAACTTTGATGACTGCTTCACTTCAATATATGCCATTTTTTCTCGCTTTCTACTAACAAACTCTCACTTGATCTCATGACACGAATAAAAATATCTTATCACTATTGTAACGAAATTTCGCCATAAATTCAAAGAAAGCACCGTATTCGAACCATTCTTTCAGAGTGTTGTAACAAAATACAGACTGAATTCTGCTTCTGTTCCTTTTTTATTAAAAAACGAACTTTTTAATTAAATATGCAAAAAACTCTTGACAGATTGTATATTTATACACTATAATTCATTTTAAATCATTTTTATACACTTTGGAGGTGCTTATGAATACAAAAAAATGGATACCAGCTATTCTCATTGCTTGCGTTCTCTTTCTTCTCACTGCTTGTCAACCACAAACCAAAGACCAAGACCAGAGTCTCGCTCAAGTCAAGGAATCTGGGAAATTAGTTATTGCCACTGAAACCGGCTTTCCCCCCTTTGTCTTTAAGACACTGGTCAATGGAAAAGATACTATCGTGGGTTCAGACGTTGAAATGGCCAAGACCATCGCTGATAAGCTTGGTGTAGAAGCAACATTTTCGGAAATGAGCTTTGACAACGTTCTAACCACTGTTCAATCTGGCAAAGCCCAAATGGGCATTTCCGGTATCTCGGTAACCAAAGAGAGAGAAAAAGTGTTTGACTTCTCTATTCCCTACTACACTGCTAAAAATACCATTGTGATTCAAAAATCAGACACTTCTTCTTATACTGGTTTAGAGAACTTTAATTCCCTTTCTGTTGGTGCTCAAAAAGGTTCCATTCAAGAAGGTATTGTGAAGGATCAGTTGCCTGATGCCAACCTGGTTTCTCTTGCCCAAACAGGTGAAATGATCAACCAGCTCAAATCTGGAAAATTGGCTGCAATTATCCTAGAAGAGCCGATTGCAAAGGGCTATATTGCCAAAAATACAGACTTAGCAATTGCGGAGATTGAACTAGATTCTAGCGGTAGTGATGCTTATGCCATCGCTCTTCCAAAAGGCAGTACCGCCCTAAAAAAAGAAATTGATACTATTTTACAAGAACTACTTGATACAGGTGAAATCGAAAAAATGATCCAAGAAGCCTATGAATTATCTATTCAAGAATAGGAGAAATAGATGAAAATTAACTCATTTTTAAAAGAAATTGATTTTTCAAAAGCAGAATTAACGGCTCTTATTGACCTAGCGCTGCACTTTAAACAGCTAAAACAAAACCGCATACCACACGATGTTTTAAATGGATACAACATTGCTTTGCTATTTGAAAAAGCTTCTACAAGAACCAGAGCTGCCTTCACAGTTGCTGCTCAAGATTTAGGCATAAAGGCAACCTATCTGGGGGCTTCCGAAATGCAATTAGGACTGAAAGAATCTGTTTCAGATACTGCCAAGGTCCTTGGCAGTATGTTTGATGGAATTGAATACCGGGGATTTTCACAAGATGCCTTAGAAGAACTCGCACAAGATGCCGGTGTCCCAGTCTGGAATGGCTTAACAGACCAATGGCACCCTACCCAGATGCTGGCTGACTTTATGACACTAAAAGAACACTTTGGAACTCTGGAGGGATTGCATCTCGCCTATGTCGGTGATGGCCGCAATAACGTTGCCAATTCGCTCTTGGTCACGGCTGCTATTTTGGGTGTCCATATCACCATCATTGCACCAGCTTCTCTTCAGCCAAGCAAAGAAGTGATAAAGCTCGCCCATGCCCACAACAGCGGAGCAACTATTACCATCACATCTGATCCGGTTGCAGTAAAAGGAGCAGATGCTCTTTATACAGATGTTTGGGTTTCCATGGGAGAAAATATTGATTTTCAGCAACGGATTGAGTTGCTCTTACCCTACCAAGTCAATCAGGATCTCTTGCAAAAAACTGAAAATCCCGACATCATTGTCTTGCATTGTCTACCAGCTTTTCATGATACAAAAACTAAAATCGGCCAAGAAATTTATGAGAAATTTGGTTTACCCGCTCTGGAAATCACAGATGAGGTCTTTCAACAACAGTCTTCTCTTATTTTCCAAGAAGCTGAAAACCGCCTGCATACAATTAAAGCCGTTCTGTATGCAAGTCTCCACGATGAAGCTACTGAACTACCAACTATCTAAAAGAAAAAATCCTCTTTTCATCATGAAAAGAGGATCTGTTTTATGCCTTGGCTAAAAAATCCAAAACAGCATCGTAGTCTGGGTGTTCGTTGACATTGTCAAGGTATTCCGTATACAAAATACGGTTGTCTTCATCTAAAATCAATACCGCACGCGCCAGCAAATGCCATTCTTCCATCAATAAACCATAGGCTTTCCCAAAAGAATGATCGTAATAATCAGATAAGATATGAGCCTTTTCAAGCCCCTCTACACCGCAAAAACGACCTTGGGCAAATGGTAAATCAACCGAAACTGTAATAACCGTAACAGCTTCATTTTCAGTCAATTCTTGGTGAAAACGACGCGTCTGGGTCGAGCAGATTCCCGTATCAATCGATGGGACGACACTAATGACTTTTTTCCCTGAAAAATCAGATAGCGATTGCTTCTCTAAGTCTGGATTGATCAAGGTAAAATCAGGAGCCATATCTCCTACTTGCCATCGTTGTCCAACCAAGGTCACTTCTTTTCCAATAAATGTGGTCATCTTCTTTCTCCATTTCCTTTTTCTTTTATTGTAAGCGTTTTATATCAAAAAAGCCAATCATTTGATTGGCTTTTAAACTTCCTTAAATTGTTTCAAGCGAAGAGCATTTAGCAAAACAGAAACGGAGCTCAAACTCATCGCTGCTGCTGCAAACATCGGATTTAGTAACGGCCCACCAAAGAGATAAAGGAGTCCCATTGCAATTGGAATACCAATTACATTATAGGCAAAGGCCCAAAAAAGGTTCTGCCGAATGGTCCGCATGGTTGCACGAGACAATTGAATTGCAGTGACGACATCGGTTAATTGGCTTCCCATCAAGACAATAGTTGCTGATTCGATGGCTACATCTGTTCCATTGCCAATAGCCATCCCAACACTGGCCTGTGCTAAAGCAGGTGCATCATTGATGCCATCTCCCACCATGGCCACTTTTTCTCCCTTTTCCTGCAATTGTTTGATAACTGCTACTTTCTCTTCGGGCAATACATCACTAATCACTTGGTCTATTCCAACTTCTTTAGCGATAGCTTCTGCCGTCAACCGATTATCTCCTGTCAGCATAATCGTTTTAAGCCCCATGGCTTGCAAGGAAGCAATAGCTTTTTTACTACTATCCTTGAGGGTATCGGCTACTGCAAGCAATCCCAACAACTGAGTATCTCGGGCCACAAAAATAGGAGTCTTGCCTTCTTGCGCAAATGCCTGTGCTGTTTCGTTTGTGTCTGCTAGATCTACTCCATTTTTCTCCATCCATTTGGCATTTCCAAGATAAAGAGTGTGCTCACCCACTTGTGTGGATAGTCCAAAACCAGAAACAGCTTGAAATCCTGTTTGTTTTAGCAAACCGATCCCTTCCTCTTTTGCTCTTGCCACAATTGCCTCCGCCAAGGGGTGCTCACTCCCTTGTTCAGCAGAAGCTGCTAGACGCAAGAACTCTGTCCACTCCATCCCATCAAGCGGCAACAAATCCGTTACTTGTGGTTTTCCTTGTGTGATGGTACCTGTTTTATCAAAGACCAGCGTCTGAATGGATTGAGCTTCTTCCAAAGCATCACCAGACTTAATTAAAATTCCTTTTTCAGCTCCTTTTCCAGTTCCCACCATGATAGCGGTTGGAGTCGCTAGTCCTAGTGCACAAGGACAAGCAATGACCAAAACTGCAATGGCAATGGATAGCGAAAAATAGGCGGATTGATTTCCAACAATATACCAAGCCAAGCCAGCTAAAACAGCCAATCCCATGACAACTGGTACAAAAACTGCAGAAATGGTATCCGCTAATCGGGCAATCGCTGCTTTGGAGCTTTGCGCTTCTTCTACAAGACGAATGATTTGTGACAGAGTCGTATCTTCTCCAACACGACTAGCCCGTAAGATAATAGCCCCTTGTTTGTTAATAGAGGCACCAACAACTGTATCTCCAACTGCTTTTGAAACAGGAAGACTCTCACCCGTCAACATGGATTCATCAACACTGGTTTGACCCTCGATAATCTCTCCATCAGTTGGAATCTTCTCGCCTGGTTTGACCAAGATATTGTCTCCAACCATGATTTCTTCAACAGGAATTTCGACTTCTTGATCATTTCGAAGCAAGCGGGCTGTTTTGGGCCGCAAATCAAAGAGTCTGCGAATGGCTTCGTTGGTCTTCCCCTTAGAAACTTGTTCAAGGTACTTACCAAGGGTAATCAAGGTCAAAATCACTGCTGCCGATTCAAAATAAAGCTCAGGGTGGTGATGAACGATTTCTGCACTACCAGAAAACAGTTGGGCAATCATTAAAATCCCCTGTAAAAGGGCTGCGCTGGTACCAACTGCAATCAAAGAATCCATGCTGGGGTGTCCCTTGACCAACGTCCTAAATCCTTTTACATAAAAACTCTTTCCAAGCACCACAACAGGAAGCACCAGTAGCAACTGGCCAAACGCATAATAGAGCGGTTGCTGGCTAGGTGATAGCCATACCGGCAAAGGAAGACCACCAAACGGCAACATGGGGCCCATCGCAATGTAAAGAAGCGGAAGTGTGAAAAAAGCAGACCACTTAAAGCGCACCCATAGCTCATCTACTGCTTCCTTTTTTTTCTGGACGGCTACCTCTTCTTGCTCACGGCTAAAAAAACTGACCGTGTACCCCGTATTCTTAACGGTATCCATAATATCTGTTGCTTGTACCGCTGATGGATCAAAACGAACGGTTAATTTCTCACTGGCCAAATTCACATTGGCGTTTTCGACGCCATCTAATTGAGCTACCGCTGTCTCCACTCGACGGGCACAAGAGGCACAACTCATGCCTTCCACCAAAAATAGTTCTTGTTCCATAGTACCACCTCGCCTCTATTTCTGAATCTATTATACAAAATTTGATTACAAATGTAAACATTTTTATTTAAAAAGAAAACTTGCTTCCAAGTTTTCTTTTTTACTTATTTTCCTTTGAGCATACCCGTAATTCCACGTACCAACATTCTACCAGCCTCACGGCCAACAGCTCCCATGATATTCTTAGTCAAGCGGTCCATTGGCGAGTCAGTTCTCCGAGTGCTAGTAGAACGTGATCTAGAGGAACTTTGAGATTTCTTTTCAGCCTTTCTTTCAGCCGCTTCTACTTTTTCCACTGCTTCTTGCTCTGCTTTTTCTTGTAACTGAGCTTCTTTTTCTTCGGCCCATGCTGCAATAATTTCATGAGCTGACTCACGATCAATGGCCTCGGCATACTTGTCTGCCAAGCTCGACCCGTTTACCAATTGCAATACAAGACTAGGGTCTGCCGTTCCCAGTAAACTCTTTGGTGGATAAATCATGACCCTATCTGCAACGGTTGGAGTCCCGTCAACTCCTAAGACAGAAACAACTGCTTCACCGACTTTTAATTCTTGAATAACCTTGGCCAAATCTTGTCCAGACTCTTGGCGGAAGGTATCTGCAACAACAGAAACCGTTTTTAATTCTTTTGGCGTAAAAGCACGCAAACCATGCTGGACTCGATTGCCCAATTGTGCTGCTACTGCATCAGGAATATCCGTTGGATTCTGAGTGACAAAGAAGACACCAACACCTTTTGAACGAATGAGACGGACAATGAGTTCAATTTTTTCTAATAAAACAGCAGGTGCATCCTTAAATAATAGATGGGCTTCATCAAAAAAGAAAACCATCTTCGGTCGATCCAAATCCCCCACCTCTGGCAATGTTTCATATAATTCTGCCAATAAAGACAAGAGAACGGTTGCATAAAGCGTTGGCTGAGTGAAGAGCTGAGTAGCATTTAAAATATTGATCATACCGCGACCATCTCCAGTAGTCCGCATCAAGTCTGCAATTTCTAGACTAGGCTCTCCAAAGAAAATCTTCGCGCCTTGTTGTTCCAAAACAACCAGACTACGTAGGATGGCACCGACTGATCTAGCTGGAATATTGCCATAATACTTGCTTAGCTCTGCAGCATGCTCAGCGACATAGTTTAACATCGCCCGCAAATCCATCAGATCAAGGAGCAAGAGTCCTTTCTCATCGGCTACACTAAACACAATATTCAAAATGCTTTCTTGGGTATCATTCAACCCCAAAAGCCGCGTTAACAAAACAGGTCCCATCTCAGAAATTGTCATTCGGACAGGTGTTCCATTTTCGCCAAAAACATCCCACAATTCAACTGGGTAAGCTGCCGGCTGGTAATGGTCATAATGAGTCGCTTGCAAGCGTTCTTGAGAAATTTCTCCCCGATTTTCTTGGGCAAGACTGGTCAAATCTCCCTTTATATCGGATAAGAAGACAGGAATTCCTGCATCGCTTAGTTGCTCCGCTAAGACTTTTAAAGTGACTGTTTTTCCTGTTCCTGTTGCCCCTGCGATAATTCCATGACGATTTAAGCGTTTTAGAGGAATCTCTGCAATCGTTTGGCCGTAACCAAATTGAATTGTATCTGACATGCTACTTCTCCTTGTAATGTACTCACCTTATTTTACCATAAAATAAATCCTTTCAGACTTTCAAAGAATCTCCGAGTTGACGATAGGAAACTTCTTTTGTAAGATAGTAGGAAAGCATGGAGAAAACTGATGAATATAAAAAAAAGAATACAAAAATATAGTCCTCGCTCCCTTGGAGAAAAGAAACAATACAGCATCCTAATCCCACTCCTTCAAATAAAAGGAGAATGGCACCTGCTTTATCAAGTAAGAAGCCACAATATTTCACAGCCTGGTGAGGTCTCTTTTCCTGGTGGACAAGTTGAAGAAGGAGAATCTTATCAAGAAGCAGCGATTCGGGAAACTTGTGAAGAGCTGGGGGTGTCTCCACACCACCTAGATATCTGGGGGGAAATTGACTACCTGCACCATGGGGAGCAAACCATTCATTGTTTTGTCGCCGAATTAAAGAAGACAGATCTTACACAACTAAAACCCAATACGACAGAAGTAGAGCGCATTTTCACAGTTCCCCTTAATGTGCTTCTGAAACAAGATCCAACCTATTATCCATTGGAGGTTGAACTCAAACCCAATTCATCTTTTCCTTTTGAAAAAATCCCAAATGGAAAGCAGTATCGCTTTAAGGGATTTCATCGAGTACTTCCATTCTATGAATTGGAAGAAACCATCTGGGGCATGACTGCCATGTTTACCCGTCGATTCATTCAAATACTAAGAAAATAAAAAACGCCTAAAGCGTTTTTTTATTGCAAAGAACTCAAATCTTTGTTCATCAAATAAAAGAAAATATCACCATAAGTTCCAGTGTAACCTAAATCATGTCCATTATAAACCAAGGACACCACCTTGTAATGATCCGCAATCCCAATCATACAAGCCTGCTGGGAACGTTGGTATTCCTCATAGGAATCAAAAGAAATTGTTTTTTTCAATTTACTAGCATCCAAATACGTAATTTCTAACATCTGTTTACCTCATTTCATTTATCACTAATGGATAGTATACCACTCTGACATCAAAAAACAAGCAATCAATCCGAACGAAGAGTGTTTGTCGACCAGCATCTATTTTGCCCCTTTTTGGCCCCCAAAAACACAAAAAAAGACCCATCAACCAACGATAAACATTGATATGACGGGATTTTTCTTGTTAGCGTCGTAGGCTGCTGAATTCTTTTCATTCTATAGAATGAAAGAATCCTAGCATTCCTGACGGGGGTGCGTCTACGAAATCAAAGATTTCTGACTTACCGCCTTACTTAACTGCGTCTTTTTACTAACGTTGTTATGATTAAAATATAATAGAAGAAAGAAGCCTGTTATAAGGGGGGGTTAGTATAAAAAGTAAATAAAATCGCTATATAAAACTATGAAAGTTTTAA